>CAYGRE010000001.1:0-21842 GCA_964352215.1 uncultured Bacteroidia bacterium
GTGAAGGCGCTGGCGGCGGCGGCGGCGGCGGCGGCCTTGGCGGCGGCGGCGGCGGCGGCGGACAGGCAGGTAATTCTACAGACTCCTACGGTGCAGCCGGAGGTGGTGGCGGAGGCTCATCCTCACTTGGGTTCATTAACAACGGTACTGTAACGGCAACCGGTCCCAATGAAAATCCAACCACAGGATGGATTCGGATTTCCTGGTAAAGTGAAATTTACCTGATTGTATAAACCCCTGGGTACCATACCCAGGGGTTTATACATTAAACACTCTTTGATCTCGGAAGTCCTTTGATAGATTTTTTTGTACTTTGGTTCTGCGCATGGTAACCCGCCAACAAATATTCCGAATCGTAGATGAAGATTCCGGGGACTACACCCCCAGCCGTTTGTTCAACGGGATGATTATCTTTTTGATAATCCTGAATGTGGTGGCCATCATCATGGAATCAGATGATTACTTCGCGGTCAAGTATAAAATTGTATTTGATCAGATTGAGTTCTGGTCGATACTCGTATTTGGCCTGGAGTACCTGCTAAGGCTCAGCACCGCTGACTTCATCTATCCAGAAAAGAAAGGGTGGAAACCATTCCTGAAGTACATCAGATCCCCATTGGCGATCATTGATCTGCTGGCGATATTACCCTCCATTATCATCATTATAGCACCATATACTATTTATCTGGCTGGAGTCCTGGATTTTAGAATGATCCGATTGCTGCGGACTTTAAGGCTATTAAGGGTATTCAAAATCACCCGCTACTCCTCTTCTCTGAGAATGATCATTACCGTATTCAGGGAAAAGGGGCGGGAACTGGGAGTAACTATTTTTATCACCTTTATCCTCATGGTGCTCTCATCCACCCTAATGTTTTATGTGGAACACGAAGCCCAGGAAGAACAATTCCCCAATATCCTGGCCACATTTTGGTGGGCAGTGGCCACCTTGACCACAGTGGGTTATGGAGATGTGTACCCGATTACCCCGGCAGGAAAGGTTCTCGGAGGGGTAATTGCACTTTTGGGCATCGGATTGGTCGCCCTTCCAACCGGTATTCTGAGTTCTGCATTTGTTGACAAAATGGAGCGCAGGAGGGAAAAAGAAGAGGTTGAAGCCGTGACAACTGAAGCCGACACAACCCAAGCCGTGACAACTGAAGCCAGGAAAATCCAGCCCAGACAAGAAGAAAACACCATTCCCAAAACGCCTTATTGTCCCCATTGTGGCAAAGAATTGGGGCCAGATGGAAAGCCCCTGGACGGTCAATGCGGAGAAGAAAGTTAATCTTAGGCTGCCCCTTTCTGATGATTTGTTATTTTTGACATGAATAGCTCAGTTCGTTTATAAATCAGTCCTTCTATGTCATTTCGGAAACGTCTCTACGTGCTGGTAGACGAGGATAGCAGAATCGGAAATGTATTCAACACCCTGATCATATTGTTGATCGTTCTGAATATGGTGGCCATTATTCTGGAGTCCGTCAAGTCCCTTCAGGATCAATACGATTTTTGGTTTGAGGCTTTTGAATCCTTCTGTCTGGTCATTTTTACCATAGAGTATGTCGTAAGGATCTCAACTGCGGATTATGTTTTTCCCCAATACAAAGGCTGGCGCCCTTTTACCAAATATATCTTTTCCTTCATGGCCCTGGTGGATCTGCTGTCCATTCTGCCATCCTTGTTATTGATTTTACTGCCACAGGGACTACTTGCCGAAATGCAGTTTATCAGAATGCTGAGGATCATGCGTGTCTTCAGGGTACTGAAGATCACCCGGTATTCGAACTCGCTGCGCATGATGGGAGATGTCTTAAAGGAAAAAAGTGGAGAGCTCAGCATCACTATTTTTGTGGCACTGATCCTGATGGTGATCGCCTCAACTTTGATGTACTATGCCGAGCATACCACTCAGCCAGATCAATTTCCAGACATTGTGCATGCTTTTTGGTGGGCCATCGCGACGCTTACCACGGTGGGATATGGAGATGTATATCCTGTAACCGCTTTAGGAAAAATACTGAGCGGGGTGATCGCATTGTTGGGAATTGGATTGGTCGCCCTTCCGACCGGTATCCTGAGTTCTGCATTTGTAGACCGCATGGAGGTGGCCAGACGCAAGAAAAAACAGGAGAAGAGCGATGACCTTGAAGCAAAGCAACTCACACCAGGTCAACTCAATAGCATGATGCCTGCATGTCCCCATCCAACCCTTCTGGCAAACGGTGAATTTCCAACCTGGATGAAGTATTGCCCGCTGTGCGGAAATGAAATGAAAGTGGAGGCTTAGGCTTCTCGGCTTAGCCTACCCGTCGCTTGAAAGCGATTCGGCAGCGTTCCGCGTCATCATTGCCAAGACCAATTTTACCAGCAATCTGGAACAGTTCATCCCTGGGGATATCCGGATCGATATTCTTTTCCAGAACGAAATATTTAGCATGCTTGGTAAGCTCATTCCGAACGGCATCGGTCAGGTTGAAGACATCGGCATACTCCATCAGCAATTCCTCTTCCACCGAGTCCAGGTCCAAGTCAATCAAAGCGATGACCCAGGCAAACATGTAAATGGTGCCCTTGACACCTTCGGTAACCTCTTGTGCTTCAATTGAAGATACCGGATCTGATTTGGCAAGCACATCCAATCCAGGCTGGTCTCCGGGGATAATCTCCTTGAAGAATTCAGCTTCTTCAGGAGCAATATGACCATCGGCATAGGCCAACTCAGCCATCACCCTTGCAAAAATATTTTTGTCGTGGGCATCTGCGATTGGGTTAGCAGCAACTTGCTCTTCGAAGGGAGACTTCGGTGGAGGTGGTGGTGGAATGCCCGGTTTTCCCCATTCCTGGGTGCTTTCGTTCCATTCAAAGTACTTGGCAACCTTTTCAAAAGCCTCAACCACCGCGGCATCAACTTCCTTCTGGGTAGCTCCCTGTCCGGGCTTCACTTCCCGGGAAGCCTGGTTCATCGTTTGACCGACCATTCGGCCAGCGATACCGCCACCGATACCACGACGAACTGCCCGAACCGCTCCACGTCTGGCATACATAACACCCGTACGGGTCATCCGGTCCTTGATCCGGCTACCGGCATCACGGGATTTCTTTACCGTATGGTTCACGTCATATATCTCATCTGAGCCAGGCAGGGCAAATTCGAGATACAATTTGCGATCCTCTAACTCCTGAGTTACGATCAGGGGTTCAATCTGCTCAAGGGTATATTTACCTTTCTTTGCCATTTCTAATTAGGTTTTCAATTGTCAAATAGAAATTATTCTTTCAGCCAGCCTTTTAGGTCTGACCAAGTATTGAAAATAGCCGGATCACTGAACCCGACCGCCGGACCTGTAAATTTCAGGATGCCCTGCCGGACAAAGTATTCAATCAATTCGTCCAACTGGGATTGAAAGCGCCCGATGCCACTCTTGATCTCCGAAGTTTTGACGGTGCCATTTGCTCCTGCCTTTTTGGCAATGTAGACCATTAACCGCTTGGCAACCCGTTTCCGCATCGCTGGTGCAAGGGACGCATAGACAGACTCGGCACGGTGGACCAGGGCCTTTGCTTCCTGGGGAACCTCCCCAAAGTCTTCTTTAAGCGAAAGATCGACGTCGGCTGCGGCCTCCGCCCCGGAAGTCTCACCCCCAAAAGCAGCACTATGCGCAGCCGCATCAGGACTGGTAGTCCCACCGGAGCCCGGAGCAAGGCCGTAGACCCATTCCTTCAGACGGGACCATTTTTCAACAATGTCGGGATCCGAAAGCTCTATTTTGGTATTGGGGAGCAGATCTCCTTTAGGATTGTCAATCAACACGCCCGCCATGACGAAAACAGCCAGCACATCATTGAGCCTGCTGGAAAAGCGGCCTACTGCATAACCCAGAGAATCGACTGTCATCCTGGGAGCCTCTGAGGCATTGGCCGAGCGGCCCATGATGATCAGCGCCTTCTTTGCAATACGCTTGTCCAAAGTAGTGTGAAGCGCATTGTAGGCAGCTTCAGCACGCTCGGGCAATGGAAGCCCCATATCGATCTTGAAGTCTCCCGAAGCCGCACCAGTAGATTTCTGTTCGGCCAGAAAGACAGTCTTGATCCTGCTGCGACGGCGCTCCTGCTCAGACCTGATGTCGGAAGTCGCATCCGCCCAGTCTTTCACAAGTTGGCGAACGTGCTTCTCGATCTGGGTCAGCGGTTCACGCTCAAAATAGAGCTCCTCCGCGAGGTGCTTGCTCATTCGGCGCAACAACTCCGAAGTAAGAACATCGGTCAACTGAGCCTTCAGGTCAATGATGATGTCCTCTCGCTCCTCATCAGCAAGGTTTCCAATATTGGAAGCATTGAGCAATTGAGGCCAGATAGTATCTGTGATGGACCGCAGTTGCTTGGTAATATGCTTTACAGAAGAGGGAGCAACCATCCGGGTATTGGCACTGGGGACGGTATCCCGCAGTACTTTCTTCCATTTGGTCTTCATCACCTCAGCCGTGTCTTCGGATATATTTCGAATTTTGGGGAGGGCAACCCTTTGATAAATATCCTGCCGCAACAGCCATTCCGGGGACAAAAGCTCATCACTGAACTCATCGCCCAGAATCCTGGTCTTTTCTATTTGGAAAGCCTGGTCAATAACACCCTCCAACTCCCTTTGGTTGGGGTTATAGAGACGGAACCGGCATACGTTCACAGCCTGGTTCAACTCTTTGAAATTTTGTTTCCAAAGGTCGGCTTTTGGGGGGCGAAGGGCTGCCAATACATAGACCTGTCGTTGATCCAGACTGGCGTACAACAGCATTTTTACGAAGAGCAACTTCTCTTCCTGGGAAAGGATGGTAGAGAAAAACAGGTTCTCGAACTGGTCAACGATCAAAAGAAAGTTGTAGCCCCTGAGCTTGAGAAATTTTTCATAGACCCAGATCAAACCTGTATGGTTATCCCGCTTGAGAACCCTCTTGATCTTGTTTTCAAACAGGGGGTCTACCTTTTCATTGTTGCTAACGAGGATATTGGCATTGGGATTGGCGATGGCCTGGGTGAGGAGATCGAAGGGATTTTCTTCCCGGCTCAGCTTAATGTGGGCGACCTTCCACTTCATACCCGCTTTTGCCTTGTACCTTCTTTCGATCTCCCGCATATTCTTAACCTCAGCTTCAAGGCTTTGCTTCAGTTCTTTACATATCCGGGACTTACCCGTATTTCTCGGGCCGGATATTGCAACAAAATGATGTTGCCTCATCCGACTTCTTAGTTTTTCAATTTCTGCAATTCGTGACATCAGGGGTGCGCTTTTTCCGTATTGCCGGGAGCCGTAAATCCGAACCATCAACCAGGAAAGTAGGGTTCGGTTGGTTTAACCATTTTAAAAGTAATAAAAAAATAGTCTGAATCAGATTTTTTCCTTGGTTGAAGTACTCCCGGCAGCCGGACAGGGAAGAAGTGGATTTTGGACTTATCCACATTTTGAAAGAGCAGAAAATCAGTGCAATGGAGAATAGCAGGAGGGAGAATTGAGAATGGGATTTTGGATTTTGCCCTATAATACTGCCAAGAGAGGCGATTTATTAAATCTCTAACGGTAGATTTATTGGCATTTTTCACTATATTGCCTGAGTATGTGTGTTTGCGTTTATCCACATAGTGGAACACAAACCCATCAGGGAAGGATTCGGGCAGTATTTTGGGGCTTGTCCCCACTATGAAGCCTCCTTCAAATGAGAAGCGTTCATTAACTGTTTAGATCGTTAAGTTCATGTCTGAAGTAACGATACGTGCAAATTAGGTCACCGGGAATTAAGGGAAAACCAACACTTTGAACAAAATGCCCTCCCAGTGTACTCATGATTATACAGAAGAAGAGTCATCGTATTAAAGATATTTTGCTCTCTATGAAAACGAAATTATCGCTTATCCTGACCGCTCTATTGTTGTTCTCTCAGTGGGGACTGTCACAGGTAAATGTTTCTTCCAGAACAAATACCAGGTTGCAGGATACCCGGAGGTGGCAAAAGGATATTGACAAGTACCAAAATGTCCTTGAGAACGGTGAGTTTCCAGCCGTGATGGAAAAGCTGGCCGACTGTTACCGCATGACCGGTGAACTTGACAAGGCTGAGAACTGGTACCGCAAATCAATTATCAGTGGCAACCAATCCTCTGATTGTCGCCTCAACTATGCAAGGGTTCTTCAGAGCAATGGCAAGTACCAGGAGGCAAAGAGCCAGTTCAAACTCTTCGAAGAGGTAACCGGTGAATACTCCGTTGGTGAAAAGTACATCGCCTCCTGCGACATGGCCATGAAGGTCAAGGATGAAGAGGGACGCTATGTGATCCGGGCTGTTGATGAAGTCAATACCGTCAATTCAGATGTGGTAGCGATTAATAGTAAATATGAGGTTGTGTTTGCAACCCGTAGCAAGAAGAGAGCAATTGGTACCGATAAAGAAATAGGAGACGAAGGAGATTACGATCTGTTTTCAGCAGTAAAGCGTAGCAAGGGACAACTGGCTGATGTGCGCCCCATTAAAGGTAAAGCACGCTCAAGACACGATGATGTGAGTGCCGTGAAAATGCCCGGTAGTGATCTGGTACTCTTTACCCGGATCGGTGAATCAACCGGACCAGATGATGTTCCTGGTGCGATTCAGGAAGACGGTGGCAAAGAAAAGAAAGTTCGTATCCTGGGAGCCCGTATCCACGGGACCAAAGGAACCAAATGGGATGAGATCAAGACCCTCCCATATAATTTTTCTGATGGAAGCTCCAATTTCCATCCAGCGATTCACCCCTCCGGAGACGTGATTGTATTCTCCTCAGACCGTCCCGGTGGTTATGGTGGCGTCGACCTCTACATGGTCAAGCGCGAAGGTGGCAAGTGGACCGAGCCCCGAAATCTGGGACCTGAATTGAATTCCGAGGGAGATGAGCTTTTCCCATCTTTCAACCGGGAGGGATTCCTCTTTTTTGCCTCCGACGGTCATATTGGCTACGGTGGGCTGGATGTCTACACTGCAGATTATTCCAGAGGACGCTATACCGACCCCGTCAATATGGGATCGGGTATCAACTCACCCAAGGATGATTTCGGAATTTCATGGGATCCCAAAACCTCTTCCGGTTACTTCAGTTCAAACCGGAATACGGAAACGGGAGATGATATCTATTACTTCAAGCGCCGCCCAGGTATTACGGGTCAGGTGTTTGACAGTATGACCAAAGAAGACCTGGCAGGTTCTATCGTCAGGCTGAAAGATATCAGTGGAAATGAAAAAGTGATCATTACAGATGGGGCAGGTAAGTTTTCCGAGCCTTGCCAAGTCAATACCGGCTATCTGCTGACGGTGGATGCTCCAGGTTTTACTACTTATCGTGATACTTTCTGGACCAAAAACATCCCTCAAGGCCGTGATATCAACCTGGATGTATACCTCGAAGTAGAACAGCTATTTGAAATGAGTGGTATCACTTATGATCTGGCGCTGGATTCATTGTTGGGAGAGGCCGGGATCAGAGTCATCAGTGGGGGTAAGGTCATCAATACGCTTTATACAGATACGGATTCAGCGGATTATCAGATTCGTCTGCAAGCCAATCAGGACTATTCCATCATTTTTGAAAAGGAAGAGTATATAGCAAAAGTGGTCAACCTGTCCATCGGAGATATCCGCGGCGTTGTCGTACGTGAAAACAGGGTGCCGATGGTCAAGGGCGATTATGTCCTGGTGCATGGCCAGATCAAGGAAGATTCGGACATGGAGAAGCCCATGTCAAGAGCATCGGTTTCGATTATTAACAATGTCACCCAGGAAATCATCGATTCTACTTTCAGTGTAAAGGATGGGTCATTTTATGTGGCCATTCCATGGGAAGAAGCCAGTGATTACTCCATCATAGCTGCCAAAGAAGGTTTTCTCTCCTCCAGTTCAAATGTCATAGAGCCTGACAGTGGGATGACTGAGGTAGACATCGAGTTGATGATGCGTGAAGCAAGATTTGGCCTGGACAACAATATGAAGGTCATCCATTATGCTTACAACCAGGCAGAGTTGGATCTATTGTCCAAGAAAGACCTCAACGAGATTTACTTCTTCCTGAGGCAAAATCCGAATGCAAAACTAGAAGTCCGATCCCATACCGATTCAAGGGGTACTAAAAATTACAACCTTGAACTTTCTCGTCGTCGTTCAGAGTCAGTTGTTGAGTATATTCAAACCCGCCGTCCCTTACCAGATGACAGGTTTATTTCCTGGGGCTTTGGAGAAGAGTATCTTCTCAATGATTGCGCCGACGGTGCCAATTGCACCGAGGAGGAACACTCAAGCAACCGCCGCACCGAGCTGAAACTCGTGGAGCGTTAAGAAGGGTGAAAACAAATTTAAATCAATGAGCTGCGTACCTGCTCTATCCTCGAACAATTACCGCAAAAGGGGCTTGAACGTTTTGAAATTGCTTACTCGTCTCGGAGCTGTCTTACTTCTGCTAGGATCATGCTTCCACCACCTGGCCGCCCAAAAGTCCATCGTATTGATCGATGCTGACTTGGGACGTACCATAGAAAGTATCCATGAGTTCAGTTACGACAAACCGAGCTTTACCTTTACTTTAAAACACCGAATGACCCACAATCTCCCGGTGGAGATCAATCTGTTGCGTTCGGAACGGTTTAAAAAAGGGCCTTACTCTCTAAGAGAAGAACTTCCAGCCATTATCAACCCAGGAGAGGCAGTAGCCCTTACCTTCGATGTTGACTATTCAAGGAGTATCCGGGACCGGTCCAGCGTTACTTTCCTGATCTCACCACTCGGAGACGCCGACCCTACTACCAGGGGGATCACCTTCCACGTAGAGATGTCTGCTGAAGGGATGATGATGTTTTGGGACAACCGGGCCAATAAGTACACGACCACCCTCCCCAACTTTAGTTTTGGCTCACCGGGTGATCAATTGGTCGAGATTACCTGGAATGGCAATGGTGAAGGCAAGGCAAGCTTTGCCATTGACAACAATAGCCGGGACGCCTATAAGTTAATCTCAAACACCAGCGCAGGAACACCTATTCCAATCGGATCTGAAGTGCAGCTTGGAAAAGGCGGCAAGTCCTTCTTTGTTCGCTATGCTCCTGCAGGTGGAAGACGTACAACTGATGTCGGCACCCTGGTATTTACAGATATCAACTCCAATAGTTCAGATGCTTCCAGAACTATTTCGGTATCCCTCGATGCCAAAGGAACGAAAGGAACCTCTACATTTCTTGCCGGGAACAATACCGGAGGCGTAGGTACGACCAATATCCTTTCCGGGGCCAACAATACAAATTTGAACACCGGAAATACAGGTAATTCTGGCAACAATGGTTCTGGAAACGTAGGATCCGTAGCCCTGGGAGGAACCGGAAATGGGATCACCACCCCACGAAACAATGGAAATACGGGCAATGGTACCGGGACTGGGAACAAGCAACCAGTTGCCAATGCTGGAAACAACAACAATTCCGGATTTGGAACGGGCCGCCCGGTGGGAGGCAATATTGGCAATCGAAATTCAGGTGGGAACACTTCAGGCAACAACGGAACTGGTACCGGTAACAAGAGCAATGGCTCCAATGGCGGGCTGGTTCCAGATGGGAATGGTATAGAACCGAGCGGGGAAGCTTTGGCACTCATTGAGCCCGACCGGGTAATTGTGGACCCCGCTACCGCAATGGAGCGTCTTGAGGCAATCTACGACAACCGGAACAGGTATGACCATATCATCATTCCCAAGATAACCTTTAAGAAAGATCCCAATGGAAATGAGCCGGATAAGTATACGGCTTCTATTCCGATTGCATTGGACACCCTGCTCGGTGACAAGAATTTTAAATTCACGCCTCACCACGTAGCTGCCATCAATTCAAGGGACAGCGTAGAATTACAAGTTCTCTTCTTTGACGAAGACAGCCTGAAACTCAGGGTTGGTATCCACCCAGATGATGAGCCGCTGGTTTCAGCAGAGGATTCATTTGAAGTTCAGGTAGGGCTCACGCCTTATTACCTCGCAGGCGATCAGCCTGTATACCTGGAAGACCAGAACAAGATTCTCTCTGGTGGTTCGGTTGGCAATATGGAAACCAAATCGAATTGGTTGATGTGGTTGCTGATCGGGATCGGCCTGTTTATCTTCTTGTTCTTCTTCTTCGGCAGAATGTGGGTACGTCGGCCTGTGAAGTCATTCCGATACCTGAGAGAGGCAAAGTACCAACGGTTGCGGCGGTTACGGCAGGAGAATATGACTCCTTATGTCACCGAGACCATTTACATTGACCTTGCCCGGCACAATACCGACCTGATCCAATTGAATTTTCTGGAAAAAGATGCGGAAAACCCAGATGAGGTTCTCAAAAAGAAAGTACTGGAAGCATCCGTTCCGACTCCAAACCGCAGTGGGTTAAGACGGTTCTTCATTTGGTTTTACGGATTCTTCGGGATGGACAAAGAACCACGCTTCAATTCAGTGTACTATAGCTTCAGGATAGAGCCGCAAAAGGGAGGTATTCCTCAGCATCTAAGGCTAAAAGATGACAAAGGGCTGCTCCTGCTGGGTACCACGATGACCCAAAAGGTATTGGCTACCGACCACCAGGATGTTCTTTTCACAGAACGCCCCTTTAACTACTCCATCTATCTGGATCCAACCGAGATTCTGGATTATACTGGTTCCATGCGGTCAGTAAGTATTATGTTCCGGGTATTGGAAGAACCATTTGAAGGCTACCTCACCACCCGGGATTTCAAACTTGATCTGGAACTGGCTGCCAAGTATTGATATTACCTCAGGGCAGTTCCCACTGCACCCCACCAGGGGTGGTACTCAGCTTTTAAGCGACCTGCCTGAATAGCCGGGTCGATCTCCACCAATTCCTGGGCCTCTTCAATGGTTTCGGTGTCCATGATCAGAATTCCCCTGAACTCGGTATCGTCCCCAAAAGGACCGGCCATGACCAATTCCCCTGACTTTTCCATTTTGCTCAGGTTGGCCATGTGACCAGCCTGAATCTCTTCCAATTCCTTTTCTGAGTACTCCATTGCCTTGTCTCCCCGCATCAGGAAGACCATCACATAGCGTTTCATGAAGTAAGTGGTATCCCCTTCCTGGTATTCGAAGGTTCGGGGTTCTTTTTCAACCGGACTCTGGGCATTCAGGGACGTCGAGATGAAGCCTGAAAGTAAAATTGCGAACAGGAAATGAGACGTTTTCATACCCTAATTTAAGGAATGATTGATTCTTCTCATTCTCCGGGAAGGAAAAGTGATGTTTTTCTGGGAGGACAGGTGATGAAACCAAAGCCGGCCTCGGTGACAGTGGTGAAAACTGGAATCGTATTGAGATAAATTTTTACCTTTCCGTACCATGAAGGAAGTCCAGAACATCTACGATAATCTGGCTGAGACCTACATCAGGCAGTCAGCAGAATCCCCCTACAATGCCTACTATGAGCGGCCAGCAATGGTAAAACTCCTGGGAAATGACCTTGCCGGGAAATGTATATTGGATGTCGGCAGCGCCAGTGGTTATTATATAGACCACTTTTTATCGGCAGGTGCGACCGTCACCGGAGTGGACATCAGCGGGGAAATGACCAAGCGACTCCAAGCCAGATTGGGAGGCCGAGCCCAGATTTACCGGGCAGATATATCCCAAGAAAATCCGTTTCCCGAGGCGCCACAATTTGACCTGATCTCTGCCTCCCTGATGATGCACTATATAGAGGATTGGGCGAGCGTATTCAGAAAATTTGCCAGCTGGCTGACTCCAAATGGTCGGTTTGTCTTTTCTACCCACCATCCTATTGGTGATTTTCCATCCAGCCCGTCGGGAATTTACTATCAGACCGAGTTGATCCGGGAGCCGTGGCCCTCTATGAAAGTAGAAATGGTCAACTTCCGCCGGGCATTCTCTACGATGTTCAATGAGATTACCGAGGGAGGCTTCCAGATCAAAGGAATCGTAGAACCCCAGCCCGTGCCTGAATTGGAAAATATCAACCCAGATGCTTTCAGGAAGTTGAGCGCTGTACCACCCTTTATCTGCTTTAATTGTGTATTGCGGTGAGGGAAGGGGATGACCAGATTGCATTTTCCAAACCACTACCGGAGCAATTTTGGAGTAGAGGCTATTCCCAGGTAGAGTGCGATATTTGTCAGACTGGACTTGAACCTATTTTCAGGATGAGCGAGCATAGTTCCCGACCATAGCATGCCGATGGTCATAGAAAGCACGCCATTCTCCAAAGTAGAGCAGTGGGTTCTTCGGCCTGCACCCGGATCAGGTGCAGACTCAAGCCAGCCAAAGGCCCAAACGGAGCGAAATGTGCCTTTGCAGCCACTGAGCTTCGGTCGGTACCGAAGCCAGCTGTTTTCCAAACCTAAGCTGAGCCTGCCATTTGCAAGGTTCAGCTCCGGTCGAGACCTAAGCTGAACCTGTCATTTGTTACGCCCAGCTCCGTTCAGGATCCGAGCCAGCCGTCCTCGGATGGAGGTGCTGAATACCCCAGGGTACAGCCAACTCTACCCAGGAGAATTCCGCGGTGTAGGAAACACCACAGTCAGCTGTTATCAGCACTACGGATCACTGGAGTCATGGTTTTATGCTACTGGAGTTTGCCATTGCTGCTACTCAGGTTTCGCACAGGTGCTACTGGGTTTTGGTATTCCTGCTACTCAGGTTTCGCACAGGTGCTACTGGGTTTTGCTATTCCTGGGACTCAGATTTCGTACAGGTGTCACTGGGTTTTGCTATTCCTGCGACCCAGAATCCGCCCATATATTACTGGAAATAGGCTTCTAATAAACGAAAACCTTCCCCGTCCTGCGCAAACTATCGTCCCGTCCTTCGACCGAGATCAGGTATATCCCAACGCCAGCCCAATCTTTGGCATTCAAGAGGACTTCATCTTGACCAGCTTCCACCTCCTGCACATAGACTTGCCGCCCATTCTGGTCATACACCGAAATTACGGCGCCTGAAAGTACAAAGTCAGCAATGGCAACTTTGAACTGATTCCGACTCGGATTGGGATAAATGTCCAACCGGGCCGGAGCCGGATCACTCACCCCATTGAGGGTCTTCCAATCGTCAAATACATTGTTCAGAGAATCAATCGGTTCAACCCCCGCCGGGACTTGGGCCAGCGAAAGGTTGAGCCAGATAAATACCCCATCGGTAGGCTTCGCGACTTTGATATAGGCACTCAGGGAAGAAACCCCCTGTGAAAGGCAGCGGCTGTCTGCACCGGGAATATTCGCGCCCTGCAAAGCCGCCATCAGGCGGTCACAAAGCGGCTGTCCGGCCGTAGCGAGGTAGCGGGCCTCCATCGAATCCAGCACATGGGGACCAATCAGGATATTGCCCTGGATCGCGTAGGTCGTACCGGTACGGTGACCGGCAAAGCTCAGCGCATTGGAACCAGTGAAAGCGCTGACTTCAGGGACGTTGTTGGAATCCAGGGTGATAATCCCGTATTGGCGGTTAGAGGTATCGCCAGCCCCGCAGTTGTCATTGGCCAATAGATCACTGAGTACCTGGCTGGCACTCATACCAGCGGCGATTGAATTGTTGCCTGCCAGGGCATTGCTGTTCGGGATGCAGACCGAAGCCTGGGCATTGATTGCACCCTTTCCCGGAGTCAGTTGAGATATGATCCGCGCACCTCCACAGCCTCCACAATTGGCATTGTTGAGACAGGTGGCACCTGCAGAACCGACCTCACCTGTGATGGGGTCAACCGCAACGATGGAAAATGTATGCTGGGCATGTACCTGAAGACCAAAGGTAAAGTTGCCTGTACCCGGGCTGCCAAGTCCCAAACCGCTGAGAGCCAGGCCGCCAAAGCCAAAACTCCCGAAGCCAAAGACCCCGATCAGCAACAAGACACGCAGCACAGAAGAGAGGTTAAAGATTGATTTCATAAGACCGCTTTTTTATCTGACCCGTAATCAACTCCAAATGTTTGAAAAAGCAAAAAGCCCCGGTAAGATTGGGACATTTTTACTGTTGGTAATGGATGCTAAGTGTTGGTAATGATGTAAACGTAATAAAGCTCGGTATCAGAATCAGATCAATAGGCTTGTCAGAATGGTCGGAAAATGGGTTTGTCTGTTGTTTGAGGTTGTTCTTCAATCGGGTTTGTAGAAATGGTCGGAAAATGGGTTTGTAAAATGGGAGTTAGTTGGCCGCCTGTTAATGTACTTTGTAAGTGATCGCATCATTCATGACGAGGACACCGTCAACCGGTTGGGTTTGGTGTGCCTCGATCCGGGCTTGTGCATCGCTAGTTGAAGGAGAGATCATTTCGCTCAGTAGGCCGAGGGCAGTAGCGAAAATCAGCATCAGAGCGGAGAAGGCGAGGAGTTTGAGCGTTTTCATATTATTCGGTATTGAGGTGTTCTACATTTTGTGTTACACCTATATTTACGCCGCTCCGTCGCTGGGTTTCTGAGGTTTTAGGACAAGGGTTTGAGAGTTTAGGACAATGTGTGGTTACCTATTGAGGCAGGTGAACAAAATCAGAATGGATTTCATTTAGAATCGAATAAATGTGATCAGACCGAAAGTCACGGCCAGATTGAATGTATTGTCAATTGGTATATGTGATCCCGTAGGATAATAAATCAGTTCGGAATCGATCTGAAGTCCACTTGGAGAATTGATGCCTGGATATCCTGGCAGCAAGCCGTCATGATGGCTCACGTGTCGTACCGACCCTATCCCGCCATACAGCTCCATCCCCAATGTCCCTGCAAAATTCCGCCGGTATCCAAGTTCTAGCAGCCCCCCCGAATGGCGGATTCGTTGATTATAAACAATTGGCGACCCCTCCCAGGCCGGGTCCTGGAACCGCCCAAACAAGCCCATTACCCGCACCACCACATCCGATTTCTGGTCACGCGGCAGCAAATGTAAAGACGGGCCTGCCTGCACAAAATAACCCTTCGCAAAGGCCTCGTCCCGTCGCACCGAAGGATCCAGCAGGCCGCCCCGCACCTCGATTCCTATCCGCTCCGTCAACCTGTATTTCCCATCCAGAACGAAAGATTCCTTGAAAGGCGACAGTATGTCCACACCGACAGACCAGTTTTGCCCGCAAAGCAAAGACGGGAAACAGAGCAGCACGATATAAAAGATTTTTTTCACGGTATTGTTTGGGTTGTGTTTGGTGTAAAGATATTGAAAAAGCAGGTGTACGTAAACCAATTTCCCTGGCAACACAATTGCTGGAAGCACACCCACTTCCCAGGCACCACAATTGCTGGCAGCACGCCTATTTCCCCGGCAATACAATTGTAAATTCACTCCAATTCCCTGCTTCGCTCTTAACGGTAAGGCTACCGCCATGCGCTTTCACAATCGTCTCATGGGCGAGACTGAGGCCAAGACCGGTACCCTCATTGGGGGGCTTGGTCGTAAAAAATGGGTCAAAGATTCGGGGAAGGTCAGCCGCCTTGATTCCAGAGCCATTATCATGCACTGTGATCGTCACTGCCCCACCGGCCAGGGCCGTCACTACCCGCACCAAAGGCTGCGCCGAGCGGCTTCCCTTCAATGCTTCAAATGCATTGCTGAACAAGTTCAACAAGGCCCGACCCAGGTCGGGGGCAATCGCCTGCACCGTCCCCACCTGCGCATCCCCCTCAAATTCAAATGCTACCTGCTGCTCTGGGAACCGGCTCTTATAGCTTTGAAATGCCAATTGGAGATACTCCTCCACCAATTGATTCAAATTCACTTCCGTCTTATGCTTTTCCCCATTTCCCGCATGGGCCAGCATGTCCTTCACAATCCGACTGGCCCGTTCGCCATGCTGATTGATCTTGCCCGAATTCGCTTTCAGGTCATTAAAATATTCCCGGACGATACTCGCATTTTCTCCTTCAAACGGCTCCCCCTTGATCTCTTCGAGTTCTTCACCCAATTCATCCACCATCTGCATGCTCAGGCGGGAGAGGTTATTGACAAAATTCAGCGGGTTGCGAATCTCATGCGCGATCCCAGCCGTTACCTGGCCCAGCGAGGCCAGCTTTTCCGAACGTACCAATTGGTTCTGGGTCCGCTTCAGGTTTTCCAGGGCTTCCTCGAGCCGCTTGTTGGCCCGTTTCTTCTGGACATTGGCAATCGCCAGGAAAATCCCGAAGATGAGAAACAGCCCCAGCCCCCCCATAAGGGCAAACATCCGGGTGCGCTCCACCGATAGTTGTTCTTCCTGCAGGGCAATGGTAGTCGCATTCAACTTGACCTCTTGCGCAATCTTCTCATTCTCCAACTGAAGCTTTTCCTTTTCGTATTTATCGACAATACTGGCCAGGTCGCTCGCGGCAGCATCCCCGAGGAGACTGTCCCGCATCATATCGTGCAAGCGACCGTAGTCATAAGCCTTTTCAAAGTCTTCTTTGTCCGCCATCAGGTCGGAAAGCAGCTTGTAGAGGTCCATCGCTTCCGGTCGGGACCCGGCTTCATGGGCTTTTTCTAACCCCCGCTGGGCATAGTCCAGCGCCACCACTCCCTTGCCCATTTTCCGATGGATCAGTCCCAGGCACTTGAGCATCCGGGCCACCCGTTCCGTCATCTCGAGGTCTTCATAGATCAAATGTGCCTTGCGGTATTCCCGTAGCGCTTTCCGGTCCAGATTCTGGGCATTGAAGATGTCCCCGGTCAATGCATGGGCATGGGCCTTGCGGGTTTGGTCCCGGTGGTCCCGTGCCATGCCTTCGGCTATTCCCGCCTGAACCATCGCCGAATCGGGGCGCTTCCAATCCAGCAGGAGTTCTCCATATTGCAGGTGAATATCAATGGCAAGACCATGGTCACCAGAACCGTCAAAGTAGGAGAGGGCCAATGCAAAATAATGGTCGGCACTGTCCTGAAGATTTTGCCGGGCAAAGGTTTCCCCCAAAGCATAGAAATTATCCGCCTGCCCGAACAACTCACCCATCGCCAGGTAATTTTCGGTGCTGAGCCGGAAACAGGAATCGGCCTGTGACCATTTGTCCATTGCACTGTAAGCCTTGCCCAATAAATGCTGGGACCGCGCCAGACCCAATACATCATCCAGGTCCTCAGAGACAATCAGGGCCTGATCTGCGAAATAGAAAGCAGAATCGCGGTTGACGGTAAGGTAGGCTGCGGAGAGGTCCTGTAAAATTTCGAGGCGGTCTTCGGCCATCACGGCCTTGGCCAAAGTCTCCCGCAACTTGGGTATCGGATGGTCAGCTTTGGATGTTGAAAAGCTTAAAAGCAGAAAGAGGGGCAAGATCAGGCAGAACAAGCTTAGCTGAGACGTAGGACCGGACCGAAAGCCCAGCCGGCACAACATATCCAGGCAAAATTTCCACCTGAACAGCAAGAACCGTGCAAATCGGCTGCTGCCCAGTCCAATCCAGAAAACCGATAAAACTCTATTAGTTGCCATTTACCGACTCCATATAGTCCCGAGGGCTTTTCCCGTAGTGGGATTTAAAAGCATTGGTAAAATAAGAGGAACTGCCAAACCCAGTGCGGAGGGCAATCTCCCGAATGGTGGCGCTGCGGGTTTTCAGCATGCCCACCGCCTTTTCCAAACGGAATTTGCGAATCATCTGGCCTGGTGCCATTCCTGTCAGTGCCTTGACCTTACGGGTGAGGGTCCGGCGGCTCATCGCGACCGCATCCGCCATCGTCTCTACATCAAATTGTTCATTTTCTACATTGGCCTCGATCATATCCCTCACCTTGGCCAGGAATTGCTCGTCCATGCTCAACTCCTTGGATTGCTGAGGACGCAGGAGAAATTCCTCCTTGTACCGCTTGCGCAGGTTCTCCCGGTGCTTGAGCAAATTGTTTACCTGGGCCAACAATTCACCGGGATGGAAGGGTTTCGGCAAATAGACATCTGCGCCCGCTTCCAGTCCCTCGACCCGGTCTTCAGAACCAGCTTTCGCGGTGAGCAGCACCACCGGGATATGGCTGGTCGTCGTCTGGTGCTTCACCTGTGCACACAACTGGTAGCCATTCATCTCCGGCATCATCACATCCGAAATGATCAGATCCGGCACCTGGCTGTTGATCTGTTCCATGGCAATGCGCCCATTTTCCCCGGCAATCAGCCGACAATGTCCCTCCAATGCCCGCGCGATGAATTCCCGCATCTCGGGATTGTCCTCCGCCAACACAATGAGGGGACTTTCTTCAGGGCCATCCAGGGCAGCATCTTTCTCGGCCCTCTCTTCCGGAAGGTAAGGGGATGGGGCACTCAACTCAGGATCGTCCCCGATATTAGGAGGAGGAGGCGCGAGAGGCAGAATCACCCGGAAACATGCACCCCCCTCATCCGATTCTGTCACCTTGATATCCCCACCGTGGAGGTCGACAATGGCTTTGCTCAGGGCAAGTCCAATCCCGGTTCCCTGGTACGACTGGTCCTGGTCACTCCGGAAAAATCTGCCAAATATCTTTTCCCGGTCGGGGAGGGGAACCCCGGGGCCACTGTCCCGGACTTCAAAGGCAAGGCCACCTGTGATATTGGTCATGGCTATCTGGACAGTGCCATTTTCGGGGGTAAACTTGAGCGCATTGCTCAGGAGATTGATGAGAACTCTTTGGATCAGTTTCGGATCAACAGAAGCAATCGGCAAATTGTCGGGAAGCTCCAGGTTAAGTTCAATATTTTTCTTTTCAGCGAGGGGACGGAAAGCCTCCACCAATTGGTCAAAGGTGTCCCGCAGGTCCAATGGCTGGGGGTATATCTTCATGGCGCCGGCTTCCATCCGCGCGAAGTCCAGGAGTTGATTTACCAGGTCAAGGATCAGGCCACCATTGCGACGGGCCTGGTGCAGGAGGCGCAGCAGTGGTTGATTGTCTGTTTGTGCAATCGCTTCTTCCACCGGACCCAGCAGCAGAGTCAAAGGGGTGCGTAATTCGTGGGTGATATTGTCGAAAAATTCCTTCTGCAATTGACGCAGGTATTCGCTTTCCTCCCGCTGCTGTTCAGAAACCACCAATTTGCGCACCGTTTCTTCCCCCCGCAGCGTTTTCTCGACCTCGTTCCGCGCTTTTTCCAACACCACATCCAGGTCATCCAGATCGATGGGCTTGGTCAGAAAGTCAAATGCCCCCTGGTTCATAGCCGAGCGGATATTGTCCATGTCACCGTAGGCAGAGAGCACCAGCGCCACCAAGGATTCCCGGCCCAGGTTGCGGATCTCCCTGAGGAGGGCGAGACCATCCATGACCGGCATCTTCAGATCGGTAAATACGAGGCGTACATCAGCATGGGCCAGCAACAGTTCAAGCGCTGCCCGTCCATCCTGCGCAAACAAAAACTCCAGTTCGCCCTTGCGAATCCGGCGCCGGAATTTCTGCTTAAATATCAGTTCTACATCAGGTTCGTCGTCGACGACCAGGATTTTGATGGCCATGTCGGAAGATAATGAATTTGCAGGATATTAGCGCTTCACCAATACCTTCACCGCACCTGAATACCCATCGGCCCGGACCTGGACAAAGTACATCCCATCCGACAAATCATTCAGATCGAGCACCATTTCCTGAACCCCTTCACGGCGCTGCTGGAAAACCCGACGCCCACGTGCATCCGTCACCCAGACATCGACTTCCAGGTATTGCTGTCCCAGGTCCAACCAAAACTGACCGGAACCGGGATTCGGATACACCGACAATTGATCAGAAAAGTCCGATTCAGCCACTCCGATCACAATCACCTGCGTACAAGCTGAAGTATCCGTACAACCTGCAAACGTGATGATCACCGAATAATCCCCGTTCACCAGCGGCGTATAACTCTGGGAAGTCGCACCGGGGATGGGACCGCCACCCACCGCGCAATCATACCACTGGTAAGTCGCATTGTTCTGCTCGGAAGTGAGGGTAATATTCGTCTGGGTCAGGCCGGTATCAATGCTGATGACCGTCAAATCGGTTTCTATGATGGAGTCACAGCCATTGGCCGCCGTCAGAGAGTCAATGTAAATGCCCGTCGTGGTCACAATTCCACCACCCGGCAAAGTATAGCTGTCACCGTCACAGATGCTGTCTGCAACCACATCGGAATAGGCCGTTTCAACCGTCAAAGTGGTCACAATTACCGAGTCACAACCGGATGAAGTGGACAGCGTATCGTTGTAAACACCGGCCGAGGTCACGACCCCTCCACCAGGAAGCGTATAGTCTTCGTTAGAGCAAATGGAGGCAGTAACCGGTTGGTTATAGGTCGAATCCAGGGTCAAGGTGGTTACAATCACCGAGTCACAACCCAGAGAAGAGGTCAGCGAGTCGGTATAGATGCCAGCGGAATTCACCACCCCTCCACCGGGAAGTTGATAGTCATCCCCGTCGCAGATGGACGCACTGACCGACTGGTTGTAGACCAGATTGACCGTCAGCGTAGTCACGATGATGGAATCACAGCCCAGACCCGTCTGGAGCGTATCGGTATAGGTACCGGAAGTCGAGACCACCCCGCCACCGGGAAGGGTAAAGCTGTCTCCCTGGCAAATGTCCGCGGTCACTGGAATATTGTAGCTGGGATTTACCGTGAGCACCGTCGTGATGACCGAATCGCAACCGTCCACCGTACTCAAGGTATCATTGTAGGTACCAGCGGTGGTGACCGTACCACCACCGGGAAGGAGATAAGAATCACCCTGACAGATTGTATCCGAAACCGAAAAGGCAAAAGTGGGATTGACTGTCACCACCGTAACGATCACCGAATCACAACCCAGCGTTGAGACCAAAGAATCCGTATAGGTACCCGCTGTGAAGACCACGCCACCACCAGGAAGTGTGAGGCTGTCACCCGTACAAAGAATACCGCTTTCGAACTGCAAATAAGTCGGATTCACCGTCAGAGTCGTCACGATCACCGAGTCACAACCCGCAGTCGTGGTCAGCGAATCCGTATAAACACCCGCTGTATTTACGAATGATCCACCAGGTAAAGCAAAGCTATCCCCTTGACAAATGTCCGCATTCACGGCAAGATTGAAGACCGGATTCACCGTCAACGTGGTCGTAATCACCGAGTCACAGGTATTGGCCGCCGTCAGGGTATCCAGGTAGACACCTCCCACCGTGACCACTGCACCACCCGGCAAAGTGTAGCTGTCACCATCACAGATGGAATCAGAGACAGCCGTCGCAAAAGTAGGGTCCACAACCAGCGTCGTCGTGACAATAGAGTCACAACCCGCGCCGGTCTGAAGACTGTCCGTGTATGTACCTGCCACCGTGACCGTATCCCCACCCGGCAGGACGACAAAGTCCCCATCGCAGATCGTTACCGTCTGCCCGTTTTGATAGGTAGGCAGGATGCTCACCGTCGTGACAATCACCGAATCACAACCCGCATTCGTCTGCAATGTATCCGTAAATACACCCGCAGAATCCACCACTGAACCGCCCGGCAGCACCAGAGTATCCCCATCACAGAGATCAATGCTCTGGGCAAGATTGTAAATAGAGTCCACCGTCAGATTGGTGGTGATCACCGAGTCGCAACCCTGAGCCGTGCTCAGAGAATCGGTATAGGTTCCGGCCACACCCACAAAAACTCCGCCGGGCAAGAGGAAACTATCTCCCTGGCAAATAGAAGGGTTTTGCGTCAGGTCAAAGGTAGGGTTCACCGTCAGGTTGGTCACATAGATCGAGTCACAACCCAGTCCCGTCAGGAGGCTGTCGGTATAGGTTCCCGCCACCGTTGCCGTATCCCCACCGGGAAGGATGACAAAACCGCCCTGACAAATGGTATCGTCGAGCGTAAAAAAGTAGGTCGGGGAAATATTCAATTGGGTCGTTACCACCGAGTCACAGCCATTGGC
>CAYGRE010000001.1:21942-246705 GCA_964352215.1 uncultured Bacteroidia bacterium
AGTAGGTCGGGGAAATATTCAATTGGGTCGTTACCACCGAGTCACAGCCATTGGCACTGAAGAGGGTGTCCACATAGCTGCCCGCCGTGGATTGGAAATTCCCCCCGAGAAAAATGCTGTCCCCGTTGCAGATGGTCGCGCTGTCATTGGTGGCAAATACCGGGAAAACGGTCAGGAAAGTGGTCAGAACAGAATCACAACCATTTCCAGCCAGTAAGGTATCGAGGTAAGTACCGGAAGTCGTCTGAAATGCACCCCCGACCAGGAATGAATCTCCTGCGCAAATGTCCACATTGATGGAATCCGCTGAATTGGAAAGGACGGTCAAAGTAGAAGTAAGAACAGAGTCGCAACCATTCGCAGCGACCAGGGTATCCGTGTACACACCAGACAAAGTCTGGAATGCGCCCGCCAATAAGATGCTGTCCCCATCGCAGATGGTCAGGGATTGGCTGGCGGCACTGTTGGGCAGGACATTGAGCACCGTAGTCAAAACCGAGTCACAGCCATTGGCCGCAACCAAAGTGTCTACATAAGTCCCGGAAACAGTCTGGAAGGCTCCTCCGGCGAACAGGCTGTCCCCGTCGCAGATGTCGACGTTTTGACTGAAGGCCGTATTGGGAAGTACATTCAAAATGGTTGTCAACACCGAATCACATCCGAAACTGGAAGCAAGGGTGTCGACATAACTGCCGGAAGTCGTTTGGAAACTACCCGCCAGAAAAGCGGAGTCTCCATCGCAGATCGCAATACTGTCCGACCCAAACAAGGTCGACAATACCGTCAGCGTAGTCGTAACCACAGAGTCACAGCCGTTGACCGTAGCCAGGGTGTCGACATAAGTGCCGGAAGCGGTCTGAAAGGCACCGCCCAGGAAAGCACTGTCGCCCTGGCAAATCTGGGCCGAGTCCAGCACCGAAAAGACCGGATTGACAATCAGGGTAGTAGTCAGAATCGAATCGCAACCCGCTCCCGACAACAAAGTATCTGTATAATTTCCGGCTGTAACCTGAAAGGCCCCCGCCAGGAAAACCGAATCGCCATCACAGATTTGCACCGTGTCATTGGCGAAACTTGTTGGGATCACCGTCAGGGTCGTCGTAACCACCGAGTCGCAACCGTTTACCGTGCCCAGGGTATCGACATAATTACCAGAAACAGTTTGAAATCCACCTCCAAGAAGTATACTGTCTCCCTGGCAAATCTCCGCGCTGTCATTTACTGCAAAGGTTGGGAAAACGGTAACAATCGTTGTCAGGAGACTGTCACAACCATTCCCGGCTACCAAAGTATCTACATAACTACCCGCCAGAGTCTGGAATCCCCCGCCTGCAAATACGCTGTCCCCGTCGCAGATCGAAACCGAAACCGTATCAAAAGAAAGGGGCAATACGATCAGAGCCGTTGTAACAATAGAATCACAGCCCCCCGCCGCGACCAGGCTGTCTACATAACTGCCTGCCGTGGTCTGGAAAGCACCCGCCAGGAAGATCGAGTCACCTGCGCAGATGTCAGCCGTCAAATTTGTATTGATGGAAGGGATTACATCCAATTGAGTCGTGACCACCGAGTCACAGCCATTCTGAGAACTCAAGGTATCAACATAGGAGCCCGTGGAGGTTTGGAAAGTACCGCCTACCAAAAAGCTGTCCCCGGAACAAATCTGAACTGTATCATTGGTCGCGAAAGTTGGGAATACGACCAGAGTGGTGGTCACAATCGAGTCACAAGTGTTGGCAGCCGTCAGGGTATCCACATAGACCCCGGCGGTATTCTGGAAAGCCCCACCCAGAAAAATACTGTCCCCGGTGCAAATAGAAGCATTGGCAGCCACCTGAATATTTGAAATCTCGAGGTCGACCCCATTGTCAGAACCGACAATGGCGGGATTCGAAGAGGTGACGCGAATCCGATAGCCGGTTCCGCTGGGTACAGGAGGAATGACCACTGTGACCGAGATGCCAGCCGTATCGACCAGGGTACCAATCACAGTAGGGGCTGCAAAACTCCCCCCTGCATCTGACAATTCAGCGGTGAAGACATTGCCTTGGTTGAAGAATCCGGTATAGCTGAAGGGAACCTGAAGGGTATCCCCCACACACAATACTGTACTCGGGATGGTCCCCGTCGTCAAGCCCACCAAAGGCACTTCGATTTCACCGGGAATGGTGTCAAAAGGTACGGTCTGGAAGTTGTTGTCGGTGAATTCCAGGAAGGTCGGGGAATTCACAAACTGAATAGGTGTTTGCGTACCGGCGGACCCGATCACATTGTACCGAATGGCAAATACGATCGAAGAATCAGGCACGGAGACCCCGACCAGGGTAGGATCGTCCCAGGAGAAGGTCAGCAATCCGGAAGATGTCAGGACCGTACCAAAATTGGCAATGTTCATGCTCGGCAACCCATATTGGAAAACCGTATCGTAAGTCGCAATGGCCGTATTCCACTGGACGGTCCCCTGCATCCCGATCAGGTCGGAAAAGTTGCGCACCCGGACCGGGACAATCACCTGTGAACCCGTATTGGCTTGCACCGAATCGGCAAAGAGGGTCGCATTGGGTGAAATACAGGGGAAGGGGGCATTGAACAACGCATTTTCGGTGCGGAAACAATTCGTATCGGCCGAGAACACGGCGGTTACATTGACAGGGAGCCCGTTGGAGGGAAGCCCGGTCAGGGTAACCGTTTGGGGACTGCTGCCGATGGGGAAGGCTTGTCCATTGACGAGGAGGCCACCCGTAGCCGGGGCAGAGGTATAAGTGACCGTAATTTGCTGCGAATAGGTATTCGTAAATTGATTGCAGGGGCTCTGGGACCCGGCCGTCAGGTCGGTAATCGCACAGGATACGATCGGGACTTCGATCTGACCGGCAATGGTATCGAAGCCAATCGTCAAAAATGAATTGTCGGTAACCTCTATCGGGGTCGGGATGCTTTTGAATGCAACCGGGGTCACGGAGCCGGGGCCACCGACCACATCGTAGCGGATGGCAAAGATGATGGTTGAGTCAGGAACGGTCACCCCGTTGAAAGTTGGATCGTCCCAGGAGAAAGTCAGTTTGCCATTTGCTGTCTGCCCCAATCCGAAGTTAGCCACCGTCATATTGGGCAGCCCATATTGGAAAACCGTGTCGAGGTCAGCCACCGTGATGTCCCAATCGATGGTTCCTTGCAAGCCGATCAGGTCGACAAAATTGCGAACCCTGACTGGTACAATGACCTGACTTCCGGTAGCTCCCTGCACCGAATCCGCAAAGAGCTGGAATTGACCACAGGAAACCGGCGCGTTAAAGAGCGCGGCCACGGTGAGCGAGCAGAGGGGCGCATCAGAGAAAGAAGCGGTTACATTTACCGGGGCACCGTCTGAGAACAGACCCGTGAGGGTAACCGTCTGAGGGCTGGCCCCAATCGGGAAACTTTGTCCATTGACCAGGAGGGTACCGGTAGCGGGTTCATTGGAAAAGCTCACCGTAACTTCCTGGGTGTAGCGATTGGTCACTGAATCACAGGCGGTTTGGTTGCCTGCGGTAATGGCAAGAATCCCACAATTGGCCCCCAGAGGTATGTCGACCTCTCCATTTACGCTGGTATAGCCGATGGGCAGGAAGTTGTTGTCGACAAATTCCAATTGGGTAGGCGCATTCAGAAATGCGATCGGAGTCTGGGTTCCGGGGAGGCCGGGGACGCTAAATTCCAATTGGAAGAGGATGGTGGAGTCGGGGACGGTGACGCCATTGAAGGTCGGGTCATCCCAGGAAAAGGTGAGCAAGCCGCTTGCTGTCTGGGTCAGACCAAAGTTGGAGGCCGCCATATTGGGTAGCCCGAAATTGGAAACGCTGTCGAAGGTGACCACCGAGGTATTCCATTGCACGGTGCCCTGGGCTCCAATCAGGTTGACGAAACTACGTGCCCGGACCGGGACACTGACGGTTCCATTGGTGACTCCAATAACTGAGTCAGCAAAGATTACAAAGCTGCCACAGGGGGCAGGGGCGGTGAAGAATGCGGTTTCGGTTCGGCTACAGCCGGGGTCGGCGGAAAAGGAAGCGGTCACATTCACCGGGGAGCCGTCCGATACCAAATTGGTCAGGGTGATATTCTGGGGACTTCCGGTAATGGGGAAGGATTGTCCATTGACGAGAAGGGTGCCGGTGGCAGGGGCATTGCCATAGTTAATGGTCAGCGCCTGGGTATATAGATTCGTTTGTGGATCGCAGGCAGATTGAGCACCCAGCCCAATGCCCAGAATGGCACAAGTAGCTCCAAGTTGTACTTCTACTTCTCCATTGATGGTGGAGAAAGGGATTACCGAAAAAGAGTTGTCGGTGAATTCGAGAGGTGTGGGGAGATTCTGGAAACTGACCGGTGACTTGTCTCCGGGATTGCCAACCACATCAAAGCGGAGGGCGAAGAGGATGCTTGAATCAGCTACTGTAATTCCGAGGAAGGTAGGATCGTCCCATGAAAAGGTGAGGCGACCATTGACCACTTGAGCCACTCCGAAGTTGGCCACCGACATATTGGGCAGTCCGTACTGAAGGGTAGTGTCATAGACCACCACCGAGGTGTCCCAACCGATGCTGCCCTGCATCCCAATCAGGTTGATGAAATCATTGGCGCGTATTGGTACGGTGACCTGACTGCCATTGGTCCCGGTCACTGAGTCGGCGAACAGGGTCACCTGCGCAGTGGCTTTATTCCCAAGCCCTTGCCCAATACTCAATCCCAGGCAGATCAATAGCCATATCAGGGCCCGATTGCCTTTTCCAAACCCCGCTTGCCCGTATTTATTGAATAGAATCATTTTACTTCTTCGATAAAGACCTTTTTCATTTCGCTTTCTCCCCCGATGTCCAACCCTAGCCAGTAGACCCCGCGCTTCACGGGTGTCTTGCTCAACTCATTCCATTGGATCCGGTATATATGCGGCTGGGGACTTGTTTCGGTTCCGCTGGTTTCGTTGTGTTGTGAATCAGTTCCACTGGTCCCCTGGTGTTGGAAGCCAGTTCCACTGGTCCCGTTGTGTTGGAATCCCATCGCTGGATTTTCCAGAGTCCCTTCTTGCACAGTACCTGACTCCACAACCCTGCCGGTCATGTCCAGCAATTGCCACTTAACAAGGACTGCATTCCCATTCCCCTGGCCATTCCAACTCGCATTCCCCTGGCCATTCCAGCTCGCATTCCAACTCGCATTCCTGCTCCCGATCCCATCCCCCAGCCACTGAACCACTGAATTTTCCCTGATCGGATTAGGATAGACCATCCACGAATCACTTCCCGAAGCACTTGTCAGAATCCCTCCACCAGCATAGCCATTCCCCGAAGCCCCACCTCCAGCAAAGCCATCCAGCCCCACCGTGGTCGTATCCTCGATCCTGATCTCGCCGTCCGCCACATTGTAGGGGAGTGTCATGAAGGAGCTGTTGACAAACTCAAGCTGGGTGGGGTCAGAGCTAAAAGCAATCGGGGTAGCGGTGCCCGGCAAACCGGTCAAGGTAAACCGAACCACAAAAATCGGGGTCGAGTCAGAGAGATTGGTGCCTTGCAGGTTAGCTTCATTCCAGGAGAAGGTCAGCTTTCCACTCGGGAGAAGACTGAGGCCAAAATTGCTGGGATTCATGCCGGGAAGGCCGTATTGGTAAACCGTATCAAAGGAGACCACTTGGGGATCCCAAACCACTGTTCCCTGAGCGGAAGCCACATCTTGCCAATTCACCACCCGGACCGGGGCATCCACCATGCTACCTGGCAGGCCGATGAGGCTGTCCGCTACCAAGACCACCTGGGCCTTGGCAACGGAGCAACTCACCGCTAGGAGAATTAATATTCGGAGGACCATTGTTCCGAGATTGAGTCTGGAAAATGGATCAATTGCGTATCAGGATCATCTTACGGGTCGCCGTGAACTCTTCGGTAACCATTCGGATATAGTAGACACCGCCACTGATCATTCCATTGGATTCGTCGGTACCGTCCCACACCAGTTTGTGTTCTCCGGCACTGTAGAGATCCCGGAACTGCTTCACTTCCTTACCACTCAGATCGTAGATCACAAAGGCAACCTCGGTTTCGATCGGCAAGCGGAAGTTCAGTTGGGTTGTCTCGCTGAATGGGTTCGGAATGTTCTGGCTCAGGGCATATCCATCGGAAACCACTGACTCAGCCCCGGAGGCCTGCTCCAGAACGCTCACCCGTGCTGGCAAGGTGCGGAAGGTCTTCACTTTCAGATCTGAAGTATAGGCTTCAGAACGCACCATGCTATTGCTGAAGTAGACCAACGATTCGCTGTCAAGATCGCCCTTCACACGGAAACGGACTGAGAACAGCGTACTTCCATCTGCCAACGTCACCGCTGCACCGGAAGGCTCGTCCCAGCTGGTCGCCAGTTTGCCATCAATGATACGGCTGTCGCCAAAGTCACCGGTCAATTCACCGGGAATGACTTCCAGGAAGTCCAGCGCCATCTGGTCCCATTCGAGGGTGAACTGGTAGCCACTCATCTGCTTGAAGTCAGCCACCCGGATTGGGAGGATGATCTCTTCGCCGGGAGCGGCCTGAATATCTTTCATGTTGACCGGGATTTCACCCGCCCAAGGCACACGTGCGGTATTCGGATCCCAGGTATTGTTCACATCACCGAGCTTGATCCCGATGAAGTCCTGATCGAACGCCGCCACTGCACTTGGATAGCTGCGGAAGTTCTCATAAGGCCAGGGGCTGATCGGATTGGCAAAGGTGAAATCGCTGCTCACAAAGTTCCAAAGCTCCCCATTCGGGAAGGTCAGGTTGGTTTGCAGGATCACAGTCCGGGTCAGGATAAGGTCAAGGGTAGAAACCGAATTCGAGAAGTTAACGTCAGCTGCCAGGATCTTGTAGGGCGAACTCAAAGTGTCCACGTTCAGGATATGGCGACGCATCAGGATCAGGTCAAGGGTGGTGACACCGTTGTTGGTGATCGTGTCGTTGTTCTTCTCCGGGGTTACGGTATAGCTCTGGTTGATGGCAACGTCAAAGTCCCATTCACCATTCAGGCCGGTCATCAAGGTGTCTGCACCCGTACCCGACAAATAGAAATTGGTGCTCCTTATCGGAGAACCCAATTCGGATTCGGCACGGCCGGAGAGGTTGACGATACCTGAGGTTGTACTGACCGTCACGTTAACCGAACCCGGTGCGCTCGCACAGCCACCGACGGTTGCCGTAACTTCATAAGTGCCATTCATGGAAGGATCAGCATTTGGAATGCTTGGGTTCTGAACGTTGGAAGTAAATCCATTGGGTCCGGTCCAACTGTACACCGCACCAGCGATGGTGCTGGCGGTCAGGTTGATGCTGCCACCCAGAGAAACCGGGCTGTTGGAGCCAGCTGTAGGCATGGCGGGCAGTGGGTTGACCGTCACTGGAATGATATTGGAGGCGGCAGAGCACCCAGCCTGGTTGGAAACCACGACCTGGTAATTGCCGGATGTACCCACACTGATGGCCTGGGTGGTTTGCCCGGTCGGGGTCCAGTTGTTACCGGAAGGACTGCTTGAGGTCAGGATCAACTGATCCCCCGCGCAGATCGTGGTGGGGCCATTGGCAGAGATGGTAGGCGTCGCCGGCAGGGAATTCACCGTGACCTGCACCGGCAAGGAAGTGGCCACACAACCAGCACTGGTAACCGATACCAAATAGCTACCGGACTGGGTCACCGCAATGGTTTGCGTGGTTTGCCCGAAAGGTCCCCAAACATTACCTGTTGCAGAGCTTGAGGTCAGGAAGACCGTATCGCCTACACAAATGGAAGTTGCACCACTGGCGGTGATGCTAGCGGTCACAGACTGCTCGATCACAAAGGCCGAATTCGTCACGTCGGTCTTGGCAGGGTCAGCCGCATCCGTGATTCGGATCAGGGCATCGTTGCTGACAACGTTCGGGACGTTCCAGGTATAGCTACCAGAAGTGGTAAAGTGGTTGCTGATGATCGTGGTCCAGCTGCTACCTCCATCCAACGAATACTCAATATTGTAGAAGTTGGAGGTGATCAACTCTGTCCAGGTAATCGGATAGCTTGAGCAACCTTGCAGCGTGTCATTGCCGGTCGGAGCCGTGAGCGTAATCGACGGGGCCGCGGCCTGGATGGTGAAGGGGAAGTCAGAAATGTCTTCCTTGCAATTCTCCAGGTTGTCACGCACCCTGATCTTGTTGTTGCTACCCACTGTTCCCGGAACCGTCCACATATAGCTGTCGGTTGTGGTAAAGTGGTTGGTCACGATATTGACCCAGGTAGCTCCTCCATCAGTCGAGTAATCGATGTCATAGAAGTTGGAAACTACCACAGAGTTCCATTGGAGATTCACCGTAGAACCAGCCTGAATCTGGCCACCAAAGTTGGGGAAAGAGATTTTGATGGTCGGGGTGATGGTAAATACACTGTCACTGACATCGGTCCGGCTTGGGTTGTTGTTGTCCGTCACCCGTACCAAACAGTTCTCAGAGGGTGTATTCGGAATGCTCCAGGGATAATTCACCACACTGTTGGAGTTCACATAATTGGTTTCCACCGTCGACCAGGTCGCACCTGAATCGATGGAAAGCTTAATCGTATAGTTGGTGGATGCACCCGCCACCCAGTCAATGGTAGACTGTGTACAACCACGGAAGTTACCGGTGTTGCTGTTAGGCGTGGTGATTCGCAAGGCAGGACTCAGGGTAAAGACCGCGTCGCTGATATCGTTCTTAATGGTATTGCCGGATTCACTCACACGGAGCAGGCAGCTGTAGAATGGGGTCAGCGTTTGCGGGGGAATCCAATCGTATTCACCATCGTTGAAGGTAAAGGCTTCGATCAGGTTCCAGGTCACCCCGCCATTGGTGGAGTATTCCAACTGCACATTGGCAGAGAGGAAGGTCGGTGCCGCCCACTGTACTTTGTAAGGAATGCCACTGAAGGCAGTTTCACCACCATTGGGACTCAGCAGCAATGGAATTGCCGGAGAGATCTCAAAGGAGTTGTCACTGATATCGACCACGTTGCCATTGTTGGCATCGGTAACCCGAACCCTTGCCGTTGTGGTCGGGGTGTTCGGTACCTGCCAGGGCCAGAGACCCACATTGGAAACAAATTCCTGTACGATATTGGTCCAGGTCACCCCGTCATCAATCGAGTAGTCGATGTTAAAGGAACCGGAAGTACCGGTAATGCTCCAGGTGATATTCTCAGGAGCGGTGGGACTCATGCTGTTGAAGTAGGCTTCCCATCCGGAGCTGACCGTATTGAAGTTCGATGTGAAATAGAAGGTCAGGGCGCCGGTTGGGTGAGTGGAGGTCAGGGTAGGAGGCAAAGAGGTGCCGGAACCGTAGTTACCGATCAGCGGAGAAGCCGTCGTCGGTCCATTGTACACCCTGAGGTTTTCCCCACTTCCCATTGAGTATTCCGTGAAGGCTACCTGTAGCTTATTGGTCGCAATGTCCGGGCTAAAGGTTTTCGTATAGGTCTCATAAGTGCTATAATTACCGTTCTCCCCGCCAGAGTCGAAGAAGTTGCCCGTATTCAGGGTAACTGAAGTGTTGTTCATCAGATAGACACCGCCAGGGGTACCCACCCGTCCCGTCCAGACCTCACCGCCATTCGGTGAAGTGATGGCGATGTCGGAGACAATATTGAAGACAGCATTGCTGATATCCTCTTTACAAGCATTGGAGACATCCCTGACCCGGATCAATGCCTGATTGGTGGGGATATTCGGAATATTCCAGGAATAGGCACCGCCGCTGGTATTGGAAATGATTTGCGACCAGGAGGAGCCACCGTTGGTCGAATAGTCAATCCGTACTGCCGAGGATGATCCCTGGAGATTGTAGAGGATACTCTGAGAAGTACCCGCTACCCAGAATTCACCACCGTTCGGAGACAACAACTGTACATCGAAGGTAGGTGTAATCGTAAACGGTGCATCAGAGGTATCTCCCTTGGTGGGGTCAGCAATATCGTAAACCCGAACCAGGCAGTTTGTTGAGTTGACATTGTTCACCGTCCAGTTATAGGAGGCGAAGTTATTGCTGTTATTGACGTTGGATGCAATCGGGATCCAGGTAGACCCACCGTCGCTTGAAAGGTCAATATTGTAGGTATTGGTCGTGCCGCCAGCTTCCCAGGTCAGGCTACGGACAGAACATCCCAGAATGTTTTCTCCTCCGTTGGGATTGGTCACCGTGACGTGCGGGCGGATGTCAAAGACATTGTCACTTTCCTTCGAGTAATTGCTACCACCATTTTCAGTGATCCGCACCAAAGCCATATCGGATGGGTCATTGGGTACGGTCCAGGGATAAGAGCCATCGTTGGCAGTGTTGGAGGTGATCAGGGTCCAGGTAGCACCGTTGTCGGTGGAGTATTCCAGGGTAACCGTGGCTGCCATGACAAAAGCATCTTCCCATAAGATGGAATCCACATCCCAGGCAAACCAATACTCGCCTCCATTGGGCTGGCAAATCACAATCACTGGATCAGCAGCTTCAATGATGAAGTCGGTATCGCTTTCATCCAAAATGGTATTGTTCTGCGCGTCCTTCACCCGGATCTTACCTTGTGTAGTGGGCAGATTTGGAATGGCCCAGGGGAACTGTCCATTGACTGAGGGATAATCCCGGACGATCGTGCTCCAGTTCAGACCGCCATTGGTAGAGTATTCCAGTTCATAACTGCCTGAAGTTCCAATGATATTCCAGTCGATGAGATAACTATCAGGAGTAATAGAATTGATTACTGCGGCCCATCCTTTATCGCCTTGGTAAGTATTGGAAACGAACCTGAAGGTCAATGCACCAGTCTTATGGGTTGAAGTAATGACCGGGATATTTGCATTATTTTGATAGCTACCGATCAAGGGTGAATTGATATCCGGACCATTGTAGATGTAGAGGTTATCGTTACTGTTGTACGTTTCAAACTCGGTAAACTGTACTTGCAGCTTATGGGTAGGATTGTAAGGGTGGAAGGTCTTGGTATAATTGCCATACCCACCATAGTTTCCAGTCGGGCCACCATCGTCATAGAAGTTACCCTGGCTTACCACGACAGGGGTACTGTTCATGGTGAAGAAGGTAGCGGTAGGGCCAGAAATTGCTTTCAGGGTATCTCCACCATTGGGATTCAGTACCTGAATTTCTGAGACCATGCTGAAGTTACCAGCACTGATGTCATAATTGCAGGCATTTACCATGTCTCTTGCCCGGACCAAGGCCAAATCAGAGTCAAAGTTAGGGATGGTCCAGTTGTACAGCCCTGTGTTCTGACTGGTCGCAATCGTAGTCCATGAGAGACCATTGTTGAGGGAGTATTCCAGGCGTACCGAGGTCACGCCTCCCTGAAGGGTGTAGGTGATCGGATAGGTATTTCCCGCGATCCAGAATTCACCTCCGTTCGGCTGTCCGAGCTGGACATTCAAGGTCGGTTGGATTGTGAATGGTGCATCACTTACATCTGTGCGGCTCGGGTTGTTGGTATCGGTTACCCGGATGAGACAGTTGGTACTGTTCACATTGCTGACCGTCCAGTTGTAGCTAACATTTTCATTGCTATTGGAGACGTTGGCAACATTGGTCCAGGTCGAACCACCATCAGAAGAAAGCTCAATCAGGTAGGAGCCAGAGTTTAGGCCTGCTCCCCACGTGATATTGGTCGAATTACATCCGATGAAGGTTTGGCCACCGTTTGGAGCGATGATATCGATATAAGAATGAAGTTCGAACTGAGAACTTACCCCGGCATAGGATGAGTTGGCAGCGTCTGTAACCCTCACAAAAGCTGTTTCAGATGGATTGTCAGGAATTACCCAGTTTTCATTGCCATCGTTGATGGTATTCATTTGGATTGGCAACCAGGTTACACCACTGTCAACCGAGTACTCGATATTCACATAAGAGTTGGTGGTAAAGGCGGATGCCCATTCAACGGTTTCAGTCCGCCCGGCATACCAGTCTTCACCTGCGACCGGTGCACATATTACGTACAATGGATCGGGCGACTGAATCACAAAGTCAGTATCACTCTCATCGAGGATGGCATTGTTACCCGCATCGACTACCCGGAATCGACCCGTAGAGGTGGCCGCATTCGGGACAGGCCAGGAGTAGTATCCGACCGTGGCGGGTACATCCGAGAGGATGCGGTTCCAGGAGGCACCTGAATTGGTGGAGTACTCGTAGTGGAAATTGTTGGAGGTTCCGATCAGGCCGAAATTGACATCTGAGTTGTCAGTCCCTTCACTGTTGAGATAAGCTTTCCAGCCCTTGTCTCCCTGGTAAGTATTGGAAACGAAGCGGAAGGTCAGCGCCCCCGTCTTATGGGTTGAGGTGATCTTGGGGATATTATCTGTATTCTGATAAGTACCTACCAGCGGATCACTCGTGGTCGGACCATTGTAGATATATAGCTTGTCGTTAGAGTTATAGGTTTCAAACTCGTAGAAAGTAACCGACAACTTGTGGGTAGGGTTAAAGGGGGTAAAGGTCTTGGTGTAGTTTCCGTAACCTGCATAGTTCCCATTCGGTCCACCGTCGTCATAAAAATTACAGGTGGTCAGGGTCACCGGTGTATTGTTCATGGTATATGAACCACCATTTGGACCACCTGAAGCAATCAGGGTATCGCCTCCATTGGGATCAACCACATTTATTTCGGAGACGAGGCTGAGGACGGCATTGCTCTCGTCAGCATTACAAGGAGTGGAAACATCGCGGACCCGGATCAAAGCCTGATCGCTGTCCACATTGGGAACGGTCCAGTTGTAAACGCCACTGGACTGGTTGTTGACAATCAGGTTCCAGGTAGCTCCACTGTCGAGGGAGTAGTAAATCCCGACCGAAGTTACCCCACCCTGAATATTGTAAGTAATGGGATAGGTACTGCCAGCCACCCAGGTCTCGCCACCATTGGGTTGGAATACCTGTACATTCAAGGTCTGATTCAGGGTAAATACATTGTCGCTCTGATCAGATTTGGAGGGATCATTGGTGTCAAACACCCGGATCAAACAGTTGGTACTGTTGACATTGGTAACGGTCCAGTTGTAGTTAACCGTTGAGGCTGCACTACTTACGTTGGCAATGAGACTCCAGGTTGAGCCACCATCGGTAGACAATTGCACCGTGAATTGACCGGAGGTACTACCTGCAGCCCAGGAAATATTGTAGTTGTTACATCCGGTCAGGTTTTGTCCCCCGTTGGGATTAATCAGCTTGATATATGGCGCGAGGGTGAACTTATGGCTGGTATCTGCATAAGCCACATTGGTGGCATCGCTTACCCGGATCATCGCTTCATCGGACGGGGTGTTGGGAATGATCCAGTCGTGGGTGCCATCGTTGAGGGTATTTACAACCACAGACTGCCAGGTAACACCGCTGTCCAGCGAGTAGTCAATATTGACAAAAGCGTTGGTGGTAAATGCGCTTGCCCAGGTAATAGATTCTGTATCACCAGCTGACCAGGTCACATTCTGAGCCGGGTCACAGATCGCATAGACCGGGATAGCGGTGGTAATGGTAAAGTCGGCATCACTTTGGTCCAGAATTGCATTGTTGCCTGCATCCACGATCCGTACCCGACCTTGAGTGGTAGGCGTGTTCGGGACCGGCCACTCGAGGAGTCCGGGATTCGTTTCGGGAACTTCGGTCAAAATCCTGGTCCAGGTGACACCTGAATTCGTGGAATACTCAATATTGTATTTGTTGGAGGTTCCCGTGATTCCCCAGTCGATATCCGTATTGTCAGCTCCAAGAGAGTAAATATGGGCCTTCCAGCCTTTGTCTCCTTGATAGGTATTGGATATCCAACGGAAGGTCAGGGCACCGGTTTTGTGGGTTGAGGTGATGACCGGGATATTGTCCGTATTGTCATAGGTGCCTACCAAGGGATCACTGATGGATTCCCCATTGTAGATATACAGCTTGTCATTGGAGTTATAAGTCTCAAATTCGCTGAATACGACCCGGAGTTTGTGCTTTGGATTGACAGGCTTGAAGGTCTTTGTATAGTTGCCATAACCACCATAATTACCGTTTGCTCCCCCATCGTCATAGAAATTACCAATGGTGATGGTCGCGGCATTATTGTCTATCAAATAAGAGCCACCATTGAGCCCGCCGACGGCAGGAAGCACTTCCCCGCCATTTGGAGCAGTGACCAAAACTTCAGAAACGATGCTGAAGCGGGCATTGCTCAGGTCAGCATTACAAGGGGTAGTCATGTCCTGAACCCGGATAAACGAGTTGTCGCTGTCCACATTGGGAACGGTCCAGTTGTACACGCCGCTGTTCTGGTTGCTGGCGATGGTGGTCCAGGTGGCACCACTGTCCAGGGAATATGAAATCCGGACCGAGGTAACCCCACCCTGGAGATTGTAGGTAATCGGGTAGGTATTGCCGGCTACCCAGGTTTCGCTGCCGTTGGGTTGACCAACCTGCACATTCAGTGACTGGTTCAGGGCAAATACGGCATCACTCTGGTCGATCTTGGTAGGGTCATTGGTATCAAAAACCCGAATCAAACAGTTGGGGCTGCTGACATTGGTAACCGTCCAGTTGTAGTTGAAGAAGTTATTGTTGTTGACAATTGAACCCAGGAAGTCCCAGGTTGATCCTCCGTCTGTGGAAAGTTCTACGGTGTAATTACCAGAGGTTCCCCCCGCCTCGATGGAAACCGGGAAATTCACACAACCCGTCATAGACTCTCCTCCGTTGGGTGAGGTGACCTCTACATAGGTGTGCAATTCAAAATTGTTGTCCGAAGTGTCTGCATAAGCGATGTTCGACGGGTCACTGATACGCACCAGCGCAATTTCAGAAGGTGTATTGGGGACCAGCCATTCGTATTGACCATCGTTGAAGGTGGTCGCTACCGTGCTCCAGGTACTACCATTGTCCAGTGAGACCTCTATCAGGACATTGGAGTTGCTGGTAAAGGCGGTGCTCCAGGTAATATTCCTCGTTTCATCGGCAAACCAGTGCTCTCCTCCATTGGGTTCACAAACCACATAAGTTGGGTCAGCAGCCTCGATGGTGAAGTCAGCTGCACTTTGGTCAACGATATTGTTGTTGTCGGAATCGATGATCCGGAAACGTGCGTTGGTAGAAGGGGTGTTGGGAACCGGCCAGGAATACGCACCCACGGTGGCCTCAACATTGGACAAAATCCGAGTCCAGGTGGCACCAGAGTTGGTTGAATATTCAAGGTGGTAATCATTGGAAGTTCCGATGATATTCCATTCCACATCCGAATTCTGCGGACCCTCAGAATTGATCAATGCCTGCCAGCCTTTGTCACCCTGGTAGGTATTGGATATGAAGCGGAAGGTCAATGCACCAGTCTTGTGGGTCGAAGTGATTTTGGGAATGTTATCAGTATTGTCATAAGTACCTATCAGTGGATCGCTTGTGGTTGGACCATTGTAGATATAGAGTTTGTCATTCGAATTGTAAGTCTCAAACTCAGTAAATGTCACCGACAGTTTATGCTTGGGGCTGGTAGGGTGAAATGTTTTGGTAAAGTTTTCGTATCCGTTGTAATTTCCAGTTGGTCCGCCACTGTCAAAGAAATTACCAGTGGTGATGGTAACATCGTTGTTGTTCATCAGTATATAGGGACCCCCATTCAGGCCACCTACCGCCTTGAGCACTTCCCCACCGTTTGGTTTGACCAGGGTAATCTCGGAGACCATATTGAAGGTGGCATCGCTCTGGTCTTCAATACAGGTATTGTTGGAGGAGATCACCTTCACCAATGCCTGCGTAGAGTTGATATTTGGAACCATCCAACTGTAAACGCCGGAGCTTTCATTGTTGGCGATGCTGGACCAGGAAGTTCCGTTGTTGGTTGAATACTGGAGGTTGACATTGTTCACCACCGAAGTATTACGGGTATAGGTAATGGGGTAGGTATTGCCCGCAATCCAGTTTTCCCCGCCATTGGGCTGGTTCAAGATCACATAATTGGTCCCGGTAACCGCAAAGGTTGCATCACTTTGATCGGTCTTGAGGGTATCATTCCGATCGCGGATACGGACCAGGCAGTTGGTGCTGGTGACATTCGTAACCGCCCATGAATAGCTGGCTGAATTTCCGGTTTGGAGGTAATTGGCCACTACAGGCACCCAGGAAGTACCACCATCTGAACTGAAATCAATATCAAAGCGGTCTGAAGTTCCTCCTGTAAGCCAGGTGATGGTATGAAGGTCACAACCTTGATAGTTTTGTCCACCATTGGGATTGGTCACGGTTACATAAGACCGAAGGTTAAATACGTTGTCAGAAACGTCATTGTTGGCAGGTGCCCCGACTTCGCTGACACGTACCAGGGCCTGATTTGAGGGATCATTGGGGGGAGTCCAATCATAAGTCCCATCGTTCAGGGTGGAGGAGGTGATGACCGTCCAGGTTGAGCCGTTGTCGGTGGAGTATTCCAGCATGACGCTGGCACTGACGGTAAAGGCACTCAGCCAGGTAATCGCATAGGTTTCATCTGGAAATACGTTTTCTCCCCCATTGGGGGTGCAGACCACAAAGACCGGGACTGCCGCACCGATGGTGAAATCAGCATTGCTTTGGTCTACAATGTCGTTGTTTTCATGGTCCAAAACCCGGACCCGGGAGGTGGTAGATGCCGTATTGGGAACTGGCCACTGGAAGGTTCCGGTGGCAGATGGATATTCTGAAATAATCCGCGTCCAACTCAATCCACTGTTGGTAGAGTATTCGAGGTCATATACACCTGAAGTACCGGTATAATTCCAGGACAATGTTTGCACCCCGGGACCGATACTGGTGAAGAGTGCCTTCCATCCCTTGTCACCCTGGTAGGTATTGGAAATGAACCTGAAAGTCAGGGCGCCTGTCTTGTGGGTAGAAGTGATCAGTGGAATATTGTCGGTATTGTCATAGGTGCCGATCAGGGGATCGCTGGTGCTTGGTCCATTGTAGATATAGAGTTTGTCATTGGTGTTGTAGGTTTCAAACTCGGTAAACAGGACTTGTAACTTGTGTTCCGGGTTGGAGGGGGTGAAAGTTTTGGTGAAGTTGTCGTAGCCGGCGTAGTTGCCGGTAGCTCCTCCTGAATCATAGAAATTACCAGTCGATAAGGTGACTGGGGTATTGTTCATGGTGAAGTTGCCCCCATTAGCTCCCGCCGCAGAAACCCAGGTTTCCCCTCCATTCGGGCTGGTCACATCAATCTCGGATATGAGGTTGAAGACCGCATCTGACTTGTCAGAGGTACAGGGAGCATTGTTGATATCGGTAATGCGTACGATTGCGGTAGAGGAAGCCACATTGGGGATGAGCCACGCATAAGTACCACTGCTACCATTGTAATTGTTCACAATGGTTGTCCAGGTAGCGCCATTGTCGGTAGAATATTCCAACCGGTATTGATTGGAAGTGCCACTTGCCGCCCAGGAAATGGTCTGGGTCGTTCCAGCCACCCAGTTCTCCCCACCGTTGGGAACCAGCAAGGTCAGAGGACCATTGATGCTGAATACGGCATCGCTGACATCCACCGTAGCCGGAGCATTGGAGTCGTAGACCCTGACCAGGCAATTGGAAGAGGTTACGTTGGGTACCGTCCAGGAGAAGGTGCCATTGGTGGAATTGAAGAAGGAAGCTACCGAAGTCCAGTTGTTGCCATTGTCAATCGAATAGTCAATGGAAAAGCTGGTGGAGGTTCCGGTTGCCGTCCACGCGATGGTGTGGGCAATACAACCATCGAGGTTTTCACCGCCATTGGGAGAAGTGATGGTAATGGTTTGGGCTGAAGCAGTTCCGAAGAAAGCGGTGAACGCTATCAGAATGAGGGCTGAGAAAACTCTACGCATGGACATCTGTTGATACTAGGTTTTATATGGTCACGACCTTTGAGAAAGGTCATGGCTTTTACTAAATAGGAGGAATAAAAGGCTGTAACAAGGTTTTTTAATCGCTTGTGCAAAAGTACTTTTTATAAGGGCAAGGTGCAAAGATTGGGGATAAAATGTGGTGTGTTTGCAGAGGTTTTTTAATCCAAGGTGTAGGAAGGGCTGGCCCCTCTTCAACCCTAAGCCAGCACATTCTCCAAACCCGAATCCCTGATAAAGAAACAGGAAGAGGAGCTCATCCTCACGATGTCATCCATGGCCTTAAATTCGGTCCCCTCACTGAGGCCAAACATATTGATGTCTGCAATCCGGGTGTTTTCACTGACCGCCGTGAAAAAATCGCCTCTGAGAATCTTGACCTTGGACTTGGGCAGGCGGGACAATTCGGTCAATTTTTGCATAAACAGGTTGGCACTTTCTTCCTCAGAAGGGTTGTTGACCACTGTAATGAAGCGAATTTCACCGTTCCAGTTTCTCATCAGCTTTATTGCCAGCAGGATGGTAAGGTGCATATTCCCAATCTCGCTTTCCAATTCCCACTTAGGCCCTCTTTCCCTGATCCAGATATTAATGGTTCGGCTTTGGCCCAGACCCGCTTTGGGATGCTGGTAGAAAATGGCCAATCCGATATGAAGGCGAGCAGCCACTGGCGCGATTTTGATTAGGTCCATCCTGTCCTTGGGTTCAGCACTATATTTCAGAAAGATGATATTGGGTTTGAAAAAAGCCCCCATCAGAGCCTGGTTGCCGAAGTTGACCCCGTCGGCAAAATTGTCAGAGTTGATCACCGCAAAGGACGAAAAGACCCCCCGGTCGTAAAAAGCATTGCGGAGGTTGGCCAGTGCCTTGTGCAATTCCTCCGAATTTTCATCTCCTATCCCCAGCAATTTTACCGAGCCTTTGGGGTAGGCCAGGTGCTGTAAAAGGATAAATGAGCCTTTCACATCGGTTGGGTCGGTGACGGGTACCAGCAGATTGGGTTTCCAGGCGCGCTCCTGGGTTGGGACCAGGGAGGCGGTATGCTTGGCCGCCCATTCCGCAAAGGAAACAAAGAGCCCGCTGCGCACATCTTCGAAAGGGGTTTCCAGTGAACTTTTGCTCAGGATAAAATAGACCCCGATTACCACCGTCATTGAGATCAGGCTCACGGTAGGATTGATAATGAACATGGCGAAGACGGAGCCGATGAGGCCCACCCAGGGCACGGTGCGGTGGATGGTAAATACAGGCCGAAAACTGATCAGACCCAGGTTTTGCTCGATGATGACTACCACATTGAGCATGGCGTAGGTGATCAGGAAAAACATGGTCACCAGGGGGGCGACAGCATTCAGATCACGGAGAAGCATGGTCAGGAAAACAATGACCCCAGTGACCAGCATCGCATGCCGCGGTTGTCCGGCTTTATCGGTATTGGCCAGCCATTTCCCTTTCGGTAGGACGCGGTGCTGCCCCATGGCAAACAGGATGCGGGAGGAGCCAACCATACTGGCCAGGGCCGAAGAAAAAGTCGCACCTAGCACACCAGCGATCATGATGGGTGGCCAAATGGACTTTTCGATCATGATATTGTAATTGCTGATCAATTCCCCCTCTGAAGCACTGGTGGCAATCCAAATCGCAAGCAGGACGTAGATCACGAAGCTGACTGCGATTGCGATCAGGGTTCCTTTGGGAATGCTTTTGCGCGGATCTTTTAGTTCCCCGGACATATTCGCCCCCGCCATGATACCGGTTGCAGCCGGGAAAAATACCGCAAATACCAGCCAGAAATCTGAGCCCTGGAATTTGTTTTCGGGAGACCCTTTAAACGATCCCCAACTGAGGGCCTTCTCGATCGGAACCGTCATACTTCCGTAATAGGCGGCAATGACCACTGATACCAGGGAAAGGATGATCACCGCCATGATAAAATACTGCGTTTTGATGGCGAGGTCAGCACTGATGTAGGCAATCCCATAAATCAATGCGAATACGAGAATGTCGACCAGGAATGGGGGGTGAGTTGGAAAAATCAGGAGCCACCCTTCCCTGAAACCAAAAATATACATGGTAACTGCCAGGGCCTGGGAAATATAGCGGGGAATACCAAGGCTGCCCCCGACTTCCAACCCAAGGGATTGGGAAATGATGGCATAAGCCCCACCCGCTCCCAACCGAATATTGGTGGTAATGGAGGACATGGAAAGCGCCGTGGCCGTGGTGATCACAAAAGATATGAGAATAATCAGTAATGCTCCCAGCAGTCCCGCATTTCCCACTACCCAGCCCAATCGCAGGTACATGATCACCCCGAGGATGGTCAGCAAGGTTGGGGTAAATACACCACCAAATGTGCCAAAAAGCTTCGTTTTAGGGGGCTTTGAAGTGGACGGATCTTCAGAAGCTGGATTTTCCATTGTACCGGTGACTTAGTATGGAACTAAAGGTTGTAAAAAATAGGGAGAAAATGGAAAAAAGCACAACCCAGTAGTACTGGCGGTATAACCGGGTTGTGGCTCCAACATAAGTGACTTGTCCTCAGCCACCAACTGGGTTCAGGTCCCAACACACAGCGGTGTCTTCCGCCCATAACCAACTTGTCTGGCCACCCCAACCTACTTGTCCTCCAACCGGAAGTGGGTTGCCTGACAGCCCCAAGTAGGTAATGGTTGAAATACTACCGGGTTATGGGAGCGACATAACCCAGTAGTATTTCCAGGTAAACCTGGTTGGGGTGTCCCGGACAACCCAGTTGAGCTGGCTGCATAACAGAGGTATGGGAGCGACATACCACCGTTATGCAGCCCGGACAACCGGGTTCTACCTGGACCGGAACCAGGTTATGCGCTGGACACAACGCACTGCCCTCTGACCGCTACTGGGTTGAGGTCCACGGACAACCGGGTAATGGGGAGACCCCAACCCGGTTGGGGAAGACAGACAACCCGGTTGTGCTCCTGACCTCAACCGGGTTGTGCTCCTGACCTCAACTGGGTTGTGCTCCTGACCTCAACTGGGTTCCCCTTTTACCACAACCGGTTGTCCTCAAACCCCAACCCAGTTGCCCTTTTTACACAACCGGGGGGGTGATGAAGACCCCCTTATTGTAGTTTTTACACAAATTTGTATACCCTGCCGTAAGAAATCTCAAGCCTCAAACCTTTCCCAACTTGTTTCCTCTTCTAATTTTACCTAAAATTAGAATTGATCATATTCTGATATTGACGAATTCAATGGGAAACAGGCTTCTTTATGGTGCAGCCCTACTGCTTTTACTACTCGGCTCCGGTTGTAACAAGGAAAAGTTAGATATCAGTGCTTCCAACTATCCGGAAGATGTGGGCCGGATTCTGAAGGGGTCCTGTGCAACCGATGGCTGCCATACCGCTCAAAGTGCTCCAGGAGCCTCTGGTCTCAACCTGGAGACCTGGGAAGGAATGTTTGAAGGGAACCGAGGAGGAAGTCCGGTGATACCCTATGCCCCTGAATTCAGCTATTTGCTGTACACCGTGAACAACGATTCTACCCTGGGGCCTGTGCTCGCACCAACCATGCCCCTGAACCAGGCCCCCTTGTCTTCAGACGAATACTATACACTTTGGCATTGGGTCAATTCCGGATGTCTCAATGCAAACGGGGAGGAGCGCTTTCCACCCGATCCTACACGGCAGAAATACTATGTCGGGCACAGCGAGTGCGATGAAGTCGCCATCTTTGATGCGAAAAGCCGGCAAGTAATGCGGATGTTAAAGGTGGGGAAGAGGCCCGACTTTGTAGAATATGTCTATGATATTCAGGTCACCCCGGATGGGCAAGATTGGTTTGTCGTCTTCCTGAGTACCAATACGCATATTGAACGCTACAGCACCCTGACCGATGAAAAGGTTGCCGACATAGACATGGGAGAAATAGGATGGGGAAATATCGCCTTTTCTCAGGACAGCAGGTTTGCATTTGTCTCCAATGATTTCTGGGAACAACTGGGGGTGGTAGACCTTTCCCAAAATGCCTTGGTTGCTCCACCTGTTTCATTCAACCATGATACACGAGGACCGGTCATACATCCGACCAGGAACCAGGTTTACCTGGCCGAGCACCAGCGAAGCAGTTTGGTAGTACTCGATTTCGACGCGAATGGAGGGCTGAGCAATCAGCGAGAAGTAGACCTGATCCAGGGAATTCCCCCTTCCTCCGCTGGAGGACTCTGGCCGTGGGAAGTTCTGTTTCTGCCTGATGGCAGCAAGTACTTCGTGAGTTGTTCGAACAACAATGAAATCCGGGTGATGGATGGACAAACAGACTCTTTACTGGATGTAATCCCCATGCCCGCTGAGCCTTCTCGAATGGCCTTGTCAGAAGCTTCAGGTCGTGTATTCATTTCCTGCATGGTTGATGATGTTTCCTGGGGAGGTGACCCACTCAAACTGGGCTCCATCAACGTTGTAAATACCAATACCCACCAGGTAGAGCGAACCGTTTATTCAGGCTTCCAACCTTATGGCCTTACGGTGGATGATGAAAATGGTGTATTGGTGGTGGCCAACCGCAATTCTGATCCCAGCGGACCCGCTCCTCACCATGAAAGCCCATGTGGGGACCGCAATGGTTATGTGAGTCTGATTGATCTCACTACCCTTGAATTGGTAGATGAGTACAAACCGGAACTCCTTGTTGATCCCATTGTTGTTTCCCGGAAATAGATTGAGCTTTATGATTTGATGCCTGTAATAGCATATTTTTCAGGTTGATAAGTATATAGGAGATAGTTAAATAATCGGGATTGTTTTCAATAAGCTGTGGATTTAGTGTCAATATTCTGTACTTTAACCCAGGCTTATTCTTTTTTTTAACTATGGATATGAAAAAACTTTACATTAAATCAGTATTCGCTTTGCTGCTATTGGGAGGTTGCCTTTTCGGTACATCCATTGCGCAGTCCCCATTCAGTATTGAAATGGAGGTTCCTCCTTTGTTAGATACGCGGAACGACACGCTTTACATGCAATTGGAGTACCATAATTTCGGTCTTCCCGGTCTGGAAAGTGTGCAAACCATGGCCTATACTTATCCTTCTGACCCAACCGTAAACTCTTATCTGGGTCCCACCCTTACCTGGGAACAAGGAGATACACAAAGGACCTTTATTCAGAACCTCATACCAGATACGGCCAATACAGGTTACAACTATTCCACCGTCCACTGGCATGGTGCGAATATTCCTGCCTGGACCGATGGTGGGCCGCATCAGGTTTTCTACCCGGTTGCGTCGGGTTTGATGCCCAATACCTTTACGCCCAAATTTAAAGTGCTTGACAATCCCTGCACCCTTTGGTACCACCCTCATGCAGAGGACGTAACCTATACCCAAGTGCAGATGGGACTGGCAGGTATTATCCGGGTAATTGATACCGGAGATCCGGTAGATTCCATAGTCCCTCATACCTACAAGCAGGATGACTTCCCACTGATCATTCAGGATATTCACTTCAAGGCGGATACAACCGTGAATCCTCTAAACCAGGATACGACGATAACCTATTCGATCGATACCTTGCAGTCTGGTAACCCCACCTTAAGCCCCAGAACCATGGTGGTGAACGGTACGGTCCAACCTTATTTGAAGGTTCCACCTCAACCGGTTCGGTTTCGGCTACTGAATGGTTCGACCCGTAATTCTTATATGTTATCCTTTGTAACTGATCCTTCTGGTCAAGGCAGGGACACCAGTAAGGTGCCCATGGCCTTGCTGAGCAGTGATGGAGGGTATTTACCTGACAGCGTCAGGTATGTGGATTCCCTTGAGACCAGCCCTGGAGTTCGAAATGGAGTAATTGTAGATTTTTCCAGCCACGGTGGGGATACCTTGTACCTCATCAATATTTACCAGGATCTCCGAGATAGTGTTGTCGGTGGGGTTGGCCTTACCAATGGGCCCAGGAATCCGATCAAAAACGTGATGCTTCAAATCAGGGTTGATACAGTCCAGACAACTCCTTTAGGGGTTATTCCGAGCTCTCTTCCTACCATCGCGCCGTTTCCAAGCCCCGATACGACCCGTATTATCAAAATGACTAAAGGAAATGGTTCAAGTTTTGGTATAGACTCCAATCAGTTTGAGATTGATACCATTAATACAGTAGTTATACATGGTACTACTGAGCACTGGACGATTGAGAACCTTACAAATGTTGCCCATCCCTTTCACCAACATCTGGTCCAGTTTTTTGTCCTGAAGGTTGAGACGAATACCGATACCCTCCTTGGTGAGTTGAACAATCCCAGTAAGCCACTACCCGTGGAGTACTTAGGTCCCAAGGATGATATTCTTGTTCATGCAGGGGAAAAAGTGACCTACAGCGTGACCTTTGATTCTTATTCCCAACCGAAGCCCTTTAACCTGGACAGTTCTGCTTACATGTATCACTGCCATATTCTTACTCATGAAGACGGATACTATGGAGGCACTCCAAGTACAGTTTCCGGTCGCTCTCCTTATGGTATGATGCAGCAATTTGCCGTCTGGAATGAGCAGACTTCAGTAGCTACCCTTGAGGAAGAATTGGAGCCAGACCGTTTTGTGCTCTTCCCCAACCCTGCCAAAGATGTTATTTACCTGAATGGTGAATGTAATGTCCTTAGCACGGTTCAGATCTACGATCTGCAAGGGAAGCTCCTTCTTGAAAAATTGATCCGCCCATTTGAAGGAACTACCAGTATCGACATCCCCGAATTAAGTGCGGGTGTGGTGGTCTTCAAGTGGAGTTCACCTTCTGACCAGTTTGTTAAGAAGTTGGTTCTCGAATAAGGAGACACTAAATTCTTTTTATACTGAAACTTCGAATTGAAATATGGAAAATATTAAGTCCCTCCTGAGGTACTTGTCGCTCATGCTGGCTGCTGGAGGGCCAGCATTGGCTTTTTCTCAGGCTGTACCTGTTAACCTTGGTCAAGACACCGCAATCTGTGGAAATGAATCTCTGTTGCTGGACGCAACTTTCCCCAACTCGACCTATCTGTGGTCGAATGGAGCTACCAGTCCGACCGTGACCGTGACTTCCTTTCCAGCAACCTTTTCGGTTACCGTCACCGATACTACGGGCACTTATACGCCCGGCTCAGATACGATTAACATCAGCGGGTTGAATATCCCTCCGGTGGCCATCAATCCGTCCGGGACGGTAGCTGTCTGTACCGGAGGTTCTTTGCTGCTGACCGGTTCTAATGGTGGTACGAGCATTTGGTACCGGGATGGAGTGCAGATTCCTGGTCCCCATTCCAATTCCTATTTGGTCACGACCCCTGGGACGTACAATATGACGAAGACCAACCTGAATGGTTGTACGGACTCTGCAGCAGTGGGGACCACGGTGAATTTCGTCAGTCCTCCGGTGGCAGGCTGGTCCGCAGCTATTGACTCATTTAATATTACTCCCGGAGCAGTCTACTTTACAGATTCCAGCGCAAATGCCACGAGTTGGATTTGGGACTTTGGCGACGGCAATACTTCTACTGATCAAAATCCTGTCCATATATATAGCCTGGCTGGTAATTATACGGTGGTGCAGACTGCCCTGAACAGCGGCTGTCAGGATACGGTATCTGGTGTCGTCGTAACCCCCGGTGCCGCATTGTCCAATGATCCGTTTATGGAGCAGAATCTGGAAGCCTTTATTTACCCCAATCCAGCCGGAGATGTTTTGCACATTTATGGAGAAAGCAAGCGGGCCAGTGAGTTTTACATATTTGACCTCGCAGGTAAAATGATCATGCGCCAGGAATTGATTGCTTTTGCAGGGGAGAAGTCTTTTGATGTAAGTCAGTTAACCAATGGCATGTACTTGGTAGAATGGCGCGACTTAAAAGGACGCAGCGTTACCAAGAAAATCGTATTGCAGCACTAAGCTCCGCAGGATATTCCTGCTGCTATTCGATATAGCTGCTGTGAATCGAAACTTCCCTCTGGAAGACCGAAACACATCATTCAGACGACCGGATTCAGATAGCATGCTGAACCCGGTCGTTTTTATTTGGACGCATCCGAAATCAGTTTTTAACAATCCTCTTTCTGCCGGTCTTGCCTCCTAATTGGATTTCGACCAGGTAAATACCGCTGGGAAGGTCTGCCAAATTCAAGGCCTGTTGTCCCCGAAGTCCATTGGGCACAGCTTCCCGTTGCATTTCTTTGCCAGCCAGGTCCAGAATCCTTACTGATCCGGGGCCTTTGTGCTCCGAAGTCCATGATAAGAACATCCGGTTGGAAGCTGGATTGGGAAAAGCTTCCATGGAAATGGCGGCATTGTGAGCTTCCCCAACTCCGACGATGGAATTGTTCTCATAGTAAAACCAATTTCCATCTCCATATTCACTGGCCAGTAAATCCAGGTCGCCATCTCCGTCCAGGTCCGCGAGGTCGGGGAAGAAGGGCCCGGTCCAGGGTTGTAGGCCATAGGGGTTCTGGGTAGGGTTGGCGAAAGAGGGGGCGGTAGGGGTGCCCACATTTTCAAAGTAGCGGTGATTTCCGTCGTAGAGGGCTGAATAGATATCCAAATCTCCATCCTGGTCCAGGTCTCCGAAACAATGAACTTCATAATTGGCCTGGAATCCACCACCCAATCCGAAGGGGTTGATCACTTGGTTGGCAAAGGCTGGTGCGGTTGCGCTGCCAATATTTTCCACATAAATCCAATTGTTGTTCCCGTCATTCAGCATCAGGTCCATGTCTCCATCACCATCCAGGTCTCCGAATTCCGGATTTGAAACATCAGCAATCGAATCCAGCCCGAATGGGTTGGGGACTGCAGCCCCAAAGGCAGGGTTGTTGACTTGCCCGGTGTTTTCAAAATAATCCAATTGCCCGTAGGTACCTCCGGCAACCAGGTCCAGGTCACCGTCTCCGTCGAGGTCCACGAAGTGGGCTGCGAAGGAACTGTTGAGGTAGGTGAATCCAAAGGGGAAAGTGGTTGGGAAATTGAAGGTGGGATTGGTGCTTGAGCCGGTATTGGCATAAAAGTTTACGATTCCATAACTGCTGACTGCCATAATGTCCAGGTCTCCATCCCCGTCGATATCTACCGCATGGGGAAAGTGAATGTGATCGGTAGGGGCTGGGGTGAGGGAAAATGGATTGGTCAGGGGAGGGGAAAAGTTGGGAGTGGACTGTGCCCGGAGGTCAGCTGCTGCTCCCTGAATGGACCAGCAAAGTATCCCAGCCAGCATGGTTTTTAAGGCAGTTTGGGGGAAACAGGAGGTAAGAGAGCTGTAAAGATGTTCGAGTTTTCGCTTGATTGTCTCTTTGGTTTGCTCAGCCAATTGGGCATATTTCCCAGATCGCTGTAAGCGATTGACTTTTTTAATCAGGTAGCGGAACTGGCGGTATTTACGGTGGTGTCGGAGGGTGTGCTTTGCATGCATGTCAGATACAGGATGGGGTTGTAATTCAGGTATACCACCCAAAGATATGGTTTATTCTTATTTGTGCAGCACAGGGAACTGGCGGTATTTTAACCGGTCTTTTCTCCTCTAAATCCGCTAAATTTGCCTGTACCACCAAAAAAGCGACTACCATCATGCAAAAACTTATTATTCATTCCCCTTTTCGGAAGATCATTTTTACAGTTCTCCTGGGCCTCTGTTGTCTACCTGTTCAGGCCCAGATGGATCAACCAACCAAGATCAAAGACGCCCAGATCGATTCTGTACGACTCTACCTCAGTGGAGCCGAGGTCTTCCGGTCCGAAGAACTGGTCCTCAGAGCTGGAAGAAACCACTATGTATTCACGGGATTGTCTTCAAAGCTTTATCCCAAGAGTATCCGGGTTGCGGCGGGTGATCCCTCCGTTAAGATTCGTTCCGTGACTTCGAAGACGGATTTCCTCACTAAGCGGGAGCAGGACCAGCGCATCCGCCAATTGCAGGACTCCACGAAAATGGTACGCGAATCCATCGAGGATCTCAACGATGAATTGGGAGCCTTTAAAGAAGAAAGAAAGCTGCTCAATGCCAATGAGAGTTTCAAAGGAGAAGACAAAACCTTGACCGCTGAGGAATTGGAGAATCTATCCGGATTTTACCGCAAGCGGCACCAGGCCATCAACAAGGCGATGACCAAGCGCAACCGGGAGATTGCCGAATTGAACCGCCGGCTCTTCGATCTGAAGCTGATGCTTCAGGAGTTAAACGCGGATCAGATTCCATTGGCAGAAGTACACCTCGTGGTGGACTCCGACCGGGCTACCCAAACCAAAATTGACTTCCGCTACGTAGTAGCCGATGCGGGATGGGTTGCCTTGTACGACCTGGAAGCAGGTGACCTTTCCGAACCGATCACCCTCCGTTACCGGGCCAATGCCTACAACAATACCGGGGTGGATTGGAAAAACATCAATATTACCCTGACTACGATTGATCCACTGCAATCAGCTACCCAGCCCCGCCTGGAAGTATGGGACATCACCAACTTCAGCGGTGCCTATGTGAACCAGGAGCAGGTGACCATCAATAACAATGGCAATTCCATTCAGAACCTCAACCTGAACTTCAAGTCGGTGGACAACTTCTACAACCAGAATAAGCGGTCACTGTACGACTTGAAGCAACGTGAGCAATCACGGTTCCAATCCATCCTGGGCAAGGACTTCAGGGAAGGAATCGACTATGAAACAGACCTTTACCGGGCGATTACCAATGAGGAATTGGCCGGAGGTGAGAGCACAAGTGGATTGGTCAATGTGACCTTCCCTGATTTCAATACAGATTTCCCGATTGTGGGGACCTTCTCCCTGCCATCTGATAAAAAGCCATACTCTCTGGAGATTGATGATTTCGAGCTTTCGGTGACCTACAAATACTATGCGGTACCGAGAGTAGACAAAGACGCTTTCCTGATTGCCCAGATTGTCGGATGGGAAGATCTGAATCTGGTAAGCGGTCCGGTGAATATCTACAACGGTGCTGAGTACATTGGTCAGTCCAGCCTTGATATCCGGAATATTTCCGATACTCTGAGTGTATCCCTCGGTCGGGACAGGGATGTGGTTGTCACCCGGTTGAAGGTAAAAGGCAAAACGCGGAAGCAACTCCTGGGGACCACGATGCGGGAATCCAACGCTTTCAATATCAATATTGCAAACCACAAGTCAACTGCCATTGACATACAGGTGCTGGATCAGGTTCCGATCTCCAACAACAAGGAGGTAGTGATCCTGGTCGATGAACTCACCGAAGGGAAATTGGTTGAGGCCACCGGAATGGTCAGCTGGGATTTCCGGCTGGAGGCGGGAGGGACCCGCACCCTGGACTTTGGTTATACGGTGAAGTACCCCAAGGGAATCAAGGCCACGCTACAATTCGCCCCTGCCCGTAAGATGCGGAGTCTGGATGTACAGAAGAGCATGTACTGATCGGATTCACATCAATCTCTATAATTCAGGAAAAAGTCCTATTTTACAGACTTACAACAGTCAAAACGAGCACTTGATATGCTGAGACCCGATCAGAAAGCTGCGGCTCAGGTTGCATGGCAAAATTTCGAACGAAAAGACCCTGCTGCCGCCCTAAGAATGAATATGGACGAGGACAAGTTCCTGGGAATCATGGAGCAACTCGAGAAGAGCTACCGCCATGGTCGGATTACCCCCAAGGTCTACGACCAGCGCTTGACGACTTTGCTCAGGAATCCCGGTATGGCCCTGGAAGTCGAGACTTATGTTCCTCCGAAACTGTCCACCCAGCAGATATATAAGGAATTGAAGGCCATGCATGCCAGGGGAGGGTTGACAGACGATGAATTTGCCGAACGCAAGGAAGAACTCGCCTTTGAACGGGCCGACTTCATCGATCCTGATTCACCGGATCTTCCGGATGGACAAGTCAATTCTGAGAAGGAAAAATACCGGGCTTACCTTTCGGAGCTCCTGTCGGCAGGGGTTTTGAATGACGATGCCCACCGGGAAGCGATTATCCGGCTGGACAACCTTTACGCCCAGCAGCAAGTCTGAATCACCGTCCATGGAAAAATCCCCTCTGATCTCTGAGGCCAGTGAATATTCGATCCGCAACCGCGATGGGCTGGTCGAAGGTTCCAAGGCGGCCTGCTATTACTGCATGCAGGTCTACCCCAGCGAGGAAATCACCGAATTTACCGATGCAGGTGATACCGCCCTCTGTCCTTATTGTGGGATTGATGCCGTCTTACCTGAGCATGTCGGATATGCTTTTACACCCGAGAACCTAAAGGCAATGCGTGCTTTTTGGTTTGGTTCCGGGGATTCTCCGAACTTATGGTGAAATGGGGAAGATCTTCATCAGTTACCGCCGACTAGACAGTGCAGACTTTACCGTTGCCCTGTACAACCGGCTGTCTTTGCTGTTTGGAGAAGAAGCCATCTTCAAAGACATCAACAATATCCCTCCAGGTCGTAATTTTGCGGCGGTCCTGGACGATGCGCTGGAAGAAAGTACCGTGGTACTGGCTGTGATCGGACCCGCCTATTTTTCGGAATATGGGGAACGCCTGTTCAATGAGAACGATTGGGTAAGGCAGGAAATCGTAAGGTCCCTCGAACGCGGCTTGAGGGTAGTACCGGTCCTGATCAATGGAGCTCCCTTTCCTGAAAAAAAGCAAATGCCGAAGGATATGTGGCCTTTGATGTCCCGCCAAGCCACCACCATTTCCAACGAATCTTTCAGTGAGGATGTATTTCGTCTGGCCCAGGGCATCAGCGATACCTTGCCGATGCTGGACAAGCAGGAGCAGGGCAAAGATCCAGATAAGGTTTTGGAGATTGTATTCAGAGGGGTGCTGTTGCTGTTGATGGTGGCAAGCATTGGGCTGGCCATCTTTGCCTGGACTATTTCCGAAGCTGAATTCAAAGAAAAAGTATTCATGTCTTTGCTGAGCTTTACCGGTTTTATCGGGGGAGGAGTGAGCTTTTCCCGGCAACGTTGGCTTGAATTGAGAGCAAAGACTTTGACGAATGGATAGAAAAGAATGGATAGAAAAGAATCGATAGATCATGAGGATTAGATTGAGCAAAATCGGAGAACCCCAGACCCGGCGCCAGGCCAATATTGCCAAGCGGATCAATCTGATTGCTTTGTCTTTGCTTTTTCTACTCCTGGGACTACTCTTTTATGCTTTCTGGCAATTGCGGGAGAGTAAACAGGAACTGGAAAGGCAGGGAAGAATTCTGGAGGAGCAGACCCGTCGTTTGGAATTGGTGGCCACCGAATTGTCCATCTTCCGGGAAAGGGAGCGCAGGGTTGCCCAGGATCAGGAATATACGCTGGAAGAGGTTCGGGAGGAGGTTAAGAAGGGCAATCTTGAAGGAATCAGGGAGATTCTGGGGGCGGAGCAGAAAGTGGGTCAGGAAACGTCAGCTAGCCCAGGCCAGGCTTCACGAAAGCCGGATGTATCTGTCTTCATCAGCAAGGGAAATCAAAAGTTTGAGCAGGCAATGGGGGAGGTGACTGAGAAGAAAGGGTACCAGATTGCTTTTCACAGTAAGAAAGGAAATGAGTATTCCTGGGTGCAAAAGTCACCTGCAATTCTCTACTTCGAACGTCAACACAGGGAAGATGCTTTGATCCTCGAGAAGATCTATGAAACTATCACGGGTTTAGATTTCGAGGTAAAGCAAGGAGAGCGCAACCCAATGCCTGAAAAAGGGCCCGGTCAGCGGATTGAGGTTCATCTTTTTGAAGGCGGTTAAGCACCTCCAATGATCGCCTTTACTTTCTCCAAACCAAGCTTTTCCAACAGTTCCATATTCCTGGCGGGAATCCCTTCGATATCGGGATGTCCATCCACGGCCTTGCTGACACTGGCTTCCCTGAGTAGATGCAACATGGGGTAGGGGCTACGGTTGGTATAATTGGTTACGCTGTCAGGGGCTTCACCTTCAAAAGTGTAATCCGGATGGAAACTTGCGACTTGGATCACGCCTTCCAAACCAGCTTCCTCAATCGCAGTATTCGCCAAATCGAGAAAGTCGAGGTACAAATAAAAATCTCCGAGCACCTGGGGATGAATCAGAATACTGGTTTCAACCTTTTCCGGGTCCGACTCGTGCAGGAACAGCAACTCTTCCAGAAAATCCTGGTACAGAATGTCTATATCCGAGGCAGTACTGAGCCGGTAGCGGACGAGGTCTTTTTCGACTGCGCCTCCGGCAAAGGGGCATATATTCAATTCAACCACAAAATTGCGTATCCAATCTGAGGTTCGCGGGATGTGGACCGATCCGTTTTCACTGTTGTCATTCATAGATGTGGGACAATTTATTCACAATGGTCTGATTTGCCATCCGATCTCTTTAATTTTATCATCCTTATTGCAAAACCAACACTTCATGGATAAAGTCCAGGATTATACCCAACGCCTCGCTTCTGAGATGAACCTTCCCGCCTCGCGGGTGGCCGCTGCCCTTGCATTGCTGGCCGACGGTTCCACCATTCCCTTTATTTCGCGCTACCGGAAAGAGGTCACCGGTTCCATGGATGAGGTTCAGATCACCCAACTCAGGGACCGGCAAAAGCAACTCAAAGAATTGGACGACCGGCGCTCGACCATACTGGATTCGATTGAGAGCCAGGGCAGCCTCACCCCTGAATTGCGCAAGCGGATCATGGAGGCTGTCACCATGACCAAACTTGAGGATATCTATTTGCCTTATCGTCCCAAGCGGCGTACCAGGGCTACGATTGCACGAGAAAAGGGGCTGGAGCCACTGGCTAAGATGATCATGCGTCAGGACGGACAGTACCGTGAGGGATCCGCACGCGCTTATGTCAACCCTGCAAAGGAAGTCGACGATGTAGATGCAGCATTGGCCGGAGCCAGAGACATCATAGCCGAGTGGGTCAATGAAGATCAGCGGTCCAGGGACCGGATTCGGCGGCTCTTTGAGCGTCGGGCAACCCTGAAAGCAACCCTGGTCAAGGGGAAGGAAGAAGAAGGCGCCAAGTTCCGGGATTATTTCGATTGGGAGGAACGGTTGGACAAAGCACCTTCTCACCGGGTATTGGCGATGCGAAGGGCTGAAAAAGAGAAAATCATCCGCCTCAGGATTGCGCCGGATGAAGAAGAAGCCCTGGGCCAACTCGAACGGATATTTGTCCGGGGGCATGGTCCTGCAGCGGAGCAGGTACAGGAAGCGGTCAAGGATGGCTATAAGAGGCTCTTGTCCTCGGCGATTGAGACGGAAATGCGGGTCGCCAGCAAGAAAAAGGCAGATGAAGAAGCGATCAAGGTTTTCGTGGATAACCTGCGTCAATTGTTACTCGCTCCTGCATTGGGAGGAAAACGTGTGCTGGCGCTTGACCCTGGGTTCCGAACCGGATGCAAGCTGGTATGCCTGGATCAGCAAGGAAAATTGGTCCACCATGATGTGATCTACCCACATCCCCCACAGCGTGAGACTGTTCAGGCAGCCATAAAGGTCAAGAAGCTGGTCGAACGGTATAAGATCGAAGCGATTGCCATCGGCAATGGCACCGCAGGCCGGGAATCTGAAGCATTCATCCGGGACCTCGGGCTGAAGGACATCCTAATCGAAATGGTCAATGAAAGCGGTGCGTCCATCTATTCAGCCTCTGAAGCCGCCAGGGAAGAATTTCCGGATTATGACCTGACGGTTCGGGGAGCCGTTTCCATTGGACGTCGGCTGATGGATCCACTTGCCGAACTTGTCAAACTCGACCCCAAGTCGATCGGAGTGGGGCAATACCAGCACGATGTGGATCAGAATGCATTGAAAAGCAGCCTGGATGATACGGTCGCCAGTTGTGTGAATGGAGTAGGAGTGGAGGTCAATACCGCGAGCAAGGAATTGCTGACCTATGTATCCGGTCTGGGACCGGTGCTGGCCGCCAATATCGTCACCTACCGCAACGAAAATGGTCCTTTCCGAAGCCGGAAAGCATTGATGAAAGTACCCCGGCTGGGCAACAAAGCTTTTGAACAGGCTGCGGGATTTCTCCGGATCAGAGGTGCTAAGCATCCCTTGGATGCATCCGCAGTCCACCCCGAAAGTTATCCGGTGGTCGACAAAATGGCCGCATCACTGGGCTGTACCGTCTCGGACCTCATGGCACGTGAAGACTTGCGGAAGCAAATCAACCTCAAGGATTTTGTCACCGGAGAGATCGGTCTCCCGACGCTAAAGGACATTATGAAGGAATTGGCTAAGCCAGGCCGTGATCCGCGGGCTCAGTTTGAAGAGTTTTCCTTTGAAGAAGGAGTCTCGGAAATATCTCATCTGGTGGAAGGGATGGAATTGCCCGGGATCGTCACCAACATCACCAAGTTTGGTGCATTTGTCGATATCGGAGTTCACCAGGATGGGTTGGTTCACGTTTCCCAAATGGCGGATCGATATGTTCGGGATCCCGCTGAAGTGGTCAAAGTTCAGCAGAAAGTAAGGGTCCGGGTATTGGAAGTAGATATCCCCAGAAAGCGTATATCTTTGGGCATGAAAGGTGTCCCTCAATAACGAAAGACATGGAGAGCAAACCTTCCGAAGTGAAAGACAATCGGTTCAAAGTATTGGTAGTTGATTCCAATCTGAAATCCCAACGTAGTATTCAGCGTATTCTCTCTTCAGATCCCACTATATTCCTGATGGGGACCCACAAGAGAGGGCGGTCGGCCCTGCAATATTTACGCAGCAATGAAGTCGATGTCGTTTTTATGAACCCGGAATTGGATGATATCAACGGCTTCGACATGATTGCTTATTTGGAAAATCCTCCTCTGGTGGTGGTGGTCAGCGACCGTTACGACTATGGTTACTTTGCCTTTCAGATTGGCGCCATTGACTTCATCGCTACTGATTTTACCCATACGGAGTTTCGTACCTGTCTGGATAATATTCGGCTGGAACATGACCGACGCAGGGTCTATAAAGAATACCTGGCGTCGAAAGAGGATCAGAAGGATCAAGAGGGGGACCGCTCCTGAGAAATCACTCTGGCTCCCCTGAAATCACCTGAAGGGATTCACTATAAAGCCACCCAATTGAAAGAACAAGCCCTCAACCTGCCCCCTTACCATCCTTTTCCTGTTCTGGAGACAGCGGAACTTCTCCTTCGCCGCATCAATCTGGAAGATGTAGACGACGGCATGGTTGAGATCGCCTATTTTGATGGAACCAAAGCAACGGACGTAAAGGGGACGATAGAAATGGTCGAGAAGATCGAAGGAATTTATGCACAAGGGGGAATGATCCATTGGGGAATATTTGAAAAGGAAAGTGGTGATTTGGTTGGGAGTTGTGGCTACTACCGCGGCTTTAAGGATGGAATCGGCGAGCTTGGCGGAATATTACGCAGCGCATACCGCAACAAGGGATTGATGGCGCCTGCCATGGAAGCAGTGATTGATTTTGCCTTCAAAAGCATGGGATTGAATCGGGTGATGGCGATTACTTCCAAGAAAAATATAGCGGCGCAGAAGCTGTTAGACAAGTTAGGATTCGTCTACCAGGAAGATTTTGAAGAGACCAACCTGAAGTATGTGCGCTTTCCATAAGCCGTCCCTTTCTCCCCAAGCCTTCTATCGCCATTAACATTATTATCCCCAATTACCCTGCTATCTCCATTGCGTAGAAAATACTCCCTTTCCCTTTCCAATTGGGCTGTCTATCTTTGCTAGCTTAATTTGTGAATCGCATTTTTTAAGTTCATGGAAGTAACATTGGTTGAACTCAGATCTGAGATCAGTGCTGGCACCCGTGGTGCCAGTCGTGGCATTGATGCCCTGATCATGGCCTCTCTCAATCTCAAGCTGCAGGAAGAACTGCGCCGTGAGAAAGATTGGCATGAAGATGAGTGGACGGAGGAAGAGGTGAAGTACCGTGAGGAAAAATACCAGGACCATGACATGCCTTGGAACTTTTTCCGGTTTCGGGGCCGGGTCACCATGGAAAACAAGAATGAAGTTGTCTACGACCCCATTCGTTTTCGGTGGGCCAAGCGGATTGAGGGCTTGATCCAAGTGTATGAGCGGATGGTCGAAGACATGCAGCCGATCCTGAAAGGGAATTCATTGCCTTTTGTCCTGGCGGGTGACCACGGTACTGCCGGAGCGACGATCAAGGCGATCAAGAAAGCTTATCCGGATGAGCGCATCGGGGTGGTTTGGGTGGATGCACATGCAGATCTTCACTCCCCTTATACCTCTCCCTCGGGCAATATGCACGGGATGCCATTGAGCATAGCACTTGCAGAGGACAACTACCGGAACCGACGACGCGAGTTGCCCGATCAGACCGGACAACTTTGGGAAAAGATCAAGGACATCGGGGTGAAGGGAGCCGCCGTTAAGGGTGAGGACATTGTCTTTATTGGATTGCGGAGTGTGGAGGTCGAGGAAAGGGATTTGATCAAGCGGCTGGGCATGAAGACCATCCACGTACGGGAAATGAGGGAAGAGGGATACCAAAGAGCCTATGTGCGGGCTATGGAGTATTTGTCTGCTTGTGACCGGGTTTACATCTCATTTGATGTGGACTGCATTGACAGCACCATCTCTTCAGGTACCGGGACTCCAGTGCCGGCCGGCCTCTTCATCGAGGAAGCCAAGGGATTGCTTGACCTCTTCGCGAGAGATGAAAAGGTCTGCTGCATGGAACTGGTGGAGGTCAACCCATTTCTGGACAAGCATGGCAACCAGACCGCTGAGATCGCATTTGATATCTTGTACAATACAGTGAAAACCATCGAGCAGGAGCGTTAAAATGAACCTTTTACACAATGATTTAAAGGTCGAACTCGGGAATTTGATCCGGTCGGCCATTGAAAAGCTGGGCTTTGATATTCCCTTGGCAGATATTTACCAGGCAATTGGACCGACTCCCAATATTGAGGCCGGACACTTTGCATTTCCTGCATTCTCGTTGGCCAAGGTGATGCGAAAAGGGCCTCCGATCATTGCAAAGGAGATCGCTGAGAATATTCCTGAAAATGATTTGATTGCAGAAGTTAAGGCCGCGGGCCCCTATCTGAATTTTAACTTGCAGACAGCCGCATTTGGAAGACTGGTTTGTACCCCGATTCTGGATGGCAGCTATTTTCATAAACCCATGGTCCAGGATCCCCCCAAGACCATGATTGAGTATTCTCAACCGAATACCCATAAGGAGTTGCACGTGGGGCACATGCGGAACATGGCTTTAGGAGATGCCCTGATCCGTATGCACCGCTATTGCGGCTATGACATTGTCAGCTGTACCTTCCCCGGAGATGTCGGGACTCATGTGGCGAAGTGCCTTTGGTACATGAAGCATGTCAATACCGATCCGGTTCCTGCGGAGGGCAAAGGAGCCTGGTTGGGCCAGATGTATTCCAATGGTTCTCTGCTGCTCGAAGACATCGAGGGAACAGAGCAGGAAGCAGAAGCCAGGGTGATCATGACTGAGATCCTGAAGCAATTGGAAGCGAAAGAAGGTGAGTATTATGACCTGTGGAAAGAAACCCGGCAGTGGTCGGTGGATCTGATGCACCAGGTCTATGACTGGGCCGGGGTCAAATTCGATGTCTGGTACTGGGAAAACGACGTCGATGCCGACAGCGTAAAGTATGCCCGGGAAAACTATGAGAAAGGATTTTTCAAGGAGTCCAAAGGCGCAATCGGCATTGACCTGGAAGAATACAACCTGGGATTTGCTATGGTACTCAAGGGGGATGGAAATGGTCTCTACCTGACCAAGGACCTCGAATTGGCCCGGCGAAAGTTCCAGGACCATGGGATCGAAAAGAGTATTTATATTGTCGACAAACGGCAGGAAAGGCATTTTCAGCAAGTCTTCAAGATCCTGGAATTGCTCGGTTTCGAACAGGCCAAAGACTGCTACCACCTGAAATATGATTTTGTCCGTTTGCCCGCCGGGCCAATGTCCTCACGGGAGGGAACCATTGTCCCGATCATGGAACTCATCGAACGGATGGAAGGTGAAATCCTGAGTGAATACCTGAACCCACAAGTTGAGAAAGGGGAGATGTCGGAAGAAGAGGCGAAGGAGATTGCTGCAGTGGTTGCCAAAGGAGCGATCAAATACGGTATGGTGAAGATTGATACTCAAAAAGAGATCGTCTTCAGCATGGAAGAATGGATCAAGATCAGCGGAAACTCCGGCCCTTACCAACAATATGTATGCGCCAGGATCACCCGGCTCCTCGAAAAGCAAGGCTATGCACCTAATGGAGAGATCGACTGGAGTTTGCTGGTTCACGCAGCTGAGATCGATCTGTTGATCAAGGCATCCGGGTTCAACGATGCGATGCTGAATGCCACCCGGAAATACCAGACGAACCAGGTGACCAATTATTTGTATGACCTGAGCAAGTCGCTGAATAGCTTCTACAATGACATCAATGTCAAGGAAACCGAAGACCCTGTCCTGAAGAATACCCGGATGGCATTGCTGGAGGTGGTTCGGAAAGTTGAAAGCCAGGGCTTGGCCCTGCTGGGCATCGGTATTCCAGAAAAGATGTAAGCTATGGGCAAGCAATCCACCTCTACCTTAGTGATGGTCAGGCCATCCTCATTTTTCTTCGATCCGGAGACGGCGGAGTCGAACTCCTTTCAAAAGGAGCCGGCGGTGTCGGCTGCGGAAACGGCGGAATCGGCACTGGACTCGGCGGACTCTGCACTGGACTCGACTACGGACTCGGCGGAATTGCTTCGCAAAGCCTTGGCCGAATTTGATGCCGTGGTGGAGGCCCTTCGGTCCAAAGATATTGAGGTCATCGTCATAGAAGACAATGTCCCCGGTGACAAACCCAATGCGATCTTCCCCAACAACTGGTTTTCTACCCATTCGGATGGGACGGTGGTATTGTATGCCATGTCTACACCGTCCCGGCGCTTGGAAAGAGATATTCCTGTGGTGGAAACCCTGGAGCAGCAGGGATTTGAGGTTCCTGAGATCGTTGACCTGAGTTTCTACGAGGAGGAAGGCCAGTTTCTGGAAGGTACCGGAAGCCTGATTCTGGATCGGGTCAATCGCCTCGCTTTTGCCGGTCTCTCCAACCGGACCGATGCCGAATTGGTACGCACTTTTGGTTACGAGTTGGATTTTGAAACCTTCACTTTCAAAACCGCAGACCAGAAAGGCAAGCCTGTTTACCACACCAATGTGATGATGGCCATCGGGACCGGTTTTGCGGTGGTATGCCTCGATGCGGTGAAGGACGATTATGCTCGTTCCGAGTTAAAGGATCGCTTAACCCAATGGGGGCTGGAAGTGATCGAAATCACTTTCGCGCAGATGGAGGCATTTGCTGGGAATGTGCTGGAAGTCGCGTCGAAAAATGGACAACGGTATCTGTTGATCTCATCTTCAGCACTCGAAAGTCTGACCCCCGAGCAAAAACAAACCTTGCAAGGATTCGTAGAATTCCTGCCCGTGGACATCCCAACCATCCAGCAAGTGGGTGGGGGCGGGATCCGCTGCATGGTGGCGGAAGTATTCCTAAATAATTCTATTCCTGTATCCTGATCCATCGTTGGACCCGGTCTCCTTTTGACTGGATAGCCACGAGGTAAATCCCATTCGCAAGTCCGGTGAGAGCGAGCGAAGTTTTCTGGTAAGGCATCAGGGAAACGGGCTGGTGGATCAATTCCTGTCCCTGGGCATTGAAAACGCGGACAGTAGCCTCTTTGATGGTCCTGGAACTCAGCAGGAACAGATTGCCTTGGCTCGGATTGGGAAATATTTCCAGATTCTGCAAGGCGGTAGGTTCCGGATTTCCAACCAGGGCCACCGTAATTTGATCACAGGATTGATCCGTACATTCTCCTGCTGTTGTAACGGTCAAGCACACCTGATAGGTTCCGTTCTGTTGGTAGGTATGCACCGGATTTTGCTGGGTAGAGGTATTTCCATCTCCCAGGTCCCACAGCCACGAGGTGCCCGCGCTGGAATTGTCCGAAAGCAGGGTCTGATTCCCATTTTGGGCAACTGAAAATCCGGCAACCGGGGGCGTAAATACAGAGAGGTCAAGGTTGACGGTAGTATCACAGCCTGAAGCCGCGGGCAAGGTCTGCTGGTAGGTACCTGAGCTGGTATAGGTTTGCCCATTGAGGGTGTAGGGACCACAGGAAGAATCGGTAATGGCGACCGTATTGTTTTCATTGATCGTCAGCCGGATGGTCAGGAGACTGTCGCAGCCGGAGGCGGTCAGGAGGGTATCCACAAATACGCCGGAGGTCGTCCAGATGTGCTGACCACTTGGACTGAGATAGGGGCCACAATTGGTCACTGAAGTCACCCCTGAAATAGGAGCACAATTGCTCAGTTTTTGCAGGAAGGAGTCCCAATGGCCGGCAGAAGACAGATTGTTGACGGCAGCACTTGGGTCAAAATCAACCGTATTGCTGAAGAGGCCGCAGGTATAGATGGCATTGGTGCCATCCAGGGCCAGGGAGGCTCCCCAATCCCGATTGCTGCTGCTCAGGGTATTGACCCAGCGGTATTGACCCGAAGGGCTAAGCTTTAAAATATAGGCATCCTTATTTCCAGCTGCACCTCTTACCTCAGTCCCTGTCCCCGGATCAAAATCCACGGAGTCCATAAAGGCTCCGGTGAGGTAGAGGTAGCCAAAGGCATCCATTTTCAAATCCTCGGCCGTATCATCCCCGCTTCCACCGTACCTTTTTACCCACATAAGGTTTCCGGCCGGATCCAGCTTCTGGACAAAGACATCATACCCACCGGCGGAAACAAGGTTGAGGGTTCCGGGGCCTGGATCGAAATCAACCGTATCACTGAACATACCCGTGACATAAAGTTCGTTGCCATTTCCAATCTGAATGCGATCGCTATAGTCAGGACCGGTTCCGCCTTGGTGGCGAGCCCAGAGCAAATTTCCGTTGTTGTCCAGCTTTGCAGTAAAATTGTCCGAAAGTCCGGCCGAGGTCAGGTTGAAGTTACCCGAACCAGGGTCGAAATCAACCGTTCCTTTGAAGTCGCCACAGAGGTAAATATCGCCGACTGGGTCTAGCTGGACGGACCACAGGTTGGTTATGTCGGGGCCATCCAGGGTGCTTACCCACTGGAAATTACCATTGGCATCGAGCATGAGGACAAATCCATCGTTCCATCCTCCGGCAGTGACCGACTGGGTTGACGGTCCGGGGTCAAAATCAACGGCTTCGTAAAAGGAGCCAGCGATATAGATATTGTTGTTGGCATCTGTGTCTACAGCCCGGGCAATGTCTCGATCTGCAGCTCCCAGTGAGCGGGCCCAGAGGAAATTGCCCGAAGCATCTACCTTCATAATGAATACATCAAACTGGCCGTTGGAGATCATCAGGGAGGTGTTCGGACCTGGGTCAAAATCGACAGTGTCTTGGAAGCCACCTACGATAATCACATCCCCGGCTGCGTCCACGGTTACTGCTCCACTCATGTCCAGGTCTGAGCCGCCAAATGAAAAGGCCCAGATCAGGTTGCCGGCCGGGTCTAGTTTTTGCAGGAAGATGTCGCGGAACCCGACACCAGTATGGAGAAGCACTCCAGGTCCCGGGTCGAGGTCGACCGTTGCAGAAAAGTCTCCGAGGTGATAAACATTGCCTGCGGCATCCAGGGTAACCTGGTGGGAAACGTCAGTCACATTGCCACCAGTGCGGTTGGCCCAAATCAGGTCCTGGGCGGATAGCTGGAGAGCAAGGGTAATGAAAATGAAAATGTAGAGGAATCTTTGCATGGGTTTATATTTGGAAATAGAAGATACGCTTCAAAGGTATTGGCACCAAATTGGAGAAAAGCAAAGCGTGTAATCAAAATAAATATTTGACCCCGGGTGGCTCAGGGTAATTGTGAACAAAACCGGGACTCAAAAGCGCTCTTTGGGATAGATGGTGTTACAGGTTTGCATCAATAATTCCCGGAAGTGTCACTTGGTGTCGCATTAAGTGTGAAAGCTATTCCTTGTTTTTGTGCATTTGACTTATGATCAGACCAGGCTCATCATGGTATCTGATTGTGTGAGGTTACTCACCTTTCTGGTGGACAAATCACCGCGACCAGAGTTTCTGGCAATGTCTATCAGGTCCGCTTGTCTGTTTACCGGGATTGTAGCGGTGTCAGTTTGGGTTCTAACCAAACCATCCGGTTAAGCCCTACAAATAGTGGGTCCTCATTTAGGGTGTTCCGGACATCGGTAACAGACATTACTCCTCTGTGTCCAAGCCAGGCCTCAACCTGTCAGGGTGGATCAGCAGGAGCTCAGGTTCCAACCTGAAAACCTGGCCAAAGGCATCTACTATGCCCGCCTGACCACATCCGGTGGTGAGAGCAAGGTTCAAAAACTGATCTACCAGTAAGTCTAAAAGACTTTCAACAAATAGAAACAGAGGCTGTCTCACATGAGGCGGCCTCTGCTATTTTCAACTCATAATTTCCTTTTCGGACAGGCATGCTTAATCCAATTTTACGATTTTGCAGAAAAGGACCGTAAAGGTTCATCGGGAGGCGAGTAGCAAATGTGCCCTCATTTGCTGGAATCGCCTTTTTCTTAATTAAACATGATTTCGCTCTTAATTGAGCTTTCTGCTGGGATAATTGCCCCACTGTCATTGCACAATCGGGGGGATTCCGGGCTGCACACCATTATGGTTTTACCCTTGGCGAGCTTGGGCTCCACCCCTAATTACTCAGGCCCCGACCCCTAATTTACGGGGTGCTCCCTTAGCTGGCTTCGGTCCGGACCGAAGTCTATTGAGTCTGAGAGGCTATTTTGGTATATTTCGGGCCTGAGCTGGCTTTCCACCCGTCGAGGGGAATTTCCCGAGTGCCCCTATTCCATTTTCCTTTCAGGTATCTGCCAACCTGGTCCTTGTTAGGGTGAATATTACTACCCTACCTAATTTTCCAGTCTGCGGCCTAATTGACTTCACCCTTAGGGTAAGCCGGCCAAGGGGGAAACCTGTTTTGATATTCTCCGGCTTTAAGTGAATATCATTCCCATTGCACACTTCCCATAAACACACTTCCCATTACACACTTCCCATAAACACACTTCCCAATACCCATAAAAAAAGGTGTCCCCGCTAAGAGACACCTTTTTTCTATGTATATGGGATCAGTAGGTGATAACAACCATACCGCTACCAGCTCTGAGGCCGGCGGTGCTGATTGTATTGGTGCCACTGTTGAAGGAGCCACCGCCTCCACCGACACCAGCCGAGGTGTTTCCACCAGAGCCACCACCGGAGTAGCCACCGCCACCCCCACCGACAACCCAGCCAGAGCCAGATCCACCACCTCCAAAGCCGCCGGGTGCGCTACCAGCAGTACCACCTACTCCACCGTTCAGGAAGGAAAGACCGCCTGAGTTAGTGGTCCAGCCATTGGTACCATTGGTGAGTAAGCCACCACCAGCACCGGATTGGAATCCGGATGAACCGATGTTTCCACCGTTGCCAGCACTACCACCAGTACCACCACCAGCGGCACCGGTACCACCGGTCTGCCCAGCCTGGCCTTGCTTGTTGATGGCATCATCGGTAGTTACTGCGGCTCCACCACCACCACCGGCGATGATAATCGGGTTATTGCTCATGTCGGTGACGAATGTACCACCTCCGCCACCGTTACCGGCAGCAGGACGTTCTCCGACGAGAATCTTGATTTGAGTTCCCTGTGCCAAGGCAAAATCACCTTTTTGGTAAGCGCCCAGTCCACCGGTTACATTGGAACTGGTTCCGAAACCACCTTCAGCACCCCAGACTTCAATGGTAACGATACCATTACAGGAAGCAGGAACTGAATAGTTGACGATACCGCCCGAGAACATGATGGTATCACTTCCTGAAGCACCGCCACCAGTTGTATTGATGGTCACAGTATCAGATGAAGAACATCCATTGGCATCGGATACGGTCAGGGTATAGGTGGTAGGACCACCGGGAGAAGCGATCGGATTTGCGATCGTCGAATCACTCAAGGTAGAATTGGGCGTCCAGAGGTAGGTAAAAGGACCATTTCCGGAGGCGGTACCCGCGAGGGAAGTCGTGGTTCCACAAGGGATGGTCTGCGGAGCACCTGCATCAACAATCGGAACATCATTGACGGTGATGGAACTGGAATCAGTTGCAGAACAGCCAACCGAATCAGTAACAGTCAGGATGTAGGTCGTGGAAACCGCAGGAGTTGCCGTCGGATTAGGATCCGTTGCTGAACTCAATCCGGCTGCTGGAGACCAGCTGTAGCTCAATGAGCCTGTACCACCAGAACCAGCTGGTGTGCCACCGATCACCGCACTCGCCCCCTGACAAAGTCCGAAACTGGAACCGGCTTCAGCAACTGGAGGAAGATTGAGGACAATTTCAATCGTATCGGAATAGAAGGGGTCGCAATCGCCGTTGGTAACTTCAGCGTAAATCCAGGCATTGACCGATGGGGTAAACAGAACACTGTCACCAACTCCGCCGCCAGGCAGGTTGATATAAGGTCCGGCGGCAGCGGTTTGGGAATACTGCCACTGAATGGTTCCGGTGTATCCGGCCAGCGTGAGTTCGATGTCTTCACCGGCACAGACATTGGTAACTGAGGATTGTCCCCAGGTAGATTGTACGGCGAATCCTCCGAGGATCATTACCAGTACAAGAGATCGTTGAATATATTTTGTAATTGCTTTCATGATAGAAGTGATTTGAGAATGGTTAATGGGATCAACGGTTGTGGATGATGCGGCGGGTCAGGCGTGCGCCATTGACCTGCAACGAAACAAAATAGACACCAGCAGGCAGGTTGCCTTCAAGCTGGTACTGATGTGCGCCAGGTGCTTGTTCTCCCTGGGCAATCGACCGGATCTTTTTTCCCATGACATCTACCAATTCGATCTCTACGTCGGCAAATTCATCCAGTTGATAGGAGATTTTTGCGGAAGACTGGAAGGGATTGGGATGGATGCTGAAATCACGAATGAAGGGAATCTCATCGATCCCCACTGCTGCAATGGACTGACAATCAGTATTGGTACAGTTGTTTATGTCAGTGACTGTGACACAAACAGTATAGTTTCCACTGACAGCGTAGGTGTAGAGGGGATTCTGGATAGAATCAACTCCGCCATCTCCAAAATCCCAGGACCAGCTAACATTTGATCCATTGGTCATCCCTGTAAATGCAAAGGTAGAACCGGAAACATTGGAAAATGTAAAGCTCGCCGAAGCCGGAGCAGGCTGGTTAATTGAGAAATTGACGAAGGTTTGAGCAAAAGCAGAAGAGGGGAGGAGCCATATTCCACAAAGGAGCATGACTACCATAGGTAGTAAACGTTTTTTCATTGTACAATGGTAATAGTTTTAGACAGTTTAGAATCGTATCGCATGTAAATCTAAGAAAAAGGAGCTGATTCTAACAATTCTTTCACATATTTCATCTTTCCCCGGTCATCCACTAAAAACTAATAAGGAGTTGAACCTCAGTGGATTCAACTCCTTACATTAAGCACTATACTATTTTGCTAAAGCCTAATAGACGGATCAGAGGGTAGATGGGCAAACATAAGCGGTGACAGGAATACCTGCCTCCTGAATGGCCCGGAACCCTTTTTGGATATCTACCAGGTTGTGAAGTCCCCTTGCTTTCAGAATCGAAGCGGTGATCATGGACCTGTACCCACCCAGGCAATGGATAAAATAAGGCTTTTGCGGATCGAGCTTCCCAAACTGCTCATTGATAAAATCCAGCGGGAAACTGGTGGCTTCGGTCATGTGCTCGGCATCGTATTCGCTGGGTTTACGCACGTCAAGTACTTCGGCATGACCTTCAACCAGACGGGTTTTGAATTCCTCGGCAGTGATTGACTCAACTGAATCGGTATCTTTTCCTGACTGCTTCCAGGAATTGAATCCACCTTTGAGAAAGCCAAGGGTATTGTCATACCCAACCCGTGCCAGGCGGGTAATCACTTCTTCTTCCCGGCCTGGATCGGCGACGATCAGAATGGGCTGCTTCAAATCAATGATGAGGGTACCAACCCAGGGGGCGAACCCACCGTTGATACCAATGAAGATAGATTTTGGAATATGGCCCGCAGCAAAGTCACCGGGAGACCTGGTATCGAGAACCAAGGCATCGGTGGCATTGGCGAGGGCTTCAAATTCATCGGGATCCAAAGGAACCAATCCCTTTTCCATCACAGAGTCAATAGACTCATACCCCATCTTGTTCATCATTACATTTTTGGGGAAGTACTGAGGGGGAGGCATGATGCCATCGGTGACTTCTTTGACGAACTCTTCCTTGGTCATGTCCATGCGCAAGGCATAATTGACCCTTTTTTGGTTTCCGAGGGTGTCGAAAGTCTCCTTGCTCATGTTTTTGCCACAGGCAGATCCGGCACCATGGGCCGGGTAAACGATGACGTCGTCCGGTAGGACCATGATCTTGTTTCGCAGACTGTCGAAGAGGTGTTCGGCCAGGTCTTCTTTGGTCAGATCGGACTTGACCGCAAGGTCGGGGCGTCCTACATCGCCAATGAAGAGGGTGTCGCCTGAGAAGATGGCGTACTCTTTGCCTTGCTCATCCAACAAGAGGTATGTGGTGGATTCAAGGGTATGCCCTGGGGTGTGGAGCACCCGGATGGTTACATCCCCCAACCTGAATTCCTGGTTGTCGGTGGCGGTTTGTATTTCAAATCCGGTTGTGGCAGTAGGGCCAAAGACGATGGTCGCCCCCGTCTTTTTCGCCAAATCCACATGTCCTGAGACAAAGTCAGCATGGAAGTGAGTTTCAAAGATGTACTTGATCTTAGCACCTTCCGCTTCTGCTTTTTCAATATAAGGACTGGTTTCACGAAGGGGATCGATGATGGCGGCCTCTCCATTGCTTTCAATATAATAGGCCCCTTGGGCAAGACATCCTGTGTATATCTGTTCTACTTTCATGTCTGATGTTTATTTCTTTCTGAAGCAAAGCTAAGGAGGATCAGGTTAACTTCAGGTAACCGAAGTAACGAAACAAATTTACGCCTAGCGCAGGACTTTCATCAGGGTTCTGTAAAACCAGTTGCGGTCAGAGCGGGAGACGAGGTCTGAGAGACGGTCGAGCTTGGCCACAAATTCTTTGATGGTCATCACCATCTCTTTGAATTCCTGCACTTCCTGGTCATTGCGGTCGCCTTCTACCCGGCTCACTTCGTCGAGAACCCGGATAACTGGTTCCAATTCCCGCTTTTTACGTTCCGCCATGATCCGGCGGGTGACCTCCCAGATATCTTTTTCAGCAACAAAGAATTCTTTTCGCTCTCCAGGTTTGTGCTCCTTGCGGACCAACCCCCAGTCGATCAGGGCGCGTAGGTTCATATTTGCATTGCCTCTTGAGATATTGAGTGAAGACATCACCTCCTCTGCGGAGAGGGGTTCACTGCTGATCAATAGCAGGGAATGGATCTGGGCCATGGTCCGATTGATCCCCCAAGAGGACCCCAAGGTGCCCCAACACTGAATAAATCTCTCTCTTGCTTCCTGGAGTTGCATGCTGAAATATAAACGTACTCTTAATGTTTCAAAAACTGATGAAAGTTTAGATTGTTTCCATCTTTTTTGCAAGAATACTTTTCGGCTAATTTGATACAGACCTTCTTTGCTATATTTGCGGGATGGCAAAGTGGTATACCTTCAACAGGCCGGTATTTGTCCTGATACTCCTTCCCCTTCTTTTTCTGATGGTGATGTTGATCTATGGCTTATCGCTGGAGTTCAACATTATGGTGATTTTAGTGATTTTAATCTCCTTACTGTTTGTCTCCCTGATCGTGTACATGAGTTTCCTGCGCCGGGTCAGGATTGACCAGGAAAAAGCTGAGTGGATAACTCCTAAGGTCAGGTGGACTTTTCCGCTTTCAGAGGTCCGGCATTTCGGAGTTATTAAATACCGGTCTTTCAGGTTTATCTTTCTTTCACGCTCAGAAGAACTTCCTTACCAGGGCAATGGGACCAAAATCGTCCCCAGCGAGGATACATTCATATTGCAATACCGTCTTGGTGCATGGAAGTTTATCCGGGAATTGCTCCGGGAGCGCCACCCTGATCTGAAGCCCCAAAATTTCACCCACCAATAAATAGTCCCCTTTTCGGCTCTCTATGAACCCCAACCAAATCGTCCTCAGCATCAACTTCGCACTCTTCGCCGCGACCGGGCTGTTTTTCACCTTCGTACTGAGAAGACCCGAGTTGATCCCTCTTTTTACTGGGTTTCAATCTGCGTTCAATCTCCTGGGTTTCGTAGGTTTCTATGTAGACAAAAAGAAAATGATCATGAGGGCCTTTTTTTGGGGACTCCTCTTAACGGCTGCGGTCACGGTAGTCGGCTTTATTCTTGTCGATGAATTCCAATACCTGGTCGGTGTGGATGAACTATGATCCCATTTATTTAAATTAAGATATGGCTTTTGCATCCTGGCTCCCACTGGGACTTGCCCTCAGGGATTACTATGAATCCGGGGAAAACAATTCTATCCGCGTATATACGGTGGACGGTGAGATCACACCTTATCCGGCCGACCTCTTCTTCCGGGATTATGAAGACTTCAGCATCATGGATGAGATGGGTTGTCTGCTGGCGCGGGGGCGGGTGCTGGATGCAGGAGCAGGTGCTGGTTGCATCAGCATTTTCCTTCAGGAAGAACTCGATTTGGAAGTCACGGCAATTGACATTTCCAAGCATTGTGTGGAGATCATGAAGTCGATTGGTCTCAAAGATGCCCGTGAAGGAGATGTCTTTGGCATGGAAAACGAGCAATTCGATACGATTTTACTCTTGATGAACGGGATCGGATTTGTGGGCAATCTCGAAGGTTTGGAGCGGTTTCTGATACATACCAAGACGCTGCTTGCCCCAGGTGGACAGGTGTTATTTGACAGTTCGGATTTGAAATTTGCCGATATTGGTGATGCAGATTTGAGGGGAGGACCGGGAAGTTACTACGGAGAGGTCGAGTATTCTCTGGAATATCAGGACATCCGGGGAAAGCCCTACCAGTGGTTGTACATTGATCCGGAAACCCTCAAGACGATAGCGGAAAGGCAGGGTTATGAGATGGAGATACTGCTTGAGGCCGATGAAGGATACTATTTTTGTCGCCTGACCTTGGCAGAAGCACCACAATGATTCAGTCAGAATCCCTACGATAACCCTCTCAACAGAACCACAATGTGAACAAGGCCATGGAAAATGAACAAATAGCAGAACTATTTACCGCACTTCGGGGAGGAATCATTCAAGACCTCAACCGGGAAGGGGATACGATTCGGTTCAAAGTGATGCTGGAAGAAGTGGCCTCCAAGGAGAATCCTGATTTTTCCTTTTTCTATGCTTCGATCATGGGGTGCAAAGAGTTTTTCCTGCAGCCTTTTCGAAATGAGAGTACGGTGCTGGACAGTCTGGACCAGGTGGAAAGGTTGGCCCCGGAGATTCATGAGGCGAGTGTTGATGGCAACCGCGTGAAGGTATTCTGTGCCCACAAAGGAGTTTCGAACGGAGCCCGTCTCAGCATCCAATGCGAACGCTTCGAGGTTTACAATGAGTCATTTGATGCTTTGGATGCAGCCGGCCTGGCAGAGCTGCGCTTCAGCAAGGATGGGGAATAGATTTTCTGGAAGGTGCTCAGCAGCGGGTGCACAGCATCACTTTAGAAGGGCCGAGCCTGCTCAGGCTGGCTACCCGGAACTACATTGGAAGTATTGGTAAATCTAAGGCTGGCTAGCCGAATCACCTAGAAAGTGTAGAAGATGCTCAGACCGGCAATCCCGAAGCGGTAGGGGAAATTTCCCAACTCTTCGATCTCACGGGTGGGTTGGGCCAGACTCCAGTGGAAGCGGAAGATGTAATCTGAGAATCTTGTCTTCAGGTTCACTTCAACAATGGCGCTGGGATTGATCCAGCCTTCTCCCAATCTGAAAGTACCGATTGGATTGCCAAACTGGTCGAAGAAGTTCTGGCGCAGCAGCATATAGGTATAGGAGGCACCGATCCCGGCACCGATTCCAAACTTCTGCTCGTTGTAGGGCGTAGCATTGGCTCCCAGACGGGCGAGCAGGTAGACAGGGGTCTCGGACAGGAGACTCAAACCAAATGCACTGGAAAATACAAAGGAAAAATTGGTGTTCGGATTGAGGCCAAGACTGATCTGATCATTGGAGTGCAAGAGAACATAATCCATTCCCAGGCCAAGTCCATAAAATGGCAGACGATCCGGGGAAGGACTTCCTTGTGGGGTCAGAGATACAAATGTATAGTTGAAGCCACCAAAGAATGTAGCTTTATCTGCAAGTTGGGCCTTTGTGGTCAGACCCAAAGCAGTCATCAAGAGCATCAGCAATCCGTATTTTTTAATCATTGCAAATCATCTTCTTATGGTAGAACTCATTGTTACCTGAGCTTATCCATTCTGTACACAAGGATAACTCTCAATCAGGCTCCAATGTTGAAATATACAATAAATAGGAGAAATACATTGGATATTTTGAATGCGTGTCGAGTGTGTGGGGGCTTGTATGGTGTTGATATTCAGTAAATTGTATGGTTAAAGTAAAAAGCTGGCAAAGTTTGCAAATTCAAATATTTTACTAGCTTTGGGATACGCTCTAATGCAAAAAGAATTGTCCTCAGTCTACACTGCATATCGGTACCAAGGTCAATCCTTCAGCCCTAAAAGGTTGAAGAATTACCTCCTGCGAATCCTCGTGCGGGATCAAACTTTGGTATATGTGGTATTGGACAAGGCCCACAAGATTCTTGCTACCAGGGAGTACCATGCCAAATCCCATTTGGAAATGGATGATTTTCTGGAAGAAGTGCGGGCGCAGGACTATTTCCTCAAGGAAGAATATGGTGTTTCACAGGTTGTGAGTGGCACCCTGGCCTTTTCCCTGATTCCCAACCAGTTTTTTGTATCTGAGCGGGTGAAGGATTTTGCCGGCACCCTGGTCCGGGAAACCACCGATCCAGGGAAGTCACCCGACCACCTTGAGTACCTGAAGATGGAGAAAACAGGTGCGACTGCGATATTTACCGTCCCCGGAAGTCTCAAGGAAAAATGTGACGATTGGCTTGAGGGTCCCGAGTACATCCCCTCCTGTGAGCCTTTGATCAAGATGGCTGCCGGATTAACTGCCCCTGGCAAGGACTTGCTGATGACCACTTTGTTCTCCAACCAGTTCGTAGTCACTGGCATGAAGAATGGTCGTCTGATGCTTTGCAACGCCTACGACTACAGTTCTGCAGCCGATCTGGTCTATTTTATCCAGCTAGTCTCTGATATGCTGGAGTTGGATGAGACCGCAAAGATCCTGATCAATGGGGACATCGACCCGGATGGTCAGTTGTTCAGCCAGCTCAAAGAGTTGGTGCCCCGTGCTGAGATTCCGGTGGATTTTCTACAAAGCCGTTTCGATTCTCCTGCCGAGGATATTCCTTACCATCGGTTTGCCTTCCTTTCTTTCTGATTATGCGCATTATCTCCGGCCGCTTCAAAGGCAGGATTCTCAAAGCTCCCCAAAAATTACCGGTACGTCCTACCACTGATCAGGCCAAAGAAGGACTGTTCAACATCCTGCACAATTGGTATGACTTTGACGAATTGCGCGTGCTGGACCTCTTTGCCGGCACCGGGAATATTGGTTATGAGTTCTGGAGCCGGGGCGTGGCGCACCTGACTTCAGTGGATCAGCACCAGGGGTGTGTCAATTATATCAAGGGGCAATACCGGGAAATGGAGATCAATGGTGAAGTTATAAGGTCAGAGGCGGGGCGTTTCCTGGAGAAAACAGAAGGGAATTGGGACATTATTTTCATGGATCCACCCTATGGAATGCCTGGTTTAGACCACTTGGTGAGCAGGATTTTTGAGCGTGATTTGATCTCCGGACACGGTGTCGCTATCCTCGAGCACCCCAGCCAGGAAAGTTACACACACCTTGAGCATTTCAGCGAACAGAGAAAATACGGGGGGAGTATCTTTTCCATTTTCGAGAAGTAACTGTTACCCTAATGTGTTTATCCTAATACGAAAACCTGTTTTTCGTTCTTCTTAAAAGTTATTCGTTCTTCTTAATTTACCCGGGTAACTCCCGTAAGAGTATGGACCTGATTTCTGCGCCGGGGTTCAGCTTGATCGGGAGTTTTCCTTTTTGGGGAAACCAGGCTTTGCAAAACCATTGAAAAATACTATTTTAGTGACTGTTATTTTAAGGTCAATTGTAACTTGTCATGAAAAGCCGTTCCAACGATAATGAAATTGTACAGCGTAATCCTGAAATGGATGCTGAAAATTTCCAATCCAAAACTCCCCCTGCACTAAGTTTGGGTGCCAGTTCTGAAGGTCCTATCCAGGCGTACATGGAAAGTACGCTGAATGGTAGTGCTGCTCAGATTTCTAAGGATCTTAGTCTGGCTGTAACTCCCGACGATCCCCATGGTCTCTACGCAGAGTCTGGTAAAGTCGATGAGTCCAATGCCAAGTTGGAAGGTGTGGGAGCTGCCATTCGTCTCCAGGAAACAGGAGAGACGGCACAGGCAGAAGGGCAATCTCAGAAAAAGACACTCCACAAGGTTCTCCCCATCAATCTGATGAACCGGACCAGTGGCGATGATATGCAATTGTACGCGGATTGTGGCCGTTCCAATTCTATGATCACTGGATCTCTGGACCGGGCCGCAAATTATACCGGGCTGGACGGCCAGGAAAAGCAATCTGCTTCAGGCGATCCGGCCAAGATGAAACTGGAGATTTTCCGTCATGTATTCGAAACGTTGAAGAACGATCCCGAATATGCTGACGATGCGCGTCTTCAGAGAACGGTGACTACTTTCTACAAGTACCAGCAGGACGCTTACGATTATACCGATCAGATTGCGGCCGAACCTGATGAGCGGAAGCATGGTCGTTTGAAAAAGATGCAGGAAGTATCCTGGCGCAAAATGTTGGAGACTTACGACCGTCTCCCCACGAAAACGAAAACTAAATTCGATCAGGAGCTTGGCATCAATGCGTATGCCAATCCAGACATCGGAGAGGGATATACCATATCTTCAGGCGGCAACTACCACCACGGCATGAAAGACCAGACCTGGAATTTTCACTGGGCAGGTGTGGTTATGAAGAGCAGCGATGGCAAAGACAATGTCACCCTCGAAAACTACGCAGTGGGTGATTGGGATGCTCAGAACGCTGATTGGGCTTATGCCATGTACGGATCTGCTGAAGAAGGTGGGCAGACATTCCATGATAAAATGAATGCTACCACTGGCTTTGGACGTCGTCCGACCACCATGGCCATCGGCAAGCGCAACTAGGCAATTGACCAGTGTCTTTTGACTTTGGTCAGGCCAGGTTGATCCCTGATTTGAGTACAATACTCAGATCAGGGATTTTAATTTTGGGCTAAATCTCGATATCTGATCCAGATATGTTATTTTTACCTGCTGGCTAGTTTGACTTTCTTGCAACCAAATCACCATTTCCACAGTCATTAGACCGTGGATGAGTTCCTTAAGGACTCGAAAATTATTTAGTTTCACAATATGAGTTATTTCCGGACTTATTTTTCGATCCTGTGCCTGACCCTGATTTCCCTCAGTGGTTGCTCTTCAGAGGATGGTTCCGATATTCTGCAAAAGCCTATAGAAGATAAATTCGAAGTTATCATTACCACTACGGGGGAATTGCAAGCCAAGAATTCTATTGACATCATGGGGCCTCAAGGGGCGAGGAAGGCCGGAATCTATCAGATGAAGATTACACGTCTGGTACCTGAAGGAACTTATGTCAATGAAGGAGAGTTTGTGGCTGAACTGGATAAGTCGGACCTCCTCTCCAAGGTGAAAGAGGTCGAGATCAATCTCCAGAAGTTTCAATCCCAGTATACCCAGGCAAAGCTGGATTGTACCCTCACCCTTTCTCAAAGCCGGGATGAGATGATCAATCTCAAGTATGCGATGGAGCAGCGCAAGCTTGAGAAAGAGGAATCTATTTACGAGTCACCTTCGACGATCCGCCAGACTGAGATCGAGTTTGAGAAAGCAGAACGGGCTTTTCAGCAGTCGGAAAATAACTATCAGACCAAAGTCCAGCAGGCGACGGCTAAGATGAGGGAAGCAGAGGCCGACTTGTTCAAAGAACAACAGAAATACGCTGATTTTCAGCAGCTCTTTGGGGAGTTTACCATATCGGCCCCCAGCAATGGTATGGTGATCTATTACCGGGAATACGATGGGAAGAAGCGAACGATCGGCTCTACGATATCGCCTTGGGGGCCGGAAGTGGCCACCCTGCCCGACCTCAGTAAGATGGAATCTGTCACTTATGTCAATGAGGTCGATATCCAGAAAATAAAGAAAGGACAGCAGGTACGCATCAGTCTGGATGCCAACCCCGATAAGGTTCTTTCCGGAGAAGTGACACAAGTGGCAAATATTGGGGAACAACGCCCCAATTCCGATTCGAAGGTATTTGAGGTCAAAATTGAGGTCAATGAGGTCGATTCCCTTTTGAGGCCTGCCATGACTACCTCTAACCAAGTGGTGATTACCTCACTTTCCAAAGCGCTTTTTGTGCCGTTGGAAACGATCCATACTGAAGATTCGCTCACCTTTATCTACAAACGTGAAGGCGGTTCAGCTGTCAAACAGGAAGTACGTCTTGGTTTGATGAACGAAAACCATGCTGTTATTGAGGAAGGTGTCAGGTTGGAAGACGAGCTCTACCTGTCCATTCCTGAAGATTCCGATGACCTCCCGGTCAACCGCCTGGATAATCCTCAATCATCCCCTGAAAATGCTGCAAAAGCTCAGTTATAATCTGTCCCAGGCACTGGCAGCTATTCTGCAGCGTCCCATGCGAAGTTTTCTGACTTCCCTCGGGATTATATTTGGAGTAGGGGCAGTGATCGCTATGATGGCCATTGGTCAGGGCGCGAAGCAGGAGGTGCTGGAGCAGATGAAGATTCTGGGATCTAATAACCTCATCATCGAACCGATTCTCACCCAGTCCGATGAAGATTTGAGTGACGAATTGGGGCAGGAGAATGAGAAAAAACGTTATTCACCCGGCTTGAGCCTGGCTGATGCCCAGAGCATTGTGGATATTGTGCCGGGGGTAACCGGGGTGAGTGTAGAGATTTTGCTGGAGACGGCTTTTATCCGTGAAGGCCGCAAGCGAAGCGGGAAGGTGGTCGGAGTTACTGATCGCTTCTTCCAACACGCATCTTTTGCCTTGGAGCGCGGGCAGTTGTTTTCGGAAAATCATTTCGAAGAGGCAGCTCCGGTTTGTATCATCGGCAGCGATGTCCAGGCCAAGTTTTTCTCTCAGGATGATCCCTTGGGGAAGCAGATCAAGGTGGGTAAAAACTGGTTGACCATTGTGGGTGTGGCGGCACGGAGAAGCTTCTCCAAGTCCAGCTTGCTGGACCTTGGGATCAGGGACTACAATATGGATATCTATACCCCGGTCAAAACGGTATTGTTGCGTTACAAAAACAGGTCGCGGGTATCCCCTTACGATATCCAAATGGCAGCCAGGGCAAACTTCCAGAACAACAATATGATGGGGGAAGAACCAGCCGCAGAATCGAAACAAGCTGCGAATTATCACCAGATTGACCGCATGGTAGTCTCAGTAGGTGATGGGGTGGATATGTACAGGGTTGCCAATATCATTCGCCGGATGCTCACCAGAAGGCACAATAAGGTGGTGGACACTGAGGTAAAAATTCCAGAGGAACTCCTGGCCCAAAAGGAAGAGACCACCGAGATGTTCAATTTTGTCCTCATTGCGATTGCGGCTATCTCCCTGCTCGTGGGGGGAATTGGGATCATGAATATCATGTTGGCATCGGTCATGGAGCGGATCAAGGAAATCGGAGTAAGGCTGTCTTTGGGCGCTACCAAAAAGGACATTATCACTCAATTTTTGAGTGAATCCATCGCACTGTCCCTGGCGGGCGGAATCATAGGCATTTTGCTGGGCTTGGGACTCAGTTATGGGATTAAAAGCCTGTTTGGGGTACTTACCATCGTGACTGCACTGCCCATCGGAATCTCTTTCTTTGTCTCGGTTATGGTAGGTATCATATTTGGGATCTTTCCTGCGCTCAAAGCAGCGAAACAAGACCCGGTCATTTCACTAAGGCACGAATAACAATGAACCATCCAGTTAGAATTAAAGTGAAAAGACTTCTGTCAAACAAGGGAATCGCATGGCAATTTTTGTTCTTGCTTACCTTTTTGGGCTTTCATTTTGAAGCATCTTCCCAGCGAACCTATTCTCTGGATGACTGTATCTCACTGGCACAGGAGAAAAGCCCCGAATCGGCCATTGCGAAAAAGGCTTTCGAATCTGTCTACTGGGCTTATGAGTCCTATCGGGCGGGCCTGAAACCTCAGGTGCGCCTGGCGGTCAACTCGCCGGGCTTGGTACGGTCCATCAGCTCCATTATCCAGGATGATGGAACCCAGGTTTTTATCCCTCAAAACCAGGCTTTTTCATCCGCGAACCTGATTGTATCCCAGGAGATCGCCCCGACCGGAGGTAGTTTGTCCCTGATTTCAGGTTTGAACCGACAAGATGTCTTTGGCAGCAATGGATATACCCAGTACAATTCTGTCCCTTTTATTCTGAGGGTGAACCAGCCGCTGTTTGGGTTCAACCAATTGAAATGGGACAAGACAGTTCAGCCGATCCAGTACCAGCGGGCTGAGAAGCGTTACCTGGAGGCAATTGAAGATATTTCCGTAGATATCTGTGGCAAATACTTCGACCTCTATATTGCCCAATTGCAGCTGGAAAACGCCCGTCGCAATGAACGGATCAACGATTCTATCTATACGATTTCGCAGGGAAGGTTCAGGGTCGGAAAGATTGCGGAGAATGATCTTTTACAAACGGAACTCGCGGCATTCAATGCACGGGCAGCGGTGAAGGATGCACAATTGGCAGTGGAAAAGGGGGGCACCGACCTGGCTATATCCTTGGGATTGCCGGAAGGCCAGCCCTTTGAATTGGTTCCTCCCCGGGAATTGGAGCGTGCCGAGATCGATGTTGACTTTGCTGTTTCCCAGGCAAGCAACAACCGTTCGGACGCCTTGGATTTTGACCTGCGGCGGATTGAAGCAGACCGGCAGTTGGCCCAGGCCAAAGCCAATGCGCGACTTTCTGTCGATATCAATGCTTCATTTGGTCTGAACCAGGCAGGGACTACCCTCAACGATGCGTATGCATCTCCACTGGATCAGCAATCTGCCTCCGTCGGATTCAATGTGCCGATTCTGCAATGGGGCAGGGGTAAAGCGAGTGTAGAATCTGCCAATGTGGAGGTAGAGCGGGTGGATGAGCAAATCCAATTGGATACACGGCGCTTGCTCCGGGATGTCCGGTTTCAGGTACTGGACTTTATGCAGCTTCAGGACCGATTTTTACTGGCTAAGAAATCTATGGACATTGCTATGCGGAGGTTTGAGGTGGCGAAGAACCGCTATCTGGTGGGGAAGATTGATATTACAAATCTTCAAATCGCTCAGGATGAAAGCAATACTGCACGCGCCTCATATTTCCAGACTTTGAAGCAATACTGGAGTGCCTATTACCAACTCCGCAGATCCACCCTCTATGATTTTGTTTCGGACGTGCCCCTTATTGTGCCGGATCTGTCCAGAGACTAATACTGGTTCGTCCGAATACGTCCAGGTCCGACCCGACCAGGGTGACAGGTACCAGCTTATTGAATACCCGCACTACGTTTGTAATCGTCCCAGAGATAGAAGTGTAGGAGCGCATTGGCAACTACACTCTCCCGCATGGCTTCCTCTCTGCTGAGGACCTTGGTTTGGATAAACTCACCTTCTGTGCCATGCCCTTGAGAATTGTCATTCAACTGCTGGATTTCTGCCTCGGTCATTTCCAACCGCACTCCAAAAAAATAGCCTCCTTCGTCGATCAGGCCAGGAGAGGAGTAGAGGATTTGTTCATTGAGCAGGACGAGTTGGTCTTTGGTGATCTCAATTCCGGTCTCCTCCCTGACTTCGGTGATCCCTACTTCAAAGGGATCGGTGGTGGAATCGACCATCCCGGCAGGATGCTCCAGCATATAGGCCCCGGAGGCTACCCGACGCTGACTGACCATCAGGAATTTCTCTTCTCCGTTTTTCTTGTTGAACAAGCTGACCAGGACCCCGACAAAATGCCCTCTCAGGAGTGCAATTGGCAGCAACGGTTCGCCATTGGAACCGACTGCGTCCATTTTGATCATGGAGAATAGGACCTCGCCGTTCCGTTTGCGAACGGTATACAATTCTTCGATGGTCCTGAGGTCGACATCATTTTCTTTGAGTAGCTTTTCCCAATTCTGGTACTTGAGGCTGTCTTTCAAATCCTGCATACCACAAAGATAGATAGCTTGACCGAAACTTTGCCCCCCGGTTGGAGGTTTACTAAATTGCACCAAAGCATGGTAGATGGATAAGCATATCACAGAACTGAACGGAAAGATATTTTACTTCTCGGTCTGGGCGGTCATTGCCCTACTGGTGATATTTCTGTTTATCAGATACTACCGGAAGATGGCAAAGGTAAAATGTGCCAACTGTGGGAAATCTTTGTTTGGAGCCAGAAAATACCGCGACGTGTACAAAGGCATGCCCACTACTTTTTGCGGTTCCCAATGTGCCAATCAATACAAAGAAAATGGGGGTCCTTTGTCGGCTGATCAGCAGCAAGTCTTGCGTGCTGAAGAGGCGATCAACCGATCAAAGTGATTTTTTTTTAACCTTGAGTTTTCCGACAACCGGGTAGCGATTGAAGACATACTCCCCATGCGGGGCCTCCTCAAACTCCTTTGTCAGGTCTTGTCCGGCCATATTTCCATAATGCAGCCCTTCCCGCCACATTTTGCTTGTCGTGACATCGTAGATCACTCCTTTGTAGGCGATCCAGATTTCATCCCGGTCTTGTCCATTCCGAAGGGCTAGTTGGCCAGTCGTGTACTCAGCAAGGGTTGTTTCCAAATTTTCAAGATCATTTAGGGTAAGAGCAAGGCAAATCTAGCGGCAAATTATAATTTTCCCTATCCCTGAGGGCCAGAATATCGAATGGACGATATAGACTGATCTTTTAGGGATAAAAACGAAACCCGATTGGGGGGGATTTTGTTCCTCCAACCGGTTTTTTTTTTTTATCTTTGGTAGGCTATGCTTACCAGCGCGTAATTCGCTGGACTTTTTGCTCTTTGCCTATTCGGACTTTGAGGAAATAGGAACCAGAGGGCAATTGAGCTAACGTGTATCTTTTACTCCCCTGGTCCAGGGCTTCATTTGCTACCTGAACCACTTCCCGTCCCATCACATCATAGATTCCGATATTGACTTGGGCGGCTTCTGCGAGGAAAAGATCCAGTTGTTGGTCTCCATTGGCAGGGTTGGGGAATATCCGAAAGTAGGTGCTTGAGATTGGAACTGTGGTATTGGTCGGGACGACCAATTCCAGATAGGTGGAATGGAGGCGCAGGTCGAGGCTGTCCTGGCTTGGAATCTGGGAGGACAGGGTGACCGTAGGTACATTGATCTCGTCCACATTGGGTACGTCCACAGAGATTTGATAATCACCCAGGGGAAGGTTGGCAAATGAAAAATAGCCATTTACATCTGAGGTAGTGGTACCGATAAATTGGCCAGAATTCGTAGCATAAAGGAATACCTGAAGATCAGGGACAGGATCACCAACCCCTTGCTGCTTGTTCGCACCCTGAGAAATAAGCCCTCCAATAAATCCTGAGCCTCCGGGATTGGTTCCTGACCGAACCGACCAATCAACGGTCAAAGGAGCATTGCTGCTCTCGAAGAAAGCCGCATTGTTAAAGTAGATCGCGGTATCGGCATAAGTCGGGAGGTGATTGGGGTAAGCGGGCAGTTGAGGCGCTGCTTTTAAGTAAAAGGTATCCGATGGGATACTACAGAACTCATAGTAGCCATTGGCATCGGAAATGGTGGTATCAAACGCGGTTAAGGCATTGAGGGTAGAATCGTGGGTAATCAGATAGACGGGAGAATATTGCAGAGGGGTGGTGCCATTGGAGAGGGTAACGGTCCCTGACACATCCGGTACGCTCGTGTTGCTAAGGGTGAATGTTCCTGAGCCAGCCACATTGCAGGTGCCCAGGGTTACGGTCACACCATAAGTTCCGGGATTCAAAACCTGTAGGGTGGAGGTGGTATCTCCGGTTGACCACAGGTAATTGTTGTAAGGACCACCAGTCACTGAGAGGGTGACGAGGTTTCCTGAGCACGAATTGGTCGTGGGAGAGCTTGCCTGGATAATGGCCGGGAATGAATTACCCAAAACCTGGAGATAGACGGTTTTATCAATGTAGGTAAATACCGGGCATGCATTGTCTCGCATACCAATGATCATGGGATATACTCCAGCAACGGGATTGTTCCAGCAGAAGGTGCCATTTGGGGAATTGCCGACTATTGTATCTGTAACGGTTGGCGCTCCCGTCTGGGTGAAGGTGGCCCCGGGAATGGATTGGTCCCAAAGCATAGTGACCACCTGACCATTTGCTGTATCGGGATCCAGGGCTTCAAGGTCAAAGCACAACGGGGTTCCGGCACATACGGTGACGGTATTTGGGGCGGTGACACTGGCACCCGCACTGACATTCGTAATTGGTCCCAGGCCTGGCACTGTATTTGGCGGGCAAGTCAGGATAGCAACCTGAATATCTCTGGTATAGCTCCCAATCAGGACCCCGTTTCGGTATTCGTTGGTAGTTATACAAATGACCCCTACTTCATTGTTGCCAGGATTAGGAGTCAAGGTGAGGACTCCGGATAAGGGGCCTACGGTGACATCCCAGGAGGTTCCGAGAGGTATGGTTGGGGTGTAGCCAAAGCCGTAGGTGAATGGAGTAGTTGAATTATTCGAGCGGCAGGTATCTAAGGTGTAAACCAGCGAGTCTCCATCCGGGTCAGAACCTCCCATAAATATACTGTTGGTAGCTCCAGCACAGGCGTAAAACAGGGGGGTATTCATATAAACAGGGGAATTGTTACATCCCTGGGCAATGGTATAATGATTAGAGACATAAATACTCTGCGCGGTTCCCGATGTAATGATTGCGTTCCGACAGCAAGTGGTCCACGTCATATCATATTCGCAATTCGGGGTGATCCCACTACAGATATCGTAATCTCTGTACCAGAAATACTCCTGCACGCCTATGAAGGTCGCGTTGGTATCAGTACATAGCGTAGTTTGGGAGGGACAGATTGGGGTTACCTCCACAACCGCTTGGGTACTCCAGTTGGCAAGCGGAGTTGGATTGCCGCAGTTGGCTACGGTTGGAACGAACTGAAAAGGAGTGGGTACAATATAGAGAGACCCCGAACAATCCCGGTATACGCGCAATTTTACCCTGGTGGTACATGTATTGAGGCATTCTGTTACCATTTCTACCCCCATCACATGGGAGGCATGGGCCTCATTGGTTGATGTGATCAGGGTAAGTGGTACCAGCCAGAGTATGGTTAGCCGGGCCAAAATGGGCAAGCGGAATAACCTGGTCAATTCGTAAATAAATTTGTTCATGGTAGTATTATTAACTTATAACCTTACAATCTTCATAACTTTCTCTTCCTCACCGATGATGACTTTGAGGAAATAAGCTCCGGTTTGCAAGCCGTTTAGGGTTAAGACACGTTTTCCTTTCCCTATTACCTCTTCGACCAAAGTCATCACTTTACGTCCCATGATATCGTGGACACTGATTTCAACTTGTGCATCTTCCACCAGGTATAGCAGGAGGGAATGGTCCCTTGTAGATGGATTTGGGTAGACTGTGAAATAGCTTTTGCTGATCGGTTCCGTGGTGATATTGGTCGGAACAAACAGTTCCAGATAGGTAGAGTGGAGCCGCAGGTCCAGGCTGTCCAGGCTTGGAATCTGGTTACTGAGGGTAACGGCCGGGACATTGACTTCATCCACTCCCGCTGCATCGACTGAGATTTTATAATTGCCCAAGGGAATGCTTGAGAATGAGAAATAGCCATTGGCATCAGTAGTGGTGGAGCCAATGAACTGACTGGAGGTGGTTGAGTACAGGAAAACCGGAACATCGGGCATGGGATCACCTACTCCTTGCGTCTTATTGGCACCTTGGGAAATCAGGCCACCGATGAATCCCGGGCCACCGGGGTTGCTACCAGAGCGGACCGACCAGTTGACCGTCTGAGGAGAAGCATTGCTGAGCAGGAATTCAGCATTGTTAAAATAGACGGCGGTGTCGGCATAAGTTGGTAGGTGGTTGGGGTTGGCCGGGAGTTGGGGGGCAGCCTTCAGGTAAAAGGTGTCGGCTCCCATCGTGGTACAGAATTCATAATACCCACTGGCGTCGGTAGTCGTCGTGTCCACTGCAGTTAAGGCATTCAAGGTTGAATCGTGGACCACCAGATATACGGGTGCATTGGAGAGTGGAGTGATGCCATTGGAGAGGGTAACCGTTCCTGAGACCATAGGGGTTCCGGTACCAGTGACCTGGACCGAACCAAAGCCTACCGAATTGCAGCTTCCTTGCTGGTAGGTAACGGTGACAGTGTAAGTACCCGGCTGGCTGACCTGAATCGTAGGGGTAGTGGCAGCGGTGCTCCAGGCGAAGCTCGAAAAAGGGCCACCGGGAACGGACAGGGTGGAGGTTGTCCCCAGGCAGGTATCCACACTTGACGGAGAAGCAGTAATCTGGCCGGCAAAGGTGCTGGGTACGACTACCAGGTAAATGACCTCATCGGCGAAGGTGAACACTGGGCAATTGTTGTCACGCAAGCCAATGGTAATGGGATAGACCCCGGCCACGGTATTGGACCAGGAGAAGGTGCCATCGGGGGAATTTCCGACCACGGTGTCGGTAACCGCCGGGTTTCCGGCTTCGGTGAAAGTAGCCCCGGCAATGGATTGATCCCAGAGCATGGTGACTACCTGGCCGCTGGCTGTATCCGGATCAATTGCAGTGATATCGAAACTGACAGGGACGCCTTCGCAAACGGATACGACATCGGGGGCGGAGAGGACAGCATTGCTATTCAGGTTGGATATTCCCTGGAGGGAGGGTGCAGTATTGCTACTACACGAAAGGATTGCCACCTGGATATCCCTCGTATTTATCCCGATCAAGGTACCATTGCGGTATTCATGGGTGGTTATGCATAAAACACCGACCACTTGGTTTCCGGGATTGGGAGTGAGGTCAAGGATTCCTGAGGAAGGGTCAATACTCACGTTCCAGGTTGAGCCAAGGGGTGCACTTTGAGAATATCCTCCGTTGTAAGTGATTTGGGTGTTTCCCTGGGCATAACAAGGGCCCAATGAATAAACAAGAGAGTCTCCGTCCGGGTCAAATCCTCCCATTTGGATATTGGTGGAGGTGCCGGCGCAGGCATAAAAAAGCGGGTAATTGAGGTAGATTGGGGAATTGTTGCAACCCAGGGTCGTAGAGTGATAGTTGTTGAGTTGGACACCCTGGTTGCCAGAACCAGAGGTGATGACGCCATTTCTACAACAGATTGTCCAGCTCAGATCCCAATCGCATCCGGGAGGGTTACCTGCGCAGAGGTCATAGTCCTGGAAAGTATAGAATTCTTGTACGCCATTGAGGGTAGAAGATGTATTGGTACACCGGGTTTGAAAAGATGCGCATACCGGAGTGACTTCGTTGGTTATCTGGGCGCTCGCATTTCCCAGGGTGGTAGGTGCCACACAACCCGGACCGACAGGTGTAAATAGGATGGTATTGGACAGGATATTGGAACCTGTACAATCCCGGTAGGCCCGCCAATGGACCCGACTGGTGCATGAATTCATGCATTCCATTCGGATATCGATTCCCATAAAATGGGAGGCTTCCACTTCACTTGGATTGGGAATTAAGAATACGAAAAGCAATAGGAGATGAATCTTTCTGATCAGTGAACTTTTCATTTTAGAAGGTAAATCGGGTTGACAATAGGTGAATACGATTGACAATAGTTTGGTCTTGATTACGCTCTGAGAATTAAGATAATTCCTTTTATCAAAAGAATCAATCATTGAGCCCTGTGGCAAGCTCAATGATTGATTTCTTTAAGGTGTTAAAGGCTTAAAGGTCTTTAAGACGGATATGCAATTTTACCAACGAACGATTTTCATAATAGACTCTTTGTTACCTATCTGAGCCTTGAGGAAGTAGGCACCAGATTGGAGGTTTTCCAGCTTCAGTGTGTGCTTTCCTTTGTCTATCTGTCCCGACACCACTGTTCTGACCTTGCGGCCCATGATATCGTAAAGCTCCATTTCTACTTCAGCAGTTTCCACCAGATATAGAAGGAGGGATTGGTCCCTTGTAGATGGATTTGGGTAGACTGTGAAATAGCTTTCGCTGATCGGGTCAATGATGGTATAAGTCGTGACGACCAATTCCAGGTAGGTAGAATGGAGGCGCAGGTCGAGGCTGTCCAGGCTTGGGATCTGGCCACTCAGGGTGACAGAAGGCACATTGATCTCGTCCACATTGGGTACGTCCACTGAAATTTCATAATTGCCCAGGGGGATGCTGGGGAATGAGAAATAGCCATTGGCGTCGGTGATGGTGGTACCGATGAACTGGCTAAAGGTGGTGGAATACAGGAATACCTGGATGTCTGGCATGGGGTCTCCAACGCCCTGGCGTTTGTTGGCACCCTGGGTGATCAGGCCACCGATAAAACCGGAGCCACCGGGATTGCTACCCGACCGAACCGACCAATCGACGGTCATAGGAGCATTGTTACTCTCAAAGAAGGCCGCATTGTTGAAGAAGACGGCAGTATCCGCATAGGTCGGGAGGTGGTTGGGGTAAGCGGGCAATTGTGGGGCTGCTTTGAGGTAGAAAGTGTCCACGGCAATGCCACAAAACTCATAGTAGCCATTGGCGTCGGTGGTAGCAGTGTCAATGGCTGCAAGTGCATTCAGGGTTGAATCATGGCTGATCAGATACACAGGTGCATTTACCAACGGAGTAGTGCCATTTGATAAAGTAACTGTACCTGAAACGCTGGGAGATGTGGTTGTTCCTACGGTATAGGAACCGGTTCCAGTCACATTGCAGGAACCAAGGGTTACAGTTACGGTGTAAGTCCCTGGGGTGGTCACGTTAATGGTGGAGGAAGTGGCGCCATTTGACCAGGCATAGCTGTTGTAGGGGCCACCAGCCACGGATAAGGTAACAGGGTTACCTGTACAGGTATTGATATTGGGAGAACTGGCGTTGACCGTTACGCCAAATGGCGGGCCTAACACTTCGATGAAAATGGTTTGGTCTGCATAGGTATAGACCGGGCAGGCATTGTCCCTCAGCCCGAAGACCACCGGATATACCCCGGCAACTGGATTGCTCCAACAGAAGGTTCCGTTGGGGGAATTGCCTGTAACCGTGTCCATTACGGTTGGGAGGCCGGTCTGGCTGAAGGTCGCAGTGGGGATACTCTGATCCCAAAGCAGACTGACCGTCTGCCCAAAGGCAGTATCTACATCATAACCCTCCAGGTCGAAGCAAAGAGGTGTTCCTGCACAAACTGTTACTGTATTTGGGCTGGTGAGACTGGCTCCGGAACTGAGGTTGGAAACAGCACCAAGAAATGGGGAGGTATTGTTAGGACAACTCAGAACGGCTACTTGAATATCTCTTGTATTGGTTCCTATCAGCATCCCGTTCCGGTATTCCAAAGTGGTGATACATACAATGCCAACCACCATGTTGCCAGGATTTGGGGCAATTGTCAAAATGCCAGATGATGGGCCAACGCTCACATTCCATGATGGGCCAAGTGGGGAGGTGGGTGAATATCCTGCCCCATAAGTGGACTGAGTAGTGGTATTATTTTGACAAGCGTCAAGCATATAAACCAAAGAGTCTCCATCCTGGTCAGAGGCCCCCATAAAGATACCGTTGGTAACGCCTGAGCAGGCATAGAACAGGGGAATATTCAGGTAAACCGGAGAGTTGTTACACCCTTGAGCAATCGAATAATAGTTAGAAATTCCAAAGCCTTCATTGGCAGAGCCTGAGGTGACAATGGCATTTCTGCAACAGCTTGCCCACTGAATATTCCAGGCACAATTCGTATTGATACCGGTGCAAATATCGTAGTCGCGGTATTCGAAGTACTCCTGAACACCATTTAAAGTGACACCTGTTTGGACGCACTGGGTAACTACCGACGAGCATACCGGGGTGACTTCAACCTGGGTTGGTGCACTGGTATTACCAATTTGGGTAGGAGATCCACAATTGGTGACCGTAGGGTTGAAAAACAGGCCGGAAGAAGAGAGGAAGCTGGAGCCGGTACAGTCTCGGTAGCCTCTCCATTCCACACGGGTGGTACAGGAATTGATACATTCCACCCGGATGTCAATTCCCATAAAGTGTGAGGCATAGACATCATTTTGGGAAGTAAGCTGAAGGATCAATAGCAAGCACACTGTTGCAATTGGGGTAAAGAATTTTTTCATAGTCATATATCAATAGGTAAGTAACATACAAGTTAACTTCTGTTCTAAATAATGGCAAACCGTTCGGGGGGCTTTTTGTACCATCAAGGAAGAAATCCATACAGTTTGAGAAAAATTTGAGACCGAAAAAGCGAAATTCCCGTAAGAACTTAATCTTCATTGAAAAGGCTTTTGAAGATTGGAATTATTCTGTTTAGTTTGGTCTTTGTTCATCCTCGCAAAACTGAAGAAACACACATGGCTTGGCGATTTGCCTTTGCCGCGGAATGCGGACCTGAAAGAGAGAATGCGGAATCAGTCCTTGAGAACATCGTCGATTCAGACTGGTGTCCGGGTCCCTTTTATGGTCATATTGAGCAAGACCATGAGGAGAACTGGTGGGCCCAGGTAAATTTCCCCGATCTTAAAGAAGATGATTACGAGCAGGTTAGGAACCTGATCTATGAAAATATCAAGGGTTTAGATTTTCGCTATGCCCTTGCAGATATAGAAGTGGATATTTTCCGTACGTATACCGAGCTACATGAAGACCTGGATAGGATGCATTTTGATCATCTGCTGATCAGCCACGATGTTTGGAGAGAATTTGGCATTCCCAACGGTTTCTTTGCTTTTGGCAGTGGAAAGATGAAAGCACGGGCACAGGATTATGTTTAACACCACTCACATTCAATTAAATATACTGGTATATAAAAACCCATAGGGAAGAGCAGTTGCCCTTTTCCATGGGTTTTTCCAGTTTGTTAATCAACCTTGAGGACAATCAGAAGATCTCCTTAAGGGAAGATTAAAGCATCTTACTTCTTCGTGCTTACAAATTGAAGTTTTGCGCGCATGTCGTCCAAAGTTTCATTTTGGGTATTGATCGAATTGTCCAATTCTCCAAGGGTGGTTTCCAGGGTTTGCATTTCGGTCTCATTCTCGTCGATATCCTCCTGTAGATCGGCAATTTTTTCCCGGTTCTTGGCATTCTTGTCGGCCAATTTATCAGTTGACTTGATGTTCTTTTCTTTGTCTTTTTGAGTCGAAGCCAGTTCTTTTTCACCTTCGCGGATCTGATCCTGGTAGAATTCAGTGAGGTATTCCCCCAAAAAGTCATCCAAAGTGGTCCGCAGCGCTTGGTATTCTTCAGGATATTTGTCTTTAGTGATAAAGATATCATATCCAAACCGCCCCCAGATTTGAATCTTGGTCAGGTCATTTTGCTCAGAAACCTCAGCGTACAAATCCATCTTTTTCCCGGATACTGACCCGAGTACGATTTCTTCGGCTTTCAGCATGCCGCCACCCTTCAATTTAACATCAAAGGTCTTGTTCAGGTAGTTTTCGAGTGCTTTCTCCGCGTCTTTTCTTTCCGGCTCTATCGAAACAGTGATACTGCTCCGGGAGGTTCCTTCGAAATTGACACTTCCATCCTTGACCACGTTCAATTGGGCCTGAGAAGTTGTGAAGAAGAAAAGGGTAAAAAGTAAAGAAATAGGTATTAATTTATTCATATTCAGCTTTTTAAATGTGTGCGATTCTATATGTTTATATCCTTGTATACGTAGGATTGTTTCCGATGACTGATATTTTTGATAGAATATTTGTGAAATCAACGGAATTCTCAGCAAAGGAATCTTGGAAAACCCTGATGAAATTTAGGGCTTACGCTTCAGTTCAAGCCCTTCAAAATTTGCAAAAAATAGCCTCAAGCTTTACGGTGTTGATGCGACCGCTTGAGCCTGTGGAGGCGAACTGGTTCGACTACCTGTCCCGCGAGGTTGCGGCTTCCCAGCCGGAAACCTCCGCTAGTAAGCTTAGCATATTTAATAGTATTACTATCAAGTTTGAGGGTATTACCCTGCAACTTTGCGCCTCCATTGGCGCGGTGTTGCGGGTTGGCAGGTGCAGGGTTGTTAGGTAGAGAGGTGCAACCTTGCGGGTGAAACGGTGCGACCTTTGAGGGTGGAGACCCGCAATCTTGCGGCTCGACAGGCGCAACCTTTCTACTTTACGGGCGAACCCTTTGATGCTTTTACTATCAAGGTTGATAGTAGCATAATCTAAACCCTGCAGCCAACTGGTTGGGACTTTGTAGCGCCATACCCTCAAAGATGCGCTTACCACCTGGCGGCTTTGCGGCGTTCGACCCTAAACGGTTCGTGGGGTTTTTTACAGAATACCTCTCTGAATGCTATTTGGGCCTGTATTCCTTTTTGAGCTGGACGCCTTTTCGGCCTGAATGCCTTTTCGGCCTGGACGCCTTTTCGGTGCAAAGACAAGAAAGAGTTTGTATATTCATTTCCTGAATTGAAAGGCTTATGGTCAAGCACCTTAATATCATTCCTGAAATGAAATTCCATTCACTCTTCTCTTTACTGGTCTTGTTTGCAGCTATGTACTTCCTGCCAGGTTGTTCTGAAACTGTTGAGATGGAAGAGTTGGCTGAACCCTGCCATACTGGATTCCTTACCGACAATCCAATTTCACAGGAGCTGACTTGTGATCCGGGACTCAGCTTTCCGCTGATTGTAGAAGGGACTTCCCAGGTGGGTACGGTGCGTGTAATCCCGGTGAATGGTGCTTTTTGGGTGTCCTATACCACCACCGGGGATTGGATGATCCATAAAGCCAGCATTTTTGCTGACCGTGCTGAAAGTATAAGAACTATTGACGATTGTACGCCCATTTTCGATCCCCTCGCCTACACCGGCGCTTTGCAAACTCCTGCCCAAAACTATCAACTTGCCTTTTATGAAAATTCCGTAGCTGACTGCTTCCACTTCATCACCACTGCTGAAGTTTCCAGGTCACAAGACAATGACCTCGAGACTGAACTGGCCATCGCCAATACGGGTAATCGGCTGTCTGGTAACCAGCATGGCTGGTATGGTATTCTCTGCAAAAGTGGTTGCCTTACGGAGATCAACCTTCCCCCGGATTGCCAGGTGTTTCCCTGAGCTTTTCAGGTGTTTCCCTGAGTTAATCGGTTTTTTCCCTGAGTTTTTCAAACACTTTCCTTCAACAATTGCTGAGCGATTTGCACCGCATTGGTGGCTGCTCCTTTGCGAAGGTTATCGGAGACAATCCATAAATTCAGGGTCTTGGGGTTGGATTCATCCCGTCGGATCCGCCCTACAAATACTTCATCCTTCTGGTGGGCATGCCTGGGGGTGGGGTACAAGGCTTGGGAAGGATCGTCCATCACGACCAGTCCATCCGCTTCGGAAAGCAATTGCTTCACTTCATCAATGTCAAACTCTTCCTTGAATTCGATGTTCACAGCTTCAGAATGTCCTCCGATCACAGGCACCCGGACCGCAGTGGCGGTGATGCGCATATCAGGGGCTTCCATGATTTTTCGGGTCTCATGGACGAGTTTCATCTCTTCCCGGGTGTAGTCGTTGTCGAGGAAGACATCACAATGGGGAAGGCAGTTGAGGTCAATGGTTTGGGGATAAACGGGGGTGACTTCAGCGCCCTTGCGTTCATCCATGAGTTGGCTGACCGCGGCTTTACCAGTCCCGGAAACACTTTGGTAAGTGGAGATCACCAAGCGGTCGATGCCATAGCGGCGGTGGAGCGGTGCCAGGGCCACGACCATCTGGATGGTCGAGCAGTTCGGATTGGCGATGAGTTTGGAATTGCCAACCGCATGGGCGTTTACTTCCGGGACGATGAGCGGGACTTCGGGGTCCATGCGCCAGGCAGATGAATTGTCAATCACAGTGGTGCCAACTGCAGTGAATTGTTTGGCGAATTGCTTGCTGGTACCTCCTCCCGCGGAGAAAAGTGCGAAGTCAGGCGCTTTGGAAATACCCTCTGCCATGGACACCACTTTGTAATCTTTTCCACGAAAAGGGATCAGGATGCCAACCGATCTCTCAGAGGCAACCGGAATCAATTCTGTGACAGGAAAGTCCTGCTCCTCGAGTACTTTGAGTATCTCCCTGCCAACCAAGCCTGTAGCTCCAACGACTGCGACTTTCATTATTGATGTTTAGTTAATGGTTTCCCTTCAAAAAATTACTATTTTAGGGACGTAAATATACGGAATTTATACTCCATGCGCCTTTTTTTTACCCTATTGATTGTATTCGCTTTTGCTTCTTTGTCCGCTCAGGTAACGGACAATTTTGCGGATGGGGATTTTACCAATAATCCCACCTGGTCCGGCGATGCGCTTGAATGGGAAGTCCTCAACGGGGAATTGCACCTGAACAATACTGCCCCGGCTTCCAGCAATAACAGCTACCTCAGTACCCCTTCCATGGCTTTGAACAACGGCACCTGGGAGTTCCGGGTACGCCTGGATGAAAATCCTTCTTCGACCAATTTTGTGGAAGTCTTTTTGGCGTCTGATATTGCTGATTTAGAGGGGAATACCAATGGGTATTTTGTGAAGTTGGGAGGGACTGCCCGTGAGATTTCCCTGTATGAATCCAGTGGCGGCTCAGATACCGAGATCATTGATGGACTCGACGACAGATTGAACGTGCCCACCTCCTCCGTATATATCCGCGTTACCCGTGATGGGGCCGGAAACTGGGAACTGCTGTCGGACACTTCCGGAACCGGGAGCAATCTCTTTAGCGAAGGAATGGCTGCTGATCTCACCCACAGCAGTTCGGCTTTCTTTGGTATCCATTCCCGATACACATTGACCCGCGCCGCCTGGTGCTACCTGGACACCGTCAATGTTACTTTCATTCCCACCCAGGATACAACTCCTCCCGTATTGGTTTCAGTAAATGCGACCACGGCCAATGAACTCCTCCTCGATTTCAATGAAGATGTAGATATTTCCACTGCGACCTCCACCGGCAATTATACGCTCAATGGATTGACCAATCCGCAGACAGCGGTCATAGATCCACTTGACAGCTCTCAGGTGCGTCTCGGGTTTCCAGGGCCTGGTTTTCCCCTTTGCACTTCCCAAAGTCTTGAAGTTACTAATGTAGAGGACCGTTCGGGGAATGCAATGGCTACTGTGACCCAGTCTTTTACCTATGCGGTTGCAGCAACCGCTAATTCTAAGGGGGTGATCATCAATGAGATTTTTGCTGATCCGACTCCTCAGATTGGATTGCCCAATCAGGAGTTTGTGGAATTGTACAACCGGGGTACGGCGGTAGTGGATTTGAATGGCTGGACGATTTCTGATGGTGGAGCCCCGGTGACCATAACTGCATCAAGTTATTTACTCTGTCCTGGCGAATACGTGGTCCTGGCTGACAGTGCTTCCTTGTGGAGCAGTTATGGCCCCGTGATCGAAATGAATCTTCCGGCCTTGAACAATGGGGGAGACCCGCTGGGATTGCAGGATGATCAGGCTATCCTGATTGATTCAGTTGAATATGATCTGAGTTGGTACGGTGGATTGCCTTGGGAATTGGGGGGATACTCCCTCGAATTGATCAATCCCACTGACACTTGTGCACTGGGAGGCAGCAATTGGACCCATTCGAGCCATCCTGATGGAGGTACGCCGGCCACCGCTAATTCGGTACTCAATACCAATCCGGATATCACTGCACCCGGTCTGGTCAGTATCACAGTGATCGCAGCCGATACCCTCCAGGTATGCTTTGATGAATCCCTGGATCCGGCTACCGCCACCGTTTTGACCAACTATTCCGCTGACAACAGCCTCGGCAATCCAAGTTCTGCTACTGTTATCGGATCCGATCTGACTTGTGTCAACCTTGGCTTCCCGGTAAATATTGATACCGGAGTCATTTATACTTTAACCGTCAACGGAGTCGCCGATTGCAAAGGAAATGCGGGTACTAACTTGACGGGACCGTTTACCATTCCCGGTCCATCTGCTTTCCGGTCGCTCGTGATCAATGAGATTTTTGCTGATCCGGATGTCAACGCGACCAATATGCCCGGCGGGGAATTCTTTGAACTCTACAATCGCAGTGGTGCTCCGGTTGATCTTGCTGGGTGGAGCTTTTCGGATGCTTCTACCACCATCACTTTACCAAGTTTTGTATTGCAGCCGGGTGGATTCATCGCGATCTGTGACACCGGAAATACTCTGGCTTACAGTGCATTTGGTCCGGTATTGGGAGTCAATTCCCTTCCCAGCCTCAACAATTCGGGAGATGAGCTTGGCTTGCGTGATCCGCTGAACAATTTGGTGGATACAGTAGAGTACAATATTACATGGTACCAGGACCCCGCGAAAGCAAACGGAGGATGGAGTCTGGAACTGATCAATCCCGATGACACTTGCTCTTTGTTGGGCAACTGGATTGCTTCCAATGATCCTGATGGTGGCACCCCGGGGGCGCAGAACAGTGTTTTTAACAATGCTCCTGACACCACTTCTCCCGCTTTGGTAGGGATTACGATTCTGGATTCGAATTCCATTTTGGTCTGTTTTAACGAGACGATGGATGCTGCGCTTTTGTCACAAGTGAGCAACTACTCGGTCAACAATGGGATCGGCACGCCCACTCAGGCAACTCCCCAGGGAGCATTCCTTGACTGTGTGGTGCTGGATTTGCCTACGAATATTGTCACCGGGGTGATTTATACCCTTGATTTCCCTTTGCTTGCTGACTGTAAGGGGAATACGGCTGATCCTACCTTTGGCACCTTCGTGCAGGGTGGCTCTGCCTCTCCTTTCCAAATCGTGATCAATGAGATCATGGCGGACCCAAGTCCTGTGGTTGGCCTCCCTGAGATTGAATTTATTGAGATTTACAATACGGGATCCACAGTAGTTGACATCAGCGGATGGATACTCGACGACCCCAGTACCACAGATGCCGTTTTCCCACCTTACAATCTTCTTCCCGGTGCGTACCTGATCATCTGTGACGATGGCGATGTCAACGACTTAGCTGGTTTTGGTGATGTATTGGGGACACCAAGTTTCCCAACCCTCAATATTTCAGGTGATTCCCTCTGGCTTCTGGATGCGGCTGGCAATATCATGGAGAATGTCAATTATGATGACTCTTGGTATGGAGATGAGGCAAAAGAGGATGGGGGATGGACCCTTGAAAGAATTGACCCAAGCTTTCCCTGTGACAATTCGGGGAATTGGCGCGCCTCGAACGATCCGACTGGTGGCACCCCCGGCCAGCAAAATTCAATTCTGGGAACCTTTGTCGATGCCGATGCACCTGAAGCAAGCCAAGCTCAGCTTCAAACGATTTCAATCGTGCGGGTAATCTTCAATGAATCCATGGATGCAGGTACTTTGCTTGATCCGCAGGACTATACCATCGACCAGGGAATCGGAAACCCGATGATGGTGATGGCTGTCCCAGGTAATCCCAATGCCATAGACCTCTTGATCTCGGGGACTTTTCAAGAGAACATCGTCTATTGCTTGACCATTGAGAATGTTCAGGACTGTGCTGGCAATCCCATTGATACGGACAATACGGTCTGTTTCGGAATTCCACTTGCTGCTGAACAAGGAGATGTGATAATCAATGAGATTTTGTTCAATCCATATACTGGGGGAAGTGATTTTGTAGAACTCTACAACCTGAGTGATAAGATTATCGATCTCAGTACGATCTATATTGGTGAGATTTTTGAGGGTACGGACTCCATTTTCAATGAAGATCAGGTCACCGAGACCCAGTATCTTCTGCTCCCGGAAAGTTATATCTGCCTGACCCCTGACCGCCAGATTCAGATTGATTCCTATCTCCCCATCGATCCGGATGCGATCTATGAAATGAGCAGTTTCCCTTCCTACGACGACAGTGAAGGCGAATGTGTGATCAGGACTGATTCGGGTGTGGTGTTGGACCGGTTTATGTACCTGGACGACTACCAGTTTCCCAATCTGGATGATAAGAATGGGGTGTCTCTGGAGCGCCACGATTTCAATCGTCCCACCCAGGACGAGGACAATTGGCATTCAGCAGCAAGCACGGTGCGCTATGCGACTCCTGGCTATAAAAATTCACAGGTGCTGGTGGCTACGCCCCAGGATTTGGAGGTTTGGCTGGAGCCAAAGACCTTTTCTCCTGACCAGGATGGGGTCGATGATGTGGTTGCTATCAATTACCTTTTTCAGACATCTGGATGGAATACACGGATAACTGTATTTGACAACAAAGGAAGACTTGTCAAGCAACTTCAGCAAAATACCCTCTTAGGTACTGAAGCAGGTGCATTTACCTGGGATGGAACCAATGACAATCTCAATAAAGTCCAGGTGGGAGTTTATGTAATTCTGGTAGAAGCTTCCAATCCCAATACCGGAGAAGTTCAGAATTTCAAGCTTGGTGTTGTTGTTGCTGCCAGGCTGGGAGGGGGGTAATCACACGGGCCAGGAGGTAACTCCCAGGAGGTGATTGATCACTTCAGGTTAGGAGGTGACTCCCAGGAGGTGATTGATCACTTCAGGTTAGGAGTGGATACAGAGGCACCCTCTTCACTTGTGGCCGGCAATTCTTTCATGAATTGTTTTTCCATGAATCCCATAGCGACTTTGGTGGGAAGTAGCCAACTGATGAATATACTCAGCCGGTTAGACCAACCTGGAATTACCACTGTCTTTCCCTTGTAAAGGCTGTCCATCCCTAATTTTGCGACGAATTCAGGCTCAACGGTTGTTAATTTTCCCTTCCAGCCAAGTGCCTTTACCCGGTCCCTGATGGTATCTGTGGTCGGAACTCCATTGGGACAAACGACCGTCACCTTGATATTGGTATGCCGGAGTTCCCGCTGGAGGGAGCGGCTCATATTGAGGATAAAGGCTTTGCTGGCAGAATAAACGGATTTCATTGGAACTGGAAAGAATCCGCTTGCACTGGACATGTTCAGGATATAGGCCCTTTCCATCTTCCGCATATTTGGAAGAAACAAAGAGGTCAATTCAACCAGGGTCAATACATTGAGGCTCACCATGGTCGTATAAAACTCGGTGGGGTGAGAATCAAAATAGCCGGTTGAACCAAATCCTGCATTGTTGACCAATACCTGGACATTGAGGCCCAGATCCTGGGACCATTCGTAGACTTCCCTGGCGGCACCAGGCACACTCAGGTCACATTCTTTTCCGATTACTTGTACCCGGTATTGTTTCGAGATTTGATGACAGAATTCCTCCAGGTCTTCATTTGGTAAGGCAATTAGGGCCAGGTTGTGGCCTCTTGAAGCACATTCCAGGGCAAAGGCCTTGCCAATGCCCCGGCTGGCTCCTGTGATCAATGTAAAAGCAGATTTATCTCTCACGTAAACTATCTAGCGTTTTCCAAATCAAAACTAAGAATCTACAAGTCCGCCCAAAGATACACATGCTCTTCGTATGGAATAGCATCTCAGGACTTTTTGTACGCTTGGAGCCATTTGAGGGTTTCTTCCAGTGCCTCATGCATTGGACTTATCTGATACCCCAATTCCCGCTCTGCTTTGGCACTTGATACAGGCCAATCGTAGCGGATTTTCCTCAAATAAGTATGGGTGACCATAGGCGCTTTTTTGAAGAGGGCGGCCCCCATTCCTCCCCATACGGCCATCAGTTTAATCACTCCAAAAGGAATTCTCACAACGCGTCCCTTTTGCCCCGATACTTCTTTAAGCATTTCGAAGAACTGGCTGAAGCCAAAGTTATGTCCCCCCAGGATGTATTTTTCTCCACTCTTTCCCTTCTCCATGGCTTGAATATGCCCTCTGGCCACATCGTCGACGTAGACATAATTCCCGATTACATCTTTGGAACCGGGAGCAACTGCAAATGGGCGGTTGAGGTAATGGTCCATGAGAATGATCAATCCATTCTTTCGGTCATATATGCCCGGCCCGAATATCCGGGTTGGATTTACAACCACAATGTCTTCTCCCCGGCGCACCCTGTGTCCTATTCGCTCTTCTAAAAGGCTCTTGGAAACCTCGTAATCGGTGAAGAAGTCAACCCAGCGGATATGCTCTTCATCAACAGGAGTTACATTTTGCGGATCGGGAGGTCCGATGGTTCCCATGGTGGAGGTGACAACCGTTCGCTGGACGCCGTTCTTTTTTACTGCATCCAGCAGATGCAAAGTCCCCTCGAAGTTCACTTTGTAAAAAGTCCTCCGATCAGGGGCCCAGTCGCTTGCCAGAGCCGCCAGGTGGTAAACCTGATCCATCCCCTCGGTAGCTTCTAAAAGACTCTCAGGACGGCTTAAATTGCCAACGAAAGGAATTATGTTGGGGTGGTCGAATTCTGAGAATTGTTCTACCCGCCGGGTAAGGGCGCGAACCTGATGGCCTTCAATAGCGAGGAGGTGGCACAGGCGTTTTCCGAGGAAACCGGTACTTCCGGTGACCAGTATATTCATATCAGGGGTGGAATCTTTTGATCAGTTTGGGGATGAGAAACCAGCGCAGTTGAACCAGGGCTGGATTCAGTTGTGTCCATTTGGCAATGCTGAGGTCCAGGCAGATCATGCCGCAGGTCGGGACTACAATTCCGGCACGCATCTGCAAAAGGAATGAAACAAGATTTTCAGTGGTCGGGTTGTGGCCAAATAACATGACCGTTTCTGCCTCGTCGGGAAGATTCTGGATGATACTCAGAACAGTACCATGGCCATTTCCATAAATGCCTTCCTCCAGTTGAATGGAACCTTGGTGGCCCAATTCCCTGGTAACCAATTCAGCGGTCGTGCGTGCGCGGTTGGCGGGTGAAGAGACAACCAGATCCGGTTGGAATTGATAGGACTTCAATAACTTTCCCATGCGGGGAGCATCCTCTTCACCGCGTGAATTCAATGGGCGATCGAAATCAGGTAAGCCTATATTCCAGTCGGATTTGGCATGTCTTGCGAGGACGAGTGTTTTCATAAGGTGTGAAAAATTAGATCATCCAGTTTGGAATTGCAAGCCCTAAACAAAACAGGCTGACCTTGAAGGTCAGCCTGTTTTGAAAGATATACTATTCCAATTAATGGGCAATGACTCCCTTGATGGTGTGGAAGTACCGTCCATTGCTGTTTGTAAATTCAGCATTGAACAAATAGGTTCCGGAAGGTAGATTGTCGGAATTGAACCCGAAGTCATAATTTCCTGGAGCCAGCTTATCTTTCACCAAAGTCGCAATGTGGGTTCCGGTGATGTTGAATACCTGAATACTCACCTCGGTGGGAGTAGGCAATTCGATGCTCACCTTGCTGATCTCGCTGACCGGATTTGGGGACAATGTCATTCCAATTCCGGTTCCAACCAGCGTTGGCTGATCTTTGGCGACCAAGGTCCGGGTTTTAAAGCAACCTCTACCTGCAGTAGCTGCAAAGAGGGTGTAGTCCAAACCGTAAGCATAATCGTCACTGCTAAAATCAGTGATGTAGTAATCACGGAAGTACAGGTCGTAGACGGGAGCATTGCCAATTTCTGCACCACCAGTCTTGGTCCAACTGAGGTTGGTTGTTGAATTGTAATTGTCGTCAGTCACATAAGCACCTTTTTCGGTTCCGATGACGATCACAGTCTGATTGGCATCAGGGTGGATGGCAGCCGTGTAGACAGGAAGATTAGCGGGGAGATTACCCGTTACATCCGTAAAGGTGGGCTGATTGGAAGACAATGCATTGTTGGTCAGCCAAACTCTGGAGTTGAAGTTGTCGTATCCACCAAATGTAACAACCACATTGTCGGGATTTCCTTTCTCAAATGCGATGTCGGATATCCAGCGCTGAGGCCAATTGGCAGTAAAGGTGTCAAGCCTGACCAGAGCCGCACAGTCGATGTTGCCGGGGTCGTTGGCATTTGCAAGCCGGTATAAGCGCCCATAGTTGGATCCTACAATAATGGTATGGCTGTTGTCACCGGAAACGGCAATTGCAGTCAAATATTCAGGATTGTTACTTGGTGCATTGGTGAGGTCCACGGTAAGACGATTCCAGTGTGGGAGTGAATCGAGGTCACCAAAAGGATTGCTACAAACCCAGACGAAAGCACCACCTGCAAGATATATGTAGGCAGGGGTATTCTGAATATTGGTATCGTTTTGCAAATCTGCTGGTGCAATTACTGCATCAACAACCCAGGGAGTTACGAAGGGTACATTCTTGTCGTAAAGTGCAGCCCCGGCAGTATTGGTATCGGGACGGTCTACAAACAGAGAATCTGTGCCAAAACAAGCGTTAACAGAGTCTATGGGGAATCCGTAGAAAATCTCCCATGAAGAGCCGTTGTTCAGGGAACGTACAATTCCACCGTCAGTCGACTGAGAAAATATTACTTCTGGACGGGTGGGAGAGAACTGAGCAAGTCCGCCCTCGTTTTGGGGATAGATACTTGTGAATTGCTGTGAAAGCTGTCCTGAGTTACCGTTGGCTTTGTATAGCAAACCATGGTACCGCTCAGAAGCCACAATACGATAGTCAGGAGCTGCGCGAATAGACTGCATAGTTCCTGCATTCAAGCCACGGGTCCGGAATGAAAAGGATTGACCATAGTCGAATGTGCCCACCAATTCTTTATTTGTTCCGACGTAGTACGTGGAGTCGTCATTTGGGTTGAAGGCCAAAGCCAACATGGGGGAAGGAACATAGTTGGTAGAAAACCCGGGAGTAAAGGAAGAGCTACCGATGATAGTCCAACCGTTGGCTGGATCATAATTGTAAAGACGTGCTCCACCGAGTATGATCTTGTCCTCGTCTGAAGGGTTAACTTGAAGAATACATGTAGTTATGCCTTCTCCCTGTAATGGTTGGAAAGTAGACGACTCTTTGGGACCAATCCGGGTGAAATTGACTCCGGCATCATCAGACCTCCAAATCCCTGAGGCACTTTGGTTTGTACCCAAAACTCCACAGACATAGACTATGCTGGGGTTGGAAGGAGCTACCGCGATTTCAATCCGTGCTCCACCTACTTGATTACCTGGGAGGAATGAAGGAGGAAGGATCGAGTCGTTCAGGCCCCGGCCAAAGGTTGCTCCGTTATTGGTTGATCTCCAAAGTGAGTCTTCCGTAGAAACGAGGATGATATTATTGGTAGAAACTTCTATATCAAGGATAGGCATTTCATCAAATGAAGCATCGTTCCCGTCGGCCTTGATCAGGTTGGACAAATCAGCATTGTCTGAATAATACAAACCATCCAAAGTTCCGATGAAGACCCTGTTTCCATTGGAATTGATTCTCTGAATGGAAATGAAGGGATTGTTGTATCTGTCAGAGCCGGGACCCCATGTACCATTGTTATGGGTCCAGGTCACGCCTCCATCATTTGAAACAAACACACCTTCTCCAACCATTCCGGCATATTGAAAAACACCGTGTTGGTAACTGGTGGTTGAATCTGGAACCCATCCAACCTGAGAGACCAGGGAGCTCATGGTGGGTTCAAAAGAGACCAGTTCTCCGGTTCCTACATAAATATTGTTTCCATTGACATGGATAGCAGAAACAGCCAGGTTATCACTGATCCCATCGACCATATCCCAGGTTTGACCGTCATCAACAGACTTCCAGAGGCCTCCACCTACAGCACCAGCCCACACAGTGCCACTGCCGTCAACAGCCAAAGCACGTACACGGGTACCCATGTTGTTTGGTCCCAATTCTTCCCATTGGAGGTTGGATTGGGCCGTGGCACCGTGCCAGGAAAATGCGGTCAGCGCGATCAGTAACGCGTAAATTCTTCTCATATTCCCAGTTATTTAAATACTCGCAGTAAAGAGGTAAAATAAACATGAAAATTCATCGCAAACAATTTTTGGTCTAAAATTTTGAGGTACCCGACCGTTGGAAGACTTATCTCATTCGAGATTGAATTCTATGATGGCCGGCTCAATTCAAACTTTTGAATAGCGATGAAACAAGGTACTAAAGCCTTGATTCAGTTGCTTGCGAAAAAATCCTGGTAGATTACGTAGTTTTTGATGCAGACTTCAAGGAGTACATCCTTTTTTTGAAGTCTCAAGGGGTGTTTGCGTAGTTTCGTGGGTTTTTGCTTTGCCCAGGAGGTGTCACGAAACCTGATGAAATTCGCCCGGAAAGAATCTCAAATAATTGGATTCAGGGTAGTGCTAGGTCAGATATGCCGTTCGGCATGATAGCTTGAGCGAACCAAAGGACCACTTTCTACAAAACTAAAGCCCATGGAATCTCCAATTTCTTTGTAATGGGCGAAGAGGTCGGGGTGGACAAATTCGCTAACGGGTAAATGCATCTTTGTGGGCTGAAGATACTGGCCAATTGTTACTACATCACAACCGTGCTCAAGTAGATCTTCCATGATCTCATAAACCTCTTCCATGGTTTCACCAAGTCCGACCATGAACCCTGATTTCGTTCTCAGGCCGGCTTCTTTAGTCCTTCGGATTTGCTCCAGGCTCCGCTCGTATCTTGCTTGAGGCCTTACCCTTCTATACATCCGCTTGACTGTTTCCATATTGTGCGATACAACCTCGGGCGCAACGTCAAGAATCATTTGTAAGGCGGTCCAATTTCCCTTCACGTCTGGGATGAGCGTCTCCATGGTGGTTTGGGGACTTTGGATACGGATTTGACGGACCGTCTCTGCCCAGATTTCCATTCCCTTGTCTTTCAATTCATCCCGATTGACCGAAGTGATAACCGCATGCTTAACCCCCATCAATTTGATGGCTTCAGCCACTCTGAAGGGTTCCTCTACATCCAGTTCGGTAGGACGTCCGGTGGCAACAGCACAAAAACCACATGATCGGGTGCATACATTGCCGAGGATCATGAATGTAGCGGTGCCAGCTCCCCAACATTCTCCCATATTGGGACAGCGTGCACTTTCACAAACAGTGTGGAGATTGTTGTCATCAATAATGTTGCGCACGTTGGAAAAGGTCTTTCCGTAGGGCAGCTTGACCCTGAGCCAATTGGGCCTTTTACCATCTCCGGGTGCGTTTTTTGATATGACAGGTAACTCGATCATTTCTTTAGAATAGTTTACCAGGTGTTGCCGATCAGGAATTCAATCGATCCACCGATCCAGAAAGTGCGATTGTTATTGAGATCGAAAATCTCAAGTGGTTTTGCAAAAACATCGCCGAAAGCACTTACTTCAATCCCGCGTATCAAACTGCGTGTCCCTGCAAAATCTATCAGGGTCGAAATCTCTCCTCTGAGCCCAGGTTGTACCCGAATCTCATTTAAGCCAAGGAAATAATCTGCTTCGCCAACGATATTGGTATAGTTATACAAAGAAGCATCGTATTTATCCACTTCGACAAAAGCTTGGTTTCCGTTGAATGGAATAGCTACTTCGATGTAATAGGGCTTTAAAAAAGCGAGAATAGGACCACCTGAAAAAGTTGTGCTTAATCCTACTTTGCTAAAACCAGAATTTGAAATCCAATTCTTGCTGTAACCAAATGTCGGGGCCAGCACGTATGCATAATTCTTCTTGTCATAGATATACCTTTTCCCACCCTGATCTGCATAAGCGGATTGAATCTTCAGTTCTCTGGGATTCTTATAGGAAATCAGGCTTGTAGAAAATACAAGGGAGGAATTGCTACGAATCAGATGATATTGAACATCTATGCCAAATCCGAATGAATGGGCCAACACTCCAAATGCCAATCCGCGGGTTGGGTTTTTCTCTTCCTGTTGGGCTTGGGCAAATTGCCGCAGGGGTAAGCACAGGATTATAATCCCGAGGATCAGTTTAGCAAGCGTATGGAAATGGAGGCCTGATTTCATATCTATTAAATAACGCGCAATTCAGCCAGAAATTCAATCCCCTAAAATGTCCCTAAGACTTCAATGTGGAAGATCAAAGTGGAATTGGGGGGTACATTTGGCACGTCCTCCTTGCTGCCGTAGCCCAATGAAGGCGGAATAATAGCGATCGCTTTCGATCCCATTCTTAGTTGTTTAAGGGAATATTCGAATCCCTGGATCAATTTACCCCGACCGATTCTTACTTTTAAAGGCTCTCCTCTTTCATAAGAACTGTCAAAGATGGTTCCGTCTTCCAATAAGCCATGGTAATGTACAAGCACATTCATGCCATCGTTTGGGAAATCTCCGGGACCTTCCAATACGGTGTACAACTGCAATCCGTCCTCATAGGTGACGATTCTGGAAGAATCATCAATGGTATATTGCTGAAAGCTTAAACCGCCTGCTGTTGAACGAGCCAGGGACTCAGTGCTTGATGGGTTTTCTGATTTTTCTGCGGAGCTACATGAAACCATTCCTACGCCCAACGGGATGAGGAGGAAGAGATACGACATAATCCTTGGCATATTAATAAAGGAGTTGTGTTTTGTATTCTTCTAGTAAACCGATGAACTTCTGTTCTGTTTCAGAAAGGCTTGCCATTAATTTTCCACCAGATGCGTTGTGATGGCCTCCTCCATTGAAATGTCCGGCGAAATCGTTGCAAGGAAAGGATCCGATACTCCTGAAGCTCAGTTTGGTTCCATCAGGTGTTTCCTTCATCAATACCCCAAAATTAATTCCCTTTAAGGTAAGCGCATAGTTTACAACACCTTCTGTATCTCCGGATTTTACTTTGAAATTACGAATGTCATCAATGGTAATGGTAATGTAGGCAGTTTTCAATCTTGGTAGGACTACAAGCCTTTCTTTCAGGAGATGGCCCAGGAATTTGAGTCTGTTCTCACTGAATTGATCATAAACAAGGTTGTGTATCCGTCCCGGATTGATTCCTGTTTCCACCAAATCGGCAACGATTCTGTGGACATCGGCGGTGGTCGTTGGGTGCCTGAAGGACCCGGTATCTGTCATCAGACCAGTGTATAAACACTCAGCGACCCATTGATCAATTTCTTCTGTCCATCCCATCTGGACTGCCAATCTGAAAATCAGTTCAGCCGTTGAAGATATGCCGTTTATGTGGAACAAAATATCGGCCCAATCTTCCGGATCAAGGTGGTGGTCCACCATGACCTTTTTACCGGGAGCCTTTGTTAGAATTTCTTCGAGATCGCCAACCCTACGTGCAGCGGAGAAGTCCAGACAGAATACGATATCTGCTTCATTGAACAAGCTTTCCGCTTTTTTCATATCCCGGTAAGAATTCAGAATACTTCCGGTGCCGGGAAGCCATGCCAGGAAGTGGTCCCATTGATTGGGCGTAATCACCTTGACATCATGTCCCTTTCTGACCAGTAGCCACCAAAGGCCTAAGGAAGAGCCGATGGCGTCTCCATCTGGGTTGGCATGGGTCGTTATGACAATTCGTCGGGGTTCAGACAGCAATTCTTGCAAAGCATTGATGTCCCCCTCTTGAAATATAGAATATCGGGATGGAGTACTAGTGGTCATTGGCGACAAAGATAGGTTACAAAATTTTAACTTGCTCGATAGGGCTTCCCGCCCTAATTTTGCCCGATCATCATTCAAAATAATATCGAAAATGAGCGGTAACATTACCTTTACCATTATCAAGCCTGACGCAGTTCGCAATGGCCATACCGGAAAGATCATTGATCAAATCATTGAAGGAGGTTTTAAGATTAAAGCCATGAAAATGATTCAATTAAGCGATCTGACAGCTGGTAATTTTTACGACATCCACCGTGAGCGTCCTTTCTTCAAGGATCTGGTGGAATTTATGACCAGTGGACCTTGTATCCCGGCAATTCTTGAAAAAGACAATGCAGTTGCTGATTTCAGGGCACTCATTGGGGCAACAAATCCCCAAGAAGCAGCCGCTGGGACCATTCGTGCTCGATTTGCAAAAACCATAGATGCCAACGCCATCCACGGTTCTGATTCTGATGAAAATGCAATCCGCGAGGGAGGCTTCTTCTTCTCCGAAATGGAAGTTTCCTAAGGAAACCCTTTAAGTCAAATAACGAAAAAGCACCATTCTCTTTCTGGGGGGTGGTGCTTTTCATTTGAATGAGGTTGGAACGCATCGGTTACATAAATAGAAACCCCCCGGTCGGAGGGTTTCGTTCTGCAAACTAACGAACGTAAAAAAACAAACTAAACTTTCTGTCTACCGTGGCGATACAGCCTTGGTATTGCCTTCTTGAAGTGAAATTCAACTATTTTTTCGCCAAGAGCGGCCATATATAAGAAGAGGAGTGTACCAGATAATCATTCTCAATGTGTGTCAGTTACCATTTATCCTTAAAAAAGAACGGGACTCTGGCCAACACTCCTCCAGTATCAATCTAAATAAAATAAGAAACCAAAAATAATCTTGATAATGTTTTTATCAAATCTAGTTTTGGAAGAATCTTAGCAACTTAATCTCTCTTTTTTTTCGATTTAGGCATAAAAAAATTGGATTATCTGGATGGAAAGGTCTAGTTTTAGTGATCGGTAGTTTATAGGATGTATCAAATATTTTTATGAAGGTCAAATGAGAAGTTCAGACTTCCTTTTTCAATTGATAAAATCTCTCAATAAGGGGGATCGCCGTAATTTCAAGTTGTTCGCAAGGTTGCAGGATGGGGATAAAAAATACATTCAACTTTTCGATGCGATCGATAAGCAAAGCAACTACGATGAGAAGAAACTACTCAAGCAATTTGAAGGAGAGCGCTTTACCAAGCAGTTTTCGGTAGCAAAAAATTACCTTTATAACTACATCCTTAAGACGCTTGATATTTTCCATCAAGACAAGCCCTCACAGCTCAGGGTTTTGATCCACAAGATCGAAATTCTGATGGGGAAAAATCTTTACGAGCAAGCTCAGAAACTCCTGAGAAAGGCAAAGCATGCAGCAATCAGGCAGGAGCGGTTTGGAGACTTGCTTGAGATCCTCAATCACCAAAGACAAATCATTCACCAACTCCAGAAGGTCAAGATGTATGAGGCCTTCATATCAGATATTCAAAAAGAAGAAGTCGAAGCGCTTCAGAAGATGCAAAACCTTCAGGAGTTCTTTCATTTGTACGATGAGTTGTATCGACTTCGCAAAAAAACTGAGTCTATTCGTGGGGTCGATGAAGTCAACGAGTTGGAAAGCATCGTTTCACATCCATTGATGTCTGGTCCTGAAAAGGCACTGTCCGTTCGGGCGAGGTTGAAGCAGTTGGACATACTCAATGAAGCCAGCAGGTACCGTCAGGATTTAGAAATGTGCCTGGTTTGTTGTGAGCAAAGCATAGCGACTTATGATAAACATCCGGAGTTACGTGAAGAGAAGAACCTAAGGTATATAGAGACCCTGCACAACTATGGTATTTTTAATTACCAGTTGGGAAAGGTTGATAAGGCCTTGGATGCTCTGGAAAAGCTACGCAACGTTAAAACATTCAATGAACAAGAGACCATTAAGGTCGTAGAGTTATACTTCACCATAAAAATCGGACTTTGCATCGAATCGGTAGACGTCGAAGAAGGTTTGCGTGCTATCTCAGACTTTGAGACAGAATTTGAACGCAGGCTTTCCGGGAAGTTGATGAAGTCTGTTGAGTTGTTGATTTATTACTTTGTCTCAACCTTTTACATCTGGATTGACCGGCCCTCAGAAGCCTTGGTTTGGATCAATAAGATCATGAATGAACCCAGGACTGAATTGAGAACCGACCTTCAGTGTATGGCTCGGATTTTAAATCTGGTGATTCATTATGAATTGGGGAACCGCGATCTAATGGAATATCACCTGAAATCGGCTTCCAGATTCCTAGCCAATCGCGATCGTTTGTTCGACTTTGAGCGAACGAACTTAAAGTATCTTCGGCAACTGGCTACTTTGGGACCAGACGAAGATTCCAAATCCGTATTCTCAAACTATGCAGCCGATTTAGACAAAGTATTGGAGGATAAGTTTGAGCGCCGCGCTTTGCACCTGTTTGATGCCCCTGTCTGGGTTGAAGCACATTTGAAAGGTTTGCCCGTATGGGTCCTTGAAAAGAATAAGCAGGAAGTTTCCCAGTAAATTTCAAAAAGAATAGCACAAGGGGCGTGAGATTCACGTCCCTTGTGCTTTTGGAACTTAATTTTGAGTGTCAAGAATGGCCATTTCGAGGATTCCTCCATAGACCATTTTGTACTCTTCTCCTGGAACCACTTCAGAGATAGTCAGACTGTTATCGTAATAAGCAGCCCAAGCGTCCTCCACAGATAGGGAGTAGAAATCAGTAGCGTAGTCTTCGACCAAAACGGTCAAAATCGCTGCATCAATCCTTTGGTTTTCATTTTGAATTACCGGAGCTTCAATCGGAAAGAGCTCAACGGAGTAATTAGCAGATACAACATTTCCAGTGAGCAGCATAGCTGCCGCAAAAACACAAGCTTTAAAATTCATCGTTTACCGTCTTTTTAATATTCAACAAAATCCGACACAAATATCTGGAAGATTTTGGATGAAAGCTTTTCTAAGTTTCAACAACAAAAAGGCTGGTGTCAATTTTGGCGTACGGGTATTGTATCGTTTTAGTGCCATAATACCCATGGATATGAGGGGTTTATGGTATGAAATAAAATGATTGCAAATGTGGGTATTTTCTTACTTTGGGGCTTGCCGGAAGTCGATTATCCACGAAAAAAGGCTAGTTATCCACGAAAATTGTCATCCTTTTACCAGATATCCACAGTTATTTTAATAGATGTATATAGAATATTTTATTTATGCTTAACGTGCTGCAAATCAGAATTATAAGATTTCATTACGGTGGGAGTCTTGCTAAGTTTGGGAATAAATTAGGTTTTCGTTCCTCTCAATGGAATAATACCTTCGTCGTACATCCAATCCAACACTACCAAATTTTTTCCAACAACCAATGAGCTATGCCTGGCACGAAAGGATTCCCACTTATCCCGGTGCCAGGCCTTTCTTTTTTACCTATTCCTGAATCGTTCATATTTGCTCAATAACCCATTGCGTTTTTCACAAGAGAGAGCAAGTGTATAGCTGCTGTTTCACTTCTCAATCTATTTTCCCCCAGGTTTACGGTTTGAAATCCTCCGGAGATCGCTTCTTCAATTTCAGATTGATCGAAATCGCCCTCCGGACCTATGAGAATAGTGATAGAATTTGCAGCAGAAACTGCATTTTCAAAATTTCTAAATGCATTTCCGGTTGGTCCATGAGCTAAAATCGATACTTCCGAATCAACCGATTTTAGCGCATCCGAAAGATTGACCGGGGTTTCAAGTACTGGCAATCTACTCCTGAGGCACTGTTTAAGCGCAGCGATGCAGATGCGCTCGAGGCGGTCAGATCTTATTCCGGTCTTAACAGTATGTGTTCCGATGTAGGGAATTATTCTGGTAACACCTAACTCAACTGACTTCTCGATCAGCCATTCAAATCGGTCTACCTTGTGAAGTGGGGAGACCATCAAGGTGATTTCCTGTGACTTTTCACCCCAATTTTCTACTTTTTCGAAAATGGTCAGGTCAACCCTTCGCTTGCCGAGCGCCTTGATCCTGGCCCGGTACATATTGCCTTTTCCATCAATTCCAATTACATCCTCTCCCTCCCTTTTCCGCATTACCTTCACACAGTGTTTGGCTTCTTCATCGTGGAGGGAAACCTGATTATCTTGAATATCTGAAAAGAAAAATGGTGTCATGATTGTTGCACTCTGATTCGCCTGGCAAAGATAAATCCCGACATTAGATAAAGAAACTCTTGTTGCTTAATCCATTGATTAATTGGAGAAGCGTAAGAATTCGCTAATTTTGTAGAGATGGAAGTAAGTTGTGTTATAACCGTTAAGTAAAGAACAGATCATTTATAGTAGCTATACATATTTAATTATCAACTGATTATCATATGAACGAGTTGGGAAATAAATCAAAGGTAAGTAGTCTGGGAGATTCTGGTATTACCAATGCTGGTAATGTCTATTGGAATACACCTGTAGCCGTGCTGTATGAGCAGACAATAAAACGAGGGGAAGGTGAAATTGCGTCGAGTGGCGGATTGGTAGTAAAAACAGGTGAATTTACTGGCCGTTCTCCCAAGGACAAATTTGTAGTTGAAGATGACCTGACCAGAGATACTGTTTGGTGGGGAGAGATCAACCAGCCGATCTCCCCTGAAAACTTTCAAAGTTTGAAGGATCGGATTCTTTCATACTATGAAGGCAAAGACTTGTGGGTGCGTGATGTTTTTGCAGGTGCCGACAAGAACCACCGGATTGGAGTAAGGGTAATCAATGAGAATCCTTGGCAGAACCTTTTCGTCCACAATATGTTCATCCGCCCTAAGGAAGAAGATATCTTGAATTTTTCTCCTGACTGGACGATCCTGTGTGCACCAGGCTTTCACGGCAATGGCGCTGAAGATGGGATTCGTCAGCATAATTTTACCATGGTTAATTTTGCCGAGAGGACCATTCTGATCGGAGGATCTGCCTATACGGGTGAAATGAAAAAGGGGATATTTACTGTTCTGAATTATGTCTTGCCGATGGATGGTGTGTTGTCTATGCACTGTTCTGCCAATATTGGTGAGAAGGAAGATACAGCTATCTTTTTTGGCTTGTCTGGGACTGGGAAGACAACTTTGAGTGCTGATCCTACCCGTAAGCTGATCGGTGATGATGAGCATGGATGGACCAGCAACAGTGTCTTCAACTTTGAAGGCGGGTGCTACGCAAAGTGTATTGACTTGACTGAAGAGCAAGAGCCTGAAATATGGCATGCCATTAAGTATGGGGCCCTGATTGAGAATACGAAGTTTGTCGAGGGGACCAGGGATGTCGACTTTCATGACACTTCTATCACTCAAAATACCAGAGTAGCTTATCCCATTGACCATATTGAGGGGGCTGTAGACCCATCTGTAGGCCCGGTCCCCAGGAATATTTTCTTTTTGACCTGTGATGCATTTGGAGTATTGCCTCCGATCTCTAAGCTCACACCAGGCCAGGCTATGTATCAGTTTATTTCTGGGTACACAGCAAAGGTTGCCGGGACAGAAGCTGGTATTACTGAACCCGTGACAGTCTTCTCAGCATGTTTTGGAGCTCCTTTTCTTCCTTTGCACCCCACAAAGTATGCGGATATGCTGGGAAATATGATGCAGGAGCACAATGTGAACATCTGGTTGGTGAACACAGGATGGTCCGGAGGTCCTTATGGAATTGGGTCCAGGATTAAGTTACGGTATACCCGTGCGATGGTCACAGCTGCTCTCAATGGGGACCTGGACAATGTTGAATTAATGACTGATCCGATCTTTGGCCTGAATACACCGATGGCGGTACCAAGTGTTCCATCCGAGATTCTTAATCCTCGTAGTACCTGGTCCGACAAGGTCGAATACGATAAGAAGGCATCAGAACTTGCCAATAAGTTCAATTCTAACTTCGAGAAGTACAAAGACGGTGCAAGCAAAGAGATTCTAGCTGCCGCTCCCCGGGTACTTGAAAATTGAGTTCAGTAAAAATATCGGTTTATAAAAAAGGAGTTCCTCTGCTTTTTAGGGGGACTCCTTTTACTATCCCCATCAGGTCATTTTCTTGAAGTTTCAGTTTTTTTTGAAACTAATCGAAGTTCCGTTATTTTTACCAGTAGGAAATGTTTCGATTCTATACGGAATCTTAAAAGATAATGGCGATAGATCTAAAAAAGCGAACCGAATTCTTCATCAAAGACCTCCATGCACGGGAATCTATGCGCTTGGGCTGGTATCGGCAATGGGGCCTGGACCAGGAGCAGTTGAAGAATTTGCGTGAAAGAAAAGCTAAGCATGCAGCCTTTCTAAAAGATCTCTTGCGGAGAAGGGGGCTCAAGCCTGCATGGTATGCCCGTCCATTTTATATTGCTGGGAATGTATTTGGTTTCTTCAGTGCCTTCTTCCCCGAGAAATGGGTGTTGAAAATCGAGAAGACCCTTGAGTTTTGGATCTTGATGCGGTACCAGGTTTATTTCAGGAAGATCAGTCTGGATTTGAATTTGCGTTCGATGATCGAATCTGTCCAACTAAAGCCATTTACACACAACGAACCAGGGCCAGACGTGATTCACCTTTTGGAAGAAATAATAGGTGAAGAGAAGAAAGTTGAAGGTTCACTTCAGTTGTAATTCCGAACTTTCTAAAATCCGGTCGTATATAGATTCCAGTATTTTTCGCTTGCTATCCGGGCTGTGCTCCCTTTTGATTCTCAGCAATCCCTGCTCCCCTTTGTTTCTGATTTCACCTGAGTTTTCGATGATCTCAAGCAAGATTGCTTCCAATCCTTTTTCCATTTCCGCACTAAAAACCCTCTTTTCGTCCTCGTTCCGAATCAAGGCATATCCCAGTTCATTGACAGGGACCTTGATGGTCCACCCTGCCTCCGGCGGATTGATTTCGGGCAGGGCACGCACATTGGTGCAGATGGTGGCACAGCCGGCTGCCTGGGCTTCAAGTACAGCATAGCCATAGGTATCTGCCCAGGTTGGTAAAAGTCCGAGGTGGCATCTCCTGAACAGGTCCAGGACCTCGGCATTGCTCAGGGAGGAAACCTGAATGATCCTGGTAGGATGAGCCGCGATCATTCGTTGAGCAGCTTCTAATTCAGCAGGGCCAGCTTTCGTAGCATGGTCACCGGTTATCAGTGAAGAGACGATGTGCAAACGCAATGGAGCTCCCTGCTTGAGTAACCGGTCGATTACCCGCAGCACTTCCAGACCACCCTTGAGGAAAAACAAGCCGCCAACAAAGGCAATATCTATCAGGTCAGGAGACAAAGGTTTTTCTGCGTAATCAGAAATGATCGGATTCTGAGGCGGATGCAGGACCATTGTTTTTGCCATAATCTCCTCCCTGAATTCAGGGTATGATTTAAGGAGATCGTCCTGAATTCGATAGGCGCAGTCAGAAAGAGCGATCAGCTGCTTGCAGTCTTGACTGGCCATGGCTCTGATCCCTCGGCGTAGTCTCTTCTTGCCATAAGCCCCCCAGCGGGGGAGAAAGGTCTCGTAGGTTGAAATCCAGGGACGTTTACTAAAGCTGACACCATTGAAAAAATGGAGGAGGTCATAACCCCTTTGCCCCATATCCCGGTGCAGGTTGGCCCAGACCGGGTGCGCTTTTCCCGTCAATCGAAAGTAAATGTAATTGGGAATACGGTAAAGGTTAGGGGCACGCCGAACCTCATAATTCTGATAGTCCAATCCACTGATATTGCGCTCTGTTGCGTAGCCCGATTTGTCGGTGCCAATGATTCGCTTCATGTGATTAGGGGTCGCTCCGGACTAGCGCTGGGTATAGAAAGTGAAGTATTTACACTCGCGAATAGCCTTTTGGTAAACATCAGTTCCGGAATAATTGGAGATCATGCGGTCATAGTAATCGTATCCGTCAGGAATGACGCTGAAGGTCTCTACGACATCGCATTTGGCTGCCATCATACAGGAAAGAGCAGCGATTTCAGTACTTCTGGCAGCTTTCATGGATTTATCATAGAATCTTTGTGCCAGTGCCAATTGCGGATCTTTGCCGGATTCCTCATCATTCCATACGTAGCCGCGGTAATAGGAGATGCCTTTCCAACAGGCTCCATAATAGCTCAGGTTAAAATAGGCATTGCCGAGTAAGTGGTAATATTTCCCCGCTTTTTCTGGCTCTTCCATTGCTTTTTTCTGAAGGCTGAGCATGGTCTTGGCCAATGTCAGCTTGGTGTATTTGTTTTCCACGCAACCTGGTTCACAATTGATAATGTCCCGCATATTGCTGGCAAAAGGATCTGGCCCGATTTTGAAGAAGCGATTCTCCTCGGTGAAACTCTTTGGCAAGCCTTCAAAGATTTTGATAGATTCTTCCAGCATATTTTTGGAAAACAAGGCGGTGGCTTTCATCTCAAGCAAATCGTTCCGGGTATAAGCTGACTCCAACCTCTTCAACAATTCTTTTTCATAGAGCGTCTTGCCTTTCTTTGCTTGAAAGGCCATGAGGTCATTCAGGGTTTCCAATTCTGGGTTGTATATGACATCGGAGACGCTGTTTTTGGCAAGGATGGCTTTGCCTGGTTCGCCCTGGGAATCATAGACTCTGGAAAAAGTCATGTCCCGGTACAGGATTAGCTCCTCAACCTGATCCTTGGGCAATAGGTCTCTCAAATTGTAAAAATCCTTGAGGATGTCATTTTCTTCTTCTGACTTGACCCTTGTGAGGCTCCCGATTTTGATGCTAAGGTCCAGTAGCCGTGCCCTGGCTCCATCGATCCCTTCGGTAGGAAGTCCCGAAAGGATTTTACGGGCCCCTGCTGGATCGCCACCCATGTAGACCAGGTAGGCTTCGCTGACATTCCAAAGATTTGGATTGTCCATGGTTCCAGCTTGTTGGGTTTCCCTGACCAGTTTCTTGAGATTGACAATATTCGCCTTTGCTTCCGCGCTTGGTCCTTCATCGGAATTGGTATTTAACCATCCCCCGCCGTAGGTATATCCAAGCATTTTTTCTTCGAGCTTGTTGATTTCCCTGAGTAGAAGTAGGTCAATTTTCTTAGATCCGGGCGCAATATTCTGAATGGTTCTGATCTCTTCGGCTGTGACAGCATCGGGAACGATGGCACGCATAAAATACAGGTTGGCGCGCTCATCATCAGATTTGCACATCTTTTCGACAGCATCCCACTGCGTCTCATTTCGGATGTCAAAACTGTACCAGGCAGGGGTTCTGAGGCTGGGGCATTTGTCAAATACGACCGAGAAATGGTAGAAGGATTCTACATACTGACCCAACCCGTGAAGGACACCCGCATATTGGGACAGCGTCCAATAATACATCAGTTCATTGCTATCTGGAGAGAGAGGGCGGGCCAGTTCTTTGTAAGCCTGAACGGCCTCATTCCAGAATCCGGCATAATGCAAAAGCCTGACGACTTGGAAGGCATAGCGCCATTTCAGGGATGCGTTGGAAGTCGATTGGTACCCGGCCTTTAATTGGCCCACCAAAGGATCATCAGAGTTGGGCAGTTTCTCAAGGTCCTCCCAGTAATTGTCTGAATAATTATAGGCTTCACAGGCCTTGGCCAGTAAGATGTAGTTGGCAAAATCCTTATACCCACCCTCTCTAATCTCAGCCATCAAAGGATTTCCAGCGCAAACTTCATCAAGATCCTTTCCTGCAAGCGCGTCTTCGATGTCTTTTGATTTGTAGGTGTAGACCACTTCAGAAATTACCTCTTCATTGAATTTTCCCGAGAAGAAATGATCCCAAGCTTCAAGATTGGCCCCTCTGCGGCTCATAGGCCCCGCCATGCTGTTGTCGTAAAGTTGGTCCCAGTCAAAATAGAAAGGACGGTATTCATCCAGCCCCGACATCTCTGGTTCGAGAAAACGATAAAATCCGGTATCCCAGGATGGGTCCCAACCACATGCATCCGCCGGACCAGGGATGAAGAATAGGCTAACGAAAAGCCCGGTAAACAGTTTCCAGGGTGTCGATGGCATAGTGTTGAATGCTTAGTGTATCCAGGTGATAGAGGGCAATGTATCTTGATTCTTGTTCAGGAAGGTTGTTGGCGACCATTTCAGCACCAGCGATTAACGTTTCTGAACTGACAGATTCAAATCTGATTTTGTCTCCCGCATAAAGATAGCGTCCGTAAAAATAGTGACTTTGGAGGACTTCTACCTGATTGCTTTGGGTTTTATTCACCAGGCTGTCCGTTAGAGCTTCTTCCAACCGGAGGTTGTTGAGCAACCGAATGGGCTTTCCACCCCGAATCAATACACCCCAGCCAAAAATGGGGAGGGCGACATCCAGCCTGAGTGGGTAGTCTCGCTTTGGCTCGACATAGCTTTGCACGGTCTGAAGATTGAAAATGCTGTTTTCCTCATCTGGATCGTCGAGGTTTCCCACATTGTAAACCATCAGCATCCCACGGTCCACATCAGGGACACCGGTTTCAGCAGGATATTTGTATTGGTGCAGTCGAATGGTACAGCTCAGTTGGCAATCTATATTCTTCAGGAGACCGCGTAAGATGGAGAGAAGCTCGAAATATTTCTCCTGTGTGGTCGGTGTCCAATCACAATCGATTTGTACCTCGGTGGGAGGGGAAAGGTTGTTTTGCTGTCCAATACTTTCGATTTGACTGAAAATCCGCTGTCCCAATTGGGGGAGTTCGCTTTCCGGCAATGCCTTCAGAGAACGATTGGTAATGAAAACACAGGGAACGATCTCTTTGTCTCCAGGGAATGGGGATGAAGATCTCAGTTTTGCAATTGGGCGGACCGATTCACCACCCGGTGCAAGGTCGATGTCAAAAAAACGGACATAAATACGTTCTGTCCCCAACACCTGCATGGCTTCTTCCTCAACCGAGCCAATTGCGAAATTTGTCTTCCAATGGTAGAAGGCAGGGTGAACCTCAGTGGATTGTGTACATGAACTCAACCCAAAGGAAATCAGAAAGACAAATAATGCCAGATAAATACGCACGCAACGAAGGTCGTAATTTGAGCGCGGATGAAAAAAGCCTTAATTGAATGGTTTTGATTAAATTGCGACTTTCCAAGAAACGCCTTTGAATTGCATGAAATATTATCTCTTTTTTGCTTCCTGCTTATTTATCAGCTTGTCTTTTTGGGGATGCAGTGATCCCTGTGAGGGAGCCAAAACAGAAATGACGGTTGATCTTGACCAGGCTGTATTCCTCAAGCAACTTGCGGGTGAAAACCTAAATCCCGGATTTATCCGGGTGGTGGATTCTATTTCCAATTCGGTCAAACCCTACAATCAAAGCCTACTGTTTGATCTGATTGAATTCTATGAAACAGGAGGGGGACAGGGAGGCTCCGATGAATTGTTCTCTTGTTTTCCGATTCAGGAAGATGGCGACTCTTCAGGATTGCAAAGTGGTGACTTCTCCGGATTGCAGGGATTTTTGGTCTCAGCATCGGATGATTCCTTCAGGATTATGGCTGAGATTCTAAAAAGACGATTCGAAGGCTATGAAAATATGTGCGCCACCCATGAGATCCAAAAAGATGGTTTTCACCTGACGTTTACAGATTCACTTCGATCGGTGGGCGAAAAATTGATCTCTACCAGAGGTTACTTCGAAATACTGGAAACAGCTAACTACGCGCAATTAGAGGATGTCTTTCAACTTGCCGACACCCTTCTCTCAGGATTGGATACTTCTGCCACCGGGCAATCTTCGCTTTCATTCCGGGGATTGTTCAATCCGGATGTATTGCCAAATCCTCAATCTCCAGTGATTGGAGAATCCACGGTAGCAGATTCAGGGAAAATAACTCAAATCATATTCCACCCGAAAATGCAAAGCCTTCTGGAAGTTAAGCAATTGGATTTGCTTTGGACCAAGGCTGATGCCAGGATAGGAGGGGACAAGAAGGACGCAGGTTTGCAATTGATTGCTGTTAAGAGGAGCAAGGAGGGGCAAAATATGGGGCTGAGAATCAGGGAAGCTTTTGTTGGGGGAATAGAAGGGAAGCCAGCGGTTCGGATCAGCTTGGATGCAGCGGGAGCAATGGAGCTGAGAAGCCTGACCGAGAGCAATCGGAAAAGGAGCTTGGCCATGGTCCTTGATGATGTCGTATGGCAATTGGCCAAAGTCAACGAACCTCTGATTGAGGGAAAATTTGAATTGACTGGAGGTTTGAGCGAGGAGCAATCCAAGATTATGGCCGCTGTATTGAACAGCGGGGCCTTACCTGTTCCTGTCCAACTCAGATAAAAAATGCCATTCGGGGAAGGAAGCAAATGAGTGCCGGTCAGAAACATAGGTGGTACGTTGCATGGCGGTGAGATAATCGTTAATTTTGAGGTCGTTTTTGAATAATGCGCAGTTTCAAATATATATGGAGGTTTATAGCCGTTGGCTTTGTCCTTGTTCTCTCGGGCAAGGTCAGCAAGGCGAGCCTTTTTACTGCCTATATCAAAACGATTGCTGAGGTTGAGGTTCGGAATACCCAGGACCTGAAAGATGGTGATTCGCAGGTTGAGATTGTCAAACTAACAAATGTCAAGTCTGTTGTTCATCGTGTCTTTCCCCAAGGTTCTGCCTGGGTTTCCATTGAACTATTTAAGTTTAATTGTTCTGAGTATGGCAGCCTTCAGTTGCCACTTTACTTTGACTATCAGCGCATACCCACCCACCCATTTTCAGTTTCGGCTCCTATCAGGGCGCCCGGGTTGTCTTAAAAACTCTCTTGTCCTCATGATAATTCAAAAAGATCCAGTCGATCTTTTGAATAAGGACTTTGGTTTTTCAATTAGTACATCATTCTTATTTTTTCAATAACACATGAGAAATAAAGCTACAGTTACGGCACTGTTGATCGTTTTTACACTGATCTGCGTGTCGAACTTATTCTTTACTTACCAGGCCTTCAACTACGAAGGAGGGCTGAATGAATCCGAGTTGGCAATTCTCCAACAGGATGAAGGGTACAAAAGGTCCAAGCGGAATGCATTTTCCCTTGGTCTTGACCTGCAGGGCGGGTTGTTTACTACAATAGAGGTTAAAGTGGACGACATTCTGCGCCTTTACGCTGGAACTTCCATTGACGCAACTTTCACTGAGTCTCTTGAAAATGCCCTGCTCCGTAAAACGACCAGTGATGCAACCTTGCCAGAGCTTTTCCTGGAAGAGTTGAAAGTCGTTTACCTGAAAAAGAACAATACGGATGCAGCGAAGAATATGGTTGCTGATGGACATCTGTTGCGTACTTATTTTACCAGTCCTGAGCGTAATATTCCATTTACAGCGACTGACGATGAGATTCTTGATCGCCTCAACAAAGATGCAACAGACGCGATCGACAATACCTATAAGATTATCCGTAAGCGGGTTGACCAGTTTGGGGTAGCCTCTCCGAATCTTCAGTTGGAGGCAGGAACCGGACGTATCATACTTGAGATGCCAGGTGTTCAGGACACAGCTCGTGTTCGTAAGCTACTCTCGAATACTGCGCGTCTGGAATTCCGTGAAACCCATAAAGCTGGTGAGATTCAAAACGTAATGGAGCGTATTGACCGGGAGGTTAGGTCTCTGATGATCGCCAGAGGAGAACTTACCGCAGACGGTTCGTCCGATTCAGATGGTGATAGCACCAGCACTGCTGAAGTAGATTCTACTGGTCAGGATTCCGGTGACGCAGAGGTCCTCCCCGTCGTGGGTGATGATCTGGCTGAGGTAGAGGATACCGAAAAGGATTCTGCTCAGAAGGCTGCCGATGCATTTGCTGCCCAGATGGAAGGCAATACAACAACGACCGACGACTCTGGTGAAGTAGACTCGGCTGGTAATGCGCTGGCTGATACGGCTGGTCTCAGCCAGGAAGAAAAGATCGCCCGATTCAGGGAAGAGCGCCCATTCTCAGGAATGTTTGACGTAGAAGTCCCCGTGTACACCGACCGCCCAATTATCGGATATTCTTCTATCGTAGATACTGCCAAAATCAACAAGTGGTTGGCAGAACCTTCTGTCAAGAACAAGATTCCACGCAATGTGAAGTTTGCCTGGGAAGCCAAGCCGGACGAAACGGTAAAGGAGAATACAGGAAAAGACTTGTTGGCTTTGATTGCTTTGAAGAGCAATGCGAGCGATAAGGCTCCACTTGAAGGTGATGTAATCACCGAGGCCTACCAGGATTACGAGAGCAACTCCATCAACCCGGCTGTATTCATGAATATGAATAACAAGGGTGCCAGAGAGTGGGCTGACTTGACCAAGAAAAACAAAGGCCGCTCTATTGCAATTGTGATGGACGGATTGGTTTACTCTTATCCAAATGTAAACGGGATGATTACCGGTGGTCGTTCACAGATCGCAGGTAACTTTACCATTGATGAGGCGAAAGACCTTGCCAACTTGCTTAAGGCGGGTGCATTGCCAATCAGTACGGAGACCAAAGGATTTACCCAGGTAGGACCAACGCTTGGTGAAGAAAACCTTAACAGTGGTTTGATTTCCTTCCTGATCGCCTTCCTGGCTACCATCGTCTTCATGTTCCTTTACTACTCAAGTTCAGGACTGGTCGCTAACGTTGCATTGATCGTGAACCTCTTCTACATTTTAGGGGTTTCTGCAGCATTCAACATCGTATTTACCTTGCCTGGATTGGCGGCGGTGGTTCTGACGATGGGTATGGCAGTGGATGCGAACGTACTGATATTTGAACGTATTCGAGAGGAACAACTTGCAGGGAAATCCTTCAAGGCGGCTATATCTGCGGGCTTTAGCAATGCTTTCAGCTCCGTAATGGACGCAAACATAACGACCTTCTTAACTGGTCTGATTCTCTTTACATTCGGTCTCGGACCCATTAAAGGTTTTGCAGTTTCTTTGATGATCGGTATCGTTACTTCCTTGATCTGTGCGTTGTTTATCACCCGCTTGATCCTGGACCGTTACGCAAACAAGGGCACTGGTTCGATTAAATTCGGTACCAAAAAGACGCTTACTGCCTTTTCTAAGATCAGCCTGAACATGACTGGTCGCAAGAAGTTCATGTATATGTTGTCAGGTATCCTGGTTGTTGGATCCATTGCTTCGATTGCAGGATTCTCATTCCGTACCGGCGTAGACTTTAAAGGTGGACACCAATTCCAGATTGAGTTTGCCAAGGACATAAATCCCGAAAATCTTCGGGGGCCAATGACCACAGCATTCGAAGGACAGGTACCAGTGATTCGTTCTCTTGGATCTGATCAGCAATTGCTGATCACAACCTCATACAAGTACGAGGACAGCAAAGCTGCTGATGAAGTACTGAATAAGGTGCTTGCGACCTGTGACGCTGTTGTTCCAGACAATGGAGCAAACGTCAAGTCAAGGATGTTCGTCGGTCCTACGGTTGCGGAGGATATCAAGAACTCTGCCTATTGGGCAGTTGGATTCTCCCTCCTGGTCATCTTCTTGTACATTCTGATTCGTTTCCGAGGCATACGCTACTCTTTGGGAGCCTTGGCTGCACTGTTCCATGACGTGATCATTGTATTGGGAATCTTCTCCTTCGTTGGGAAAATGGATTTCTTACCATTCCCGCTGGAGGTGGATCAAGCTTTCATAGCAGCGATCCTGACCATCATTGGTTATTCGATCAACGATACGGTGGTTGTGTTTGACCGGATCAGAGAAAACTTTGGAGAGATGAAATCCTCTGATGCCAGCACGGTCTACGATACGTCTATCAACCAGACATTCAGTAGAACCCTGATCACCTCGTTGACCACTTTGCTGACGATATTGATCCTGCTTCTTTTTGCAGGAGATGTTATCCGCCCATTCATGTTTGCATTGTTTGTCGGTATCATCGTCGGTACTTATTCCTCAATCTTTGTCGCCAGTCCTATCTCTTTGGACTTGATGAAGTTCCTGGACAAACCTTCTGGAAAGAAGTCTGCCAGCCAAAGGAAAAAAGCGAGTAACGCCTAATCCTGAAGCATACCATAAGAAGAAGCTGCCTCATCGAGGCAGCTTCTTCCATTTAGGGAGGCTAAGATACTTCCAGTTGGAGGGGGCTTTTCCGGGGGAAAAGTGACAGTCGAGCCAAATTGGCAGGAATGCCTTTGCATTTTCAGATTTAGTAGCCTTTTTGCCAGTGCTTTTCTGTATTTTTAAGAAGAGGCATTATTGTTGTGACACACAAGCCACCACCCCTTTCCGGGGCAATTATATATAAGAGAGGAGATTTGTATGGATGAGAGCATAAATGATCCCGAATTCTTTAGCAGCGAAATGAAAATAATGAACGATTCCGAAGAAAAGGAAATGTTCGACGAAGGTATTCCTGAAACCTTGGGCATCCTGCCCTTAAAAAATACAGTGCTCTACCCTGGTGTAGTTATTCCCATCACAGTAGGGCGTCAAAAGTCAATCCAATTGGTGCAGGCTGCGAATAAGACTCCGGGTAAGATCATTGGAGTCATCGCCCAGCGGAATATGGAAATAGAAGAACCGGAGCCCAAAGACCTGTACCGGTTTGGGGTTATGGCGAAAATTCTCCGCTTGCTGCGCATGCCCGATGGTACCATAACCATCGTGATTCAGGGACGAAGCCGCTTTGAGGTGCGCGAATTTGAGCAGACTGAGCCCTATTTTGTGGCCCAGGTTGCAAAACTCCATGAAGAATTTCCATCCAAACGAGACATTCACACCCTGCTTCACAGTTTGAAACGTGAAGCACAGGAGATCATAGAGCTTTCTCCCAATATCCCTACTGAAGCCCAGGTAATTCTGAAGAATGTAAAAAGCCTCAGCTTCCTGATTTACTTTATCGCTACGAATCTTAATCTGGAGGTCAATGACAAGCAAGTTTTGCTTGAGATGAACTCCCTCTCGGATAAGGGACAAAAAGTTTTAGAGTATTTAGGGCAAGAACTGGCTATTCTCGAACTCAGTGAGGAGATCAACTCCAAGGTACGCCTCGACCTGGATCGGCAGCAAAAAGAGTATTTTTTGCGCCAACAAATCAAGGCGATTCAGGAAGAGTTGGGGGATTCCGGACCAGAAGGGGAGGTTGACCGACTGAAGAAAAGGGCGTTGGACAAAGATTGGCCGGTAAAAGTTCAGGAAGTCTTCGAAAAGGAGGTGAACAAGTTAGCACGTTTGACACCCCACATGCCTGATTATGCCGTAGTTTTGAACTACGTGGAATGGTTGCTGGATTTACCCTGGGCCAATTATTCAGAGGAAAACTTTGATATCAACGGGGCCAAGGATATTCTTGATGATGACCACTACGGGCTGGAAAAAGTAAAGGACCGGATACTGGAATACCTGGCGGTTCTCAAATTGAAAGCTGATAAAAAGGCGCCAATCTTATGTTTCTATGGCCCTCCAGGGGTTGGTAAGACCTCTCTGGGAAAATCGATTGCCCGCTCCCTCGAACGGGAGTTCATCCGGATTTCTCTGGGGGGTGTTCGTGATGAAGCGGAGATCCGTGGCCATCGGCGTACCTATATCGGTGCGATGCCAGGCCGCATTATTCAGGGGTTGAAAAAGGCCAAAACCGGTAATCCAGTATTCATGCTGGATGAGATCGACAAGGTTGGTTCTGACCACCGGGGTGATCCCTCTTCAGCCCTCCTGGAAGTATTGGATCCGGAACAAAATGACACCTTCCAGGATCACTTTTTGGAAGTAGAGTATGACCTGAGTCGGGTCATGTTTATTTGCACAGCCAATACACTCGGAAGCATTCATCCCGCCTTACTGGACCGTATGGAGATCATTGAGATCAACGGGTATTCCCAGGAAGAAAAAATCGAAATTGCAGAGCGGCACCTTATCCCCCGTATCCGCAAGGAGCACGGCCTGAAAGCTGCCCAGATGAGGTTGCAAAAAAGATCACTGAAAAGGATCATCGAAGGGTATACGCGAGAATCCGGAGTCCGGAACCTGGCTCAGAAAATTTCGGGGGTTTGCAGATCTGTCGCCAAACGGATTGTGATGGATGAAGCCAAATCGGTTTCTATTTCCCCCAAAACATTGGAAAGCATGTTGGGCCTGCCCAGGTTTGAAAATGATGTCTACCAGAAGGTCGACGGACCTGGTGTGGCCATTGGATTGGCCTGGACACCGGTAGGTGGAGACATCCTCTTCATTGAGACTTCCCTGAGCCGAGGAACCGGACGCCTGGTGATGACTGGACAACTGGGTGACGTGATGAAAGAATCTGCCACCCTGGCTTATTCCTATCTCAAGACCAAGGCCCACCTTTACGGGATTAAATATGAGCTCTTCAAGCACTGGGATGTCCATGTACACTTCCCGGCAGGAGCGATTCCCAAAGATGGCCCGAGCGCAGGGATAGCCATTCTTTCAGCCATGACATCTGCTTTTACCCAGCGTCGGTTGGTGCAAAAGCTGGCCATGACAGGAGAGATTACCCTCAGGGGAAAAGTCCTTCCGGTAGGAGGGATCAAATCCAAAGTACTGGCTGCCAAACGGGCTGGAATCAAAACCGTAGTGCTCTGTAGCGCTAACAAAAAGGACATCTTCGAAATCAAAGATGAGTACATAGATGGCCTGAAAGTCATTTATGTTGATCGGATGGAAGAGGTCCTGGAGCATGTGCTGGAAAAGACCAAAGTTCCCGGAGCACTCGATTTGATGGCGCCAGTCAAAGAGGCAGAGGAACGTGAGAAAAAGCGGCTGAATCCCCGAATTGACAGTACGGGCCCTGGTGCTTACGTCCACTAAACACCCACTTTTGCTTAATCCTGAAACGTCCAAATGACCCATCCCACAAATCCTCCTCTCACAGAATCTGAAGTGCGGCGGGAGGTTTTGGGGGTTTCCGGGATGACCTGTGCATCCTGTGCAGTGAGCCTGGAAAAGCATCTGCAAAAGAAAGCAGGTGTCCGAAGCGTTTCAGTTAATTATCCAAACCAAAGCCTGTCCATCCAGTTTGATGAGGCTTTGACTTCAATTGATAGTCTCAAGGATAACGCAAAGGAAATCGGCTATGATATTATGGCTGGTGATGCTTCTGAACGGCAGACGAGTCAGGAAGCAGTCGAGTCAAAACGGCTGATTAGTCTGAAGAAAAAGCTGATTGTCGCCACTGTATTTACCCTACCTGTTTTTATCATCTCCATGTTGTTAATGGGGAAAATTCCATTTGAACGGTGGCTACTGTTGGGGCTCTCGCTTCCGGTCATGGTCTATTCAGGGGCTGAGTTTTTCCTCAACGCTGCTAAAAAGGCCAGACATTTTACCTCCAATATGGACACCCTGGTTGCCTTGAGCACCGGGGTCGCCTTCCTGTTCAGCTTGTTCAACACTCTGTTTCCTGAATACCTGATGAAGCGGGGACTGCAACCGCATGTATACTATGAATCAGCGGTGGTGATCATCACCTTGATCCTCCTGGGCCGCTATCTGGAGGAGCATGCAAAAGGACGTACTTCATCCGCAATCAGAAGTCTGATGGGCCTTCAACCGAAAGAACTGACCGTTATCAGGAATGGGGAGGAGGTCGTCATCTCAATCCGGGATGTAATTCCCGGGGACCTCGTGGTATTAAAGCCAGGGGATAAAGTTCCGGTGGACGGAAAGGTCAAGCGGGGAGAATCCTACGTGGATGAAAGTATGATCACAGGGGAGCCAGTGCCAGTTCCCAAAAAGAAAGGGGACCGGGTCTTCGCAGGAACCATCAATCAAAAGGGAAGTCTGAAGGTGCTGGCCAAGGAAATCGGGGAATCCACACTCCTGGGACAGATTATTTCTTTTGTGCAAAACGCACAAGCATCCAAGCCGCCCGTGCAAAAGTTGGTTGACAAGATCGCTGCCATATTTGTCCCGACGGTGGTAGCTCTGGCCTCGATCGCTTTTTTTATTTGGTATTTTTGGGGGCCGGAGCCTGCCTTCTCCCACGCCTTTGTTGTCCTGATAACCGTATTGATCATCGCTTGCCCATGTGCCCTTGGGCTGGCAGCTCCCACCGCCTTGATGGTGGGCATAGGGAAAGGTGCCAGGGCTGGTATTCTTGTAAAGGATGCAGGGGCCCTGGAAATGGCGCACAAAGTGGACCTTATGGTGGTAGACAAGACCGGGACACTTACCGAAGGCCGGCCCACCATGACCTATTTCGGAATGGCCTCTCATGCGGAGGAAGCGCAAGTAAAAGGGGCATTGCTGGGGCTGGAAAAGCTGTCGGAACACCCACTTGCCCAGGCCGTGGTCCGGGGAATTGGAACAGCATTCACTCCGTCGGAGGTGGAGGATTTTGAAAGTATGACCGGTCTGGGCGTACAAGGCAGGATCGGGGAAGTAAAATATACATTGGGAAGCGCAACCCTTATCCAAAATCTGGGATTGACACTGGAAACCTCATTGCAAAGCCAGGCGAAAACCTGGCAAAGTACAGGTCAGACCGTTATCTATCTTGGCAATGAAACTGACGTATTGGCAGTAATCTCTATCAGCGATCAGATTCGGGAAGGAGTAAAAGAGGCATTGGCGGATTTGGAAGGGATGGGGATAGCTATATGGATGCTGACCGGGGACAGCGAGGAAACAGCCAGGGAAGTGGCACGGGAATTGGGAATCAAAAATTTTCGGGCGAGGCAGATGCCGGACTCGAAAAGTAATTTCATTACAGAGATGCAGGAGGCAGGTCACCTCGTGGCCATGGTTGGAGATGGGATCAATGACGCCCAGGCACTCGCCAAGGCCGACCTTGGGATTGCCATGGGAAGTGGCACCGATATCGCCATGGACAGTGCAGGTATCACCTTAATGCATTCAGATATCAGGAGCCTGGTCAAAGCAGTTCGTCTTTCCCGTTTGACCTTGGGTACCATCCGCCAAAATCTGTTTTGGGCGTTTATCTACAATCTCGTTGCTATTCCGATCGCAGCAGGCGCACTGTATCCCGCTTTTGGATTTCTGCTCAGTCCAATGATTGGTGGAGCTGCCATGGCCGCAAGCTCGATTTCAGTCCTTTTAAATAGCCTTCGTCTCAATCGAAAAATGCTTTAGATTTACGAAATGAATACCTATAAATTCAAGACCAATATCAATTGTGGAAACTGTATCAAGTCTGTGACACCCTTCCTCAATGAAATAGACGAGATAGATACCTGGCAGGTCGATACTGAAAACCCCGACAAAATACTCGAAGTGGTACTGGACGAAGGTGGTCCGGAAGCAGTTGAGAAAGCAGTGAAAGAGGCTGGATTCTCCATTGAAATTCTTCCTAACTGATCTTCCTTTGCCGGATTGATCGCGTTCGAGATGACCGGGGACGAAAACCATAAGGACCTGTCCGCCAGAATCCATCCCAATATTTTTCCCTTCTGTTTTCGAGCTGATTGTTGTTATTTAGCATGGTGAAGCGAATTCTGACCGTACTCATAGTCTTGCTGCCGCTGATAAGCCAGGCCCAAATAGGTGGACAGAATGTCTACGACTTTCTGAACCTTACCCCCAATGCGAGAGCATCGGCCCTGGGAGGGTACAATATCTCTACCTACGACCACGATGCGAATTTTGCCTATCAGAATCCGGCGCTCCTCAATGACTCCATGCACCAGATGGTGAGCATGTCCTTTGTAGACTACTTGGGGGGAATTACCTACGGCTACGGTTCTTATGCGCATTCCATCGAAGGAATTGCCGATTTCCATGCCGGGGTTCAATTCGTCGGTTATGGTGAGATGATCGAAGCGGATATCCTGGGCAATCAGATCGGAACCTTTGGCGCCAATGACCTGGCCCTGGTGGTCGGTGCTGGTCGCCAGGTAGATCGGTTCAGGATCGGAGCCAATATGAAGTTCATCAATTCGAGTATTTCCGGCTACCAAAGCAATTCAGCCCTCGCATTTGATCTGGGAGGTTTGTATGTGTCCGAATCAGGATTCTTCACGGCTGGCATGGTCTTCAAGAACATGGGATTCAACCTCAGCAATTGGAATACCGGGGTGTCTACACCGCTTCCATTTGACGTACAACTTGGACTTTCTACCCGCCTCGAGCACATGCCACTCAGATTTTCCATGGTTGTTCACAGTCTCAACCGGCCCAACCTGATCTATTTTGACAAAGACGCTCCCGTAGAATTTGACCTGAGTGGAGAGCCGATTGAAAATAATTTCCCCTTCTTCGACAATCTCTTCCGCCACTTCATATTTGGCACTGAGTTTCTGCTTTCAAAAGGATTTAACCTCAGAGCCGGATACAATCACATGCGCCGTCAGGAACTTCGTTCCCTCAACCGCGCCGGATTGAGTGGTTTCTCATTTGGCGTTGGCCTCAAGATCAAGCACATCCGCCTGGATTATGGATTGGCCTCATTCCATGCCATTGGACCGACCCACAATTTTACCGTGAGTACCTCCATAGGTTCCTGGAAGAAATAGGATTTCCTGCTCAAATCCACCACATTCTGAGAAAGCCGTAAGCGTGATGCGGTGCGTCAATGATTTTTTGTATTTTCAGAAGATCATCGCCCAACCTTCACGTTATGAAAACCCGTATACTGCTTTTTCTCCTATTCGCAGCTTCATTCTATAGCCCCATTTCTGCCCAGTCTACCTGGCAATTTACTTATGGAGGGACCGGTGCAGACAATGGTTCAAAATTAGCTGAAGTAAGCCCAGGGAAATTTGCCATCGGAGGCACCACCGAATCATTCTCTACCAACACTTCCCAAGGTATGGTAATGGTAATCGATGATGCGGGCAGTCTGCAATGGGCAAAGCACTCCGGGGGCAGCACAAATGAGATTGCAGATGGCGTAACCGTTTACAACGGAGAGATCTATCTGGCTGGATACACCGAAGAACCTGGCCCGGCCGCCATCAATGGCTATCTGCAGAAGTACGATGGAAATGGAAATTTGCAATATTCATTTGCTTCAGGAATAGCACAAATAGAGGAATTTACCGCGGTAGATGCTGGTCCCAACGGTGAAATATATGCAAGTGGCTTTTCTTTTCAGGGCGGAATTGATGCCTTTGTGGTGAAATACAATACCAACGGAACGGTTGCCTGGTCCAAAACGGTTGGTAACCCTTCTACCGCAGAACTCTCTTTCAATGGGACTGCCACGGCAGATGGTGGGTTCCTATGCTTTGGAGCCACCAGCCAGGGAGCGGGCAGTGACGATATGTTTTTTGTAAAGCTGGATGCTTCAGGAAATGTACAATGGAGCAAAGTCTATGGGACCAACAGCACCGATTTTCCCAACGATGTGCTCCAAACCAGCGACGGCTATGTGGTGGCTGGACGATCAAATTTTACCGGAAACAATGAAGTAATCACCTTTAAGATGGACACGGTTGGCAATATCGTTTGGTCCAATTACCATGCCGCCTCAGGGACCGATAACGTGTTCGGATTGACAGCCTACGGCAGTGGATTCCTCATGGTCGGGCAAACTTCCAGCTTCGGCATCGGCAATACCAGTGCCTTCATGACCAGGCTGGATGCAACCGGAAATCCCTTGTGGGCCCGGGCCTATGGCGGAACCGGGGGACAGGTCTTGACGGATGTCATAGTCCCTAGCACAGGAGGGATCATGGCAGCCGGAGTGACCAATTCTTACGGGGCAGGTTCAGATGAAGTATATGTCATCCGAACCGATAGTTTGGGAGCAATTGGCTGCGACGACACCAGCTTCACATTTCCACCAGTAAACACCCTGATGCTTGTGTCCACCCCTCCGGTGGCCTTGATCTCGGTTACCAGTGGCTCGTCGCTTCCCAAGTCCTGGATCGCCAACAATGCCCCCTTTGCCATTGATACCGTATGTCCTCCTCCTCCCTGCACATTGGCTGCCAACCCCCTGGTTGCCGATAGCCTGATATGCCTGGGAGACACCCTTCAGGTGAATAACAACTCCACCGGATCGACCAACCAAACCTGGCTTTCCAATGGAGTAGTTCTGGCTAGCGGAAGTAGCTATGCTCAAATTCAGAATACCCCTGGAAATTTCACCTACCAATTGGCGGTCTCAGATACCGGAACAGGTTGTGTAGATACCACCGACTTCAACTTTGAAGTCCTGCCCCAAAGCAGCCTGACCTTGAGCAGCAACGGTCTGTGCCCCGGAGATTCATTGGACATGGTGAATACCACTGCGAATGCAGTAGGAGCACAGTGGTTTGTGGACGGAAACCTGATCGGAACCGGATTGAGCATTTCCATTCCAACCACCACTCCCGGAACTTATGCAGTGGAAATGCAGTCCGACCCCGGAAATTGTCCCGCGACGTCATCCTTCACCGTTTATCCCGAAGTTACCGCCACCTATACCTTTACCAATTCAGGCTTGAGTTATGCATTTTCTGACCAGAGTACCAATGGAGATACCTACGCATGGGATTTCGGAGACGGCAGTACGAGTACGGATCAAAACCCCAACCATACCTACGCAATTACAGGGAACTATACGGTCTGCCTCACCACGACGAGTGCCGATGGATGCACAGACAGTACCTGTCAGAGCCTGCAAGTGATGGTAGGAATAAGCGATGCCCTCAGTGCTGGAATAACCCTTTCGCCGATGCCATTCCGGGACCAACTGAAAGTCAGCATTCCTGAAAGTGCCGAAATTGACCAACTCCAGCTGATCGATATCAAAGGTGCAGAATTGGCAAAGTGGGAAATAGATGCAGCGACCGGGACTGAAAAGATACTTGAATTGGGGGGATTCCCCTCGGGAATGTATATTCTGAGACTTAAAGGCGAAGGAATCCAGTACATAATCAAGGCTGTAAAGCTGTAAGCATGTATATTTGAACCATGAAAAAGTTTTTCCTACCATTATTGTTGTTGCCGCTGGTATTCAGCGCGTGCAAAAAAGACTATACTGAAATAGACCGCGACCTGATCCTGCAGTACATTGCTGACAACAGCCTGGATGCCCAGGAAGGATTAGAAGGCGTATTTCACGTAATTGATACCGTAGGTACTGGCATCAGCCCGGACATTTCCAGCGATGTGGTCGTGGATTACGAAGGCTTTTTGCTGGATGGTACCAAATTTGATTCCTCAATCGACCGCGGTGCTCCTGCGACTTTTGGCCTCAATCAGGTCATCCGCGGGTGGCAGGTCGGAATCCCGGTTTTCAAAGAAGGCGGAAGCGGCATGTTGCTGATCCCCTCCGAAGCAGGGTATGGAAGTGGTTCCCCTTCCAGCGCCATCCCTAAGAATTCAGTGCTGATCTTTACCATCAGACTCATCGAAGTCATCAATTAAGACGGATGAAAAAGTTCTTGTTGGCCATCGTTTTTATGACCCTGGCTCACTGGGGCTTTTCCTCTCCCAAAGTGCTGATCCCTCTGAGTGAGGGCTGGGAATTCCGTCAGGTGGGCAAAGACGTGTGGCAACCCGCGGAAGTACCCGGAGTAGTACATACCGATCTGTATCGGAATGGCGACATTCCCAATCCATTCTTCTGCGATGGAGAGCATGAATTGGAGTGGATCGAAAATGAAGATTGGGAATACAGAACCATCATAGACATCCCACAGCTTTTCAGTTTCAGGCATGCTGAACTGGTCTTTGAAGGCTTGGATACCTACGCAGATGTCTTCCTCAATGACCACCTGCTTCTTAGTTCGGACAATATGTTCATGTCCTGGGAGCAGGACATCAAACCCTACCTCAAAACAGGCCCCAATGAATTGCGGGTCAGGTTCCGCTCTCCGATCATGGAAACCGCGGGCACCCGGATGATGTACCCCTATCCATTGCCTGCTGACAACGACGCCGGAGACAGCAAGGCCAGTATATTCGTACGGAAAGCCCCCATTCAGTTTGGTTGGGACATGGCACCCCGCTTCGTCTCCATGGGGATTTGGAAGCCGGTATACATCAGGGTTTGGGACGATGCCACCATCAGAGACATGCAATTTCGAACCCTCTATCTGGGTAAAGACCTGGCACTGGTCGATGGCTTGGCTTTTGTAGAAGGAGAAGAAGAGGGGAAAGATGGTATAAAAGGCAGGGAGTCTCTCACCGAACTGACCATCAAAGTACAGGGAAATCCCGTTTGGGATACCAGCTTCGTCACCGAGGGCAGAGAACAGGTCATTCCTTTTCTGCTGACCATTCCAAGTCCAAAGCGCTGGTGGCCCCAAGGCTATGGAGACCCCAATCTGTACCAAATAACTGCGACCATTGGAAAAAGGGGGAAGTTAGACGACAGCTTGAAGGTGGCTTATGGTTTGCGAACCATTGAACTGGAGCAAGAAACAGATGCAACAGGCACATCCTTCACTTTTGTGGTAAACGGGAAGCCGATCTATGCAAAAGGGGCAGGCTATATCCCGGAAGATATTTTTCCTTCCCGGGCAAAGCCCAAACAGGAACAGCTGAGAAAATACATGTTGGAAGCCAACTTCAATATGGTGCGCTTGTGGGGCGGAGGAGGCTACCAAACAGATGAGTTTTACAACTGGTGTGATGAAAACGGGATATTGGTATGGCAGGATCTGATGTTTGCCTGTGCCATGTACCCGCATGGGCCGGACTTTCACAACCGGGTAACGGATGAGTTGGAGGAGGTATTTCTTCGGTTACGCAACCACCCATCCATCGCCCTCTGGTGCGGGAACAATGAAATCGAAGTGGCCTGGAACAACTGGGGCTGGCAGGATAAAATGGGCTATGCCCCCATGGACAGTTTCAATTTGTGGGAGGGTTACCAGGAATTGTTCCATGAGATCATTCCCTCCATGATTGAGCGTTACGACCCGGACCGACCCTATATATCCTCTACACCCATGAGCAACTGGGGCACTCCGGAAAACTTCACCCGCCACGACAACCATTATTGGGGAGTATGGCACGGAGAAGACGACCTGGACGGATTTCGGGACAATGTACCCCGCTTCATGAGTGAGTTTGGCATGCAGTCTTTTCCGGTCATGGAGTCCCTCGCGCCTTATGCCCGGGAAGGGGATTTGGAGCTTGGATCAGCATGGATGGAGAACCGGCAAAAGAGCTATAAAGGGAATGATTTTCTCTTTTCATTTACCGAGCGTTGGTTGGGAACTCCCAAAGACACGCGCTCCGCGCTGTTGATGAGCCAGGTCACCCAAGCAATTGCTTTGGAAATCGCCATCGAAGCCCAGCGGAGCCGCGCTCCGTTCTGCATGGGCACGCTCTATTGGCAATTGAATGACTGCTGGCCCGGCCCCTCATGGTCTTCTATCGACTATGAAGGACGCCCCAAAGCAGCTCATTATGCCTTGAAACGCTTGTTTGCGGATCAATTGGTGGGCCTGGAGATCACCAAAGAAGGAATCAAGGAGTTCGTGGTAGACGATACCAGAGTACTACATGGGAAGGTAAAGCTAAACCTGAAAACCCTGGACGGGGATGATATAGACCAGGAGATTTGGGAATTGGAAGAGGCAGAAGAGGAAAGCGACCCGGAAGGCAAGGCAGAGCAAAAAGGTAAAACAGAGCAAAAAAGCAAGGCAAACCAAAAAGTCCAGCCCCAGCAAACCAAGCAGCCCCAGCAAGCCAAGCAGGCAGCACAAATCGTTGCCTCAAGATCCATAAAATCTACCAAGTCCCTCAAGCAAATCCAAAAAGGGAAAGCGGTTGCCTTTCTGACCTTCGAGAACGAAGCCGGAGATACCCTGGCATACAATATTGTCCATGCCCTCCCTCTGAAAAAGTTGAAGCTGAAACAACCGGTTTACAATACAAGTGCCAGAAAGGTAGCGGGGGGATATGTCCTGAAAATCTCTTCGAATACTTTTGTGAAATCCACCCGGCTGGAGATCAAAGGTGAAGATGCCGCGTTTTCAGACCAATTCTTCGACCTGTTTCCCAACCATCCCCACCAGATCATGGTTGAAACCGACCTCAATATCTCTGAGAATGACTTCTTAGCTAAAATGAAGATCGAAAGCTTGGTCGATTGGAGAGAATAAGGATCGGTTACGAAGAACAAGCCTTGGCAACCATGAATACGCTCCCTTACTGACTTTCGTAGTCCTCATACATGAGATACTTCCTGCGGACCAATTTGAACTTCGCCAAAGCAGGTTGCCAACTCTCGTAAATCTCCGCCTCAGTCATCCCCTTTTCAATCTGTCCTTGCAGGCTTTTGGTTCCCGCGATTTTAGAGAAGAAGGGTTGAAACAAAGGCCCCTTGAAAGTCTCAGAATTGCCCGACTCGGTGTGGAAGTTTTTCACCATCGCGATCCCGGCCAGGAAAGTACTTTTCCCATCCACCTCATTCACACCCCGCGCACCAAAACAAGCCTGATCCATGAACTTTGGCTTGGTGGATTTACCGGGAATGGACCTGGGCGTAAACTTGAGGTATTCGAATTGCAGGCCAAATGATTGGTAGGAGCCCGGTACTTCGGATTCGGTAATCGAGTCCTTCTTGATCTGATATTGGTAGCCGGCGTGCCAGGGAGCGCCGACCATTTCAAAGGCCTGATCGGTTCCACGTCCCACGCTGACAGGCATGCCTTCAAACCAGCAAAAGATCGGATAGAGGTAGGCACTGTGAGCGGTAGCGAGGTTGGGGGAGGGGGCGACCCATTCCAAACCCGTATCTTCCCAGTGCAGATTGTGGTCGTAATGCTTGCAGGGAATGACATCCATCACCGTTTTCACCCCATCCTTCAACCAGCCTTCCCCGTTGACCATCTTCGCATATTCACCCACCGTCATGCCGTGAACGATCGGAATCTGGTGCATTCCCACAAATGATTCCATGCCAGCTTCAAGCACGGGCCCATCCGTATACCAGCCATTGGGATTCGGACGGTCGAGCACGAGAAACTGCTTTTTCTGCTCAGCGCAGGCCTCCATCACATAGCTCATGGTAGAGATATAGGTGTAGAAGCGTGCCCCGACATCCTGAATGTCAAACAGGACCATGTCGACATCCGCGAGTTGTTGGATGCTCGGCTTCTTCTTCGAACCATAAAGGCTTTCGATCTTAATCCCCGTCTTTTGATCTGTGGAAGCATCTACCTTGGCCCCGGCATCATGGTCTCCCCGGAACCCATGTTCCGGCGCAAATACCTTTACGACCTTGATCCCCAGGGCATGGAGGGTGTCCACCAAATGGGTACCCCCAAAGACGAGGCTGGTATGATTGGCCACGATTGCAATCTTCTTGTCCCGGATACGGTCCAGTTCTTCCGTGACCAGCACTTCCGCTCCAGTAATCACAGTAGGCGCTTCGGCTTTTGAACCGGGGGCTTGTAACCCGTTGGGATTGGTTCCGCCAGCACCAGCTCCGTTGGGAGAAACATTGTCCTGGCTACAGGAAGAGACGGCAGGCACCATCAACAAAGGGAAGAGGAGAGCCATCAGGCGATGAATGGGTAGCTTCATGCATGTAAAAATGCGGTATTTCAGGGATTATTGGAAAAAATGACCGCCCTTTGCCAATTAAAATTTAATTTTCCGCCATGCTCGTGTTCAGCATCTCCCTTTTAGCGACTTTGACCAGCATGGCTGCCTTCACCTATTTACTCGGGCTGAAGACGTCTCTTGTGATCCGGATCAATGCCGCGGTAGTCTTTGGAGGCATATTCGTAGTCCTCGGCCTGATGGCACCTGAAATACTGCCCGGTCTGTTGCAGCCAATGGGTTACGGGATCGGATTGGGGGTATTTCTGGGAATGGGCTTTGCCTGGTGGAAGTCGGATACCTGGAAAAGAAAAGGCAATACCCGGTTTGATTTTCAGTTTGCGGCACGGATTTCGGTCAGGGGTCAACGGTCGATATCAACTTTGGTCGTTCGGCTCGGGATCATCAGCATCATGCTGGGCGTAGCCGTCATGGAGGTAACGGTTTCCATCGTAAATGGCTTCCAGCATGCCATCCATCAAAAAGTGATCGGCTTCGGTTCCCATATCAGGATCGGAAATCTGCTGGAAGAATTGGAATCAGAAGTCACCCCACTGCCCCGTTACAATGATTTTGTCGAAGAGATAGCGGCCATGGAAGAGGTGAAAAATATCGCTCCCTATGTCATGAAACCCGCCATGCTCAAGTCTCAGGACCCGCAGGAGGGAGTCGTCCTGAAGGGCCTGGATTCATTGTATGACTGGAGCTTTTTTGAGAGCTCATTGGTGGCAGGGAAAATCCCGGACGTCAATGCCGGAGCCAATTACAGCCCGGAATGTCTGATCTCACAAAAGATCGCGGACCTGCTCGATGTGGTGGTAGGGGACAAACTGATCGCCTTTTTCTTTGAGGACAAGGTCAAAGTACGGCGGTTCAATGTCACCGGAATCTACAAGACAGACCTGACCGAATTCGATTCCCGCTATGTAATGTGTGACCTCAAGGCGGTGCAGACCATCTGGGGATGGGACGAAGATTTCGTCGCTGGGTTTGAAGTCCGGTTGTTGGACAAATACAGACTGGATGACATCGAGGCAGTGGCAGAGAAAATCGAAGAATACCTGCCCTATCAATATGAAGCGACCCCAATTACGAGTGAATACCCGGAGATATTTGAATGGGTGGACTTACAACATCAGAATGTCTGGTTCATTCTCGGACTGATGGTCATTGTGGCCGTGATCAATATGATTTCAGTGTTGTTGATCCTCATCCTGGAGCGAACCCGGACCATCGGACTACTGAAAGCATTGGGAATGTCAAATGGCCGGGTTTGGAACCTGTTTGTGACCAATGGCTTCTTTTTGGTGCTTGTCGGTCTGGTACTTGGGAATCTCCTGGGCTTAGGATTGTTGGGTTCTCAGGAACTTTGGGGATGGCTGCGGGTAGACTCGGACAGTTATTTTGTCGATGTGGTACCCGTAGACTGGGTCTGGACCTGGTTCCTCGGGGTCAATATGGGCGTTTTAGCAGTCTGTTCCATCTTCATGTACATTCCGGCGCTGTTGGTACTGGGGATTTCTCCGGTCAGGGCCATGCGCTTCGATTGATTTTGTCCTTTGCCGGGATCGGTTTAGCTTTTACAATTCCATGCTGTGGATCCTCCTCATAAGTGCTGTTCTCTATGTTCTCCTGCTGGGCGGGTTGAGTCTGAGTGTATGGAATATCCCGAATGATAAAATAAATCCCACTAACCGTAAGGCGAAGCAGGAAGAGTACCCTCCCATCAGCATCATCATTGCAGCCCGGAATGAGGCTGCACATCTGGAAAAACACCTGCCTGCGGTCCTGGAGCAATCATATCCAACGAAATTCGAGGTACTGCTCCTGTTGGACCGCTGCACCGACGCATCGGCAGAGATCGCGGTGGCACTGGCCGCACGCTACTCACACCTCCGCATAGTTGAGTTCAGTGAAACCGAGGCGGGTTGGGCACCGAAAAAGTGGCTCCTGACCCAGGGGATAAAAACCGCCCGGCATGAGCATTTGGTGTTTACCGATGCGGATTGCATCCCGGCCCCGGGATGGTTGCTTCAGATGGGCTCCCGCTTGGGAGAGGGGAATGCGCTGGTTCTGGGCCTGGGGCCCTACCACCGCCGGGGCGGCCTCCTGAATGCATTCATCAGGTACGAGACCTGGTACACCGCCTTGCAATACATGGCCTGGGCGGCCATGGGACGTCCCTACATGGCGGTAGGCCGCAACCTGGCCTACACCAAAACCTTCTTCAAAGAAGCCGGAGGCTTCGAAGCGCATCGCCACCGCATGTCCGGTGACGATGACTTACTCGTCAATGCCGCCGCCAGCGGCACCACCTCCGCCAGCGGCACCACCTCCGCCAGCGGCACCACCTCCGCAACCGGCAACACCGCCGCCAACACCACCGGCCTCGTCCTCCACCCCGAAGGACATGTCTATTCCGCCCCGGAAACCTCCTGGAAGGACTGGATCAGACAAAAGCTGAGGCACTTATCAGCCGGAAGTTCATATAGCTTCGGTTCCCTCTTTATTTTGAGCCTCTTACATGGACTACATGCAATATTTTATATATCTTTGACATTGGTTCTTTGTAGTACGCCGTGGGCCTTAGAGGCAATAGAAATCTACCTCGCCAGGACAATCATTACCTGGGTATTGATCTTCCTCCCTGCAATTAAGTGGGGATTCAATGCTCCCTTAATCTGGTTTCCCTTGCTGGATATCCTGTATTTCTTTTACAACCTGTTCCTGGTCCCAGCGTCACTCGTTCATAAACCTAACTGGAAGGGGAATTGATAAATGGCGGAAGCCTCTAAAAATACCAAAGACGACCTCGAACTCGTCAAGCAGGCCAAGAAAAACGATCCTCGATCATTTGAGGTGCTTTTGAAGAAGTACCACAAGTCGGTCTATTATATGTTGCTCAAAATGGTCAACAATGCCGACGATGCCGAAGATTTGACCCAGGAAGCCTTCGCCAAAGCTTTCAATTCCCTCCACAAATTCGATTCTAAATACGCTTTCTCTACTTGGTTGTTCCGTATTGCCACCAACAATTGCATTGATTTCATCCGAAAGAAGCGCATCCAGACAGTTTCAATCGACACCAGCTACTCCAACGACGAAGGCGACAATATGACCTTTGACATCAAAGATCCTTCTCTCAGTCCGGATGACCTGATGTTGAAGAAGCAGCGCAAAGAATACCTCAAAAAGGCGGTGGACAAATTGCCGGCCAAGTACAAGAAGCTGGTCGAACTGCGCTATTTCCAGGAACTGTCCTACGACGAAGTCGCTCAGGAACTTGAATTGCCCCTGGGTACCGTCAAAGCACAGTTGTTCCGCGCCCGCGAATTGCTCAGCCAGGAGCTGAAGTACATGGAAAAGAAGCTTTAAGGTAGTACCCCTACCTGAACACCACCGCAAACAACAGGCGATCATGGTAAATCCCATCCGGCTCCCCGGATTGTAAGGAAACCGAAGTAGGAAACTGGTCCTTGACACCATGCGAATAGGTCGCTTCCAGGGCAAGGGATCCACGTGCCATCTGAATGGTATAGCCGAAACCTGACTCCAGAGCCAAATTGGTGCGTTCCAATTCAAATGGTCGCGCCTCCTCCCCACGTCCTGTATCAATACGCCACCTTCCCCCGGCAAAACCGTAAAATCCTTTTTCACGGCCCCAGGGAGCAACCCGTAGGTGCAGGGGCAAGCCAATACTGCTCCGCCCAATATTGAAAGGGCTCGTGGTCCCCACCTGATCAATCAGGTGGTAGGTCCCTTCCAAAATGCTCATCGTCGGTTGAAAGCGGACTCCGAGGTGATTTCCCAGCAACAACTCAGCTTCCAGGCCCAATAGAATCCCAATACCTGCTTTGAAAAAACCGGAGTCGCGAATCCGGAAACCTTCTACATTGGATTGAGTGTCTTTGATGCGAACCTTCTCAGTAGTGGTGCCCATCAGCATTCCCAAGCGGAAAGTGACCGCTTTCCCTCCCAAAATACTTCTGTTGGTATCAGGAATTTCAGGGGGCGAAAGATGGTCCTGAGCCCGGAGGGAAGGAGTCAAGAGAAATAGAAGTACAACAAGGAAGATGGTGGTTTTCTTCATTTTGGGTGGCTTTTCCCCAATCTCTTTATTCCTCCTATTATAAAATAGGCAAAAATATAGCCACTTCAGATGCTTATATTGGTCCTGAAAATTCCAATGCTATGCCCATACCAACCCACGCACAACTCGACCAATACCGGATGCAAACCGATCCGGTAGCAGATGCCATTGTAGATCGCCTTGTAACCGAAAAGGGGGTAGAGGAGGCACGCCGGGTATTTGATATCCTGATCCGTAATATCGACATCCCATTCGCTCTGGTTCCTCCTTATGTCAAAGATTATATGGAGTCCAATTCAGGGCCACAGGAGGGAATCGACTTGCAAAAGGTCGAGAGAGGGCAGAGAGTCTTTATCGATTATGGTGCAACATTTGTGCTGGTCCTCTACTTCAAATCGCTGCCTACCTGCTATCTGAATGTCAAAGGAACTCCCGTATTGACCCAGACAGGAAGGTTGGACAAAGCAAGAGGCTATCCTGAAGTGTATGCCCGCCGAATTGCAGAGACAGCCCAGTTCTTATTGGATACCATGACTCCTGGCAGCCTGAAACCAGGAGGAAAGGGGACCGAAACTGTCCTGAAGGTAAGGTTGGTGCATGCTGCGATTCGGAAATTTATCCAGCTAGGTGAAAAGTGGAACCGCGAGGAATGGGATTTGCCGATCAATCAAGAGGACCTGGTATTTACGCTTTTCACCTTCAGCAGCACCATGATCGAGGCCATGGAGCAATTGGGACAACCGCTTTCGGAACAGGAAGCAGAAGACTATTACTACGCCTGGGCGTTGATCGGCAGGTACTTGGGCATTCAGCCCGAATTGATCCCCACCAATGTTGCCGATGCCAAAGTACTATTGGCTTTGATTCTGGAGCGGCAGGCCGGCCCAAGCGAAGATGGAAAGCAGTTGGCCGGGGCTTTGGTAGCCTTTGCCCAGGAATTGATTGCCGGCGATCTATTTGACAATACCCCTGAAGTCTTTATCAGGTTCTTTATGGGGGAAGACTATGCGGGGATGCTTGGCGTAACCAGCAAGGCTGGATGCCTGGCGAGTATGTTACCTAAAGTGATCGGGAAAATACTGAAGGTGACCGAAAAGCTGGAAGACCGATCGGAAACAGCAGCGTTCCTCAGCAATCAGGTGGGCATAGGAATTATCAAAGGAGCACGAAATCTGATGAACAATTACAAAGGCACCCCAATGAGGGTTCCTGAAGAAATGAAAGCTGCCTGGGGCCTGGATTAGACTTTCCCCCAGTCTAGCCCATCAACCCCATGCTAGCCGATTCTGCCAGCGATCACTCCTGCTGCATTCTGAATTCCCATGATGATTTCAGGGATATTTTTACTCTCCTTACGTTTAATCCACCAAACGAAGAGGCTGGGGATCAATCCCGGAGAAAGTACCAGTTTTCCGAATTTGAGTACCTCTTCTTGCTTCTCTGAAATCTTGGTCGCCCAATCTGCTTGAGGAAGCACGGCCAATGCTTTCGCAAAATCCCAGGCATCGTCGCGGGCTTTCTTCAGGCTGAAATTCAGGATGACATCGTCTGCGCCTTTGAGCCATCGATCGATAAGTCCAATGCGGGGAGAAAGCTCATTTAACTCCATCCGCATCTGATCCGTCAGCTTTCCCAAAATGGCATTGATCGCATTGAAGTCGTTGTGTAAATCTTCGATTTGGGCTCCGGGTGCTACTTCTGCCACCGCAATCCCAAGGTCAAGGTTGATATGCGCATTGATCCCTGCCAACAACTCCTGCATAATGATATAGGCGGGAAAGTGCTCCGTTGCCTTGAAAGCCAATTCCCAGGCAGGAGTAGCTTGCTTGCCACTTCGATACAGATGGAAAGCCTCCAGGTAACGGTTGGCAAAGATGACATCCAGCTTTTCCATCCGGGCATTGTCCTCAAATATATCCCCGGCTTCGATTCCCACTTTGACCTTCTTGGTCACCACAATATAGAGTGCCGTAAAAAATCCCAAGGCGTTTTCTTTTTCGATCGAATATTCGATGATCTTTTCCAGTCGCTGGATGACTTCATCAATGGTTGCGGCGGGTGTAAAAGGTACGGACATTTCCTGTTGTTCTTTTTTCAGATGGTACCGTAGATTAAGGTTTCAGATGGTACCGTGGATTAAGGTTGCAGATGGAACTTGAGATTAAGATAGGAAATTTGTCTGAATGAAATCCAAACCGCCATACGAATTGGGAAAGATGACGTGTAGCGGAAAGTTCAGTCGGCTGAACCGTTTTAATATGGAAAATCAACTGATCTTGGATATCTTGTTGGTGAAAGTAGCTAAGTAAAGTTTTTGAGTTTGGTTAGTAGTTATGGAAGCGTATTTCTCAAAGTACCGAAAGAATATCATCGGGATAGATCAGTGTATCAAGACACCTTACCATGATTCGATCCGGGTTGTCTATGCCGATTGGACCGCCAGTGGCAGAACCTATGCGCCGATTGAGGAACGCCTGAGGGAAAAAATACTTCCATTTGTAGCCAATACCCATACCGACACCAACGACACGGGATCGGCCATGACCTATGCTTATCACCAGGCACAGCAGATCATCAAAAAGCACGTAGGCGCAGGCAAGGATGACATCCTGATTTCCTCCAATGCCGGGATGACCGGTGTCGTCAATAAATTTCAGCGGATTCTGGGGCTGAAAATACACGAAGCTTTCAAAGACAAGATCCACATTTCAGAAGAAGAAAGGCCCATCGTATTCATTTCCCACATGGAGCACCATTCCAACCAGACGAGTTGGATCGAAACCATAGCCGATGTGCGGATCATTCCGCCGAACCAGGAAGGCCTCGTCTGTCCGGAAAATTTCAAGGTGTTGCTGGAAGAATTCAAACACCGGAAGGTCAAGATTGCCGCCATTACTTCCTGTAGCAATGTGACCGGAATCATGACCCCGTACCGGGAGATCGCCAGAATCATCCACCAGGAAAATGGGTATTGTTTCGTAGACTTTGCCTGTTCCGCGCCATACGTCAATATTGACATGCACCAGGACCCTGCTTCCGGGAATTGCCTCGATGCCATCTACTTTTCTCCCCATAAGTTTCTGGGAGGTCCAGGCTCAACCGGCATACTGATCTTCAACCAAAAGCTGTATTCCAATACCGTCCCGGACAACCCGGGAGGCGGTACCGTCGATTGGACCAATCCCTGGGGCCAACACAAGTATATTGATGACATAGAGGCCAGGGAGGACGGTGGCACCCCGGCATTTTTACAGACGATCAAAGCTGCAATGTGCATGCTGCTGAAAGAGGAAATGGGGGTGAAGAATATCCAGAAGCGGGAGGAAGAAATCCTGGACATGGTATGGGAAGATTTGTGTGAAATACCCAACCTGCATATTCTGGCCCCTGAACATAAGAAGAGACTGGGGGTCATTTCTTTCTATATCGATGACCTGCACTACAACGTCGGGGTAAAGATGCTCAACGACCGGTACGGGATTCAAACCAGAGGGGGGTGTTCCTGCGCAGGGACCTACGGACATTACCTGCTAAGTGTGAGTGAAGAAGTCTCCCACAATATCACCGATCTGATTTCAGGGGGTAATTGCGCTTTGAAACCCGGCTGGATCAGAATGTCGATTCATCCCACCCATACCAACGAAGAGGTCAGGTACATTACGAATGCCATCAAAGAACTGGCTGAGAATTACCAGGACTGGATTGAGGATTATGAGATCGATCTCGCCCATGGTAGCATCAAGCCCAAGGACCAAACCGCGGCCCGGGAATTGCAATTGAGCATTGACCATTGCTTGTTTGACAGTTTTGCCTGAGCTTTTTTCAAGAGAAATTTCATGCTCGAAGAATCCCATTCCATAGGAAACCCCAGGCTGGGAAAGCCGTAAACTATAAGAAACGGTATGTCAGGAAAAGTACTATGTTAAGAGAAATTACCAATGTCCTGACAGGGATATTTTTTGGCTTGTTCCCTTTGCTCATCGTCGCAGGTTTTGGACTTGCCATTTACCCGTTGGCGCCCCACGCCGGAGGAATCGCCTTCATTGCTCTCCTTGGATTGGGGGGGCTGTTCCTGGGATACAAGATTTTTAAAAAGATTCAGTTCACTGGGCCGATGGAGTTGTTGACAGGTGCCCACGCGACCCCCGAGTTAGATGAATTGGAGGCCAACGCAAACAGCGACCATGTACGTAGAAGCCCCTCGGAATACGCTGAGTTGGTCAGCAGGTCAGCCCATCTTTGTCAAGAGGGCACCCTGAGGTTGTTTGGAGAATGGTTTGGAAAGCCCTACCGCAATCCCCTCACCATTTTGGCGGCTGAATACGATGGGCAGACGGACAAATTATTGATGACTCTTTCGGAAGGAACCCAGTTAACGATTACCAAACCAAGGCATATCTTCGAAGTCGGAACCTATTTCAAAATATTGGAGGCAGCATCGGTCGAAGTAACTGGGTTTTCCAGTAATCTGAGACTATCCATGCGCGGTTTGAGTTATCTTAAATTTTGGCCTGAAGGCAGGAGTGTCAAAGCCTTGACCAGAGGAACGGATAAGAAGGTCAGGTTTGACCTTTCCTTGAGTGCGCCGGCATTGATGGTTTACGGGAATCCCAACAATCTCCAAGGGGTCGGACTGGAAACGACGACTTTTTCGGATGGAATAAAAGATGAATAGAGAATTAGCCTTACCTTAAAGCGGTAATGAAAAAGCTATTCTTTGCCATCGTCTTGCTCGTTTTTACCGCGAGCTTATACAGCCAGGGCCAGCCCTTCACGGTTGCCCCCGTAGATGTCGATCCGGGTTATGATTCGACCAATGCGGATCACTACCTGGTCTACAATTCCACGACCCAGCGGAACAAGTTGCTCTTATGGATGGGCGGCACCTACAGCAATCCCAATCTGTATTTCAGGATATGTCGGTTTGCCGGGGACCTCGGATTCCATGTGATCAGCCTCTCCTATCTCAATGACGTGCCGGTTGCTCCCCTCGGTAATGATCCTGACAGCACCGTCTTCGAACGGTTTCGGCAGGAGATCTGCTTCGGAACCCCGGTCAGCAACGAAGTCACTGTAGACTCCCTGAATTCGATTTACACGCGGACCATCAAACTGCTGCAATACCTCGACGCGAATCAACCAGCTGAGAACTGGGGGCAATTCCTGGTGGGTGCAGATTCTCTGGATTGGCCCAATATCATCGTAGGGGGGCATTCCCAGGGGGCGGGCCATGCACCCTATCTGGCCAAGCGATTTCCGGTGGAGCGATCCCTGAGCTTTTCCGGTCCCAATGATTACAGCACTCTATACAACCGTGGTGCGCCCTGGTTTTCCTGGCCGGGGGTGACACCTGCGAGTGCCCATTTTGCCTACCTCCACTTCCAGGACGATGTGGTTGATTTTTTCAAGCAATATGCCAATTTGGGCCGGTTGGGACTGTCTGACTCAACCCTGGTGGACCCCATTTCCCCGCCCTATAACAATGCACATTTCCTCTATACCGATCAGCCGAATTTGCCATTTGTAGGGTATCACAGCATGCCGATCTCCCAGACAGCTACCAATGAATTGGTTTGGGAGTATATGTTGACGAGTGCGGTTCCGGTTGGGGTGGGGGATGGATTGGAGGGTGGTTATGGTGACTTGAATAGCTTTGATGCTGGTTTTCTGGTCTATCCGGTGCCGGCTTCCGGCAACCTGTACATAGAAGCCCTGCAACCCGATATGCTGATAAATGCGGTCAGTGTCTATGATGTCAGGGGAAAAATGGTGCTCAGCCAGACGGTGGACAAGAATACATTGCTCAAAGTTGACCTGAGGACTGTTTCGGATGGGGTTTATTGGATTAGAATAGACACTGCCACCGGGTTGAAATGGGAGAAAATCCAAGTGCTGAAAGAGTAGGCACGGTGCCAAATCTGAGTAGCAATTGTGGCAAAATAGAGTGGCGATTGTGCCAAATCTGAGTAGCAATTGTGGCAAAATAGAGCGGCTATTGTGCGAAACCCGAGTAGCGGTTATCGCTTACCTGAGTAGCGGTTATGGAAAACCTGAGTAGCATACATTCGAAACCCCAGCAGCATACATTCGAAACCCCGGTAGCACCTTCTTCAGCCTCAAGAATTGTGGAGGCACCAGTAGACCGCGAGATAGGGCCAATTAGAGCAAAATCGGGGTTTGGGGCCAGTCAGCTCCGGTCTGACCCCAAGCTGGGCTCCGGTCTGACCCAAGCTGGGCTCCGGTCTGACCCCAAGCTGGCTTTGGTCCTGCCCAATGCAAGCCATCCTTGAACTTGAGTTGGCTATGGGGCCAACAATCCTCTGCTATACCCTGCCCAAATGCGGACTTGGGTCACTGCTATTCTCCGGGGAGGACATGCTATATGCAGGCACCAGGATTGCCTGGTACGGGCCATCATTCCGAGTATGGTTTACCGTATCCTCAACCACCCCGAGCTTGCCTGAAAGATACCGACTACTCTGTTCCCGAAAAGATGCTACTCAGGTTTGAGAGGTATGGCACTTTGGTCCGGGATAGATGCTACTCAGGTTTGAGATGCATGGCACTCTGGTCCGGGATAGATGCTACTCAGGTTTTGGACGCTGCTACCCTGGAGCCAGCTAGGTAGCACTTTGATTTAGGCTTATTACCGCTCTGAATCCAAATTTTGCTACCCTGATTTAGGCTTCTTGTCTCTGATTTTACCACCTCCCTAAACCAGCAACTTGTAAAAATCCAGGTCGTCGTATTCATAATAATCACTGTATTTAAGAATTTCCTCAGGCGTCACCTCATCGTCAAAAAACGACTACAGACGGTCCTTGACGCGGTGAAACCGGTACTCATCGGGCGCATTTTCGTCCGGGGAATATTTGCTGGCGGGGTGTTCATTTTGCCAAATGGCCCAAACCCGGTCGATAAAGCAGTGGTGGAGGAAAAATGCCGGATCATTGGGGGAAGTAGACAGAATCATATCCCCGTAAACCGTATCTCCATCTTCGTCCCTGCTCCTGCCACCCACCCAGAGGTGAATATTGTTGTGGAACCGAAACCTCCCCTGCCAGCCTTCCAGAAGATTGCGGAATTTGCGGGACTTTTCATCGTAATCCTCTTCGTCGTACTCCGGTTCATTGCGCACCATCAGCGACAAATCATTGGAGGTTCCCAACTTGACCCGTGGCCATTCACCCAGGAATCGACGCATGGGGCGCGGGTTGATCCGGGGAAATGGGTTGTTGCCAAATGAGTTCTGGTCAAAGCGGATTTCCCAGTCCTCGTGGAGAAATTGACCCAGGTAATCGGTGGTCCAGATTTTTGAAGTCGTTGGGTCCTCAAGGTTTTCTGCATCGGCAGCCCAATCCCAATAGGGGAGGCGGAAGTCCTCGTCCCCCAATGCCTCAGCCATGAACTTTTCCAGGCGAATGAGCAAATAACGGTGCCAAGGGAGGAAAACCGGGCCGGAGTGGGCGGCATTGCGGCGCATCTGACCGGGAGGGGTGCTCAGCATCATGGCCCGGTGGTGCCAGAATACAAAGTAGTCGTAGACGGACAGCTTAAAATCTTCCTGCCCCGGCCAGGGGGATTTCTCAGGGTCCTTGATCAACCAGATCGCCTTGAAGAACTTTTCCGCCGCTTCTTCATTGTCGAGAATATTGTACCGGATCATAATTGCTTAGTGGTTGCTGTGATCTGCGTGGTTGCTGTGGTCTCCTTTGTTTCCGTGGTTTCCGTGATCTCCGTGATCTCCGTGATCCGCATGATCGCTTTGATCTTCATGGTCCCCCATTTCTTTGTGAGTCATTTTCCCACCAGCTCCAGATTCATTCTTTTGCCCAGCACCAACTCCTCGAATCAATGCATGCCCCAGTCTTTCTTCATTTGCCTCACTCCCCGGAATCGCCGCCGCTGGCGTATTGTTGATCAAAGCCTCCATGAATTCCCTCACCGTTTTGAACCCCTTGTAAGGCGTATTGTGACACTGGAGGGTTCCACGTTCATTGAAATTGGCGTGGAGCATGACCTCCTGCCCATTGACCTCCACCTTGTAGGTGGTCGTAATCCTGACCTCATTTCCCTTATGGGTAAAGGATTCCTCCTTGGTCAATTCATGGTGGGCGTGGCCATGGTCGTCATGCCCCTGGTGGTGGATGGCATTGACCCATTCAGGATGGATCGGCGCATCCTGGGTCAGATCGATTTTCGCGAGGTCGGAAAGGCTAATTTTCTTTAGCATAAGATGTTGGTTTGGTAGATCAATATACAAAAATGTGGGGTAGGGGAATCTGGTTTGTATGCTTCTGAATTCCCAAGCCATCTTCCGGAAGGAAACAAAGACAGAAGATTTCCCATATTAGTCAAGTTGGAGTTAAGCTTGGGTGAAACAACATTTTTGCCGAAATTTAGATAATGGTCAAAATCAATTACAGAGATCACCTGGAGATCGATCCGGACATCCGGTTTGGAAAGCCATGCGTTAAGGGAACACGAATATCCGTGTTTGACGTTCTAAGTTGGCTGGCTGCTGACATGTCGATGGAAGAGATCATGGAAGACTTTCCACAGTTGAAGCGGGAAGATATTCTTGCCTGCCTGGCTTATTCCGCTGATAAAAATGGAAAGGTGAAAGTGATCAACTGAAGATCAACCATTTTGGAAATGATCCAGAATCGATTCTACTTGAGATTTATTGAGTAAGCAATCAGGACATCCCCCCAAAACCGTGTTTAATATTTCACCCCTGAATCCGGTGATTTGAAAGGATAACAATTTTCTTTTCAACATAACCGATCATGGAAAAATCCAAACTTCTGGCACTCTTGTGCCTCCTAATCACAATAAGTCCCAGCCTTGCCCTCTGTCAACCAATTGACGGCGCCCAGCAAAGAATAAACCAAAGTGCACGCATCGCCGAATGGAGATCACTCAATGGATACGACAATTCGCCACAGGTATCCGACCCCATGGATGGGTTGATGGGTGATGTTGTGGAGTCGATTGGAAACATACTACTCCAGGAATGGGAAAACAGCCAAACCAAAGTGGAATGTGTCCAGGGGGATTGCAGAAACGGAAAAAGCATAGAAATAACCCGGCAGGAACAGGTACATTGGTTCAGATCGGGAAACTTCCAAAACGGAAAGCTAAATGGCTATGGTACTTTCGGTTTTTTCCAGGGGGATAATCCAGTCATCCTGGCTGAGGGGCACTTTTCCAACAACCGCCTGCACGGAGAAGGAATCTCCACCGAATACAGGGTCAGCCGCAGGCAGGATTTTGTAAGTTCCAGGGCATCGGTCAGGTTATTGAATTCCTATTACAGTGGCAAATTTGTCAATGGAAACCGCCACGGGAAGGGGATGTATGTCAATGTCAAAGGAATAAAAGAGTACGACGGGCACTGGAAGAACAACCAACGCGATGGAATGGGAACCAGCTATTTTGACAATGGCTACCCGGCTTACAAGGGCCAGTGGCAAAACGATCAAAAGCATGGAACCGGAACCGAATACCATGCCAATGGCAAGGTCAAGTACAAAGGGAGATTCGAATACGGGCACAAAACCGGAGAGGCAAAGGTATATGATCAAAAGGGCAGGATGGTATTTGACGGGGAACTCAAACTCGGAGAAGCAAGAGGGGAGGGGACTTATTATTTGAAAAATGGGGACCAGTTCGAGGGCAAATGGGATTATCGACCTTCATCTGAGATTGCAGCGGCTACCGTAGACGGAAAGGTGACCAATGCTTCCGGAAAAGTCGTCAAGCGGGTCAAGGTGAGGGACCAAACGGAATGGCTGGGGTACTACAACAAAGCCATTTCCATCCTGGACATCAATCTGGTCGGAGGCTGGGATGTCGTATCCCGCTTCCAAGGTATGGGCCGGGACGTTTTTGGTACGGGAATGGGATTCTCCAATTTCGAATTCAGGCTGGGGCTACGCGGCCCACAATTTCTACAATGGGGCCGCATCAACCCGCATATATGGACCAATTCCCGCGCTTACAGTTTCAATGAAATAGATGGACAATCCTACGGGGCACTTTTATTTGATACTACCGGAACAGGAACTATCTATAACCTGAGACCACATGACAATGAAAACGGTTATGCAGTCATCGTGCGAAACCGGGAGTTTGGGGCTGGCTTGAGTGGTTTCTTTCCTATCAAGGAAAATTTGAGTCTGGAGTTGGGAACCGGTCTGATATTTGCCCAGGGCAGTACCCTTCAATTTTCGAAAAACGATCCATTCCAGGCTGCCGTATCAATTTCCAAATCGAAGTTCCGAAATGTCCTTTTCCACCAGGGCAAGGATTGGTATCTGGATACCGGTATCCGTTTCGGATTATTACGCCTTGGGTTGCGCACCCTGGTCCGGGCACCTGTCGAAACCCGTCCCAATTTCCCCATTTATACCAGAACCGAATCCAACGGAGATTGGCAACGTGTATCTGTAGGTCACGGTAAGCGGGTAGGTGTCCAATTCAACATGGCCTTTTCTTTTCCCCTTGGACAGGTCAAGTCAGAAAAGGACCGGTTGAGGAAATACCTGCCATTTGAAGGGGCAAGTTACAAGTAGGGGCAGTCTCTGGGCAGATTGCGGGCAGTCTCCTGGCAGTCTCTGGGCAGTCTCTGGGCAATCTCCGGACAATCTCCGGGCAATCTCCTGGCAGGTCTTCGTGCATATCCCAGGCTGGTCGCAGTTGGTCTGGGATTTTTCTCAGGAAAAACTGTAACCGAAAGGTCTTTCTTTCCTTATAAGAAGGAATATGAACAAAGTCCCTTTCCTCATCCTGCTACTGGTCGCTTCGCTGGCCCTCCCCGGCAAAGGCCAGTCCTCTCAGTTCTGCAAAGACCTCCTGCGGCTCATCAATGAAGCCAGGACCGATCCCCAGGGATTTCTCGCGGAGCACAAAGAAAAGCTGGAACGCCAGGACCCCAGTTATGTGCGTTTCCTGCAAGATGCAGAGCCGATTCCAAAAGTGAGCTGGGACAAAGGCCTCGAGCAGATGGCCAAAGAAGTGGTGGTCAACAAGGCCCTCGACCCCAAGTACAAAGGCTCCCAAAAGAATTGTGGGATGTCCAGTGGCTCTTCGATAGGTAGCATTTATTCGGACCCAATTCCCTACCTCTGTGACTTTTATACCAATGTCCACAATCCGGACAATATCTATTTCGGTTCCTGGTTTCAAAAGGACGGCTACGCTTTTTTCTGGGGAATTAGCTGTGAGGGGACAAAGTTCAAGGCCGATCCGGTAGGGGAAATAGACATGTCAGGGGTTGATTTCGAAAAATTGAATACCGGTGCCAAAGTCGATTATCTGAATGAATTGGAGATTGAGATGATCCAGGAAATCAACTTTGCCCGGGCCTATCCCAAGGTCTACGCGAAAGTGGTTGCCGCCTATCTGGCTAAAAAGTCTGAGGCCTGGGGTGGAATCCGGCATGCAGATGTGGTGGCCATGAAGGACCTGGCCTACCAGCTCAATTCGATGGAACCCGTAGGGATATTGCAGCCAATGAAATGCGTCTACAATGCGGCCAAAAAACACGGTATTGACTGCGATAAGAGAGGATTTTCTGACCATACCGGATCGGATGGGAGCCATCCGGCTGAGCGCATTCTCGCGGCCTGCCCCGACCTGAAAGATGGCAATGAAAACCTGGTCTCCGGGACCGGTTGTGGACCACGAAAAGGGGTGATCATCCTCCTGTTGGATGCTGGGATCAGCAGCCGGGGCCACCGCCACAACCTGCTCGACCCAAGCTGGAAGTACATTGGATGTTACCAATACGATGGGGAGACGAGCCCCTATGGAGCGAATGTTAATTACATTCAGAATTTTGCCAGGTAGGGATCACCACCTCGTTTCCCGCCAGATCTTCCGCTGCTTCGCATTCAGGAAAGTCCAGCAAACCACCCGGCTGATCTTATTCCCATAAGCCATTTCGATCACCTTGGAATCCATCGCACCCGCTTTCTGCAGGGCATATTCGACCACCGTGACATTGCCCCCCTTGGAAACCAGGCTCGTGAACCAATAGAACTTATTCGCAGAAAAAGCACTCTCGGCCACCATTTTTTGCAGGAATGCCTTTTCCCCGCCCCGGTACCAAAGCTCATTGCTCTGTCCACCAAATGAACGCTTCACCGGCCCTTCGTGGGGTTTTTGCAGGTTCTTCCACTTGCGCCGGGTACTGGATTCGGCTTCTTCAGGTGAGGCATGAAAGGGCGGATTGCAGACGCAGAGGTCAAATAAATCCTTGGAATTGACCACCCCTTTGAAAATGTGGCGGTGATCCTCCTGGGCCCGCAATTGAATATCTTCTCCTAGGACCGGATTCCGTTCCACGATCTTCCGAGCCGCTTTCAATGAGGACCGGTTGCTGTCCGTCCCCACAAATGACCATCCATATTCGTGGTGTCCAATGATCGGATAGACCAGATTGGCACCCACCCCAATGTCCATGACCTGAATTCCCGGTCCGGTAGGCACCTTGCCATTGTTTTCTTCACCCAACAAGTCGGCGACCCGGTGGATGTACTCGGCCCGGCTCGGCACCGGCGGCGTCAAAGCTTCCCTGGGAATATCCCAGAATTCAATCCCGTAATGCTTGATCAACAGCATCTTATTCAACAGCTTCACCGCCCGCGGATGGGAAAAATCCAGCGATGTGATACCGTATTTATTCTCCGCGATGTAGTCCCCCAATTCAGGGCAAGCAGCAATCAGCCCCGGAAAATTATACCCTTCCCGGTGGCAGTTGCGGGGGTGGAGGGTGTCTTTCATAGGGGGCTTTTCACTGGACATATCTGGAGCGTCTAAGTTTACTGATGCTGCACCAAGGCCCAAAAGCGTACCTCGGAGCAGGTCACAAACTTAATAGATTGGATTTTAAGGTGGGCAAAATCATTTCAGGGCTTACATGGAAGTTTTATCCAATAGAGATGCATTGTCGAAAGGATTGTATTAATCACAACGCCATTATTCTGATCAATAGTTGGCTTTAGCTCCCTCAAACCCACACCAGAGGCAACGTTTGTTCATTGGCCCCAACCTTTAATTCCAACTATTTTCCAACACCGTTTATGGAATCGCTCATTTGCATGTCGGCTCAGCTTGTCTTACGTTTGATGTATTAGATCAACCTGAAAACGCCTTTTTACAAGCAAATCAACCTTCCTCTGTAATCACTTTTTTATTTAATAAACTTTTTAACCCATTCGAACCATGATTACCAATTTAATTCGCTTCGGCAAACATGCCGTCTTAGGAACCACCCTGCTCTTGTTTTTCCTTGTCAGTTCTTTCCAGCAAACCAAAGCCTGTGACCGAACCAGTTTTACCCTCGACAGCATCGTCTCCGTAGCCGGTGAGTATGATATCCATACCACCTTGCGCATCGGAGCCGGAATCACCGGGTCCTCCCGTGGAGCTGCCAACAATACTGGTGCCTTCGGATTTGGATTCTTTTCCTGTGAGCCCAATTTCCAGATTTCGTCCTTCACGGATGTCCTGGTTTCGGAAGTCACCAAAGTTCCCGCCTATGGGATCAATGTGGGCTCCGGTTTCTTCGGCACCCAGGGCTTTGTCTTTTACCAATCTTACGGTTGGTACACCTGCATCAGCAATACCGCCTACTGCGGAATGGTGCATACTGAAGAGACGGAGATCGTCTTCCGCGTACCTGAGCTGCCAGACTCAATCCTGGCCTACGGCCTGGAAGGATCGGGAAATCCATTCCTGGGTTGCTTCGGCAATGCAGACATGGTCATCGACTTTGGTGCCTTGGCCTATGACTGCCCAAGTAGCGCCGCGCCTCAGGAGAAAGACCCGTATGCGCTGATGCCAGCCTCTATCCGTCAAAGTATGCCTGAATTCCTGGCTTATGGTTACCATCCGGTCGCGGCGGAAGCCGATGCAGAAGCTGCGGCGGAAGCCGACCCGGATCCTCATTCCGCAATGACCGCACTGGATGATCCGGATTCACATTCCACCCTGACTGCGCTCGAAGATCCTGCAACCCAGCTTGACCTCCAGGTCTTCCCCAATCCCAACAATGGCCACTTCAGCATCCGTGCCGAAGGACTGATCCAGGGAAGCAGCGAGTTGGTCGTTTACAACCTGGTGGGCAAAGAAATGGCCCGGCAAACAGTGTCAGCAGGATCGGAGCAAGTGGAAATGCAGCTGAATGACCTGACCCCAGGGATGTACCTCGTCCGGATGGAAGGACCAGCCGGGACGGTGGTGCGCCGCTTCAATGTAGTGAAGTAAAAATGTCTGATACGGTATAGAGAAGGAGGGAAGATGTTGCAACAATCTGCAACTCTTCCCTCTCCTTTTGGGCTTTAGTTCTTCAGCAATTTAAGCGTATTGACCAGGTTGCCCTGGGTGACGCGGACAAAGTAAAGACCGGGCTTAAGCCCTTCAGTACTTAAATCAGTGGATTCATTTCCCTCCAACCTGCTGGACCGGATGATTCTGCCCCGCAGATCAAACAATTCAATCGACGCAGGTGCCAGGTCGTTCATTCCTGTAATGTAAACCAGGTCCGTTGCGGGGTTAGGGTAAAGCCGCAGGGAGGACAAGCCTTGTGGATCGTCTTCGAACACTGAGGTAGGGTCCAGAAAGGGGATTTCGATCACTCCGGTCGCGAAAGGGGGGAGGACAAACTGACTGGTCACAATGCTGGAGTCAAATTTGACAAGCAGGCTTCTGTTATTCGTTTCGTCAATGATGGTGCCATTGAATCTCGTCTCCCCGAAACTGTCGTAGAGATGGCCGGCGGCTCCATCCCTGGAGTAGAGGTAGGAAGCCTCTCCCATAGTGGAGATATCGTAGGGATTGCCCAGGAAATTAACCACGGGGGGCGTCTGGATATTCAGAGGAAGTGGGGATCCGGTTTTATTGGAGAACAGCACTATGACTTTCCCTTTGTAATCCTGGGAATCCAAAGTCACAAACGTTTCCAGAAATACATCACTGGTATCGGCGAAGTTTTGCAGGGAAACGCCATTGTAGTGGTAGGCCTTTTCGGCTTTGAACAAGGGAACCATGAACCAGTAGGGATAGAAATGGGAGCGTGGCACAGAGTTGACCTCGTCCATTGACTTCTTGACCACCGACCACTGGTTGTTGTAACCCAGGCGGTGGTGGGTGGAGTATTCCAAACGCCCCCCACTGGTGGCATTGAATTTCAATTGTTCTGCGAGGTGTTCCATGACAAAAGAGGCGAACAGGAAGGTATTCATATAATTGAGATTCCCGTCTGCATTGTTAAGTGGGTTGATGGCACTCCATTCCGTCATCCAAATCTTCTTGTCAGCCGGGAGCTGGTTGAGGGACGAATTGAGGAAGTCAGGCAATTCAATGGTAGTGAACTCATTGAAGGCACATTTCCCACAGTCAAACCGGCAGGCCCGGTCGTTGAGAACATCGGTGGTGCATCCCCCGCTGCAGAAGTTGTTGGCGGTAATGCATGCATCGTTGTTGTAATACTTGTGTACCACAACCGCATCGTAAAATGCCGGCGAATAACTGGTAATGGTGTCGTTCCAGGCGGTATTTCCCGGATCGGTAACCACCGCTACTTTCATGTCGGGATAGACTGCTTTGATCCGCTTGGTGTAAATATGAGCCAGGTCCATATAGCTGGTCGCAGTCACATTTCCTCTGGTCGTGGTATAGCGGGGGAAATAAAGCTCATTGCCAAACTCCACACCCGCGACTGTGACGCCCCTGGACTTCAGGTAGGCAATGGCATCAATGGTCTCTTTGTAGTACAGCTCAAATTTTGTGTTGGGGTTGGCCACATTCAGGTGATCGTTGGGGTCAGAGGGTTCAAGGTTGTCCCCTTTCTGAAATTGGCCCAGTATATCCCAGGTGGAGAAGTGTGCTCTAAGATTAACTCCATACAGGACCTCCACTACATTTTCCGGGGATGCAGGATTTCCGGTCGCGGCCCGTTGTTCAACGCTTTCTATAAAGTTGGCAAATCCGTAAATGAAATTGGGGCTTCCCGGTTGCTGGGAATGTACAATTTCCTGGTCCCACCGGCAATATTGCTTTCTGATGACGTCACCGCTGTTGAATTCTGAGGTCTCCTTCTCCTGAAAACCAAACCCAGGGGCATAGGTGGGGTTCTGGGGATTGTAGGTACCATTGGTGTATTCATAAAGGTGGTAATAATTCATCCCGGTGCCACCGGGAAACCGCAGGGTAGCGGGTCGCATCTGATAGGTTCGGCTGGGAAGATCATTCCATGCATTTTGACCATTGATTTTGTAATCCACATAATTCTGCCCCAGGCAGACGTCTGTGATTCCAAGGGTGGTTGGGGTAGGCTGGAACATCTCGTTCAGGGAGGGTCCCAAATTGAACCCATTCAACCGGTGTTGAGTGGGTACGGCAGCGGAAAAGTCAAGATCAGTGGTGATGGTTTGCCCCATCATGACTGACCCGGAAGAAACAAGCAAAAGCAGAATAAGTAGTTTTCTTATCGACATAAAAAATAGGTTTATTGCCTTAAGATACACGATTCTGTATACTATCCCTCAAGTTTTGCCAGAAATATTCATGAAGATTTTTCCGTATTGGCCTTTTCCTATTTTCCCACGCCAACCGATGTTTTACAATTGAATCATTTGAAAAAACAGGCACGGCATTTGCAAAGGGGGTAGTGGATTGCTATTCAAAGCCGTTCTACCGATATTAAATAAAAAATACCATGCTACACATCAGCCACCGTAACCTCGCAGAAGTCCATATCCTCGACATGACCGGCAAGTTCCGCGCGAATACCGAAAGGGTTTTCTGGGATGCAGTTCAGGAAGCGGTCGTTGGGGGCGGTGCCCGCAAGTTGATCCTCAACTTTCAGGAGGTGGCGGAGTGTGATTCTCATGGCATCTCCGAATTGCTCCGTGTCTACGATTCAATCAAGAATCTCCGCGGAAAGCTCTATTTGGTAAATGTCAATGCATTGGTGACGAAGGTGTTGACCATCACCAAGGTGGTTGATTTGCTGGAGATCAGGGAGGATGAACAAGCTGCATTGGCTGAGTTGAGTGCAGCGTCCACGCAGACTGTGGGTTAGGCATTCGGTTGCCTGACAGGCACCCTGCTGCCAGGTAGGCACCCTGCTGCCAGGTAGGCATTCGGTTACCAGATAGGCATCCTGCTACCTGATAGGCATCGCAGTCCTGGCACAGGAAGCCAGGCACATAGAGGAAGATTTTCCCAAAAGCCCTCTACTGCATCACCATCTTCTTCCTGCCCAATACCTCTCCATCCACTACCAGGCTGTAGATATAAGTGCCGGTCGCATGGAATCCATGCAGGAAATTCACTTCGTTGACATCCGCCTCCAGGGTCAGCGGAATACGTTCAACTTCCTTTCCCCCCATGTCATGGATCACAATATAGGCTTCTTCAAAGTCGATATGTCCATTGCGCTTGACGATGATGGTGGTCTGTTCGTCAAAGGGGTTGGGCTTGTTGCCGAACAGTTCCAGGTCCTTTTCCGGGAGGAGTTCTCCGGTGGAAGTGGGGATATTGACATTGGATTCGTAGGAGAATAAGCTCTCGACTCCGTTGGCATCCATCGCAGCCATGCTGATGATGTATTGGCCCTGGAGACCCCAGAGGGTATCTATGACGGCATTGATGGTGTAGACGGAATCCCAATCATTGGTATTGGTGCGGGTGGCGAAGCGGAAATCGGTAACCGTGGGGTTGCCGAGCACTTCAATCGCAAGTCCACCGGGGACGGGAGTGGCATTGAATCCGCTGATCGGCGCGGGGCCGATGGCGGCCATGGCTCCACAAACGCCGTTGATCCGCGCGTTGCGGGCCAGGTAATTGAAGTCCACATAGAAGCTGTCGATCTGGCCATCGTTGTCGGTGTCCACCCCCAGGCTGTCCGAGGAGGTATGCTGCCGGTCGGTATAGGACGGGCCGGCCGATCCATTGCCATGTTCGTTGGAGGAAGTCATGCGGATGGCGGTGAAGCCATTTTGCCGGAAGGGGATATGGTCCCCACCCCGGCCGGTCCGGTCCTCGGCCGTCATGATCTGAATGCTGGTCGGGACCGCGACGATCGAACTCAGCATCTCTTTGTATTGGAGTTTGGTGTAGCGGGCGAATTGCTTGTGCTGCGAATTGTAATTTCCTCTCGAGAAGAGGCGGACATTGGTGCTGTCCACCGCCCCGGCACCGGGGCAACTCGGCGGCGAAGAAGTGGCACCGCAATAGATTCCTCCGACGACGTCGTTGTTCAGAACTGCTTTGACCGGGATGCTGTCATAATAGCAATAATCGGCGAGGGCATCCGCGCCCATCAGGCCCTGTTCCTCACCCGTGGTGAGCAGGAAGACGACCGTTTCTTTGAAGGTGAATTGGCTCATTACCCGCGCCAGTTCCAGAACCAGGGCAGAGCCGGAGCCGTTGTCTTCCGCGCCCTGGGCTTCGCAGGTGGGGTCACACACATCGTCGCAGCGGCTGTCCAGATGCCCTTCAATCAGAATGTATCCTTCCCCCGAAGGAGCCGATCCCGGCAGTGCTGCCACCACATTGCGGTGCTGGGAAACGCCACAGATCACCTCATCAAACTGCAGGTAGCCGACGAGGAGCCGGTTTTCATTGGCCGCGCTGATCTCCTGGAATTGCTGGTGGCCCCAGCGACGGGCCGCACCGATCCCAAAGGTGGACGAGACAGTATCAGATCCCGTATTCCGGTTGCCGAAACCACTCATTTCTATCAGGTAATTCTTCAGAGAATCTTCACTTACATCCAGCGCGATCATTTGACTGATGACCACAGGGTCGGTGATGGGCACTGAAGCGGCATAATCACCGGGATTGTAGTTGCCACGCAGCACCTGGTCAATCAACGGATTGGTGAATTGAGTGTTCAACTGAGCCCCCAACGGAAAAGCAAACAGAACCAGAACAGCGATCAAGTAGAATCTTCTCATGGGGGAATTTACAAAGGAATCTGAATAAGCAATTGTTAACCAGACGTTAAATTTGCCTATATTGAGTAGCTGTTTATTGTGGAGTAACAAATGAAAAACCTTGCCAACCAATTGAGGCTCAAGCTTCCCCCCAATATTAAATATGTACTCGCGGCTACCGCAGTATTGTTGGGGATTAACTTTGTCTTTCGTTGTGCCTTCCTGCTTTACAACCAAGCTCAGTTCTGGGCCATGTCCTGGACAGATGTCCTCTTTGGCTTCCTGCTGGGGATTCGTTTTGACCTGGCAACCATTCTGATTTTCAATGGATTGGTGTTTTTGGCGATAATTATACCCATCCGGTCATTGCACACCAGGCGAAGTTATCGGTGGTTCAATCTCCTTATCCTCATTTTCAACATTCCGGTAATCGTATTGAATGGCATAGACATCGTTTATTTCAGTTATGCCGAAAAACGCTTGACCCATGAATTGTTCACCACCAAAAGTGACTACGGGGCTTTTAAGCCTTCCATGCTGGCCGAGTGGTGGTGGATATTTCTATTGGCTGGTATTACCCTCTTCATCGGATACCGGATTCTGGACCGGGCTTCCAAGAGATACCTTGAGAAAGACCCACGGGCTACCTGGGGTTCTCCAGCCCGCCTTTGGGGCTACGCTGCCGTATTCCTGATCCTGGCCGTCATTGGCATCCGGGGAGTCAATAAAAAGCCATTGGAAAGCCGCCATGCTTTTGTAGAAAAAGGGACCTTCCTCGGCAATATGGGTTTGAACTCAGCATTCACTGTGCTCTCCTGTATCAACCTCAGAGAGGAAGGACCGATCACCTGGATTCCTCAGAAGGATGCGGTCAGGGAAACCCGAAATCTGATCTCCAGCCCCCATGACGGACCCTTCAATTCGAAACAATATCCCCTGTGGCGCAAAAGCCATTTTGATACCCCAGAGAAGCATTACAATGTCGTTTTCCTGATTATCGAAAGCTTCAATGCCCGGCATGTCGGGTCCATCACCGGGGACTATGCCCACAGCCTAACCCCCAACCTCGATACCATGGTCCGCCACGGCCGCATGTTTACCAATTTCTACGCGAATGGGGTGAGAAGTGTCGAGGCACTGCCCGCCCTCCTGAACAGCATGCCGGAAATCTTCCGCCGGCCTACCATCGGATCAAGTTATATTGACAACAATCACTACGGATTGGGGCATATCCTCGGCGATCGTGGTTATTACAATTCCTTCTTCTGTGGCGCCCACAATGGCACCATGGGCTTTGATGAATATGCCGCCAAATCAGCCATTCCCAACTATTATGGGATGAATGAGTACCCGCATGCAGAAAGAGATTTCGATGGGTTCTGGGGATGTGCGGATGGTCCCGTACTTCATTGGATGGCAGAAAAGCAAAACAGTTTCCAGCAGCCTTTCTTCAGTACCTTCTTTTCTATTTCCAATCACCACCCTTTCAACCTTCCCCCTCAGGCATCGGAAGAGCTGCGAAATGCAGAAGGATTTACCAAAATGGAGAAGACCACCGTTTATTCAGACTTGGTTTTGGGAGAATATTTCCGCGAAGTAAGTCAGTATCCCTGGTTTGACAGTACGATTTTCATCCTTACCGGCGACCACTGTTTCCACGAAGAGAGCATCCCCGACCGGCCGATCATGGAAAATTTCCATGTGCCTTTATTCATGATGGGGCCAGGCATCGAACCGGGCCTCGACGACCGCCTCGGAAACCATATCAGTGTCATGCCGACCTTGATCGATCTCATGGATTTGGAGACAGATCACAGCAGTATCGGGGTTTCTTTGTTCTCTGATAGACAGGGATTTGCATTGAATAATCTATTGGAACTGACCACCCTTGCCATAGATTCGATTGCCTTCACCACCAACTTTGACGGCACCCACTTTATCCAGATTAGAAGACAGGGTAAATGGGTGGATGTGGATGAGTCCAATCCGGGCATAACAGAAAAAATACAAACTTTAGGCTACCAATTGCGTTCCATTTATCAGGTGCTCTTCAATACAAGGGTGGGCAATTCGCTCGTAGACAACCCTGGAGGCACCATCTCGTTGGTTGAACCGTAGTGTATGAAGACATTGTTCATTATTAACCCGGTGTCGGGTAAAGGGTTGGGAAGTACTCCAAAAGCGATCATTCAGCAAATCGATGCAGCGTATAAAACCGCTGGATACGAATTTGAAGTGAGGATTTGGGAGGACCCTGACGGCTTGGGCAAACTGATCGACGAGGCCATTGAGGGCGATTATGAAGTGGTCGTGGCAGCTGGTGGTGATGGAACCATCAACGAGGTCGCCCGTCGCCTGATCGGTACTGACCTGGCCCTGGGGGTAATTCCTTTGGGTTCCGGAAATGGATTCGCTCGCCACCTGGGTATCAGCCGCAATCCCAAAATTGCAATTTCCCAACTTCTCGAAGCCGAACCACGGCACGTAGATCTGGGTGACTTCGGAGGAAAAACCTTCATCAACAATGCCGGGATCGGACTCGACGCTGCGGTAGCTGAGGAGTTTAAGAAGGCGAACAAGCGGGGATTCAGAAGTTACCTGCGCCTTACCGGAAAGGCCTTCTTTCAATTCCAGAAATTCGATTGCAAGATCGTGGTGGACGGCGAGCGGGAATACGAATGCACCAATCTGATGCTGATGGACATCGCCAATGGTCCTCAGTGGGGCAATGGGGCTAAAATCGCGCCAGTGTCAAAGATTGACGATGGGTTTCTCGAAGCAGTGGTGATGCAAAAGGCAAAGTTGTTTCAAATCCCCAGGTTGATCAGGTTGCTGTTTTCAGGTAAAATATACCGGCATCCAAGTATCAAATATATCCGGGGCAAGACCTTTGAAATTTACCGGTTGACCGCCGGTCGTGCTCATGTGGATGGGGAATATATCCAACTCGGGTCCCAGATTACCTGTAAGATCCTCGAAAAATCCATCAGGTTACTTTATCCAAATACCCAGGTCCCCATCATTGCCTGAAACCAGCAGTCTTCCATTCATTTGCAGCCTTCCATCCATTTGCAGTCTTCCCTCCATTTGTAGTCTTCCCTCCATTTGTAGTCTTCCCTCCATTTGTAGTTATACCGTCATTTTTGGATCCCCAACGCTAAAGTGACCTGAAAATGCTTACCACAATTTGAATCTTGGAAGCGCCTTGGGCTCCGTAAATTCTTTGATCAAAACTACCAATGCAAAGCCGATGCCCAGGACTCCGATTTCCCATAGATATCCGGTTGGCTCCATATACTCCATCGGAATTCCGGCCATATAGTTTTGGTGATAATCGGCATACTGATCTGAAAAGATGAATTCCCGGTAAATGAAAAATTCCAGACTCATAAAGGCGAATATCCCCAGTGCGAGTCGGACCGGCCGGAAGAGGATTTTACTGATCAGGACAATCAGGAAGCCCAAAAGCATGGCCGCAGGAAAGATCAATTCCGAAAACAGGAGTTGCTGTCGGTTTCCAATAAATTTGACCAGGTAATCCCCTTCCAAAAAATAAGGATCGTTCTCTATAAAACCGGTATATCCAGTTATCAGGAGAACGATCCAAAATATCAGGTAGATCAGTGAAAGGCTGAAATATAGATATGCTCTGAACAAGCGAGCTTATTTCACCCTTTTATACACGAATGCCATGAGCTTAACTTCGTTGCCGTCGGCATCGACCGAGTACAAGTCCATGGTATGTTCATCCTTGTTCTGAATAGTGGTGACCATCTTCATTTTATCTTCTCCGCCTTCCATATTGACATAGGAGGCATCTTCTGTCAGGGTATTTCCATCCCTTGTGCCAGTGGCACCCATGAATCCAGTGCCCATATTGTCGATCCAATTACTGACATACATATTGGAATTGTTGTCATATCCAATGGTGCTGTGTCCTTCAAAGGGCATCCCGAAAGAAGTACCGGTATGGGTTCCTTGCAGGTAGCGACCTTGGCAAACCATCTGCATCACTGTTTTTCCCTGGGTTACCTCTGGTTCGGCATTGGGGTCCGTATAGGCAGTATTGGTATAAGTCCAGGTGCCTTCAAGTTGAGCGAGCCACTCATGGTTTTCATTGGGGGCCATGGACTCTTGCCAGGCCTTCATCATGTCTTCATCTGCGCTCTGGGCAGGGAGCAAGCCAACAAAACCGAACAGGGTTGCTAAAATAAAAATCGTTTTTTTCATAGTGCATTGAATATTAATGGGAATGCAAGATAATAATTTTAGCGAAATGCTTGAGCCGATTGGGCTACTTTTCAAAGCGTACATTTTAATTTTCCACTACTCCCCCCGACATCAAGCCATTTTCCACCTTTTAATCAACAAAATGTTCATGAAATGTGAATATACTTTCCTAGGAGGAGGCTTTTTGGTATCTTATTTTTATGATCAACGCTGAGAATGACCGATTTAAAGGTCATCGAACCTGATTATTGACTGATTATTGACGCTGTATTTTTACCTGCGAATCCCATGAAGAAAGCACTAGGATTGTTATCCGCCCTGTTGCTGTGTTTTGGTTTAGCCCCTGCCCAGACGGCTCTCCAAACCGGGGACATGGCCATCGTAACCTTCAATTCGGATGGAACTGATGCCATCGGAATCCTTACTTTTGTTGATCTGCTTCCCGGAACCACCTTTTTGCTGACCGACAATGGCTTTGAGCGTGGTGCTCCTGCCGGAGCTTATACTTGGGGGAATTCAGAGGAAGTAACCCGCTTGACCGTCAATACTTCTACCATCCCCGCCGGGACCGTGATCCAATACGACCGGGCGACCATTATTCCCTCGAATATTACCCAGGTCAAATTGGCGGGATTCGGAAGTCCCTACATTGATCAATACACCACCGCTGGGGATGGCGTCTTTATATTGCAGGGAACCTGGATCAATGGCAACACCGGTTTTTCCGATGCGACCTTCACCGGGACTTATGTTTGGGGATTTAACAGTACGGCCTGGACACCTACCACCGGACTCCCCTCCGGAACCGCAGCCTCCCGTCTTCCCCCCGAACTGGCTTGCGCCAACCTTGACTTTGCTACTCACGCTGACAACTTGCAATACCTGGATTCAGCCCCCAAGTCCGGCTCCAAAGCTTCTATCATTTCGAATCTCACCAATCCCGCCAACTGGCAAAGCAACAATACCACCCAGTACCCGATCACGACCGGTCCATTCACGATTACCCCCGGGGTGACCACCGCTACCTGGACCGGAGCCGCCGATACCGACTGGTTCAACTGCCAAAACTGGGACACTTATGTGGTTCCTGACCTCACTACCGATGTTATTTTCCCGACCACCACTGCCCTCAGGGATTGCATACTTCAACCGGGAGACACCGCACGCTGCAACGACATCGACTTTACCGAAACGGGTGGCTTCGCTTTGCGGGCCGAAGGAGACGTCACCAAAGTACTCGAAGTGCATGGTGACCTGGACATTTTGACCACCGCCGGAAGCAATGCCCTCGATTTTGACGACGGCCTCGCCGGAACCGACGACGGACACATCTTCTTATATGGCAACTGGAACAATACTGCCGGGGCGGCCGATTTCCTGGAAGGGGAGAGCACCATCCATTTTGTAGGACCCAATACGCAGAACGTCTCGGTGGGCATTTCGTCCATTGAAGTCTTCGGCAGCTTCGTCATCAACAAGCCAACCGCTGACCTGGTCTTGCAGGACATCGTGGAGGTAAATGATACTTTGGGCCTGCTCAACCGGAGAATCATCACCAGCGCCGGTACTTATATCCATACCCTTGATCCTTCTCCGGGAGTTTTGATTGGGAATCCTCTCAATTCCTACGTACAGGGGACTTTACGTCGCAACACCCAACCCACCGGAGGATTGTTCGACTTTCCGGTTGGGGATCCGATTATGGCTCAGGTAGCACAGGTTAACTTGACCCCAGGTCATGGACTTCTCACTTTGGAAGCATTTTTTAGCAATGCTATTCCCGGAGCCCAACCCAGTATCACCGAAAGCGCAGTGCTGTACAACCAGATGCTCAACGGAGGGATCTGGACCATACAGCCTGTGGCAGGTACGCTATTTACCCCTTATACCCTTTCTCTGTATGAGGGCAATTATACCAATGGAGGGGGACAATACATCAATGTCAAGCGCCCCAATTCGGCCTCGGCCTGGGCAAATGATGGTTCCCATGTGACTTACCTGGAAGCAGGGGGGATCGTCTATTGTGTACGGACTGGCCTGATCGCCTTTTCTGAATTTGGAATTGCTACCACCGTGCTGCCCGTGACCCTCAACTATTTTGAAGGGGAGATCTTTCAGGATACACAGGTGCGCCTCGATTGGGAGATCGCTTCCGAACTCAATGTGGAGGAGTATATTGTCCAGCGTGTAGACGGAGATGAATTCCTTGAAATTGGCCGTTTGGATGCACAAGGTCCACAGCAATATACCCTTTACGATTTCCGTCCTCAGACAGGGCGCAACGAATACCGTCTGATGGAATTCACCGTCAATGGAGAACTGGTTGAGATCAGCCGGACTGAGGTGTATCTGGATGACCTGGATGCTCAGTGGAGTATTTACCCGAATCCATTCCAGTCAGAGGTTCATATTGTGAGCAATGCTCCTGATCTGGATCTCCGTGTGGTCCTCAGTGGCATTGATGGCAAGGTACTGTTCCAAAGCCAGGGTAATCCCGCGGTGATCAATCCTCAGTTGGGCAATTTCTCTTCTCAGCTTCCTGCAGGTGTTTACCTGCTCTCTATTCAAGATGGAACGCAACGGATGGTTGAGAAGTTGATCAAGCAATAAGGACGCTGTTCCTTTTTCCGTGAAAATGGTCTCAATTTGCCTGTAAGCGCTACTTATCTGTTTGCGTGGATGGTGGCATCCGTTTGCGTGGATGGTGGAATCCGTTTGCGTGGATGGTGGAATCTACTTTCTAAGACACCGTATTCCCACCTTTGAGTTCATCAAAATCCACCTCTGAGCTGATAGGTATCCACCTCTGAGCTGATAGGTGTCCACCTCTGAGCTGATGTGTGTCCACCTCTGAGCTGATGGGCATCCACTTCGGAGCTGATGTGCATCAGCTTCCGAACTGATGCACATCAGCTTCCGGGCTGACTGGCATCTACTTCTATGCTGATGTGCATCCACTTGCAAAGGGGCTGCTGTCCGCTTTCACATGGATTTGTATCACCTTCCACATAGATTGCTTTCACCTTCCAAATGGATATACTTCACCTTTCACATAGATTGCTTTCACCTTCCAAATGGATATACTTCACCTTCCACATCGATTTTCATCAGCCTCAGCATAGATTTTTGCCCCCATATTCCCCTGATAAATTCTATCCGGATGAGGAGAGAAAGGAACAGGAAAAGCCATTGAACCGACGAAACACAAATCCAGGCAACAGGCAACCCTGAGAACAGATAAAAAAATAATCTCTCAGAGGGTTGCCGTGACTCAAGCGGAGCCCACCTTCTTTTGGGTGCATTGTAAATGAATATTTTGGCTGCTACGGTATTTGCCAATCTTTCTTTTGGAACGGTTGCCGGGAGACGATAGAGAGGTCTAACTTATTTCCCTTTTGCTTAACTTTGCCTGAATTTAACAAAAGGGTAAAGCGTTCAATCACATGGTTTTAGAACAGATTCAGGAATTGTTGCGGGAGAAGATACTTGTGCTTGATGGAGCAATGGGTACGCGTATACAGCAATTCAAGCTCCAGGAAGAGGATTATCGGGGTGAGAGGTTCAAAGATTGGCCCGGAGATTTGAAGGGAAACAACGACCTTTTGGTTTTGACCAAGCCTGAATTGATCCAGTCAATTCACGAAGAATATCTTGAAGCGGGTGCCGATATCATCGAAACCAACACCTTTAATGGGAATTCGTTTTCCATGGCGGATTATGAGATGGAGGAGTTGGTTTTTGAGATCAACCAGGTGGCAGCTGAATTGGCCAGGGCCGCGGTTGATAAATACTCAACTCCGGACAAGCCCCGTTTTGTGGCCGGCTCTTTGGGTCCGACCAATAAGACAGCTTCTCTCAGTCCGGACGTCAACGATCCCGGCTACCGTGCTGTCAATTTTGATCAATTGGTCACTGCGTACCTGGAGCAGGCCCGCGGTTTGATGGCTGGGGGCTCAGACCTGCTGTTGATCGAAACCATTTTTGACACGCTGAATGCCAAGGCCGCAATTTACGCGGTTTCCAAACTCAACGACGAGTTGGGTTATGAGGTGCCGGTGATGATCTCCGGGACCATCACCGATGCCTCAGGACGAACACTGAGCGGCCAAACTACCGAGGCCTTCTGGATCTCTGTCGCCCACTGCCCTAATCTGATCAGTGTAGGCTTGAATTGTGCGCTCGGAGCGGTGCAGATGCGCCCCTTTATCCAGTCTTTGTCCAAAGTCGCTGACATCCCGGTCAGTGCCCACCCCAATGCCGGCCTTCCCAATGAATTTGGTGGCTACGATGAGACACCCGATCAGGTTGCCGGATTTATCCGTGACTTTGCCGAATCGGGCTTCCTCAACATCGCAGGTGGCTGTTGTGGTACGACTCCTAACCATATCCGGGCCGTTGCAGAAGCGGTACGCAATATCCAACCGAGAGCAATTCCCACGGTCGAGCCTTATATGCGTCTCAGCGGCCTCGAGCCCGTCATTCTCCGCCCGGAAACCAATTTTGTCAACATCGGCGAACGTACCAATGTCACCGGTTCCCGCAAGTTTGCCCGCCTCATCATCAATGAAAATTATGAAGAAGCGATCTCAGTTGCCCGGCACCAGGTAGAAGGCGGCGCCCAGATCATCGACATCAATATGGATGAAGGGATGCTGGATTCCGCTGCCATCATGGTCAAATTTGTCAACCTGATTGCTGCTGAACCGGATATTGCCAGGCTACCATTTATGATCGACTCCTCCAAATGGTCTGTCATCCAGGAAGGGCTGAAGTGCCTGCAAGGGAAAGGCGTGGTCAACTCGATCTCCATGAAGGAAGGCGAGGAAGCTTTCAGAGAGCAGGCACGGGAGATCATGCGTTACGGTGCCGCCGTGGTGGTCATGGCTTTTGACGAAGAAGGGCAGGCAGATTCATTCGAAAGACGCAAGGAAATCTGTTCAAGGGCTTACCGTATTCTGACCGAAGAAGTAGGTTTTCCCGCACAGGACATCATCTTTGATCCCAATATCCTCACTGTGGGAACGGGCATCGAAGAGCACAATAATTATGCAGTTGACTTCATTAAGACCACGGCCTGGATCAAGAAAAATCTTCCCCTGGCCAAAGTAAGTGGTGGAGTTTCCAATATTTCCTTCTCCTTCCGGGGGAACAATATCGTTCGTGAGGCCATCCATTCCGCATTTCTATACCACGCTATCAAGGCTGGTTTGGACATGGGGATTGTCAATGCCGGCATGATCGAGGTGTATCAGGAGATTCCAGCCGATCTGCTGGAGCATGTCGAGGATCTGTTGCTGAACCGCAGGCCAGATGCAACTGATCGCCTGATTGAGCTTGCGGAGCAATACAAAGGCAAGGGTAAAAAGCATGAAGGCGCGAATCTGGAATGGCGGGAAAAGCCGGTTGGTGAACGCCTGAGCTATTCCCTGGTGAAGGGGATTGTGGACTATATTGAGGCGGATACCGAGGAAGTTCGGCAGTTGAAAGACAAGCCTCTCGAGGTGATTGAAGGTCCATTGATGGACGGCATGAATATCGTTGGGGACCTGTTCGGTGCGGGAAAAATGTTCCTTCCTCAGGTCGTCAAGAGTGCAAGGGTAATGAAAAAAGCAGTGGCTTATCTGATCCCTTATATAGAAGAAGAAAAGCGGCTGAGTGGTGACAGTGGTCCAGCCGGTAAGGTTTTGATGGCGACCGTCAAAGGCGATGTCCACGACATCGGTAAGAACATTGTCGGCGTGGTGCTGGGCTGCAACAACTTTGAGGTGATCGATCTCGGAGTGATGGTGCGGGCAAGTACAATCCTTGATACCGCCATTGCAGAGGGAGTGGATGTAATTGGCCTGAGTGGCCTGATCACGCCAAGCCTGGATGAAATGGTCGATGTGGCCGCCGAAATGGAACGACGCGGTATGAAGTTGCCTTTGTTGATCGGAGGAGCTACCACCAGTCGTGTCCATACCGCCGTAAAAATTGCCCCGCGCTATTCGGGCGCGACCATCCATGTCCTGGATGCTTCCCGTTCTGTACCCGTAGTGCAAAAGCTGATCTCAAAAGAGTTCAGGGGGGATTTCATTCAAGGCTACCGGGATGACTACAAGACCCTCGCCGAGCAACATGCCAAGCGTCAATCCAGCAAACGCTATGTCTCTTACGAGAAGGCTGCTGCCAATTCCCTCGCTGTGGATTGGGACAATTATACGGCTCCCGAACCGGTTCGGGGTGGAAATACCATGCTTCGGAATTTCCCGATCGAGACCCTGGCGAAATACATCGACTGGACTCCATTTTTCCGGACCTGGGAATTGCATGGCAAATATCCGGCTATTTTGGAGGACAAGGTAGTAGGGGAGCAGGCCACCCAGCTCTTTGCGGATGCAAAGAAAATGTTGCAGCAGATCATCGACCGGAAGTTGTTGAAGGCACACGGGGTATGTGGAATCTGGCCAGCCAACCGGGTTGGCAGCGACGATGTCGAGGTCTACCGCGACGAGAACCGCGACCAGGTGCGGACTACTTTCCACTTTCTGCGTCAGCAGAATGAGAAATCCAAAGGTCAGCCCAATTTCTCATTGGCTGATTATGTGGCGCCCACCGGCCAGCCGGATTATCTGGGAGGCTTTGCCGTCACCGCGGGGGACGGACTTGCCGAAATGGTCGAGGCCTTTGAGGCCGACCACGACGACTACAAAAGCATCATGGCGAAGGCCTTGGCCGATCGCCTGGCGGAAGCATTCGCCGAATACTTGCATGAGCACGTACGGACCACCCTCTGGGGGTATGCGAAATCAGAAAATCTGGACAAGGAGTCTTTGATCAGGGAAAAATACGAAGGCATCCGTCCGGCTCCTGGCTATCCAGCCTGTCCTGACCATACCGAGAAAGGACTTCTTTTTGACCTGCTGAAAGTCGAGGAAAGCATCCGGGTCAGCCTTACCGAGAGCTATGCCATGTGGCCCGCTTCTTCTGTGAGTGGCTTCTATTTCTCACATCCTGAGTCCCGGTATTTCGGACTGGGTAAAATCGGCGAGGACCAGTTGGCTGATTATGCGGAACGCAAAGGGATGACCATCGCAGAAATGGAGCGCTGGCTTTCACCGAATCTGAATTATGAACCCAAGGTGAGGGTGTAACCGGTTTTCACCGGCCGGTTGACCCAAGTCAATGGAAAGTGTAAACGGTTTTCACCGGCTGGTTGACCCAAGTCAATGGAAAGTGTAAGGCAATCTTTTACCATCCGGTATAGGAAATCCCTGTTTTGCCATCCTCAATGAGGAATTTAGCCAGAAAATCGTTTCTTTAGTAGAAACGAGCTTAAGCGATAAAACCATGAAGGGCCTCATTTTTACATATTTGATCGTACTCGCAACTGTTGGTATCCTACCTGCGCAGTCCTTTCAGGTGAGTTGCAATCCCGATCTGGTGCAAATGATCCCTGAAGACCTGCCCGCTGGAATTGAGTTCAAAGGACTCTTCAAAAATGGCGTTTCCTACGAGGACAAATCCGGAACCAACTTCTTCTTTGTCACCGAGGTCTGGAACAAACGGCACACCAAAAACAGGCTTTATTTCTACATGGTAACCCTCAAGCAAAAGGTTGCCAAAATAGCCTGGGAGATCATGGATGCAGGAGACAAAGACTGTGAAGTCCAATTCCTCGACAATAGTTTTCGTGTAATAGACCTGGATGGGGATGGCTATATGGAGAACTCGTTTTTTTACCAATTCTCCTGTACTTCCGGACGTGACAAAGAAATGCGGATGATTTTCAATTCCCGGGGAGAGCGATTGGCAATGTGGGGAACCCTTGGCCGCGGATACCGGGAGTCGAAAGTATCTACCACTGACAATTTCCGCTCTGCCCCCCATATCTACCGGTGGTTCATGAAAAAGGATTGGGATGATGTCGCCTTAGACGGCACGATTGATTTTGACCACTCCTGGTATGTGTTTTTACCAGAAGGGCGGATCATGAAAAACCGCAATCTGGCCTCTGAAGCAGGAAACAATTACGAATGGGTCGATGAGAAGGGAAAGGCGATCTATCTCTCGGACGAACTCAGTGACATTGTTACCACCGCCCATGATTTCAAACTCCTGCCCAACGGAGAGGAATTGCTCATTCTGCACGATCAGGCACTTGGCGTATTGAATCTTCGCACCCGAAAGTTCAGCACCTGGGTAGATTTCTATGATTATACCTTTATTCTGAATTCCTGGACCTGGACTCCTGACGGCACCCGTTTCGCCTTTCCAACTTTCAATTCGGTGAAGTACGAGAAGGATTCCCAAATTTTCGTGATAGACATGGACAGCTCAGGCATGGTTCACAAGCGGAAGTATGATATTGCCCTCGACTATAAATTAGGCGATGTCTTGTCCGGTCCCCCTCTCAAATGGGATGCCCCTGACCGACTTTTGTATGTCCCCAGAAGGAATGAAGGTCAGCAATTTCAGCCACCGGCCAAGTTGTTGATGATTGAGGAATAGTTTAAAACGGAAATTGGATTTCTCTGAAGTCAATAATAGGCTAATGTCTAAGCCTGATATTGTCGCAAAGAAGATTTTTTCAAGAGAGGCTTGAGTGGACTTAACAGTTGGTCTTCTTTATTTAGATACCGATAGAGTTGGGGAGGATGGAATCCGGGAGAATCCCGACGGATTTCATTCAGTGGAATAGGATGATCTGAGAGAAGCGGATCCTTCAATTTTATTCCATACACTTTTTCGGTCCCTTCAAAATAATTCAGGTACTCAGTTTCAGAAACTCCGGTCCGTGCTTTGTTTTTTTCCCAGAAAGTGACCAAGTCAGATTCTTCAATACATTCCACTACGAAAATCCCCCAAATAGCTTTCACCGGTGAAGAAACATAAACAACTACGAGATCATTCATTTCAACTTTTGGTGGTATTCTTCGCAACTCAATTGTCTTTTCCCCCGAAAATATCTTCTCGGCAAATTTAGGACGGATTGATAAAAGCAATATTTTTTGAGTTCTCATTTTCGCTGGGTTCCTTTTTGGTAAATGCTCATGTACAGGTCTGAAGGAATTTTCAAAACGGTGGGAAAAGTTGATTTCTTTTTCCCATGGATCAACGCGATCTCATTGATGGCTTCATACGAGACTGGTTGATTGAATAATTCTGTTTGTGAAAATTTAAAGGCCATTATTGTCTTCTCCAACTGACTACCACCAATATTTTTGATGTCTCGAATCTTATATACTCCTAATCGTTTGAACTTTTTGAACAGATCCTTTGCCGGGCCAATATGTACTTCGTCCAAATATGAAGCAGCCCTGATAGATTTGCCAAAAGTCTCCCCTTTGTCTTTTCCTTCAGATACATACCAGAGAATACGAGCACTTTTCTCAAGCGGCAACACCTTGGGCGTTGCGCTTCGATAATATACATTTTCAAAATTGAAAATTAACTGGGGTTCGGCACCGAATAGTGTACTTAAAGATGCCTGCCGATCGAATAAGTGCATTGCCCACTTTTGCTGAATAGGAACAATGAAGCAGTCAAAGTTGATATTTGAGAGTTTAACCGGCCAAAGTGCTCGTTCAAGTTCAGTATCATTAAGATCTATTCCAGAGATTTCGGAAGGAACTGATATCATTTCAATATTTTGAATTCCATATTGGAAATACTTCAGCCATTCATTTCCTCTTTTAATAAATCCCAGCGAAATAAAGGGTTCTACGGGCCATGGCTTATTCACCTTTTGCCTTATAAGTAGACTACTACTATTTTCTAAAGCAGCTTTTTCGCAAAAGAAGTTCAACAGGCCAGATAAAATTGTATTCCTGAGACGATCCGATTTAATTCTGAGCTCTTCAATTTCTATTCTATTATCGGAAGTTCGTTCAACCCAGAATGCTTTGATGGATTGGCCTCCTTTCAACACAAAACAATTTTCATCTTTTCCAGGAAGCAATAACTGGCTGACCTTCTGATCAAATTTCACCCTTTTTCCATCAGTTGAGTGGTCGTGAAAATTTTTGATAATCTCGGTGAAGTGGTTACTGCTGGCTTTGACAATCTTCAATTTTTGATCTCCTAGATGGAGGGGTTCATATAGATGATCATTGTTATGTTGGTCCAACTCGAGAATTAATTGGATGGGCTTTACGACTTTTATGCCATATTTACGATGAACTTTTTCAGATAGTTGATGAAGTTTTTTATCCTTGGTGACAAAAAAATCAGAGCCGGAAACGATTGATGCAGCCAAAAGCTTCAAATCGAATAGGTCATTGATTTCTCTGATATAATCTGGAAAGTCATTTTTTAAATCTGCTTGTACTTGTTCAACTTCTGCAAATTCCCCTTTTAATTCATGAAATCCACTTATAAAGGTTCTCATCCTTTTCCTCTCCAATTCGCTTTTTCCCCTTACTATTTCGTTTTTTATTTCCTGGACGTAGCAAAACTCAACATCCTCTAAAATGGGTTGGTTTTTAAATTCAGGTAGTTCATCTCTCGACATATATACCAGAATATTCATGTCGAGAGACACCGTAATGTTATTGGCATAAAGGTCTTGAAAATGTTCTGAGAATAGGTTGTGCCGCCCCAGATCATATCTCCAACTTGTCAACAACTTCCCCTCTTTACTTTTTCCTTGAGATTCGTTGATGGCTATAAAACCTATTTTGGGCCAGAAACCGTGGGCAGGAAAGTCATTACGACACTTTAAAAAAATCTCTATAAAGTATTTTGGGGCAATCTTCTTTAATTCATCTACTAAGAGACGAGCAATTCCTTCCCCTCTGGCAGAATCATGGGTGCAAAGATGTGTGATCTTAAGCTGTCTCTTTCGTTTGCTTCTAAAGAAAAGTAGATACCCGACTACCTGTAATTCCTTTTTGGCAACGATGATTTCTCCGTTTTCAAGGGATGCTTCATAGGCCTTTACCGGGAATAACCCTAGATACTTTTTATTCTGATTCCCCAATTGGATTACATCCTCTAACAGGCTCTCATCCTTTAATACTTCAACCAGTACCTTTCTTTTTCCCATCTCCTCAAAATTAATCTCTTAACCAATTCCTCCACTAATCCTTATAAAGATTATTGTGGGACATAATTGAAGACAATACTCTGAATAGTATGATCCTCAACCTACAAATTACAAGGATGCTTTGACATCTCGTGTCAATATTTGATAAAATTCTCATACCAATCACCCCCTATTTATGACCATCGGGAAGCAATCGTATTTCAAAGATACGGTGGATTGCTATTTTTCTTTTTCAGTAATTCAACCTATGTACCCTAAGATCCTCTTCTTCACTTGCCTGTTGTCCCTGTTTTGTTGTTCGCTGTTTGGCCAGCAACCCCGATTGCAAGGGGCAACACTTATTGTTGGAAATAGCCAGTCCAGTGACAATTCCACCCAACTCACCCAACCTCAGGTAAATTCCACCGCAGTTTGCGCCTCTGATGAATACTATTCCCATCGCATCGCTCAGGATCCCGGACTGGCCCAGGCCAGAACAGCCCTGGACCGACAAGTCTATGAAGCCATATCTTCAGGGGCCGTTTCCCGATCCGGGGCCGTGCTCAGCATTCCTACGGTAGTGCACATCATCCACAACAATGGTCCTGAGAACATTTCCAACACCACCGTCCAAAATGCCATTTCGGAAATCAACCTGGCACTCCGAAACATCGGCTACTACGACCCCAATACCGGAGTAGATACCGAGATCGAATTGTGTTTGGCCAACCAGGACCCCAGTGGAAATGGATCGACCGGGATCAACCGCATCGTCAATGGCCTTACCAATATGACCCTGGAAACCCAGGATCTTGACCTGAAAAACCTGAGCCGCTGGGACCCGAATCTGTACTTAAATATCTGGGTGGTCAACAGTATAACTTCCCAGTTCAGTGGGCCGGGAGTGGCTGGTTATTCTACTTTCCCAACTTCCCATGGCCAACCGGATGATGGATTCGTGGTGGAATTTCCTTTTTTCGGGGGTACCCAGGACGACAACAAAGTATCCGTGCATGAATTGGGGCATTATCTGGGATTGTACCATACCTTTCAGGGAGGGTGCTCCAACAATGATTGCCTGCAAGAAGGGGACCGGGTTTGTGATACACCTCCTGACGCCAGTACCGCACGCCCACCCTGTACCGCGACTCCCAATACTTGTAATACCGATGCCGATGATCCTTCCATCAACAACCCTTTCCGTCCGGTCGCATCCGGAGGCCTGGGCGATCAACCCGATCTCTTCCAGGCGTATATGGATTACAGTGACCTCGCTTGTGTGAATGTCTATACAGATGGGCAAAAGGAACGGATGCGGAACTTTCTGCAAACCACCCGCCTGAGCTTGTTGCAAGGAAACCGCTGTTTGCCACCCTGCCCTCAGCCCGTCACTGCTAATTTCACCGCTTCTGCGACCTCCGTTCTCTTCGGGCAATCAGTCAACTTCACCAACCTCAGTTCCGGTGCAGCCCTGTATACCTGGAAAGTGAACGGGACGGTTTTCAGTACGGTTCCCAATCCTTCCTACACCTTCAATTCAGTTGGCAATCAGCCCGTCACCTTGATTGTTGAAAACAGCAATCCCGGATGTATAGACAGTTTTACCGTCTTCATAGATGTTAATTGTCAGGCCCAGGCATCTTTTAGCAGCCCCTTGGGACAGTTGCAGCCAGGGCAGAGCGTAACCTTCACCAACACCAGTACCAATGCGAGCAATTATTTCTGGCGGGTAGATGGGGTTGCTGCAGGTACAACAGCCAATCTGAATTTTACTTTTCCAACCGCCGGAATCTACCAGGTGGAGTTGGTTGCCACCAATGGGGCCTGCAACGATACGACAACCCTTGGGGTACAGGTAGGTTTTTGCCTGGATAAGTCCGGCTTGCAATGGCGCTTTGGCCGGTATTCCGGGCTGGACTTTTCCAGTGGAAGCGCGGTAACGACCTCCAGTTCTATGTTGCAATTTGAAAATGGTGCCACCATAGCGGATCAAAATGGAGACCTACTGTTCTATACCAATGGAGGCACCGTATCTACCAGTCCCATTTATATCGGAGGGATTTGGAACCGAAACGATTCCCTCATGCCCAATGGAACTCTTTCTGTGTCTGACTATGGCTGCACAAGTGCAATGCAATCGGCCATCATTCTTCCTGATCCCGGCAATTCCGACCGGTACTATGTGATCGTCAATTCCTGCAATGAGGACAATTACCTACCCGGTTTGGCCTACCACATTGTCGATATGACTTTGGACAATGGTCTGGGGGATGTCGCGGTGAAAAATCAGTTTATCAGAGACAATCACAATGAAGCGATGGCTGCGGTCAAGCATTGTAATGGAACCGACTATTGGATCGTGACCATGAATGAAAACACAGCTGCTTTTGAGTTCTTTCTGTTGGATGCCAATGGTGTGAGTACAACGCCACAGGTTTCTTATCCTCTTTTCGTGAATCAGAATTTATATCGGCATATCAAGTTCTCACCAGACGGGACGAAGATGGCCGTTTCGTATTATACCTATTCCAGTGGCTTTGTTTACAGTGTTAACCTCTATGATTTTGACAAAGCCACTGCAACCTTGACCTATCGAGACAATCTCCCCATGGAAGTTTCTTTTTCTGGTGGGTTTGACTTCAGTTCCAACAGCAAATACCTCTTTACCTGGGGGACCGTATTTCAACCCGATTCGGCCAAGCTTTACCAGTACGATACGGATGCCCCTGTGCCATCAGCGACTGGGTATCTCTCCACCCAACCATTGCCGACTATCATGGCTCCGATCGGAACCCAGCTGGGGCCGGACGGGAAGATTTATACCTCTTTCGGGAATGACAACAAGCTTGGCATCATTGATTTCCCCAATCAGCCGCAGTCAACCTGGCAACTGAATGGGCTCCAACTGTTCCCTGGAATCCATAGTGGTTATGGTTTTGTCAATGTTCCCGGCAACAGTCTGTATGATCCCACCCCTCAGATTTCCGGCCCCAATGCGATCTGTTCCGGCCTGCAAACGACCTACAACCTCTCCTATGATCCCTGCGGAACGAACGGGATTTTGTGGGAATACATCGGTGGGGGTACGTTGATCAGTTCCACCGACTCCACCGCCTTGATCCAATTCGGGCCTGGTGGGATTGATACTCTGATTGCAACCAAACTGGCGGACTGCTCATCCTTGTCGGATACCTTCCTGGTTACGGTCGGCACCGGCACCCCGGTCGATATTGGTCCTGACCGATATTTATGCGCTGGAACCACCCAATTAGATGCTGGACCCGGTTATCTGCTCTATACCTGGAGCAATGGTGGCGCGAATCAAGTGACTACTGCCAATAGTCCCGGTTGGTACTGGGTGGAAGTACTGGACCAGGCAAGTTGTGTGGCACGTGATAGCATCTATCTCTATCCCAATCCGGGGCCACCAATGCCAGATCTTGGCCCTGATACAACCATTTGCGGCGGAAGTATCTTACTCCTGGATCCCGGTACCCAATTCATTTCCTACCTCTGGCAGGACAATACCACCGACACCATCCATACTGTGTTTCAAGCAGGAACCTACATTGTGGAGGTAGAGGGGCCTTGTGGAGAGTTCGGGCGGGATACGGTAGAGGTTTTCCCTTGTGTAGGGCTGGAAGAGGCTGTTTTCTTTGGAAATATCCTGGTCTTTCCCAATCCCAACTCTGGTAATTTCTGGTTAGAGGTGGAATTCAAAGAACCTGTCCAAGAGTTGGAGCTTTCGTTGTTGAACGCGCTGGGGCAGGAGGTTTGGTCCGAAGAGGTATTTATCGCCGGAAATCGGATCGGGAAAGAAATGATGCTATCTGGTATTTCCGAAGGGATTTATCTCTTCAGGTTGAAGACCGGTGACCAGACCTATACTGAAAGGTTGAGGGTGCAGTAGACACGCCAAAGAGCAATATTGGCTCTTTTCCATTGATGGACCTGATGGAGCGATTTATGGGGCAAATCACTTAACCAACTTTTCAAAAACGGTGGACCGCAACGCGAGGTTTTTGGCTCGCTTCAATACCCCGGAACTACCTGCGATTTTGGAATTGGTGATGGCATTGTAATCGACATCTTCACCCTTCGTCTTGTAGTACTTTTTGATACAAAGCCCAGCAAGGTCCTGTACAGTTTTGGGTGGGTAAGGAAAGGATTCGTTTAGTTTTATCTGCAATTGGGAATCATTATCTTGAAGTATATAAGCAATTGCATTATGCCTATTGTAAATCGTTTTTGTTTTTTGATTCTTCTTTTCTTAGGGCTCGCTTTCCTGGGAGGTCAGACCAATGCTTTGGCGCAAAATGCTGTCTTTGTTGATCTAATGGGGGCGTCTTCCATCGGTGGTAATCAATATGTAAGTAGCAAGAGACTCTCAAGCAAAAGTCCGCAAACCTTCCTGAAGGGTTGTATTTCATCAATGTCCATCTGGAAGACGAGAACTGGACGGGTAAGTGGTTGAAGCGGTGAGCATGAAAAGAACAGGGGCCTTGTTTACCAATCGGCAATCATTCTTAACCATCCAACTCGTGAACTGAGCCAGAGAAGAAAACTTTGAGTATTCTGCGTCTATAATATTGTCAGAATATGTTTACCAGAATAGTCCTGCTTTTTTCCCTTCTCTTTCTCGTTCCCCATGCCCACGGTCAAAGAGTGCATATTCCTCAGGCTACGCCTGAGTATTGCCATACAGACCAGTATTACGCCTCGCGACTGGCTGCAGATCCAAGCCTGGACCAGAAGAGGGCGGCTCAGGACCGTGATATTTACCTTGCCACCCAGGCCGGGCAATCCAGCCAGGGGGATATTTTCTTCCAGGGCAACCAGATCAACCGTGCGGGAATGGTCCTCAGCGTGCCCACCGTGGTCCACGTCATCCACAACAACGGAGCTGCGAACATTCCCAACAGCCAGGTGATGACTGCTGTCAATGAAATCAATCTGGCCTTGCGGAACCAGGGTTATTATAACCCTGCAATGGGGGTTGATGTCGAGATCGAGTTGTGCCTGGCCAACCAGGACCCCAATGGGAATGTCTCCGACGGGATCAACCGGGTGGTCAGCCCTTTGACCAATTTCACCATGGAAACCCAGGACCTTGACCTCAAGAACCTGAGCCGCTGGGACCCGAATTTGTACCTCAATATCTGGGTGGTCAATGGGATCACTTCTCTGTACAGTGGCCCTGGGGTGGCGGGGTATTCGACTTTGCCAGCTTCCCACGGACAGCCCAACGACGGGTTCGTGGTGGAGTCCCTCTATTTCGGTGGAACCCAGGACAACAACAAGGTGTCGGTCCATGAATTGGGGCATTATCTGGGCTTGTACCACACCTTCCAGGGAGGTTGCTCCAACTTCGACTGCCAGCAGGAAGGAGACCGGGTTTGCGATACGCCACCAGATGCAAGTACGGCCCGCCTTCCTTGTTCCAATACACCGAACACTTGTACAACTGACGCAGACGATACTTCCACGAACAATCCTTTCCGCCCGGTAGCTTCCGGCGGCCTCGGCGACCAAACCGACCTCCACGAGGATTATATGGATTACAGCGAACTGGCCTGTATGAATGTATTTACGGAAGGGCAAAAGGAGCGCATGCGCCTTTTTCTGCAAACCACCCGGCAGTCCTTGTTGCAAGGGGGGCGTTGCCTGCCACCTTGCCCTTCACCGGTAACTGCTTCTTTTACCGCTCCCAGTACAACTGTGCTTTTCGGCGGGGCATTGGCCTTTACCAATACCAGCACCGGGGCCTCCCAATACGATTGGAAAATCAACGGGCAATCCTTCAGCACCAGTACCAATCCAAGTTACACTTTCAATACCCAGGGACTCCAATCCATCACCTTGGTGGTTCAGAACGGGATTCAGGGGTGTATTGATAGCTTCACCGTGGTCATCGATGTCATTTGTCAGGCCCAGGCTTCATTTAGCAGCCCTTCCGGAGCCTTGCAACCCGGCCAGTCGGTCAACTTTCTCAACACCAGCACCGGGGCTACCGGCAGTACCTGGTTTGTGGATGGGGTAGCCGCGGGCAGTTCCCCCAATCTTAGCTATACCTTTCCCCTGGCCGGGGTCTACCAGATCGAGTTGGTGGTGTCCAATGGCAACTGTACCGATACCGCCCGGTCAAATGTCCAGATTGGTTACTGTTCCGACCTCAGCTACACCCAATGGCGCTTTGGAAAATATGCAGGTATCGACTTCACTGGTGGGACTCCGGTTGCGACACCTCCGCATCCCATGTGGGCATTTGAATCCGCCGCCAGCATCTCCGACCCAAATGGAAACCTGCTGTTTTATACCAATGGGGGAATTATACCCACCGTCACTATTTACCCCGGCGGTATCTGGAACCGGAACAATGTCATCATGCCCAATGGAAATCTGGGAGTGAACGATTTTGGTTGTGGAAGTGCGCGGCAGGCGACGATTATTTTACCACATCCTGGTAACCCAGACCAGTATTATGTATTTGTAAATCCCTGTTATGAAGGGAATTTCAATCCCGGGTTTTCCTATCACGTGGTGGACATGAGCCTGGACAATGGATTGGGGGATGTGGTCCTGAAGAACCAGTTCGTTTTTGACAACGAAAATGAAAGCATGGCCGCGGTCCGGCATTGCAATGGGACGGATTGGTGGATTGCCATCATTGATGACCCGGGCAATACCGTGAAAATATTCCTTTTGGATGCCAATGGTATGAATACGACCCCGCAGTTCAGCATGCCTTTGCAAGGACCGGGAAGCAGCAATTATCTCAAGTTTTCACCTGATGGCTCAAAGTTGGCTTATGTTAATTTTGGAGGTGGATCTCCCCCTCGAAATGTGATGCTCCATGATTTCAACAACGCCACCGGAGTTATGACCTTCAGGGAAGCGCTGGGAAGCCAGGGACAAGCAACCGGAGATTTTGAGTTCAGTTCCAACAGCAAATACCTTTTTGTCTTTTCGTATGAAATAAACCCTACGGTTCAGATTATGGAACAATATGATACGGATGCAAATCCGATCTCTCCAACTGTGAACCTAACCAATCCCGCATTGCTCAACAACAATTCGGTCAGGTATGTCCAGTTGGCTCCTGATGGTAAAATCTATGGGTGCAAAAGCAATGAGGAAATAATTGGAAGCATTGATTTCCCAAACCAGCCCAACGCGACCTATCAGCCTTCTTCCTTTACCCTGTCAGCTAGTGCCAAGACCAGTGCTGGCTTTGTCAATATTCCAGCCAGTAGTTTCCACGATCCAACTCCTCAGATTGGGGGGAGCACTTTGGTTTGTACGGGTGATCAATTGGCCTATACGCTTCAGTTTGATCCCTGCGGTTCCAATGGGACACTTTGGGACTATCGGGGAGGCGGGACTTTGGTGACGACTACGAATTCGACCGCTTCCATTCTTTTTGGCAACGGTGGAGTAGACACCCTGATCGCGACCAACCTGGCCACTTGTTCCTCCCTGTCTGATACGATTCTGATTACAGTGGGGACGGGTGTACCGGTTCAGCTGGGGCCGGATACTTTGCTTTGTACGGGTTCTGTTACCCTGGATGCCGGATTGGGTTTTACCTCCTATCTCTGGAACACCGGCGCTGTGCAGCAATCCATTGCTGTGTCCACTCCTGGTTTGTACTGGGTAGAGGTGACGGATGCCAATGGCTGCATCCAGCGGGATTCGGTGATGGTTTCAGCCAACCCCGGCCCACCGATGCCTGACCTGGGGCCGGATACCCTTTATTGCGGGAATATCATTGTACTGGATCCTGGGACGGGCTTTACCAGCTATCTCTGGCAGGACAATTCGACCGATCCCACCCATACAGCATTCCAGGCGGGGACTTATATCGTTGAGGTGACCGGTATTTGTGGGGAAATTGGGCGCGATACGGTTGAAATTCTGCCTTGTGTGGGCGTAGATGAAGCGGTGACCTTTGGCGACCTTCGGGTTTTCCCCAATCCCAATCAGGGAATTTTCCAGGTGGAGGTTGAATTCAAAAGGCCGCCCCATGAGGTGAGGATGGAATTGGTGGACCAGTTAGGGAGAGTGGTGTGGGAGAACCGGATTCAGAAGCCTGGGCGGTCCTGGAATGGAAAGGTGCAATTGGCTGACCTGGCCGCCGGGATTTATCTGTTCAGGGTCTCGACCGAGCAGGGGAATGGATCGCGGTCATTGCGGATCAGGTAGGGTTGGATTTGGTGAATTTCTTCCACTCCAATAAGTATCGGAATGCGGTAGACCGGTAGGGGGCCCAGGGTTCGGCTACTTCCACCATTTGCGCTTTCAATTTTGACTTGGGATCCAGACCGTAGAGTTGGACCATGAGCTGCTTGATGTGAAAGTCATCGAAGGCAAATACGTCTGGGCGATTCAGGGTGAAGATGAGAATCATTTCAATGGTCCATTTCCCGATGCCCTTGATTTCGGAGAGCTTGTTCTTGACCGCGTCGTCTGAAAGTACTTCCCATTTCACTTCTTCCGTTTCCCACTGCTCAACAATTCGCAGGACAGTTTCATATTTATTCACCGAGAGCTTTATTCCCTCAAAGGCACGCTCCTCAAACTCGGAATAATTATTGGGGGTAAGGAGGGTCAATCCCGATCTGTCGAGCATGTTGTGAAATATCCTTTTTGTGCTGCGGTAGTGGATTTGCTGTTCGAGGATGCAACTCATTAGATCATGGAAGACGCTCCCGGTACTTTCGATTTCGGGAGTGGGCAGTACGGATATGATTTCCCCCAGGATGGGGTCTGCTTTTTTCAAATGCGCTATTCCTTGGAGTTGCATTTCGCATTAACTCGCTGGAGATGGATTCTGTTTATCGGGTGGGAGGGATGCTGGTTTACCTGTCCGTATGGACCTTTTCCAGAAACTCTTTGTACCCAGTGACAAAGAACTCAGGTCGGTATTCAAAATGCATGGTGTCGTAATGGTGCCAGCGGCCGCCCCAGATGAATCCATGTTTCTCAAATACGCGGACGATTTGCATGGGAATCCTATTTCGGTAGCGCAGTGGTCGGTCGGCTTTGAATTCGGAGGACCAGCGCCAGTAGTCGGCGTAGTTGACATTGATGTCGATGGCGATTCCCCAACTGTGGGCGCTGAGTCTTTCCGTCCCGGCGATCTTCCGGTAGTTGAAGGTCCCGGCGGGGTGGTCGAGGTATTTGCGGAGTTCGGGGAGTTGGTCAAGTTCGTCGGAAATGGCTTGCAGGGAGTCTGCCACGCCGTTTACCTTGGTCACTTTGAGAGGGAGGTTGGTACTGGAGGGGAGCCAGCGGATTACAGTCAAATTTTCAGTCACTTTTGCCTTTGTCTCTCCGTACATCTTGGCGAAGAATTCTGTGGGGCGTAGGCGACCGGGGTCTTCGTCTTCCTTGACAAGCAGGGTATCGGTGCGGTAGTGCCACCAGAAGATGTCGGCCAGCATGGGGGATTCGAGGAGGAGGGAATCGTTGCGTTGGGCTTCTCCTTCGGAGTAGACCATGCGGGTGCTGTCTTTCCAGACGAGATAATTCCCTTTGCTGTGGGAGAGGTGGTCGGGGTAGGCGGTGAGGAGCCAGGTGAGTTCTGAGGGAACCTCTTCTTGTGGGGCTGGTCTTTCCCTCCCTTTGGCTTTGGCGGTCTCCTGACATCCCTGCAATGAAATTGATATAATAAGCAGGGAAACCAAGCCAACCCAAGTGACACCGCTGGCCAGCGACCGAAGCTTCGCCCAGGTGATACCACTGACCAGCGACATAAGCTTCGCCCAAGCGACACCACTGACCAGCGACATAAGCTTCGCCCAGGTAATACCGCTGACCAGTGCGACATGCCCGAGGAATTGGGACCATTTGAAAAGACTTCGCAAAGAGGAGATCCTGGAAGAAAACCCCATTACCTCACCACTTTGCGAATCATCTCGGAAATCCGCTTACGCTTTGTCTTCAGGCTGAAAATATAATTCCCTTCGGGGAGCATAGACAAGTCCAATTCTCCCGAATGAATCCCCGCTTCCAGCTGCCCCAGATTTTCAAGATATACCCTGCGTCCACCCAGATCATAGATTTCAGCTTTGATCCGGGAGCCGTCCGAAAGCTCGACCCGGAACCGCAACGATTGATCAAATGGATTGGGAAATAGCTCCAGGTTTTCCACCACGGGCATCCCTTCAGGAATGGCTACGGTATTGGATTTGAGGATGGTAAAAGCGTCCAGCTTTTCCCCGTAGCCGGTCAGGTAAGTAGCGTCTAATCTGTTTCCAGCGACATCGATAAGCAGGGAACCGATGCAGGAATCACAGCCATGGTTGCTGTACATCATAGGGTGATCGAGGTCGCCATCTGCATCAGAACTTCCTCCATTGCCGATCACAGAATAAACCGTGCCTCGGTTGGCATCCGGACCCAGGGTGTATTTGTAGTAAGTTTCCGCAATGGAATCGGTACCACTCAGCATGGAGACACCGTGGACATTGGGATCAAAATCACCAGAATTTCCAAAGTGGCCATTCACCAGAAATGAGCGTTCGAAGCTGTGGCTGTGGCCACTGAGGATGAGGTCGACCCCGTATTGCTCGAGGACTGGCATCACATTGGTCCGCATCAGCGCCATGGGAATTTCCCAGAAGTCGTCCGAATCGTGGGAACCTTTGGAGTGGGGAGGCTGATGGAAATAGACAATGACCCAGGGAAGTTGGTTCTGGGAAAGGTCGGCATTCAGCCAGGTGAAGAATTCAGAATTTGTATTGCTGTTCCAGGCAGTGATCTCGCTGTTGATGGAGAGCAGGTGGACATTTGCGTAGTTGTAGGAATAGTAGAGTTCATAGCCCGAAGGGACGCCACCGGATTCGCCGTTGGTGGGGACTTCGACGATGTCGTAGTAGGGGCCGGTGTGCTGGGAGGGGGAAGAAAGCAGGTTGACTGAGCCGTAGTCGTGGTTGCCGGGGGTAGGCCAGAGGACCGTATTTGGGAAAATGGTCGGATAACCATTGGTGGAGTCAAAGACGAAGTTTTGATACTCCTGATCGGTGCCGGTTTGGTAGGCATTGTCTCCCAGCCAGATCCAGGCATCGGCTTTGCCGGTTTGCTGGATCTCATTGAGGTAGGCATCCCGCGTCTGCTTTTGCAGGTCATTGCCTCTGCCAAAGTCTCCGATGGCCCAGAAGCGAACCGGTTGGGGTACTCCTTGTGGGGGGAGGATTTCGAAGAAATGGAGGGAGTCGTCACCAGCGAGGACATTGCTGGTGGTGCCGATCGAGTAGTAGTAGGTCTGGTTGGGGGACAGATTGGTGAGGTGGATGAAGTGATCGGTCACCTGGGCCGGATCATCGAAGGTGCTGTTGAGGTTGCCTGGGCTGGCCCCGTAGCGGATACGGCTGTCGGTGGGGGCGTCTGTGCGCCAGCATATTGTGATGCCATCGAAGGTGGCGCGTTGCAGGTAGGGACCCCGGACGATGCTCTGGGCGGCCAGGCTGGCGGGCAATAGGAGGACCAAGAGGACGGTGAGAAAAAATGGAAGCCGAGTGGAGTAAACTTGCTGCGATCTCATACACGTATTTCAAACAGGTTCAACAGTACTATCGAACTGAAAGATAGCCATTTCCTGAATGAATCTTCTCGGAGAAAATGCATTTCTTGCCCCAATCAGTCCTTTCCTTCTCAGAACTCTGCTTCCAAATGGAATTTGCTGTACGTTACACCAACATCCACTACTTTTAAAATCCTCCCCCCTTCAACATTTTGGGTTCACAAAGAGTTTAACTAATATACAAGCAACTATGGCACGCATCTACCTCATACTGATTTTGTTGGCCGCGGCCGGGCTTACATCCACCGCCCAGGCCCAAAGGACTACTTCCGGAACCATCCAGATGGGCGACCTTGAACGCACCTACCGCCTGTACATTCCGGCCAGCTACAACACCATGGACCCGGTCCCTGTCATGTTCAACCTGCACGGTGACAATTCTGACGGCATCCTCCAGGAACTCTTCAGTGAGATGAACATGGTGGCGGATACAGCTGGTTTCATCGTGGTTTATCCGGATGCTTTTGAAGGGAACTGGAGTTCGGGCTTCTTCGGGGCCAGTTACAAATGGGTGGACGATGTGGGTTTCCTGTCTTTGCTGCTGGATTCTCTGGAAGCGAATTACCAGGTCGATCCTACCAGGGTGTATGCCACTGGCTTTGGTCAAGGAGCTTTTATGAGCTTTCGGTTGGCCTGTGATCTGGATGACCGTATCGCAGGGATCGGGGCCATTACCGGAAATATGACGGTAGACATGGAGTCTTATTGTACCGGCTCACGTCCCATGCCGGTTGTCCATTTGCACGGTGACCTGGATACTATCAGTGCATACATCTTTGCCGGAGAGCTTCCAGTATTCAGTCTGGACAGCGTCCTTAATTTTTGGGAAGAATGCTACCATTGCTACAAAGAAGCCCCGGTATCCTCTCTGGGGGGGGCGGATGTCGTTCCTGCCTGGCCCTTGGCAAGCCTTCCCGAATCCGATCAGGTCGACCGGGGCCAGCCAATTAGCCAGGAAGACATTCACCCCAGCCAGGTCATCTGGGAATTCCTCAAAGATTTCACCCATGCCAATCCGGCCATGAAAGCCGATTTGGCTTTGAAAAATGCCCCTCAAATCAAAATCTATCCTGAACCTTTCACCGACTTCCTGAATTTAGAAGGCATTCCCCTTGGGGCAGAAGTCAAAGTCTTCGATACGGAATGGCGCGTAATTTACGAGGAGGTGGCTGATGGTCGGGAACAGGTCTGGATGACTACTGGCTGGGAGTCAGGGATTTACTGGGTACGGGTCAATTACGCGAGGTCCAGTCTAATCAGACGGGTTAAAAAGAATGGATTTTAGGCGAGGGGCAGCAAATGTTCTCCGACCTGGAGGGTACCATTCCGATATTGCATCAGAATTGGACCACCTGGGTTGAAACCAATCCCGTTCCCTGATTCAATACACTTATGAATAGAAATACAACGCAAAGAACACTTTCCATCACAAGTGGCCTGATCATTCTGTTGCTCTTAGGCAGCTGCACCCTGCGCGCCCAAAAGCAGCTCAAGCAGGACATCTTTGATGCCTACCAGAAAGTTAATCTGCGCATTGAACGGTGCCAGGAGGAAGGTTCCCCCTGTGGGCTTTACCTGAACCAGATTCAAACCAATCCCGGTGAAGAGCCTTGGGCCGTGGTGGGAATTTACCAATCCACCCGTGACTTGTGGTACCAGCGCGACCCCAGCAGCGAAGAAGAGCGTTTTCACTTGGTGAAGGTCAATACCAGTACCCGCCGCAGTGCTCGTACGGAGAAAGAAGAGTACCTATATACTCCAGAAGGGCAGCTGCAGTTCTATTATTTCGGCCTGGAATCCGGAGGAGATCTCCTTCAGGAATTTCGCTTTTACTTTTCGGCGGGGAAGCTGATTGACTACCTGGAGGAAATTGCTCTGGAAGAAGTGAAATATAAGGAGTGGTCGGAAGCAGACGCAGGCAAAGTCCAGCAGAAAGGCAACGAATTTCAGGCACTTCTGCAGGTTACCCTTTGACACCGTTCATCTTGAACTCCTACGAGCCACTCAAAGATCCAATTCCCCATTTGTGGGGTTCGGAAAAAGCGTGAATTCAGGCTTTTTCGTCTCAGGAGCCAAACCAACATAGCCCAAATAGGGTGGTGCCCCCCAGGCTGTATCCCAAACAAGAAACTGGTGCATCATTCCTTGATCCTTGTGGGCCAGGATATGGCAATGATACATGTATGAAAGGGTAGAATCACTGAAGTCTAAAAACTCCATCCGGAATTTAATCTTGCACCTTGAAATCAACCTCATTGTTTCCTTCTCTAGAATAATCAAGGACGGCTCTCATATAATCAGCAGGTTCTGTCTTAAAAATCGAATTTTACCCAGGGAAAGTCCTCCACAGGAAGAGTTTTGGGAAAATCCTGACTCAATTCGAAAGCATCGAACTCAGCCGGTGGAGGATAAAGAGGATCATAACTTGTAAACAGACTTATCCCTCAATAAACCTAAGAGGAAGATTTGTTAAAAAGACCAGTGTTTTGGTAATTACTGGCATGAGAGAAATTCAAAACCCTCGCGTTTTTGGTATTCACCTGCAGAAAGGCTTTCTGTCTTTGGTGGCCCTCCTCTTCTGCTGCATCCAATTATATGCCCAAAACTACCAGGGGAAGCAAAAAGACATCGACCATATCCTCAAGAACGCGGCTCTCTTTTCGAAATATTATGTCGCCGGTGATATGCAAAGCCTGGTGAATTGCTATACCGGGGATGGCAAGATCTTCCCCGGAAACAGTGACATCATCGAGGGCAAAGCGGGCCTGACCGACTTCTGGAAAATCCCGGAAGGGACTACCATTCTGAGCCATAAAATCACCCCGGTCGAGATCAAGGTCATGAAGAAAACGGCTTACGATTACGGCTATTACGAAGGGGAAACCCAACCCGCAGGTGGCGAAAAGAGCTACTTCAAGGGGAAATATGTGATCGTCTGGAAAAAAGTAGACAAGGACTGGAAAATATACATCGATATTTGGAACCGGATTGCACAGTGAGACCGGGAATCGAAGCTGTCAAATAGTATTTTCACTAAGGTTACAAAGCACTCAAAATGGCCAACTCAAAAATACTCTACCTCTCCATTGTCGTTTCCCTGGCGGGATTCCTCTTTGGATTCGATACGGTTGTCATCTCCGGTGCAGATGAACAACTCCAGGACCTCTGGAAGAGTTCGAACCTGTTTCACGGATTGGTGGTCATGTCTGCCGCTTTGTGGGGTACGGTGATCGGAGCCGTATTCGGTTCCATTCCGACCAACAAACTGGGCCGTAAAAAGACACTGATCGCGATTGGGGTGCTCTTTTTCGTTTCTGCGATTGGTTCCGCCCTGGTCTCGGACCCCTATCTCTTTGCCATCTTTAGATTCCTGGGTGGACTGGGCATTGGCATCTCCACCATCGTTGCCCCCGCTTATATTTCTGAAATCGCTCCGGCCGGAAAAAGGGGAAAGCTGGTCGCCCTTTACCAATTCAACCTCGTATTTGGTATCCTGATGGCCTTCGTCTCCAACTATTTCCTGAAAGACATCGAGGGGTCGGCCTGGCGCTGGATGGTGGGGGTGGAAGCATTTCCTGCCCTCATTTATTTCCTGCTGGTGCTGAGGGTTCCCGAAAGCCCGCGCTGGTTGCTGCGCTACAAACTTGACCAAGCAGGTGCCATTTCCATCTTGAAGCAGATTTCCCCGGATGCCAACCACGATGCCCAAATTGCCGAAATGGAGGAGGGCAAGGAAGAGGATGCCAAGCAGAAAAGCATTTTCCAGAAGAAATTCAGACGCCCTCTGTTACTGGCCTTCTTTATCGCATTTTTCAACCAGGTCTCCGGGATCAATGCCTTTCTGTATTACGCCCCCCGGATTTTTGAACTTGCCGGGTTGGAAGAATCGGCTTCTTTTCTGAGCTCGATCGGGATCGGCCTTGTCAACCTGATCTTTACCCTGATTGGAATCGCGATGATTGATAAATTCGGGCGTAAGACCCTGATGTACTTTGGCTCGGTTGGGTACATCATTTCTCTGGGACTTGTGACCGCAGCTTTTGCTATGAATATCCAGGGGCTGGTAATTCCCATCTTTTTCTTCCTCTTCATTGCCTCTCATGCGATTGGGCAGGGAGCCGTGATCTGGGTCTTCATCTCGGAAATATTTCCAAATAAACTCCGGGCCTCCGGGCAGGCCTTTGGTTCCTCAGTGCATTGGGTCCTGGCCGCAGCCATTCCTTCGATGATTCCCTTCTTATTTGAGAAGGTTGGGCCGGCAGTGGTGTTCGGCGTCTTCTGTTTCTTTATGATCGGACAACTGATCTGGGTGTTCTTCTTCATGCCGGAGACCAAGGGCCGAACCCTGGAAAAACTGGCCGAGGAACTGTCTGAGTAAGTTCGTACAGTCCGAGAGCTGTTTCATCCTCGGGCTGTTTCACCAAAGCGTCTATTTCACTACCCGGATAGTATTCAGAATTTGTCCTTGTCCACGTAGCACTCCCAGATAGATTCCCCTGGCCAATGCCTCAGAGGGAAGCGGTAAATTTCCACTTCGTTCTTCGAGCATGGCCCGGTACAATACCCGACCCTGTAAGTCCACCAATTCGAAGGCAGCGTGGCTGACCTCGGATGAGCCTAAGTCGTAGCGAATGGTCGCAGTCTGTCCCATTGGATTGGGATAAACGTCCAATTCTGCCTGAAGGACCGGATCATTGGCAACCCCGGTCAGGCCTCTGTCTACCACCTTAAAGACATCAATTGCGGCTTCAACTACATGCCCTGGACTGTAATCACCAGCGCGGAAAGTCACGGTCATATTTGCAGTCGGGGTGAGGTAATTGGCAACCACGATAGAGTCTGAGGCCCAACTGTTCCACATCACATGGATTTTTCGGTAGACGACCGTGCTCACGCCATCGCTGATCTCAATGGTGAGGGTATCATTGGGAGTGGTCTGGCCCCCGTCGTTGTAGAACCAACGCTTGAACCGGATCACTGGGTCCTGGTAGTTGCTCAGATCCATCACCGGAGAGGTCAGTTCCGTAATGCCATCGTCGAGGTCATTTTCGTCGTCGTTGCCGCCTGCCAATCCGGTGGCGTAGCATTTATCTCCGATGTCAAAGATCCAATCGTTTTCTGATTGCACATTGATGAATGGCCATGGGGGCTGCGGAATCTGGACACCTACTGGATCGCCCCGTTCAAAAGCACCGTCAGAGGCGGTGCTGGTCACAGTCCAGCCAAGATCAAGGGCAAATTCATCCTGGTAGCCGGGGTCTAGCGCAACTGAAAGATTGTTATTGGTGTTACCGACTACAAGGGTCGTCTCGTTGGTATTCCAGCCCCAGGCACCGGTGATGAGGGTATAGGTTCCTGGATACAATTGGATATTGGCAATGCCATTTGCGTCAGCAGCCAGGTTGTAAGTCGCAGCGCCATTGACCTCCTCGATCTCGAGCACGGCATTGGCAACCGGGTTACCTGAATTGGTTTCGGTGACAGTGATCTGATTAGGGTACAGGATATTGGGTTGCAGGGCAATGTCTCTGACAACGAGGTTGCCATTGCTCAGGGTGACGGTAATGGTGGAATCCTGGTAGCCAAAGGCAGAGTAGGTGACGGTATAGGTGCCGGGGGCATGGGTACCACAGGCATACATTCCGGATGTATTGGAAGTGGTTCCCCAGGTCTGGCCCTGGACGACGACCCTGGCACCCGGGATGAGCGCACCATTGGAGAGATCGGTGATATCTCCCTCCAGGTAGCAAGCCCGCGTATAATTGACATTGAAGATGAACAATCCGCTGTAGTAGTCAGAGGCAATGCAGGTGCCGGAAGGGAAGAAGGGGTAAGCCCCCCAGTTGGCGTCAAATCCATCTCCCGATAGGGGAGTGGTGTCATAATGGCCGACTTCAACGAGGTTGTGAGGACGGCTTCCATCTACTACCGTCATGCCATCCCGGTAATAAGACGTGACCAGATAATCATTGAGCACGTGGACATTATGGGGAGAACTCAAATGGTTGGGCGCACCCGTACTGGAACGGTATTCGTCCAGAAAGAAGATATTGGACGGGTCAGAGACATCCCAGGATTTGACAAATCCTTCACTGACTTCATCGGTGGTGAAGCAGATATTGCTGCTGTCATTCAACCAGGCATTGTGAGTAGCACTGTTGACATAAGGCCGCTGGCCAATTACCTGGATATTGCCCTTGTTCGATACGTCCAGCATCGTCAAGCCGAACTCCACTTCAGATGAATAAGCAATATTGTTCCGTACATAGACATCGTGAACATAGCGATTGGTGTATTGTCCGACCAGCACAGGATTCCAGGGATCGGGGTTCAGGTCCAGAATATCAATTCCTGGGTTGGTATTGCTCCCACACAGATAGGCATATCCGTCATCGATGTATAGATTGTGAACGGTCGAAATTCCCTGAATAATGGTGTCTTTGTAGACAATATTGGGTAAGGCATTCATATCTATGATCTGTAGTCCGGCACCTGGCATGGTGGAAAAGTCATGGACCACATAGACATAATTCTGGAAAGATTTGATGTCCCGCCAGACTGAGGGAGGACCTGTGGTCGTCCCCATCACCACCGGTGAGGCAGGATTTGTGATATTTACGATGGCCACGCCACCAGGGTCCAATCCTACGATAGCATATTCATTGCCCTGGCTATCCCACCAGCCCCAGCAATCATTGGCTGCGCCAATGCTGTTCAGGTTATTGATAAGGGTAATGTTGAGCGGAGGGGCTTGGGCATGGGAAATACTGCCGATACCAAGCATGTAAAGGAAGAGGAGTAAATATTTCAGTTTCATATATGGTGCATAAGTCTTGTTATTCTACGAAAACGAGACTCATACCACAGCTGAAATCCTTTGTAAGCGAGGTCAAGATAGGGGAAACCGGGCATATATGCTTGCTTTATCCTTGGAAAATATCGCATTAATTTTTCAGTTTGGTTACACAGTTTGCTGATTGGCTATCCCAAATCAAATGTGGCCCAGCCCCAAATCAAATGTGGCCCAGCCCCAAATCAAATGTGGCCCCGACCGTATCCACTCAATCTCGGACCATATTTACTCCGGGTCACCCCTCAGTTTGCTAACCCCCAGAGGGAGGCGCACCAGGGTAGAGACCGAAATACTAAGCAGAGAGGTGGGGAGAGCCTGGGTCAGAACCGAAGTGAATTGGCCCTGGGAAGGGATCAAAGAGAGGGGCAGGTGCAAATGATCGAGGCTGGTGGGAAAATAAATTACCTGTCAGGGGTAGCTGAAGAGAGCGATCAGATGCAGTCAGCTTCGGTCCGGACCGGAGTCAATTCAGCCTGAGGGCCGAAAATTAGGGTTGGAGACCCGGCTGGCCTGGGTCCGGACCCCAATTAACCTGGGTCCTGAATCTGGTGAACCTTGGGCCAGCCCCCCATAAACTGGAGGCAGAAATACAGTGATTTCAGGGCAGGAGGTGATTTAATTATATTCCGCCGGGGTTCAATTATGATTTTCCCCTGAACTCCTCCTTTTTTCTGTAAAGCTACCATTGGGCAAGGATTCAAATACTTCGTAAATTTCCCGGTCTGGGACACAATGCTACCCGCGATTCTATCAGTTATGCAGAAGAGACACCATGTAGTTTTTACAGGAACAGGCCGGGCTGGAACCACCTTTATCATTTCTGTGCTCACCAAATTGGGGCTGGACACCGGATTTTCTGAGGAAGGGCTGGAAAAGGGGATTGATAAAAATGGGCGGGCTGGTCTGGAAGGAAATATTCGCCTGCCGGATGCCCCTTATATTGTCAAAAGCCCCAACATGTCCAATTACATCGAAGAGGTGGTGGCCAATCCGGAGATCGTCCTGGACCATGTATTCATCCCGGTAAGGGATATTGTGGCTGCCGCCCAGAGCCGGGTATTTGTCTCGGAAGCCGCCATCAGCAAAGAGCCCTTTCTCAAACGATTATTTGCTTCCAAAAGGGGCTATGCAGGTGGGATGACCAAAACCAGCAATGCGGAAAAGCAGCAGGTGATCCTGTTGAAGACTTTGAGCAATCTGTTGGTGGGCATCTCCGCTTCCTCTGCTCCGGTGACCCTGATCCATTATCCGAAACTGGTAAAGGACCCCGCCTACCTGTATGCCAAGATCAAACCTATCCTCAAGGACATTCCCTTCCACGATTTCAAAAAAGTGTACCTGGAAACGTTGAAGCCGGAGTGGGTGCATCAGTTTTCCGATCAGGATCAGTGATTCCTGCGCTCAGAGTCATTTGCCTTCCGATCAGGATCAGTGATTCCTGCGCTCAGAGTCGCTGGCCCTGCGATCAGGATCAAAGCCTTTAGCCCTCCTTTTGCCCCGCCCAAATCCTCAATTCTTCCAAACCGATCATCCCATCCACCATTTCCGGAGCGAAAAGACGTTCCTTTAACTTTTCAAGCGCTTTCTGATGCGCCTCTGAATCTGCGGCCCGAAGGACTTCATTGAGAAACCGCCCCAGGGCCAATTCCAGGGGATTGAGTTTTCGCTGGGAACGGATATAGCGTTGCAGTGATTTCAGAAAATAGGGAATCAGATCGTATTCCTTTTGTTCGTAGAGCAGGATCAGGTGCAGGGTGCGCACCAATTCCTTCAAGTCCCGGCGGTCGTTGTTGCGCGGGAGATCAAGGATGCGGTTGCACCACTGGCGGGTCGCTGGATAGTCTTGTTGCAGGAAATACAACAGACAAAGGTTAGTCGCAGCCGGAAGCCAGGCGGAAATATTCTCTTTGGTTTGATTGAGTTCGGCGGCGAGGGTTGGGGCCAGGGTCAATGCTTCCTCAAATTGTTGGGTATTCATCAGATAGAGCAGGCGAAGGTTGTAACTGATCAGCAGAAATGATGATTTGAAGGGATTGCTCAGGTGCTGGGACTGCCGTACATAAGCTTGCAAATCGTCGAAAGCACTGTAATTCCCGATGCTGTGGGCGCTGTAAAGAAATGCAATCAGGGATTTTTCATAGCGGGTCGGAAAGGCCTGTCGCTGATGGGGGGCTTGCTCCCAATGCTGGATGATCTGCTGGTAATATTGGTGGGCGATTTCCCGGTTCCCCCGGTGGCGATGCGCCAGGGCCAGACTCAGAAGATGGGCCAGTCGGCCATTGAAAGTGGTAGGGGATTCGGTCGGAAGGGGAATCTGATTGGAAGGGGCCGTCGCATCCACCCGCTGGTGGATTTGCAGGAGCAGCCGGTCATGGAGGGCATAAGCTGCGATTTCACTTTGCAGGGTTTGGATGAGCTCCACTTCTTCCTTTTCCAGTTCCGCAAGTTGATCCGCCAAATCTTTGCTGCGTATTTTCTTCAGAACCTGCCGCTCCCAGTGCAGGATATTTGGCATCAGGGAGGTGAGTTCAAATTCTGCGACTGGTTTTTTACATCGGTGCAGGCGGGTGAGGGCCTGGCTGAACAACCTCCGGTCAAAGAGGATTTTTACCTTGTCCAGATCATTTCTGATTCTGAGCTCAACCTGTTTGTCAGCATGAAAATCCTTGAGAGATTGCAGCAGGGATTCGTAGAGATAGTTTTTGGTGCGGGTAAATTGGCGTAGGCAAGGCTCTCCGGCAAAGTGGGCCTTTACTTCGTCTTCGTCATAAGTCTCCGCCTCCAGGAGAATGTCGAAAAGCCTTAAGTAGGTATTGGATTGGCCTTTCGGATCGGACTGTCGCTGCGTATTGACCCGAAAAAACCGCTTTTCAGCTGAACTGAGGCTCTGGACAAGTTGAAAGAGATCCTGGCTGGGTTTCATAGAGGGAAAAGTTCTTGTTTATGCTTCTGAATTATTTGTCAAGGGTGCTGAATATCTGGCGTATGCTTCTGAATTATTTGCCTTTGGCTCCGCATACCTTGCGTATGCTTTATTATGCTAAATATATTGATAAGCATCCAGGTAGCTGATATCATACAAATTGCAGTATTTACTTGCGTATGAATGCACAAGTTAATGACTTCAGTTCATTCCCCCGAACCCCTACCTTCGTATCAGATCATTTGCACCAAGCAGATGACAATTGTTCACCGTTAATTCAAACTCATGAAATCCATTCCATCTGATAGCCTCGCCGTCAATGTTTGGCTACAATCACCGACCAATTTTGCCCAGAGTTCAGTTTTCTGCTTCAGGGACCGGCTGCTACTCGAGAAGCGTACCAATGTGATGATCAACTCTACGAGTTGCGGCGCAATTGGGGTTAAGGATATCGTGGATGCTTTGCGCCTGGGACCCGATGAGGATAAAAAAGAGACCAATGGGAGGGACAAAATCGCAACCACCGTCCAACTTGCACCCGGTCAAATGATCCAAGTGCTTTGGGTACCTGCCAGTGACCTCTATGCTTTTCACATCACCTCTGCAGACAAAGCCGTTTGTGGGAAGTCACTGAAAGAAATACCTGCCTGGAAAACACCATTTCTCACCCTGCGGGGACTGGAGGCCTGTTCTCCGGTTACCATTCAGCGGGTTCCTGCTGAACCTGGGACCGACAAAGTTACCGTACAGGTTCTGGTGGCTGAGGTTTGCAACTCCATTCAGGTTGACCCCAAATCGGTTGTTCGCAACCACAAGGGCTCCTGATCCATCTGAATTTTTTATCACCTATCATACTTAAACTCAATAACACCATGAAAATCCAACGACTATTTTCAACCACTATGATCCTGTTATTCCTCGCCTTCTCAGCAGGAACGGCATTCGCCCAATCGTCTCAACAAAAAATGAAAGAGGCACTGAGCGAGATGCCATCCCCGGCCGCCTTGCAAAAGTTCGAACCCCGGGAGCGGGCCGTCATGGAGGAATGTATCGCCATCCTCGAAGCCGGGATCAAGATCAAGGACCCGTATTCTGCAGAAGCCAAAGCCCTCTACGAGCGCTCGGAACGCAACGGGAATGCCCTGACCGGAGCGGCCTACCAGGCCTGTAAGAAGGAATGTGATGACACGCGCACTACCTGCCTGGCAGATTGTGGCTCCGATTTCCTTTGCCGGGCTACCTGCCGGACACAGCACCGCTGGTGTCTCATCGCCTGCTACCATTCGAAGAAGACCGAGGTTCCAGCCGTAGAGGATCCCGTCGAAGATCAGGTCGGTGGCGGCAAAAAATAACGGTGAACAGGAGCGTTTTTGAATGCGCTTCAGGTTCGGGGGACTTTCGGGTCCCCCTTACCTGTTTCGCATCATTTACCACAACTTCATTTTGAGACAGCCCTCTTCAATGTGGGACAGCCCCCATTCATTTTGAGACAGCCCTCTTCATTTTGAGACAGGCCCCATTGCCTACCGCTTCATTTTCCGCGTCCGCCTTTTGATATAATCCGGTTCTTCCTCCTCAAGCGAGTAGTCCTCCAGATTCTCCTCCTCATCCGCCGCCGAATCTGCCTCCTCTTTGTCGGTCTCCTCCTCCTGGTCGTCCTCCCAATTCGGAATCCTTGTCTTGTCCCGTATGAATTTCAGAACAATTTCATTTTCCTGGGACGTCTGCATGTGTGGGTTGTTGGAGTCAATACGCAGCTTGCGAATCCAGATCACCGGGCGGTCATCGATCTCGTCTTCCTCCTCGTCGATCACCTTGGGGGCTTCATCAAGAGACTCCTCCCAGCGCACCTGGTAGTCATCCCCGTACAGCGTTGTGAGCTCAAATTCGAGTTTCTTGCGCATCACCGCCAGCTTCAACGCCGCCAGTTCCAGCTCCGTCAGGTACTTGCCCTTGACTACCGCAATCGTGGTATCCTTGGCATCAAATATCATCGAAATGAACAGGGTATCTTCGGAGTAATTGTTAAAACCAAGCTCGCCGATATATTCCTTCTGAACCGCAAAATGCACCCTGTATTCGTCAGCTTTCAATTGAGAACCCAACTCAATCCAGGAAAGCTTTTGCAACGGCTCGATGTTCTCGATGTCCTCCACGTCGGTAGAATCCGGCCACAAAGCTTCCCCAATCACCTCAGCAGAGATATTTTCCAGCAAACCATCCACCCCCTGCCATTCCATGCCAATCCGCCGAATCAGGGTATCGTTTCTGAACTGAGGATAATCCCCCAGATACATATTGTTGTCGTCGGGAAATTTGTAGGTCAAATAAACCTTTTCCCGCTGAACCTGCTGGACCCCAACCAGGCCGCGGGGCCCATTCACATCGAGCCGCTCGACCTTGTGCTCCGTCATCCATTCTTCACGCTGCCAGAAGGGATTGGCAAACCTGATCTTGGACACCTTGGGGATTCTCTTTTTTCCAAAGGCGTAAATCAGCCCCAACTCCAGATTTGGACTGAGAGCACCGGCTTGCAAAGGGTAGCTGATGCCAAATCTCAGGTCCAGGTTGTTCCGAAAGGCAAGCGGGTCAGTCAGGGTATCGTCGTGGATCAATCCCATTCCGAAACCTGCGGTCAGTGCACTCAGAGAGGTTAAGTTGGTGTCGGTGCGGACCGCCAGCGCAAACCAGATGTCCTTGCGGGGAAGTTTGGCCGAAAGACCAAAGTCGGTCGTGCCGGCAATCAATTTGGCATTTTCAGCGTTGAAGGTATTCCGGTAGAAAATCCGGGGACCAATGGCGAATTCCCGGTTGACCAGGTAGTGAACGGTCAGGCCGGACCGCACGTGTGGGATCAGCCGCAAGGGGTTGGTGAGGCTCTGCTCACTCAGCAGGTTACCGGTAAGTTGGCTGCCTACCAGGTCGGCCATGATCTCAAATGCCCCCACCTCGTATTGGAGTTCTGCCCCCAGACCGGCATCCAGCTCAATGAAACTAGTGGTCCCGTCCAGCAAAGGGTCTTCAGAGGATGCCTTTCTCCGGTTGTTGTAGTTGGAAACCCAGTTGGCAATCCCCAATGATATCCCCAGTGACAGTTTTTTCCCCGGTTCATCGATGAGCTTGGCACAGGCAGTGGGACTGATCGTCAGCAATCCTTCCGTATGTTCCTGGCGGTAGCCGATCTGTAACCCCCAGCAAAAAGCACGTTTGATACCACTGGGACGGTTGGTGTACTGAAGGAATTGACTGGCAGAACTTGAGTTGGCGACCCGGATCAGGCGTTGCTGATAGCCCATATTCAACTCGCTGAGTTCTCCGGAGGCGGCATGGCCGGGATTGTAATTGCCAGGCTGAAGTACCTGAATGGTAGAAATGGGGATTTGTTGGGCAGAGAGCGACCCGGAGCGTGTGAAGAGGAGACCAGCCAGCAAGGCCAGGGTGAAAATATATGATTTCATGGTTTTGGAGTCTAGGTGGAATGTGATTGATGAAACGTGACTGATGAAATGTGACTGATGAAACGTGACTGATGAAACGTGACTGGAACATCGTGAATTAAAATTTCCGAATTGTAAGGCCGCCGGATTGAACAACCGTTCCCGCCTGGTCTTTGAGCAGCCACCAATAGACCCCGCCCGGCACATCGGCACCGTCCCATCCTCTACCGAGATCTTTGACTGTATATACCCGTCCCATCGACTGATTGAACACATCTATATGGTAGTCCCTGAGATCAACTTCGCTGTTGCCCCAGATCTCCCAGGTTTCATTGATACCATCTCCATTCGGCGTGAAAACTTCAGGGACAAATATGGGATTGGTTCCGGGGTTGACGTTCAGGGAAAGGATTTGCGTTGTTCCCGGACAGCCCCTGCTTTCCGGGGTAAAGATCAAATCAATGGTTCCGGGGACAAATTCGTCCAGGGTGTGGACATCCACCGGCATTTCCACCGGACCGGGGACCATAAAAACGCCCATGGCACCGGTATCGGCTTCAGCCCAGACCGGACCCGTGGTATCCATGCGAAGGTGAAACCAAGTAGAGTCGATATTGCTGACCAGCGGGATTTGCAAAGATGCTTCCGCCGCAACACTGAGAGATTCGTAGGGCAAGGTAAGGTTGGGAACAGGTTTTCCTTCCACCATTTGGTAATAACGCCTCGGACAGGGCAGGAGGGTATCCTGAATCAGGTAGACCTGCTGTTCTTCGTCCCCTACGACGTATTTTACCGATGGGACATTGGAGGCGATTAGGTTCCCGTTGACAAAATAATAGATGTCATTGGTATAGAATGTAGAGATGGTGAGGGTGTCTCCGATGCAAAGGGTGGTATCGGGGGAATAATCCGGTTCGATGGCCGTATTCGCACTTTCGATCCTCAGTTCGAAAGAGGCCTTGGCAGGGCAATATTGATTGCTTGTATATACAATATCATAGACACCGGAACGACTTTCCCCCAGGTTGATCAGGCCGGTTAACGTATCAAAGAATTCTACAGATCCAGTGGGTTCGCTGAAGGAGCCAGGGTAGACCCCAAAGCTTGTTGGGACCAGAGAATCGATATTGCAGACAGTCGAAGTGTCATACTCCAACCACACAGAATCATAAGGCATGATGGTCATGTCAAAGGTGAATGTATCCATGCACACCCCTTGTAAAGCATAACCAATCGTTACCGGGCCGGGGGAGGACTGATCGAGGTTGATTCCCTTGAACGGTTCATTGACACTGTTGGCCCAGCTGACGTTCGACGGTGAAAAGAAGCTCCCCGATTCATTGGAGCCGGGTCCAAAGTCCGGAAAAATAACGGAATCGCTTTGGCACCAGAGGGTGTCCTCAAAGGTAAATTGGGTGGTGAGGTCGGTGCCAATAATCCTGACACTCGCTTCCTGAACCGTCGGGCACCAACCCTGACCCGGAAGATGGTATTCGATCCAGAATGTCCCCGTATCACTTTGGGCCAGGTTGATCGCTCCCGTGAGCGAGTCCAGGGTAATTTGCCGCGAGGTGTCCTGGCAATAGAATCTACCGAAGAGGCTGGCCAGGGTGCTATCTGCTACATAAGCAAATGGTGCAGAGTTACAATAGGCCGGCTCCTCATAGGAAAACTGGCTTAAATTGCCTGGGTTGATATGGATATCCACTGAATCGCGGACGGGACAAGGGGCGAAGCTGCTGTCCACCACATAATAAACCGTGAAGGTACCAGGGGTACTTACATCCAGCGTCCCTGAATCGGGATGAACAATGGTAATCGGGTCACTCCAGTAGCTCCCGGTTCCGACCCCGCCACCATTGGTGAACGGATAGTAGACATCGTTCGGAGAAGAGCAGAAGGTATCCGCGATGTAGTCAATGCTGCTGAAGAACAAATCGTGCAGGGTGAAAAGCTGGGTGGAATCAACCGGACACCCGTATTGCGGAAAGCTATGCGTGATGAGAAACGTTCCCGGTGTACTGTTGGTGAGGTCGATCATCCCGGTGGGGCCAATGGGCAGATTGCCCGAAGCACTTTGGGTAACCACCGAAAAATCTCCACTCATACTGTCCGGTTGGGTGTCCAGCATTCCGGTGCGGTAGCAGTATTCATCGGGTAAATCAAAATACGGGTTGGGGTTGCTGAAGATATTGATGAAGCGATTGGCGGGGAAAGTGTCCGCACAAACAGAGTCCATCATTACCAGCGCGGGAAGGAAAGTACCAATGGCGCTGTTCTGAGGATCTATTTTTCCGCAGGCAGAATCAATTCCCAATTGTCCCAAACTTGGTGAACCCGGATCCTGGATATAGTACATGTCATAGCCAACTCCCTGGGGATAGATATTCACTGGAAATTGGATGGCCTGAGCCGGACATAGGCTGGTATCCTGGTAGTCAAAGCTTCCCAGAAACTGCCTCACCGTGATGTCAAAGGTGTCCGGGATGGCACAAACCCCTGCGTTGGGCAGGTAGATCAGGGAGAAGGTTCGGTCGCCCGCCTGGTCTGACAAACCATTGAGCAGCAGGCTGTTGTTTGGACCGATATTCAAGGCGCCAGGACAGGTAAGGGACCCTTGAGCCGGGGTAGGAGGGGAGAGCGGAACCGGAGTTTGGTGGCCATTTTTGCAAACAACCTCATCGAATATCACTTCTGCCTTGACGAGCGAATCAATGGTTACCGGGCCCACCGAAAATGAATCCACACATATCCCATCCGTGATCTTGGCATAGACATCGTAGGTCCCCATTGCACTGTTGTCACCCGGATTGATATTTCCATTCTGAGGGTCAATATTCAATCCATTGGGATAGGCCACCCATTCGATGCAGTTAATGCATTGCAGTGGGGTGGTGATGATTGGGTTTTGCAGGGTGGTGACATCCTGGCAATAGTTGGCAGAGGGGTAGGATGCTGTGTAATTATTGGTTCCGAGAATGGTGAAGGTTTTAACGATCGAATCCGTACAACCACTCGTGTCAGCATCCAGTATAAATCTCACTGTATAGTTGCCCGCTACCATGGGCTGGTTATTCAAAAGGGTTCTGATCGGGTGGAAATTTGAATTTCCCAGGCGGCTGTTTATGGTATCAATCAGAACTGTATTCCGCCAAATTTTAAATAAACCCCGGCCGGAAATATTGGTGGCTTGAATGGGACCGTTGCCCGACCGGCAATATTGCGTACTGGACAAGTCAAAGTCCGCGACCGGTTCTTCCAGCACCAAGGGAACCGTGGTGGTGTCAAGGCAATTGCCCCCCATGACGTATTGGATGGTATGTTGGGGATTATTGGGGTCAATAGATGCCGGAACGTTGATCTCTCCCGTAATGGAATCAATCACGGTAGGACCAGGGCCAAGTGCCGAAAATGTTCCTCCAGGGTCGAATCCGGCTACCGGGGAGACCAGTGAGTTCATGCTGCAATAACTGGGATGCTGGTAGGAAAAATTCGAAGGATTGTTACCCAGGATTTGGATGGTGGTGCTGCTGGGAGGAGTGTTTGGGTTAATGGGTAGAAAGACGACTGTATAGGTTCCCTCAGTACAGTTTGCCAGGTTAATCGAGCCAATTGCGGAATCCAGTCCCAGGCTAAAGGTTCCAGTGTTGGGTGAATAAGAGAAGGTGCCATTTATGTTAGCCACCCCCTGAGCTTGAATGATCCCAGAGCCGCCCTCACAGTACGGCCCCGGTGGATAAGAAAGTTGAGCATCGAGGTGGGTAAGCCCGATAGGCCCCCATAAGCAAACGAATAGAATGCAGAATAGCTTCCACGGATAAGTTCTCATAAAATCGCGTTTTTAGAGTGTTCAGTGTTTCAGGTCAAAAGGCATCCTTTGTCAGGACTTATTGCCAGATTAGATACAGGTTTCAGATTACAAGTTTGATCAGTGCTTTATTGGCTTGACTAAAAAGTGAAATATTGAGGCTGTATGCGAGTGGCATTTTGTCTCGATCACTTCAAATACAAAACAAGGGGAATCAAAGAGCCTAACCAAGTGAAAAGTCAAAGGCATTTGGAAAATGTTCCTGATTGGGCATTTGTAAAATGCGCCTGAATGGCTTTTATATGCATATTTTGTCGCGTCAGATGTTCCGTGAATCGATAGTGAGAGGCAATTTTAAGTGGACAAAGGCAATATCTGTTTTCTGAAAGGCTATTAATAATTGCTCGAAATAACTTTTAGATGGAACAAAATGTATTATAAATTACCCGGTCTATGGGAGGGGCGGACGGGAATGAAGAATACTTTTCTACCTTTACATTCCAACACTCAAGCGATTATTCACAAGCATAGATTTAGCCTTATCTATCTTAAATATATTTGAATTATGACCAAGAAAGTCAACCCCGTTGTGGAGTACCCACATCTCACGTGTTATTGGCGTGTTATATTTGATGGGGAACAATTGTCAGCCTATGAAGTCTCCGGGCTGACCGAAAAAATGGAGTATGTTTCCTACCGCCGCGGTGACGACCCAAGTGGGTATGTGTCCAAAAAGTTGGCGAAGCCTCAGGGAGGGCAAATCACCATCAAATGGGGAATTTTTTCCAGTCATGATTTCGGAGCCCACATGTTTCACAAGTGGAGGGACGACCGGACTTACAACTCCGACAAAAAGGTTTCCGTGGACATTCAGGTCATCCTGATCGATGAAAAGGACAACGAGGTTCTCCAATGGAATTGCAAGAGTTGCACCCCCCCGCTGGAGTACATAGGACCTGTGCTGAGAGCCGATGAAAGTGTCATTGCCATGCAGACCTTAGTGCTTGATGTAGAGCAGATTGAGAGTAAGATACTGATAAAGTAACCTTCTCCCTACATCTTCTGCAACTGCCTTACCCTCACCCGTTCTCCATCCTGAACTTTCATGATGTACCAGCCAGCAGGCTGGCTGGAAAGGTCGATGACCCGTTCCACCGTCCCGCCATGGCCTGCGCCCAGCTCAGCTGACCAAATCAGTTTGCCTTGTGGGTCATAGACCTGTAGTTCGGCATCCTGCCCGGTGAAACCATCCATCTTCACATGGTAGATACCACTGGAAGGATTGGGCCAGACACTGATCAATTCAGGAATGGTGATCTCATCTCCATTGACAATACCGTCGGTCCAGAAATGATGCTCGAAGAAGCCACCAAACTCCGGTTCAAAGTTTTCCTGAATCACATTGTATTCCAGGAAACGTGCATAGCCGGAACCATTGCTGGGGGTTGCCCAATAGTAGAGACCGTCATCCCCCTGATCGTCAAACCGGAGTTTGTAGCAACCAGCGGGAAGATTAAGGTCATCGTTGTAAGTCTGATTCGCTCCCAGAAAGGGATTGTTCTGGGCGACGATATTGCCGGCATCGTCATAGACCTTGTAGGTGGTCTGACCACCATTGTTGTTGGTCTTCCAGACAATGCTCAATCCACCCTGGTACTGTGCCCAGGGCTCATAACGAGAATCATAGGTATTGTTATCAGGATTTTCATCCACCCCGTTGTTGGGCTCGCTGATCAAAACCTCAAATACATTGGCAGTGGCATTGTTCCAAAAAGTCTGTGCACTCAGGGGAAGGGCCACGTCTTCTGATTCCAGGAAATCAAGGTTCCCGGTCCAGGAATAGGTAAGCGAACTTCCGCCCCTGACATTGTAGGTGATCTCCAAAGAGGTCAGAGGAGTAGCGCCTGTATTCTTAATGGTAACGACTGGCTGAGAACAGGCCGGATTGTAACGCGCATGTTCCGTTTGATCAGAAGGTACCTTTACGTACTCCACCGAAGCATCCAGGCTGAAATTGGGACTATTATAGCCAACCAGCAGGTGAGAGGTCAGGTAGCGCGTATCACCGGGATTGGAAATGGTATTGATCCCATAATCAATATTGATGGTGTCTCCGGCAACCGCATAGCCATCCAGCGGGAATTCTTCCAGATCAGTAGGATCTCCCGGACACCAGCCGGCCCTGTCGTAGAGCCAGGTGCCACCTTGGGGATAGACCGGTAGTTCAGAACATTCTGTCCAGGCATTCCAGGACCATTCCGGGTTGCCTCCATCCAGATTCATATAATGGGTTCGGGGAATGAACTCTCCCTCCTGACCATGACCTGTGACCATAGTCCTGATTTTCCATTCGTCTTCATCCAATGGAAGCACCACATCGCGGGGTTCCTGAATGAGGTCGACGGAGTAATTCGCATAGTTGTTGCCGGGTTGTCCCAGGATACCGGGAATCGGCCAGATATTGCGAACGCTTTTGACATCCCGGGGTGGGGTTCCTGAAATCAACAGGAAGCGAATGTCCATTTCCTCCTGGTTTTGTCCACCCCGGTTCATATACATATAAATCGGTCCGTGGAGCACAGGGGAGAAGTCGGTCATGTCAAATTCCCACATGACACCGTCGACTCCAAGGTCAAGTCCATTGCCATAAGGAGTCACGAAGGACATGATCTCCAGGTCCATCGGGCGCTTGTTGTAGTAGACAAAGGAGCCAATCGAGATGGTGGAATCGGCCATGGCCATGACAGAGTCCACCACATTACCGGCGGGGTCATAGACATATTGCCAGCCTGCGGCCCAGCCGCTGAAGATGCCTAAAGTATCGAGATCGGTGCCATTGGGCCCAAACCAGGTAATCTCCTGAGAAGGTCTTTGGATGGAGTCCGTTACCGGAACTGCCGTAATGGTCTGGTTGTAAGTACCACGTACAAAGGTAGTCTTGGGCCGATCGGTAACCGGGGGAAGCCCCCTGAAAATATCGCTGCCATTGTACCAACCCTGCATTACACCACCGAGTTTGGTTCCGTCCCTTCCGTTGGGACTGGCATCGGTGGCAGGGCTGGATTGTCCGTCGTCAAAGCGGTAGTACGCGTAGAGTCCGGATTCATTGCCCTGCAAACGCTTGTACATATTGTTCTGGATCTCAGACGTCGTACGCGCCGTATTCCAAACCCTGATTTCATCCATGTCGGCTTCGATCCGCGTATTGCCCCCACGGTTTTCACCGATGGTCAGGTCCTGGATCAGATTGTCCTGCAATCCACCGCCGGAAGAGTCGACTTTCACCCCATCCAAATAAAGGAAGGTGCCTTGCGCCTGGCTGTCAATAACCACCGCAATATGTTGCCAATCTCCGGTGACATTGCCAAAGGTTGCGCTTTGGTTGTCGCCTGTGAAGCGAATCACACCGCTCCCGTTCAGGTCGATCTGGAAGTCCCGTCCCGTACTGCCGGTATTGAAAAAGCTGGAATATTGAGCCTGGTTCGGGGAAGTCACTTTGGCCCAGAATTCTACCGTCATTTTGGAAAAGGACTGGTTACCTCCGGAGGGTGTCCAGACAATGCGGTCGTCGCTGCCATCAAAGGGAATGTATCCATCGTGGGTAGGGGAGGCAACCCCCACATTGTATCCCTGGGGATCATTTTGCACGGTGTAGTCACTGCCGGCGGCATTGAGGCTGTAGCTGAATTCAACCAGCAGGTTGCTGGTGCCATCCCAGGTGAAGTTCTGGTAGAAGGGCAGCATTTGTGTACCGGTGCCAGGGAATTGGGTGTCGAGGAAATAGACCTGGGTCCATTGGGGGCCATCTGGAACGATCTCGTCGAGGGCGGTGGCAGCGGTGTGGCGGATGCGGACCCGAAGGTAGCGAAGGTCACTGCCCAGGGCATTGAGATCAAGGCGGAGACCGGTGAGCGGACCGGCACTCAAACCGGCGGTGGTAAGCTCAGACGCTTGCCAGAGGTATTGGGATTTGGCATCCTGGATGCTGGTGCGGAAAGGCGATGCGCCTGCAGTAGCGCCAGAACCAATGCCATAAGAAGTCTCAGAAATGGTAGAATTGTTGATGACCAGTTGCTGGGTATCGGAGACAAAATCGTAGGTAGGACTGAATACATAGTCAAAGTTGGGGCCACTGAAGCCGGTCACCCTGTGGGTGGGATGGTTCAGTTTGGCGGAGTCCACCTGGCTGGAGTCCCGGATCAGGGTATTGCAACTGTAATCCCATTCGTAGCAACCTACAAAACCATTGCCAACCGCTGCATTGTGGCAACGCATCCGGTATTGCATGATGATCTTGCGGTAGGTCTGACCGGTATCCGCAGGGAACATCCAGGTCCCGGAACGGGCGACTGAGTCAAAGGTCAGCGTCTGCACGATGGTGGTGTCCTGGGCCTTCAAGGTCCCAAACAAACCCATCAGGACAAACAATACTGCAAAGGAAAGGCTATATCTTCTCATATCTACCGGTCACTTAATTGATTTAGTCGGTATAAATATAGTTTTTTCCGCTGAGGATTCTTAACCCATAATGTCGTAAACAGGCGTGAAAGCTTAATTATTCACCGTGTACTTATAATCAATCTTCTTGGTCTGCTGAGCCTTCAGCTCAATCCGCCATTTTAACCGGGAAATCTGATTTTGTTTCCTGAGCTTTTTGCGGACAATTTCTTCTTCCCAATCGTCGGAAGAGGCTCGTTTGGGCTCTCCATGAATCAGTCGGGTCACCTCAATCACGATCGGTTCTTCCCGCATATTGGTGATCGAAAAACCCGCATCCATAGTCAACTTTTTCCAACCGGTCAGAGCTTGAATATTGCCGGTCGACTCCTTTTCCTCGTCATAAAGGAGAATGTCGTTGGCATCCGCAGCTTTGATATAGGCGTTCATTCCTGAGGGGGTAAAGAGAATCTTGTCGTTGGCGATCGGACGAATGCTCTCTCCTTGGCTGCTGGTGACAAAAACCGGGCCGTGGGTAAGTGGGCGCCCCGTTCTGTTGCTGATCTTGAATGACTGGATCACATCGCGGCGAGTGGCACTCTGGTTCAGGGAATTGATACTATTGGGCGGCAATTCACAGTGGTAGACCTTTTCCAGGGGAACATTTTCTTCAAACAGGTCAATTAAAGCCCTTCCTCCTTTGCGCAAACTGATATTTTCTTTGGGGTAGAGAAACATGCCATCTTCTAAGTCGCTTTCCGGCTCAACGATGAATCTCTGGGTCGTTTGTGTGGAGGAGGTATTGTCCCTGCTGCTGTAATTGTAGGAGACGGCGTTGGAGAAAGCTGCCGAATTCAGGTTGAAATGGGGATTTACGGCAGTTGCAGTCGCCAAACGTTGACCGGCCAATTCCTGCATAAATTGTTCCACCGTAGCATCATTTCCAAGAGGGGTTGCAATGTCTTTGAATTCGAAATTGGGAACCCCTACCACGAAATTCATACTGCAATCTTCAATGTCTTCGACGTCGTTCAGGAGGTTGGCGACCAGGCGGAGGCGGGCTTCATTGGCCGAAACGATATCCAGGTGGTAGGTAGGAACCCAGTAGATACCCTTGCGAACATACATCATCTCCACATCCTGCCTGCTCTTCGAACTGTTGAACTGAAGGTGCAGTCCGAGCTTCTCTTCCTGGGTCTTTCGTTTCAGCTTGGGTTTGCTGAGGAACTCAACCCCTTCGAGGTCACTCAGGTGGGCATTGCTCCATTTGCCACCGGAACTGAGCATGAGGAAATCACCGGTAAGGGTCCAGGTATCTGCCAGCACCTTTACCGGGTCCTTTCTGATCGCCGGATCGATGGCGGCATGGGTGTCTTTGAAGAAAAAAGTGGCGGGTTGGCCGGGGTTACTGGTCAATAATTCACGAAGGTTTTGGATGGGTAAATAATTGTCTACCTGGCTTGAATATCGGCTGACACTGTGCAGATCTTGGTTAGGGCTCCTGAACCAGAGGGAGCCAAACTTCAGGGCTTTCAGTTCATCCTTTAAATTCAGGGTACTGTCGCTGGTGGTTCCCAGATCGTAGAGAATTGCCTGTTGATCTTTGACCTTTACCTGAGCACTTTTCTGGATAAATGCGAGTCCGTTCTTGAAGACAGAGATGGATTGGGTTTTGAAACCTTGGGAGTAGGAAATGTTGATGCCAATTATCGTAAACAGGATCAGCAGCAGAATTTTCAAAGAAACGACCATTGGGCTGTGAGGAAGCTGAGAATGCTGATAGATATGATGGCTCTCAGTGAGTGAATGCTTGGGCCCAATGTTCGAATGCCGGATGGATCGTTTATTGGATGGAATCATATTGGTTATTTATCTGTTGGGATGGGTCACTTTATCTCATAGATGCAGTATGGGTGGGGATTGGTGCATGGGATGATTTTTTCCTCTTGGACAGCAGATTCCAAAATTCCTTTGAGCCTTAGCAATGAGGGCATTAACTTGCTACTATGACCATTCGAAAAGCGAGTCTGATCCTGTTCCTGTTTTGCCTGGTACCAATTGCCCTGGCTTGTAAGCCCAACCTGAATGGCAATGGGGAAAATCCTGAGGCAACCGATGCACAACGTGATTTTGCCCATCAATTGACCCTTCAAGGCATCGAGCGTTTGTTCGATATCCATCTGCCCCCCAATTACGACGGCACCACCCCATTGCCCCTGCTGATCGGGATGCACGGCGGTGGAGGGAGCAGGGAAGGATTCCGGGAAACTTCTCAATTGGAAACTTACTGTGATGCGGCTGGATACATCGTGGTCTATCCCGAAGGAACTGCCAACCACTACAATTCCAAGAGGGAAGTGTTTGATGTGAAAATCCCACATATTATTCCTGAATTGCCAGACCCAGGCAAAGAGACAACCAATTGATCCAGGCCAACCCCATGAAAAGCCCCTTGAAACGTATTGGACGTTTCAATTCAATCCACATTATCCCGGAAAATACCCCTTGTCAGATTGGCAGTCATAGCTGATTGAACAGCAGAATAAGGCATTTGTGGTTGGATAATGAGCATTGGAAGCTGCGCCCTCGACCCATTGAAGTAGAATGGGTCGAAGGGCACCTCCGAGCACCTTGATCCTGCCAATGGTAAATAGTCGAGGGTCTGTGGGGTCAACCATTGAGGAACCAGATGGTCACCCTGTTAGGGTCAGGACTGTCAGGCTTGTCAGTAAATACTGACAAGCTTCCCGCATCGAATAGTCCTTGGAAGTGTCCCCTTAATTCGGACCCTTCAATGTCGTTGCCTATTCTTGAGATTCGGTCCCCGCCTGCCATACTGAGGAAATGTTTCAATGATTTGTATCTGCTTTTGATCGAAGATTCTCTACCCTACAATTTTCAGTTATTCCTCTTTGTCCAAATTAGATTGGGAGAAAAGTTCTTTTAGCTTTCTCCGTAATTTACCCTTCGGTATAAGTTTCGTTTGATACTCTGAAACAAGGGTAGGCGAGATATTTCGATTCATTGCATACTCTACCACCTCATCGTCTTTGTCCATGCATAGGATGATCCCTATGCTTGGATTCTCATGGGATTTCTTCACATCTCGGTCTAGGGCCTCTAGGTAAAAGTTCATTTTTCCGAGAAATTCTGGTTGAAACTTGTCTATTTTCAACTCGATAGGAACCAAACACCTTAGGTCTCGGTGGTAAAACAAGAGGTCTACAAAAAAGTCTGTGTTTCCAACCTGAAGTCGATATTCTTCCCCTACAAAAGTGAAATCGTTACCCAATTCAAGGATGAATGATTTGATATTCGCGAGTATAGCCTTTTGAAGATCCTTTTCTGAATGGTTTTCAGGTAAGTCTAGGAAATCAAGAATGTAAGTGTCCTTATAGATGGATGCCAATTGCGGATCAAATTCTGTCGCCACTGGTGACAGTTTTTGTTCACCTATCATTGTTCGTTCGTAGGAGGAGGTATTGATTGTCCTCTGAAGGTCTCTTTTTGATAATCGATCGCGGATGGCAAGTCTCAGATAGAATTCGCGTTCCTGTAAATCCTTAGTCCTTGAAAGTATGATCAGGTTATTGGTCCAGGTCAATTCTGTCACCAGTGGCGACAGAATTTCCTGGTCCTGATAGGAGTCATAAAATTGGCGCATTCTCCAAAGATTACGAGAAGAAAAACCGTTTAAACCTGGCTCTTCTTTTCGAAGGAACTTTGACAATTCCTCAACCACTCCTTTACCCCAGCTTTCTTGATCAATGCGTTTGGAAATATAAGATCCAATATTCCAATAAAGCTTAATCAATTCCGTGTTCACTGCGTGATATGATCGCTCCCTGGCAGCAATGATCATTTCGTGAACCTCCGCAAATTGCCTTCTCACTTCCATGCTTCAAATCTAAAGCATTTTCTATAATGGAAGGGGACGGTTTGCTCAATATCTGGACTGTATTATGGCCATTAGTGTTGGGCTGCAAAACCTCAAATATAAAGTGGTCGAATTCGACTACTTTGGATTGCCCATTGCCTTTCATCTCAAAGCGGAATTGTCAGGAATGAAGCCTCGAAGTTTTTGAGTTAAATCTATATTTCATTAGATATTCGAAGTTCCCCAATCAACCCCAACCCCTCCATCAACCCATTCGAACAATATCCCGCCTGCCATGCTGATGGGCCGGGCTGGTATTTTTACTGGTTCGGCCCTTCTGTTTTTGGGTGATTTTGTGCCTTAGATCGCTGGAGAGGCGTAATACTTCATTTTTCCACTGCCTTGGCATTAAACCTAAGGGCTTTACGTCAAGGATTAGCCGCAGCTCAGATCACTAATGCGCCTGGACTTCAAATGAGAAATGACACTAATGCTACAATTCTCAAAATAGAGCAATCTTATCTGACTAAACGTCCATTTTCTCCTTCTTCAACCTCTACTACTATCTCATAAACAGCACCGCTTCCGCGAAATTCAAGTGTGAAAGTCCTTGGGCTTGGATCTGCAACAGGACGAATACGAGTAGAAGGGTCATAGGAAGGGTTGGAGGAAAGGATTCTTTCTGAGGCTCCAATTAGAACAATTTGATTATCGCCCACCGGATCATCATATCGACCAAACCACTTGATTACATCTGCTAATGCATCCTTAATCCGCGTTCCAACACCACCACTTCCTCCGGGAAACACCAGTTCTAATATCTCCTCGAAGACTTCCTCTATCCTCAAAGCCCCCCAAGGGTTGGATTCAACTTCATCAATCAAAGCGGAGGAAAGGCGCCCAGCATATTCTTGGAGCTTATCGCGAACGACCCCACGGCCCCTTTTATCTCTTTCCATAGCGATGTAAAATACGCCCATAACCGTCAACCCACCTAAGGCATGGCCTTCTTCCTCCCAAACCACCAATGAGTCTGAAACGGCTAATTCAGCAGATGCAGGAATTGTAACAGTGGCACCTCTTCGGAGATTTCCCCTCAGATTTTGCAGAGAACCCAAAGGAGTTACTTTCGTGGAACCTCGCTTTCCAAAAATTGATCGGAAATATGCTCATGGGTGAATGCACCTACTTTGAGTTCAATGAGCACGTGACATTTCAGAATTCTTGGGACACTGTCCCAAGAATTTGAGGATAAACATTAAAAAACTGCCTACACCTGGATAACTCTGGTGATGTCAACCCTTTTATTTTAAGCTCTTTCGCCAATTTAGGGAGCAATCGATCCCCATATTTTGCCCTGTCATCACCGTTTTGCTCGAATTCAACAATGTACATACCAATTATCCAATTCCTGACGACAGAGTGCTTCAACCCCCCAAAGCTCAGGCGATCCCCAGCAATAGACGCTCACCTTCAAATTAGACTTAACAGGTCCTAAATCAATGAATATGCGCCTTTTCCCCAACCGTTTCCTCAAAGAAATGGTGCAATGTAAAGGTCTGTTCAGCGCCAAACTTTTGCCCTCCCTGCGCCACGATATACATGACCAGGGCGATCCCCCCCAGAACCGGCAAGCCCCAAAGCACCCAAGGGTCTTTCTTCAGCATCCACAGCGAACAACCCCAAATCCCGACAAACAAAGAGACAATTGCGATCGCAGCATACCCATAAAAGAAGGCCGACCAGATATTGGGGTGGGGGCCATAGGTCCCGTGGATTTCGGTCCCTTCATCGTGTTCCTCAATCGACATGGACAATTGAGGCGACCAGTAATGTTGCTCCTCTTCCGGGATGTGCAGGGTAATATACCTTTTCGAGATCTTACCAATGCAGGGCGCGGTTGGCTTTTCCAATCCTTCGCGGAACATTTCCTCCACCCGGTCGGGGGTGTAATAGACCGTGCGGCTGAAACGAGGACGAATGCGAAAACTGCTCATTTGGTAATGATTTGATAAATCCCGGATTTCCCTTGGTGAGAGCCACGCTACTCCAAAAAAGTAACTCCCTACTCCGACAAAGCAACACGCTACTCCGACAAAGCAACACGCTACTCCGACAAAGCAACACGCTATTCCGACAAAGTAAGAGAAACTCTCCCAGCCTATAATTTTGGAAATTTAAGGCTTCATAAAAATGACCAGCGTCAGTTTTTAGCTTCTCCCTACTGTGGTCCCACTTCAAAGGCTTTCCCGTAGCGGCCCTCCACAGCCTATTCTTCACAAAAGTAAATTCCTCTGCTACCAAGACCCTAAATCTACACCTCACGGAATCTAAAGGAATGTTTACCTTAGCGGCATGATACGTGTATTCCGTTGGAAAAAACTCCCCTTTTTCCTGGCTCTGGGAGTCCTCGGGATAGTCGTGCTGCGCAATGCCTGGATGTCAGACGACATCTACATCACCTTCCGAACCCTGTACAACCTGGACCACGGCCACGGCCTGGTATGGAATATGACCGAACGGGTGCAGACCTTTACCCATCCCCTTTGGTTGTTGACCCTGGCCCCGGTGTATCTCGTCTTCGGCCATGCTTATTTTGTCGGACTGGGAATGGGCCTGCTGTTTTCCTTTTTGGCGGCACTACGCTTTCCAAAGATAACCGGCACTTATTGGGGAGCGGCCTTCTGCCTGGTACTCCTGGTCTGCTCCCGCGCCTACGTAGATTTCAGCACCTCAGGACTGGAAAACCCATTGAGCCATTTTCTGATCCTGCTCTTCGCCGGGCATATCTTGACCTCCGGTAGGGGAGGAATCAACTTCCTCTGGCTGGGTACCATTTCCGCCCTTTTATTGCTGAACCGCCTGGATCACCTCCTGCTGATCACCCCCATCCTCGTGTACCTTTTCCTGCAACAACGCTCCTGGCGAAATCTGGGACGGCTTACGCTGGGATTCCTGCCCTTGATCATCTGGGAATTGTTCTCCTTATTTTACTATGGCTTTCCTTTCCCGAATACCTATTACGCCAAAGCCATGACCGCATTCCCCCGCGAGTGGTTGTTGGAGCAGGGACTGTGGTACCTCTGGGATTCACTGACTTCCGACTTTCTGAGTTTGCCCCTGATCCTGCTGGTGACCGTGCTTGTCCTGGTCAAAGGCAATCGCTTGAGCCGCTGGTTGCTCGCCGGGTTGTGGCTCTATCTGGCCTATGTGGTCTGGGTAGGAGGGGATTTCATGAGTGGAAGGTTCATCGCCTCTCCATTTTTACTGGCCGTGATTCTCTTGGGAAGTATGGATTGGCCCTGGAAACGAATGGCCGTGGTGGTTGGGGTATTTGCCGCGGTGAGCCTGATACATCCTTACCATCCGGCGAAAGTAGGGAAGGATTACTATGCCGACCGGAGGGGAAATGAGCGGGCCTATTATACGGAAGGAATTGTAGACGAAAAGGGAATGGCCTGGCAGCGGACCGCTTGGTTGACGCTCCACAAAAATGCAGATGTTCTGGCGATCGAGAGGGAATTTGAAACCTGGGGGGAGGCGCCGGACAGCATACTGCTGGTACAAGTCGAAGTGGCAGTCGGATTGCGGGGGTACCGCTCCGGGCCAAATGTCTATATCGTGGATGAGTTGGCCTTGACGGATCCCTTGCTGGCCCGATTGCCCGCATTGAGGGTTCCTTATTGGCGGATCGGACACTTCTTCCGGAGGTTGCCGGAGGGGTATCTTGCATCTCTTGAACAGGGAGGGAACCAGTTAGCTGACCCGGACCTTGCCGAATACTATGACCGCCTGAAGTTGGTCACCCAGGGAGATCTGTGGTCAGCGGATCGCTTGAGGGAGATATGGCGGTTCAATCTGGGGATGAATTCCCACATGATTCCTGAAGAGGAGTTCCAGACGCCGACCGAATCAGAAATCAACCGATTCTGAGAAAGCCATCCCATTGAATTGACAACAAGCCTGCCGAATCGGAAATCAACCGATTCCGAGAGAGTCATTCTCTCCAAAGACCTCAAGGTCAAGTCCGGAGTTTCCCCATAAGTGAGAAACATCAGTCAGGTTCTTATGAAAAAATTTAAAAATATATGCCTCCGGGACGTTGTTGGCTGCATTGAAATCTACAAGGGTTTAGGTACACGTGAATCAACAATAAAATGCTTCAATAGTGGCTGTTTGAAGTCGCGCTCTATGTTTCATTTATGTTAAGTACTTTCATTTAAAGGTTTTTTTTGCGTCCTTGGAAACTCTGAAGCAATAAAGATAATTTCTTTTTTTACTCTTCCAGATCCCATCAAGGGATCCCTGTGATAAATCAACATTGGATGCCCTAGGGCATATCCTGGTTCTGTATTTTTCGATCCATTTGCCTTGTAAAAGGCAGGGGATATCTATGCACCCGACAATCATTTGAAACTTTATCAATAATCACTCTAATACCCATTAAAATGAAACAAGTAAAATTCGTTTTTTCTACCCTTGTACTTTTCTTTTTCCTTTTGAATTTTGACCAGGTCCAGGCCCAACTCCATGTGGATTCCGATGGTGAGGTCGGCATAGGAACGACTGCCCCATCCGCCAGGCTGGATGTTTATAGCAGCAATGCCACCACCCGGTATGGAATCGAAAACCGGAATTATTATACTGGTACCAGCTATAAGTATGGTATTTATAACTACGCAAATTCCAGTGGCACATCAGGTCGCTACGGATTGTACAACCTCACTTATGGCCCCTCTGGAAATACTTCCGCTCACCGTGGGATTTACAATTACGGGACTACCTATACCAGCACTACCGCTTATGGAACCTACAATTACCTCTATTCCTATGGGGGAAATGGTGTCCGCTATGCCTTGTACAACTATTTGGGATGCAGTAGTGGTGATGGAACCGGAACCCGCTACGGTTTGTACTCCGGCATCTCAACCGCTTGTGACGGTGGTACGGCCTGGGCCGGATACTTCTCCGGCAACGTCTATGTTTCAGGTACTGTTACCCAAACCTCCGATGCCCGCATGAAGCAAAATGTAACCTCTCTCAATGGTGCCCTGGGTATTGTTGCGCAGTTGAAGCCAAAGACCTATGATTACGTTGTAGATGAAGATCTGTCCCTGCCAACTGAGAAGCAGTATGGATTCCTGGCTCAGGATCTGGAGCAAGTACTTCCTGAATTGGTGAAGGACGTTGAAACCCTCGGCGCACCTACCCTGAAAGAAGGTGGAGAAGAAGGTGAAATGAACGATCCCGAAGTCACTGGCACCATTAAGTCTGTCAACTACACGGCCCTGATTCCTATCCTGGTCCAGGCCATCCAGGAGCAACAGGCTGAAATAGAAGAATTGAAGGCTGAATTGGCTAAAAAATGATGTTCCCCATGACATATTCTGTTCACCTTAAAACAAGAGAATTATGCTTAGGCGAAATATCATATTGACAGGTCTGATCCTGCTCCTGCCCTTGAGCTCAATGTATGCTCAACGGTGGCTGGAGATGTGGGTCGACGAACGAGATCAGCACACTTTTCAGGAAATCCAAACTGAATTCAACCGGTACTTCGAGACCCACGACATGGTTCGGGGATCGAGTTACAAGCAATTCAAGCGATGGGAGTACTATATGGAGCCCAGGACCGGGGAAAACGGAGAGATCCAGAATCCTTATGCAGAGACCTGGAAAAATTACCGCAACTATGTGGAGGCCCGAACCTTTGACAATGCCCGGACCAATTCTACCAATGGCTCCTGGACTTTCTTTGGTTCACAGGACCATTTCAAAGGCCAATCCGGATACAATGGAGGTATCGGCCGGATCAATGTGATCCGTTTCCATCCTACCAATTCCAATATCATCTATGCCGGGGCACCAGCCGGCGGCCTTTGGAAGACCACCAATGGCGGCACTACCTGGGCACCATTGACGGATGGAATTGCATTCTGGGGAGTTTCCGGGATTGTGATCCATCCCACGAGTACCAATACCATTTACATTCTTACCGGGGATGGAGATGGCAGCAGCAGCCGTTCCGCGGGCGTTTGGAAGTCCACCAATGGTGGTTCGACCTGGACCCCGACCGGCTTGAATTGGGATTATACCACTACCAATATCGGTGGCTATAAGTTGATGATGGACCCCTCCAATAGCAATACCATGTACGCGGTTACCACCTCAGGGCTTTACAAAACCACCGATGGTGCCGTTACCTGGAGTGTGGTCAAGAGCGGAAACTACCGGGACATGGAGTTCAAGCCAACCGATTCAAATACACTGTATCTGTGTTCTACGAGCGCCATCCATCGGTCTACGAATGCGGGAGCCACCTGGACCCAGGTCCATACCGTTTCCGGCGCCAACCGCATCGCACTTGGTGTATCCCCAGCCAATGGCAACTACGTCTATGCAGTGGCAGGCCCCAATGTCGGAACCGGTTCTTTCAAAGGATTGTACCGTTCTACCAACAGCGGTGTGACCTGGACGACCCGGTCGACCACTCCGAATATCCTTGGTTATTCTGCCAGCGGTAGCGATGCCAGTTCACAAAGCTGGTACGACCTCGCCATTGATGTCAACCAAACCAATATCAATCAGATTCAGGTAGGTGGCATCAATATGTGGAGATCTGACAATGGTGGCACAAGTTGGACCAATACCTCCTACTGGATAGAAGGTTCGGTCGGTTATGGTTATACCCATGCCGATATCCATGAAGTTGTCTACAATGGCAGCAACCTCTACTGCGGTAGCGATGGAGGTGTCTACAGATCCACCAACAATGGGACCACCTGGACCGATCTGTCTTCAGGATTGGCCATCACCGAATTCTACCGTTTCGGTGGCACCCCTATGAACTCCAACCTTTTTGTAGGTGGTGCTCAGGACAACGGATCCAATAAAGTGGAGGCTCCCATCCCCGATCTGGTGATGGAGCATATCTATGGCGCAGACGGTATGGAGGCGGCAATTGACTACACCAATTCAAATACCATGTATTTCACCACCCAAAGTGGTGGTCTGCGCAGGTCAACCAATGGGGGTAACACCAGCACCAGTATCAAGCCTACCATATTGGGCAGTGGAAATTGGGTTACTCCATTTGTTTTGCATCCCACCAATGCATCCACCATTCTGGCGGGCTATACAGATGTAGGCGTGTCCACCAACCAGGGAAGCAGTTGGACCGATCTTACCAACGGAGCGATAGGAGGCGGTGCCTGCAATATGGTTTCTTATGCGCCCTCCAATGCCAATTATATCTATGCGGTTAAGGCTTCCTCCGTTTGGAAATCTACCAATGCGGGGAGCACCTGGACCAATATTACTTCCGGGTTGCCGGGGAGCAGCTATACGTATATCGCGGTTGACCCTACGGATCCGAATCACATCTACGTGACCCGGTCCGGCTTCACCGCGAACAGCAAGGTATTCATGTCAACGAATGGAGGTTCCACCTGGACCAACTATTCGGGGTCAGCCCTGCCGAATGTACCAGCCAATTGTATCGCTTACGAACCCGGTTCAGCCAATGGCGTTTATATCGGCACCGATGCCGGGGTATATTACCGGGACGACAATCAAACTGACTGGGTCGATTTCTCGGATGGTCTGCCCTTCCTGCGGGTCATGGAAATGGAAGTCAACACTGCTGCAGGCAGGCTCCGTGCGGCAACCTATGGACGTAGCATCTGGGAATCGGACTTGTTTACCAGCGATCCATGTCCTGCTGATCTGGTGTTGAGTGGCCCCTTGTCGGGAACCGATACCTACGCCGCTAGTAATACAATTACCTCGACAAATACCATTTCTTCAGGTTCCAATATTACCTTTTCAGCAGGGTCGCTGATCACCTTGAACCCAGGGTTCTCGGTTGTTACAGGTGCCTCATTCAATGCCATCATGAATGGTTGCAATGCAAGGGTTGGCCGTGAAGTTGTGGAAGTGACCGGTACCTTTGAGCCTGGTATTGAGAAAGGAGAGGAAGCGGTCGTTCATCCTAATCTGGGCTATGCGGTCGGAAACTATCCGAATCCATTCCGCAGCCATACCTGGGTGACCTTCCAATTGGCGCAGGATGCCGGTGTTTCCCTGGAGGTCTTCGACCTGAAAGGCGAGCGGGTGGCAGTCATTCTCATGAATGATGATCGGACCGCTGGAACACATACCATCAGTTTCAATGGCGATGAACTTGCCCCAGGTCAATACCTGATGCGGTACACCGCCGGAGAGCAAGTGCTGAACCACCGGATGGTGGTTGTACGCTGATACATATCACTCTGTTAATCGTAAAAGGGCTGCCACGAGGCGGCCCTTTTACATATTGTTAATGTTAGCAGACTCCTTTCTCCTTTTATAAGGGTTAGCAGACTTCTTTCTCATTGTGTTAAGGTCAGCTAGCTCCTTTCTCACTGGATTAAGGTGTCAGCTGGTAGTCCTTATCGGATGTGCTAAAGCCCGGTGGCAACTCCCATGCTGTCCGCCGAACCCAGTTCGTCGGTAGCTGGATGCCCACTCCGTGAGCTAGGCTCATCATGGTGCTCCAGTGGACCAATGTATTCATAGAATCCATAGTTGTGGTGACCATGGTTCCACCATTGGGCATCCCTGATTTGGGCATCGCTATCAGCCTCATTGATGTCCGCACGGTTTTGGAAGCGCCAGTTGGCGCTGGGGCGATGGCCCTCCTCATCATCTACAAAAGCCCTGCCACCACCTGCATTGGATTCCAATGGGTTGGTCACGACCTCCGTGCCGTCCTCCTGCGCTTCACGGTGAGCCAGGCGGCCGGCAATCGGATCTTCAGCGGTGACCAGGCTGACGTGGCCAGCTGTATCACCGTCTCCTTCCGCGAGAATAATCACCAGATGGCCGGAATTGGCTCTTTCCTGAGCTTCATGGGGATTGTCATAGCGGTGCCAATTCCGGGCATATCGTCGGTCATGGATATGCTCGGCCATTAAGTTGGCTTTCATTTCAGGAAGCTCTCTTCGCGAGACCCCAAAGGCCCGAAGTACATCCATGACATAGGTATTGCAGTAAGTCTGGGATCCATCTGATTCCGGATTGAGACGATCGGGCAAATACCTTTCAGATTGGGATGGATTCAGGGAAAGAATCACGGCGTGTTGGGTAGCTATAAACAGAAGCTGGCGAATCCGTTCTGCAATGTCGGGGTGTCCATGCTGCTCAGCCAGGTGGCGCGTAGCCAATACCAAAACATGTGAGACCGCTGTACCAAACTGGCGGGCCAGTTCTGTTTCACGGTGGCGGTCAAATACCTCTCTCAACGTATCTGGTTGTTGCTCTTCTTCCGTTTCCACCGGGTTGATATTGTGACCACTCCACTCTCCGGGTGAATCCTCTGCGTACCCAGGCCTGTCCCACTGTACATGGTTATACCTGTGGGTAACTCTGCTATTAAGCGGACGTTCCGCCCGTTGCGCTGCCTCAGCTTCCTCCTGCCCAATCGCAGCCGTAAATGCTGCACTGATAGCTTCTTCACTCAACCCCTCCACAAATCTGGCCGTAGCTTCATCAGCCCCTGCCCGCTGCACCACCCGCAACATCAATTGACGCAACTGTGATGGGACATTTTCCTCAATAAAACATTGTACGACGGCATGGCCGGACACATTTTGACTTTCAGGACCGTTCTGATCGTTGTTTCCGCTTTGATCACCGGAATTTCCGCCCCCTGCCTGCAACTGGAAAGGAGGGGGAGGCATACTGGCACCGGAAGCGGAGCTGGATTCGAGCGTAGGGGTCGCTATATCATGTTGTTGGTCAAGGGGGTTGGTCTCTTTTTCCATGGGAGGGTAGATTTAAAGGAATTTAAGAAAAATATTCCCTTAAAGCTTGCCGGAAGTGCAAATCCCAACTCATTTTGCCATGAACCGTTTATGGTCACACGGTGCAAGCTTTCGCAGTCATGGTATCAACCTTGATAGCAAGACTTCCACAAGCCTGTGGGGCCATTTCCGGAAGCTTTCATAGTAATACTGTCAACCCTGAAAGAATGTGGATGGATGGTTTCGGCGGTGGAGGCGCAATTTTGCGGGTAGTGAGCCGCAACTTTGCGGGTGGGAAGGTGCAACTTTGCGGGTTGGGAGGTCGCATGGTCGAGGCTTAGCAGGCACAAGATTGCGGGTAAGTAGGCGTGAATCTGCAGGGTAATACCCTCAAGGATGATAGTAATACTATCATAGATGGCAGTCGACTTATCGCGAACGTTCAACAATGTAGCCGCTACCTTGTCTATGAAGTGGGGGAACTGGTTCGCCTCCCTGGTCCCGGTCCTGAAGGGCAATACCATCAAGGATAAGGGCACTATTGTACAGCCTTGCGGAGCCTGATGCTAAACCTTCCTTGGTAATTTGCAAAACCATCTTCTTTAAATATGCCAAACCTTCCACCCAAACTTGTAAATTGAGCCTTGAATGCTCCTTCAGGGAAATGGGGTATCACCACAGAAAAGGCCGAGCTCAAATTCCGCGAAACCTCAAACCCCATGAAACCAAAAATCAACGCCCTCATCCTGCTGTTTGTCCTCTCGAGCTTTTGTTCCTCATGGACCCAGACCCAGACCCAGACCCAGACCCAGGAAAACCCCCAGTTCCTCACCATCGACCGGATCTACAACTCCGCCGAATTCAGACAGGAATTTGAACCCAATATGCAGTGGATCGAAGAGGGAGAGGCTTATCTGACTATCGAACCCTCTACCACGACAAAAGGGGCAGCGGATATCGTCCGCTACAGTTCAGCACTCAATGAAAGGTCGGTCTTTATCCCGGCTGAGTCCCTCATGGTCAATAAGGCTCCCCTGAGAATGCAAGGTTTTTCCCTGTCCGATGATGGGTCTAAAGTATTGTTCTTTACCAATACCAGCCGGGTTTGGCGGACCAATACCAAAGGAGACTACTGGGTTTATGACCGTAACGCTGAGAAGTTAACGCAATTGGGCAAGGATTTCCCGGCCTCCTCCCTCATGTTCGCCAAATTCTCAGCTGACAACCAATATGTAGCTTATGTCCACGATTTCAATATCTACAAGGAAGAATTCAGCACCGGGAAAATGACCCAACTGACTTTTGACGGAGATGGTGGGATTATCAATGGCACCTTTGATTGGGCCTACGAGGAAGAATTTGGCAAGAGAGATGGGTTTGCCTGGAGTCCCAAAGCGGACCGGATGGCCTTTTGGCAGGTCGATGCCCGGGAGATCGGGACTTTCTATATGATCAACAATACCGATTCTATTTATTCGAAACCAATCCCGCTCCAATATCCCAAAGTGGGGGAGACACCCTCCGGAGCCAAGATCGGAATCATTGATATGATGTCAGCCGGTATCGAGTGGATCCCTGTTCCCGGTAAGGAAGATGAAAATTACCTGCCCGGCATGCAATGGGTGAACAACGATCTCTTGCTGCTCCAGCAGATGAATCGCAAGCAGAACCAGCTCACCGTCTGGTCTTATGTCCCCTCCACCAAGCAACTGAAGCAGGTTTATCTGGAAAAGGAGGACACCTGGGTGGACATTGGTTATCCGGATGTCTCCGCCAGTGGTTGGGGAAACAATGACCTTCCCCTGGTGGATGACCAAAGCGCCTTTCTGAGAATGACCGAGTCTGATGCATGGCGGCATATTTACAAAGTCGAAATTGAAACCGGTAAGAAAACCCTGGTAACCCCCGGCGACTATGACATTGCCTCGATGCGCAGCCCCACGAAAAAGGAGGTTTACTACATGGCTTCCCCAAGCAACAGCACCCAACGCTACCTGTACACTACCGACCTGAAAGGGAAAGGGAAGGAGCAACGCATTACCCCCGATGCTTATACCGGGACCAATGGTTACAATGTCGCTCCCAACGGGAAATACGCAGTCCACACCCACCAAAACGTAAATGAGCCCAGAACCGCCCGACTCATCAGCCTTCCCGACCACAAGACGATCAAGACCCTGGTTGAAAACAAACCCTACCGGGAAAAACTGGCCGGCCTGGCCATGCCCAAGATCGAGTTTCACAAGGTCACCACCGAGGAGGGAATGGAAATCGACGTGAGAATGGTCCTCCCGATTGGCTTTGATCCGGCAAAAAAGTACCCGGTGCTGTTCCATGTCTATGGAGAGCCCTGGGGCCAGGTAGCTACCGATACCGATGTCGGACTCCTGAATATCATGCTCGCCCAGAAAGGGTATGTGATCATTGACATGGACAACCGGGGGACCCCCTGCCTGAAAGGAAGCCAGTGGCGGAAATCCATCTACCGGGATATCGGTGGGGTAAATGTCCGCGACCAGGCACAGGCGGCTCAGGAAATTCTAAAGCTTGATTACCTCGACAATGAACGGACCGCGGTTTGGGGATGGAGTGGGGGAGGTTCGATGACCCTGAACCTGATGTTCCAGTACCCTGAAATCTACAAGACCGGGATCGCAGTGGCCGCAGTTTCCAACCAATTGATCTATGACAATATTTACCAGGAACGGTACATGGGATTGCCACAGGAAAACAAAGATGATTTTGTCAAAGGTTCCCCGATCACGTATGCGAAAAACCTGGAAGGCAATCTGCTGATCATCCACGGGACCGGAGACGACAACGTGCATTACCAGAGCGCGGAAATGCTGATCAATGAACTCATCAAGCAGAACAAGCAATTTCAGGTGATGCCCTATCCGAACCGTTCCCATGGGATTTACGAAGGCGCGAATACCAGACGCCACCTCTACACCCTGATCACGAACTATTTGATGGCGCATACCCCCGTGAATTAACCGTTCTTCATTTCCGGGAAGCCCTTATATTTGCTCCATGTCTGGTGAATTAACTCGGATCAAAGAGGAACTGGTGGAGACCATTCACTTTCTCCATGCACAGGGCTGGGCACCAGCTACCAGTTCCAATTATTCATGCAAAGAGGCGGGGACAGATGCCATCTGGATATCCGCTTCTGGTCTGGACAAAGGGCATTTTTCCGTTGGAGATCTGATCAGGATCGATGCGCAAGGAAATCCGGGCAACGATCCCCGCAAGACGAGCGCTGAGACTTTGCTCCATACCCTGATCTACCAGATGTATCCTGCGACCCGGTGCATCCTTCATACCCATAGCCTGTTGAACAATGTCGTCTCCAAAGTCCATGAAGCGGCGGGAGAAGTCATCTTTGAGGGCAATGAGTTGCAAAAGGCGATCTCCGGGTGCAAAAGCCATGAGACGCCGGTCTCCCTGCCCATTTTCAGCAATTCACAGGACATGGTCGAATTGTCGGCAAGGATTCACCGACGTCTGTCCGCGGCTGATGAAGTCCCGGGATTTCTCCTGGCGGCTCACGGATTGTATGCCTGGGGCAGTACCATACAGGAGGCCAAAAGGCATATTGAAGCTTTTGAATACCTGATCGCATATACATATCACCTGAAAACTTATACCCATTAGACCATGGCTGTACTTTATATACCGGATACCGACGTCAAAGAGACCGATCCAACCGCGATCAAATCCTATTTCAATGCGCGGGGGATCGTGTTTGAACAATGGGAAGCCAATGCTGAATTGGCTGATGATGCTACCCAGGATGAAGTGATCGCAGCATACCAGGACCAACTCCGTCCCCTGATGGAGGCCAAAGGTTACCTTACTGCTGATGTCATCAACGTAACCCCGGACCATCCCATGATTGAGGAATTGAGCCAAAAGTTTCTCACCGAGCATATCCATACCGAGGACGAAGTCCGCTATTTCGTTGACGGTGAGGGTTTGTTCTGGTTCAATCTGGAAAAAGAGAATGAGCCCATTTTCTGCCTGCTGTGCGAAAAAGGGGACCTCATCTCCGTACCGGAAGGTACCAAGCACTGGTTCGATTTCGGACCCAAACGATTTGTGAAATGCATCCGCGTATTTACCGATCAAAGTGGATGGGTTGCCCATTATACCCAATCAGGAAAAGACGCTCCCTACAACGCCCTTCGACTCCCCAATTAAACCCTTCAATCCCCCAAATACTTCAACCCCCGATAAATGGTTCAATATATCCTATGTGACATTGAAGGGACGACCACATCCATCGCATTTGTGCACGATATCCTGTTCCCATACGCCAAAACCAATATTGGGGCATTTGTAAGAGCGAATCAGGGTCGGGCAGATTTACAGGAAGCGCTGCAGGGGGTGAGAAATACGCTGAAGGAGGAGAGGGGAATCGAAGAGGCGGACATTGAATTGATCGTGGAAACCCTGGAAAGGTGGATCGAAGAGGATCGGAAGCATACCTCACTGAAGGAGATTCAGGGGAAACTGTGGGTCAATGGCTACCAAAACCACGACTTCAAAGGCCATATCTATGAGGATGTATTGCCCGCATTTATCCGGTGGAAAGCAATGCGCCTGGATATCGGTATCTACAGTTCAGGCTCGGTAGAAGCTCAGAAGCTATTGTTCGGGCATTCAGAAGTTGGAGACCTGACCACCTTCCTCAGCCATTATTTTGATACCCACATCGGACATAAGCGGGAAGTGGAGAGTTATCAGAGAATCGCGAAAGACATCGCTTTGCCACCAGAGGACGTGTTGTTTCTAAGTGATATCCCCGAAGAATTGGATGCGGCTCAGGAGGCAGGAATGCAGACGATTCAATTGCTGAGGCCGGGAAATATTGCGACTGATCGTCACAAAACCGTGACTGATTTTTCCTTGATTGGACCCTTCTAAATCATGCTGAGGTAGCTTTGACCTGCTCCATCAAATACTCATTCAAAGGAATTCCCCGTAAACGAGATTTGATCCAACCCTTGATGTCAAAGTTTTCGGTCAGGGTTCCATACCGTTTATTGCCCAATACCAGGTCGAGGTCATTGGCAAATCCTTCCATCACCTCCTTGGTTTCGGTCATATTCTTAGCCTTGATCACTTGCTTGAAAAAGTCAAGCGACAGCTTTTCCAGAGGGCCCAGGGCCTTTTTGTCCCGCAGATAATTGCGGGTACCCGGAGCTTGCTGCTCCACCACATCGAAATGACCGAGGTTAAAGTGGGCGATCAGGAAAAGCAACCAACTGTAGAAGTGAAGGTCAGGACGGTTGGAGGAGACCCTTTGTTCCCGGAGGCGGAGAATCCAGGGGATCGCTTCTGAAGGGCGTTCCATCGTCAGGAGGAATACCGCGACCATAAATTCCAATTCCATTTCATCCTGGCGGGACAACTTATCGTTAAAGCGGCGGAGGCCATTCTGAATCGCTTTGATCGCGACCATGCCCGCTTTCTGATCCAGTTCAAACCTGGCCGTCATCATCCTCAACTTCCAATAGCGGCTAAAAATCAAGGCTTCATTCTCCCCGGTCTTGATAGACTTCTGGATCCCCTTGAGCTTCTCCGTTGCATCACGTGCATCCGAAATCTCCCCTTCAAAGATGCATTTATAACCAAAGTCGAAGAGGGTATTTACATAGACAAGGAATACACTGGGGTCGGCGAGCATGTGCATATTCTCCGAAAGGATCTGGATGATCTTACCGGAAAAGTATTGCCATCCGCTGTCCCGTTCCTGAATGGTATAGAGGTAGTTCCAGGTGCGAAAGAAATACAGGGATGCCGAAATGGAGCGACATTCTGATTCGTCCTGCATCAATGCATGGCGCAGGATGGATCCGATCATGGCCTTTCTGATCTCCCGTCGGAAATAGGGGGCAATATTGGCCGTCTCATAGAATTCCTTGTACCGCTGTAAGTTGGCACTGACCTCACGGAGCCAGGACTCCTTGGCACGAATCTCATTGTGGAGGTTGACATAATCCCGGGGCGGAAGATAATTACGGGCAATCTCGCGGTGCAACTCGTACAAATCCTGAAGCATCCGGAACGACTCCAGCTTCTCTGCGATTCGGATCGTCTTCCTTACCCGCTGAAGGGCTTGCTTGTAAAGACTCTTCTTCAGAAGGATAGCAATCTGGTGGCGAAACTTGTCAAATTTAGTTTCCAGGTTCTGGTGGTGAGGCATCCGCGTCATGATCTCCAGCACCTTCTCGTAGAGGTTGCTCTTAGCAATGGAGAAATTATTCAGCGTCTTTTCCCCTTTAAATCTATGCTTCAAAGCAGCTTCGTCATAACTCTCCATTTCCAGGATCGCTTCAAAAACCTTCAGATAGACCTTTTTTCCGGCACGACTTCCGACTTCCTTACGGAATGCATTGATCTCCGTATTGGTAAGAGATTGGATCAAGTCATAGAGATCGTGCTTTGGAGTCATTTATAAGTGGTTTTGTCTTAATGCTGGAAATTTAGAGCTATATATGACGTTTTAAAGTTAGTGAAAATATTAGCATAATAAGTGGGGTGGAGCTGGAATTTTGACGTGAGGGATAGAAAAATTGTTGCCGCATGGAGATTGGTAAGCTTTGATTTAGAGTGCAATGGACAGGTCAGAATGCTACCAAAAATGTATTATCCAGCAAAAAGAGCAATAAATAATGAATAAATACCCTTATAATTAACGTGGTTATTTATAAGTTATTATATGCGAATATGGGCTGTATAGGTCGATTGTTGGAATAAAATAGGCACTCCAGATATTAGAATAATGTAAGGAAGGATTGGGTGAAAGGTGAAAGGGGGCTATCATTGTACTGTAGCAAATGAGAGACACTAACTCTCAGCTACATCTGACGACAAGTTTAGCGTTCTTTCAATGGCAATTGGCTTTAGACATAGTTTTGCTAGGGTTATATAACCCTGATGAATCGTTCTTTCTGGTTCCTGACAAGAACCAGAAAGCTCCCTCGGCTCACCGCCGGGGGAGCTTTTTACTTTTAGGCCGTTTTGATTCCCTCGAGTACATTTTGATTCCCAGTAGGCCGTTTTGATTCCCAACTATTGACCTTTTCCCTTCCCTGCGTTAGGCTTCTCATTCCCCTGCTTCATCTCCGTCTATTCTTCATTTGCCCTCGAAGGCATCCGATGTACCGCCATTATTTCAGGGTGGTCAAACAGATGGTTGAACAAGTCATTGATTTCCTTCAGCAATTCATAGAGGAATTCCCAATCGTCCAGGTAGCCAAATTTACTGAGGTCAATCTCCTGGTTGTTCTCAAAGACGAGGTCTTTCCGTTGGAACCGGATTTCCAGATCCTGCCGCAAACTCGAGCAGAACTTTCCACCATAGGTGGCAGCATCCCTGAGGACCAGTAGCAATTTGATCGCGGCCTCGAAATTCATAGCCTCATACTCCCCCAGCATATACTTCCAAACCGGCCTGAAGCCCTGCTGATTTTCAGGAGCTGTTGGGTTCAGGTACCAGAGCATTTGGCGCAGGGTCGCTTCTGTCAATCCCAGCATGCCATTGATCAGCGAAGACATCCCTGAGCCGCGGAGGTTCATGTTAAAAGTCTGCACGATCCTTTCACTGTAATCCTTCTTGAACTCAGGCTGTTGGTTCCACCATTCCACCTTTTGCCCGTTTTCACGCAAGAGAAGTCCCAGGGACATCACAGGGTGGCATTTCAGAATCGCTTCATGGAAAAAGGTAAAGCGCAGATCGGGGTGGATATGCCGGGTGACAATCCGACTCCTTGATTTCTGAAACAAAGCCATGGATTCGATCGCAAAAAGGACCATCCGGTTGGGCGGGAATTCCCATGCGTTCTTTGGATTGTAGGCCGAATAGTCAAATTCAGGACTGTTATAGGTCATGCTTTATAATAAGTTTAGCCTCTTTAAGTTTAGCTTCTTTCTCATTTTGCCTCTTTCTCATTTTGCCTCTTTCTCATTTTGCTTCTGTCTCAATATGCTTCGGTTCCGTTAAGCTTCCGTATCAGCCGATCTTAATCTTTGCCACCAGCACCTTGGCTGCTTTGTTGGCCAGGCTCAGGGGAACGATGGTCACCTGCTCACTTTCCCGGCCATAATTCGAGAAGATAGTCACCTTGACAAAATTGGCACCGCTGATGCGACGTTCAGGATCGTCTTCGTATTCTACTTCTATCGTATAGACACCATCTTTGGCCTTGCGGAGGACAAACTCTTCCGGCCCGAACCCATTGGTGACATCGCCGGAAAGCTTTCCTCCACTCGGGGTAACCGGGCGGTCAAAATTGCAGATGACCCCATCGGGGTCCGTTACCCAAAGGTCGACATCTGTATCACTTCTGGTCCATTCCAGGGTTACCCGGAGGTCCAGCGGCATCGGTTCCTCCATTCCTTCAAAGGTGCCAACTGCATTCTCATCAATTGCATTTCCCAAATGATTCAATTCTCTCAGCACAATGTCCTCTACTCCGGGATAACGGCTCTCAAACAGCCTGAAGTCCACCTTGAGTGCGGAAAGCAATTGCTGGTAAGCAGCTCTCCGCTGGCCCCAGGCCAGCAATGACAAGCCCAGGTCCCGGTGGGCCACCGGATCACCCGGATGCAAACGGACCACCTCCGCAAACACGGCCGAGGCAGAATGGGGCTGGTTCCAGGCCAGTAAACGATGCCCGGCTGCCCTAAGTATTTCAGGGGCATAGAATCCCAACTCAGGTAAAAAATGCAAGGCATTGACCGCCTCGTCCACCATACCCCGAAGAATCATTTGATCGGCAAAATCAAGGTAAAAAGATGGGTTTCCACCTTGTGTGTACCGCAGATCCAGAAACCTGAAAATGAGATCAACATCGCTCAGCAGGTCCAGGCCGAGTAAATACGAAGGTTTTTCAGGTCGCTCAGGAATAAGCAGCAGGGAATCCCCCCGCCTGTCATCAGGAACGGGAGAAACATACCAAATCCCTTCCTCGGCCTGATTGCCATATTGAGTGCGGAAATGAGAGGCTTCCAACCATCGAACCGTTTTGGCCTGCAAGAAGATGTCGATCGGCAGCTTCATGCCAAAAGAGCTGTCCGGGCCAGTGAACAATCTGGGTAGGTCAAATACCCGCAAGGCCAGCTCAGGGCTCTCTTTTCTTCTTTTGATGGGTTCGAGTCCAATCGGGGAAGAGAGGATGTCAGAAGGATCAAATTTCCCATTGTACCATTCATGGATATCAAACCAGGCATCAGAAAGGCGGTCCCGCCGCAAAGCAATCTGGTCCATGATATCTTCCCGTTCGATCAAGTCCTCCCTTTCTTTCAGCGCGGCAAGGGGGCGGACCCAGAGTCGCCATCCATCAGGCGTATTCAGTCCGAATCGAACGTATTCGTCAGGAGTTTGAGGAAATACCATTTCCTCGGAAGGACCACGGTTGATCAGGTCAACCAGTGCCGCCTTGATCTTGATCATACCGTAGGGCCGCAACCGCATTTTGAATTTTTCACCCTTTCGGTCCGGGGTCCCCATACGGATCTCAACCGGTGTACCCTTACCACGTAAAGTCCCGGTAAAGTTCAGAATTCCCGGAAAATCCTGGCCAATATTCAGATTTAGTTCTTTGAGTCGGCGCGGGTTGGCCTTGATCTCCCGTACTTGGTACATGGCCTGGGTAAGGTGGTCCCGTGCTTCCCGCCGATCTTTTTCATACAGGTTGATGATGTGGATGTGTGCCTCTTCCAGACGCTCAACAGCTTTTGCATCCAAGGGTTGAGGAGCAGAATTGAGGATATAAGTAGCAGGGACTTTCTCAAAGGGGATTCTACTCAACAAAGGGAGAAGGGCTGAAGATGGTTTATGGGTACACAGGATTACTTCTTCCCGTTCAAAGATTCGATCTTCCCAGTTCAGGGGTTCCAGTGGCCGGGAAAATGATGCTCCCCGTAAATAAGCTTCCATTTCAGCCCATTGGCCATCTTCCACAGAAAATGTTTTTATTTCCCCGCCTGAAAAACCGAGCCGGATCACCTCTACTTCTACATTGCGCAAGGAACGGAAATAACTCCCCAGAATCTCAAATTCCTTTTCCCGGCTATGCATATCGCTCAAAGGACCTGCATCCCACCATAGGGCAATTTTCCTGGGTTTTCGACGGCGTCCTCCTTCTTCATCGGTCGCAAGATGGACCATAAACCGGGTGGTGGAGTCCACTTTGCCATACCATATCTTGGGTTCATCGTATTCAGCTGGCAGGAGAATCTCCACTGGTTGGTTGGCGCTGTATTTAGCAACCTTGACTCTGGCCCGAAAATCCCCCCGGTAGGCTTTGAACCGAAATTTCAGTTTGGGGTGAGGCCTGGTAATGGGCACATAATCAACATCGTGGACCCTGGCTTCCAGTTTAAATGTATCCGCTTCCTGGTCCACCCGGAGCGGAATATTCCCTTTGAGGTCGCTGCTGAAAAAGTGGAGTTGGTGCTTGATGGCAATCCTTATCCGAATTCCATCGTCCGGGATAGCAATTTCACCCAATCGAATCATCCGGTGTCCCGAAGGAGCCAGCCAGCCTTGATGAAACCGGAGGTTTTCCTTGTCGTGTGCGGTGCCAAGATCACCGGTGGAACGTCGGCCATGCACCGACTTCCGTTCTACCCAGGAAGAATCACCACTTCGCATCACGGTTGCCTTTTGTAAATGGGCCGACAACAGTTCCTCCTCAGGAGCCAGGGAAAAAAGAAACTCTCCTTTGGCCGGACCGCCACTGTTCTCAGGAGGGCCGAATTTGAAGTCGTAACGGGTAATGGCCCAACCTCCCATGATGTCCGTACGCACCGACAATTCTTCTAATGGAAGCCTTTGAATCTCATCTGGAAGGAATTGGAACAATCCCGGTCCTCCGGTGGCAAACAAAGGGGTGAGAGGCACCAATAGGAAAAGGAATAGAGCAACCAGTGAATGGGTGAGAAAGGTGGTGCTCAGCTTGAAGAAGCGATATTTTGAAAGATTTTCCAGTTCGCCTTGAGTGAAGGATCAAGATAAGAGAATTATCATTGAATATCTTCATCCCGCACTACAAATGTGCAACTCGATACCTTCTCCTTGTCATCGATAGAGCTTTCCCAATTGCCAGGCAGTCCCGGATCTTTCAATAAAGTCCCGGGACCTTGGACTGTAACGTCACTTGCACTTCCCAAACCACAATTGGGCGCAGGGATGAGGTCACCGAGGTCAGTGTAGAAGATGACCGTGTCAACGGTGGCGGGAGGGATTACAAAAACAGAATCGAGCACGTCCGGGGAATTGGTAAACCGAAAGGTCAGGGTGTAACCACTTTCGTTGTTGATCTGATGCACCAGCGTATAGCTCTTGTTCCTGTCACAGGAATAGAGGAGTATAGAACCAACCAGAAAACATACCGCCATCAGGAACTTCATCGGCCTACCCTTGATCGCCCGGTATTTCATCGGCCTATACAAAGACCTTTTCCTCAGAAGGGATCGTCAAAGTCTCTTCGTGCATGATGATCTCGGCCAGTGAAGTCGTTTTGGTCAATTCATATTTGTAGTAGTACCGCATCGCATGGACCTTGCTTTGCAGGAAATCATTGGAGTAATCCTGGTGGTTGATCAACTGGGCCTGCTTGGCCTTGGTTGCCATTTCCAGCCAGAGCCAACCCAATACGATTTTGCTGAAAAACTCCATGAACGGGGTCGCATCAGACAAATAGCGTTCAAAGTCTCCCTTGAAGGCAAAACCACTCAGGAATTGTAAAACCTGCTGAGCGAGTTGGAGGCGTTTGCCCAATTCGGCTGCATAAGGCTGCAAATCTTCGAACTGCCCGGCTTCTCCAAGGGTAGCCTGAACTTCTGCCATCAAAAACTGAAGGCCCTGGCCACCTTTCATCGGCACTTTCCTACCCAGTAAATCCTGGGACTGGATACCGGTAGTTCCCTCGTAAATGGAGAAAATGCGGATGTCCCTCAGGTATTGCTGCAAGACATATTCAGAACAGAAACCATAACCCCCGAGTACCTGCAAGCCATTGGTAATAGATACGGCCCCCATTTCTGCAGGGTAGGTTTTCACGATCGGGGTCAGCATTTCGAGTAAAAGCCTGTACCGCTCCCTTTCGTTTTCATCGGGATGCACACTGCTGAGGTCGGCATACCTGGCTGCTTTGAGCACCAGGTTCAGGGCACCTTCCGTAATGCACTTTTGCAAGAGCAACATGCGGCGCACATCCGGGTGGTTGATGATCAGGGTTTGTGCTTCTTCCACGTTTTTCTGTCCTGCCTTGGTCACCCGTCGACCTTGCGGACGTTCGAGGGCATACTTCAGGGATGCCTGGTAGGCCGCCATTGCAATCGCAGCACCGCCACGGCCCACTGCAATCCGGGCCCCGTTCATCATCTTGAACATATACTTCAGGCCCAGGTTGGCTTCACCAACCAGGTAACCCCGACAATTCTCCTTTTCCCCAAATATCAGGTGTGTCGTGGCAATCCCGCGCTGTCCCAGTTTGGGGAAATCAGCTGCAGTGATGACGTCGTTGGAAACCAGGCTGCCGTTCTCGGGGCGATGTTTGGGAACCACGAAGAGGGAAATTCCCTTGGTTCCTGCCGGTGCGCCCTCAATCCGGGCCAGAAGCAAGTGGACAATATTTTCGCAATAGGGGTGATCTCCGGCGGTGATGAAAATCTTTTGCCCGGTGATTTTATAGTATCCATCCTCGGTAGGGGTCGCTTTGGTAACCAGGTCAGAAAGAGAGCTACCTGCATTGGGTTCGGTCAGGCACATCGTCCCGCCCCATTCGCCGGCAAACATCTTGGGTACATAAGCATCCTTGAGTTCTTGGCTGCCAAATTCCACGATGAGTTCGGCCGCTCCCCTGGTCAAGCCGGGGTAAGCAGTCAGGTAATTGTTGGCCGCTTCCTGAATATAACCGATGGCCACATCCACCAGATAGGGCACCTGAAATCCTCCATCCTCATAATCGAAAGTACTTGAAATCAAGCCCTGCTCTGCACAATGCTCCATCATCTTCTTCACCTGAGCATGGACATGGATTTTCCCATCATGGTACTCAGCCGGCTTTTCATCCATCTCCCGGAAATAGGGGAACATCTCACGATCCGCAAAATCCTTGGCGGCGTCCATCATCATATCCACCGATTCCAGGTCATGGTCCTGAAACCGCTCCTGCTCAAGAATCTCCGCTAAGCCATTGACCTCCCGCAAAATGAATTGCAGGGTCTTGTAATCCATGTATTTCTGCTCCATAATATTTCTGTTTGGACACTAAAAATAGCTAAAATATCTCAAGGAATAAGTCTCAGGGGGATCAGATTGGGTAAAAATTAAGGTGGAACCCGAATTAAGTCACTACTTCAATTTTAGCCCTTGGCATTATTGAGTTGCGACTATTGTTTAGCGTTACCGTAAAATGGTCACACTTCCATTGCGGTCATTCAATTTCCCATTGCAACTCCCCGCCCGAAGTGTGAAGACGTAAACTCCACGCGGCAGTGGGGACCCGTTGAAGGTTCCATCCCAGCCCGCTGCGGAATTCCGGGTTTCAAATACCAACTTGCCCCAGCGGTCATAAACACCCAGGTAATAGCTGGTAGCATCAGAAACCACCGGAAGGAATTCGTCGTTCAGGCCATCTCCATTCGGGGTGAAAGCATTGGGAACATACACGGTTGAAGCTTCCTCGAGAATCCCAATCAGGATGGAATCCGCGCTGGTGGCGCAGCCATTGAGATCAGTAACTGTCACCCCGTAAATGCCACCGGGTAGACCACTCGCGGTGGCCGAAAACTGCGGCGGATCGCTATCCCAGACATACGAGTAGGGGGCGGTTCCCCCTGATACCAGGGTATTGATCATCCCGTTGTTGTTGTTACAGTCCGCGTCCTGGGCCGCAACCCCAATGCTCAAAGGCTCCGGTTCTGTGATCACCAGCTCGCTGAGCGTGTCCATTTGCCCGGCACTGTCTCTGACAATGACGGAGTAGGTTCCCGGGCCCAGCCCGGTAAAGCTGTTCCCGCCTTGAAAGGTTCCCCCATTCAAACTGTAGGTATAAGAGGGATCGGCATCGGGCGGAAAAACCCATATTTCACCATCCCCGGCCCCAAAGCAGGAGATTCCCACCAAAGAGTCGGTGGGCAAAAACTGCACACAATTCTGCCCTTGTACCACAATATTGTCCAGGTAAATATATTCGGTGGTGGCCCAGCATTGTACCGATATCCGCAACCGCAAAGAGTCTCCATTCAAAGGGCACTGAGAAAAGGTAAAAGCATTGAAGTTGCCGATCGTTACATAAGAAGCCCCTGCGCAGGAACCGGAACAGGGACCGCCATTGGGGGAAGTCCAGTCGGAATAAGCCGATCCGTCGATGCTGTACTCGATGCGGATCCAGTCCACCGAATTACAGCCCGAACTGACCCCACCGGGGCATCCTTCCATATCCCCCGATTCGTCCAGGTCGACCAGCACCTCAACCCCTTGCGGAAAAGCCGAAATGTCGATCCATTCCGTCTCCAAAGTAGCAGGCCCATTGACATCCAAAGCTTCCATCTGATTGCCCCGCACCTCAAACCAGTCGCCAGAGGTACAGTTGGGGCATTGCGAAGTCCAGTCCGGTGCCGGGTTTGCCGGGTTGTTGTTGGCTCCGGTGGTAGTGCCATTGGGATAGTTGAAATTTTCCTGCCAGATCACCTGTCCCTTTAACGGAATAGCCAGCCCCACCAACAGAATCCAAATTCCGAAGGTGGCCGCTCTGAAGCATACAGAAGGGAACGCTGATGGCATAACCTTGAAAGTAGCCGGGAAACCTAAGAAAAAAAACTCCACGGGAACATTCATATCCCTTGGGCAATGCAAAGGACCAAAACCAATTATTAAAAGAGGTAGTATCTATTTAAATTATCCTTCCTCCAGACCTCCCGGCAGCTCACCTGCTATAAAAACCCAACTGGCTGCGCAAATGATCGATTTCTTCTTGCATAGATTTGACTTTCTCCAGCAGATGTGACACCGCGGCCAGGCCTTCGACACTGAGGTCCAGGTCGTGGTGCAAGCGGGTATATCTTTCTGCCTCAACCAGTTGTTCCTCGGGGATACAAGCCACTTCCCGGGTGTAAACAATCTCCACCAGGCCGTGCGCATGCAGCGCATTCACAAATGAAACCTCAACCTGGTAGTGTTGGCAAAAAATATCGATGGGTACAAATTCCTGAATATCCATGGTAGTTTAGGCTTCTGAGATTTTTTGCAATTCGGTGAACAACTCCCGCTCTTTTGGGCCGAGCTGCTTCGGTATAGTAATGGAATAGGTGATGTACAAATCGCCAGCCTTTCCCTCCTTTTTATAGACGGGAAACCCTTTGCCCTGCAACCTCACCTTGGTGCCGTTTTGGGTTCCGGGCGGAACCTTCAACTTGACCTTGCCGTCAAAAGTATCGGCCACGATTTCTCCTCCCAGCACTGCCGTATATAGGTCTATTTCCTGGGTGGTATGCAAGTCGTCTTCCAAACGCTTAAAAGGAGGGGTATCCGCAATCGCAAATGTAATGTACAGGTCGCCCTTTGGTCCCCCATTGACCCCTTCGCCGCCCTGTCCCTTCAAGCGAATCGTTTGTCCATCCCGGATTCCTGCCGGAATCGTAATCCTGATCTTTTTCCCATTTACGGTAAAGGTTTGTTGATGGGTTTTATAAGCCTCACGCAGACTGAGCTGGAGTTCAGTATTGTAATCCTGGCCTCTGAATTTTACCTGTTGCCCCCTGCCACGGCGCCCCCTAAAACCACCAGCTTGCCCACCGAACCCGCCAGTTTGCCCGCCAAATCCACCCGCTTGTCCACCAAACATCGAGGCAAAGAAATCGGAAAAATCTCCTCCTTCAAAGTCGCCCTGGTACTGTTGCTGGCCCTGCGCCCCGGCCCTTTGCCTTTGCGCCCGGCGGTATTTTTTATACTCTTCACCATGTTCCCAGTCCTTCCCGTATTTGTCGTATTTCTTCCTTTTTTCGGGATCGCTCAGCACTTCGTGTGCCTCGCCAAGTTGCTGGAATTTCTGCTTGGCATCCTTGTCATCCGGATTCAGGTCAGGATGGGTTTTCTTGGCCAATTTCCGGTAGGCCTTTTTGATTTCAGCAGCAGTCGCATTCTTGCTGACTCCCAATATTTTATAGTAATCAATAAACTCCATTGTATTTTCTATGGCGGTATAAGGACTTGAAACAGTATATGTCTTGAAATATAGAGAAAGGGGGGGAGGTAGAACAATGACAGCTATCAGTGTTTGGGAAGGAAAGAGATGAGTATAGTCATAACCGGGAGGATGTGACCTCGGTTGGCTGGGGGGGGACATTCCCCTAAAGCCCTAAAGCCTCAAAGCCTCAAAGTCCAAAGCCCAAAGCCTCAAAGCCTCAAAGCTCCCAAAAAAAGAAGCCGCCTCGGTAAAGAAGCGGCTTCATCTGTATTTTAATGTGATAGTTTCGGAAAACCTACTTCTTCAGAAGTTTGTCTACCACTACCTGACCATCGACTTTGGTGCGGACCACATACAAGCCTGGAGCCAAATCCGAAATATTCAAACGGACCTCGGCACCATCGGCCTGGGCACTGATTACCCTTTCGCCGGAGATGGAATAAACCTCCACGTTCTCGATCACTCCTCTGGACTGAATATTGACTTCAGACTGAGCAGGATTGGGGTACAGGGAAATATAAGGGGTGTTGTTTTCCTCGATGCTTGTAGCAGTGGCATCCGGGCCATAAACATTGTCAAAGTAAATGATCCGGTCAGAGCTGCGACCCGCAAGGTCAAAGTCCGGGAAAATGACAATCTGGTCATAAGTATTGCCGATATGTGCAGAAAAATCAAAGGTGATCTGTTCCCATTGGTTGACGGTAGTATTGGCAATCTTGATTTCACCAAGAGACCAATTGTCTACCCGGACCAATTTGATGCCAACATCACTGGTCACAGATTTCCAGACCATAATATTGATCATATAGTTGCTGCTGTCAATGGTCCAGGTTCCGATGCCAGCACCGTGCAGACTCTCGCAGCCAGCCCAAGGGTTTCCAGCCTGCAATGCGGTAAACTTAGCTACCGTAGCGGATGGATTGATTCCAGTGGGATCGGGATTGGCGATAATCTCCAGGGGAGGATTGGTATCGTTCTCAAAAACGGTCCAGGTCCAATTTGCACCATTTCCGCCGGACTCATAGTCAATAGGGACGTTTTGAGCGATGGAAGGAAGGCAAGCGAGCGAAGTGAGAAGGAGTATCAGGAGAGATTTCATAAATTCTAATTCAATGGGGAGTGTGTAGATTTTTATCTTATTGTGTAATCTACGTTAAGGAAAAGAGGATTGCAAGCTAATTCTTTGAAGTGGACATTCCTGTATTTCGCTGTTGACGAGGCTATCCCTCTTGCTGTTCCCTGATAAATTGGACAATGTAATTCCTGTAAATGCTGTTCTCCTCCTGGGACATGTGTTGCCATAAAGCTCCATGGCCTATCCGGTGCAGGTGGATTACCTGGAAATTGCGAAAGTCTGTCTCCCGAATCCGATCCTCCAGTATACGCGTGTAATTGAAGGAATTATTTTCAGAAATCAACAGTATGGGAACCGATAGATTTTCAAGGTATTCAGTAGGGGAGGCCTCTAACCAATTCTTTTCGGTATTCCCAAATACAGCTTCAACATGTTGCACTGCCAGTTCTGGACGTCTCCCCTCGGCAAAAACCTGGTGGTAGTGGGAAATGTCATACGCTCCTGCTATTGGGATGAGTCCTTTGATCTTACCAACGGACAAGCCCACGTCTTCGAGGTATCTGGTATCCAGACCAAGCAAGGCCGCGAGATGGCCCCCAGAAGAATAGCCCCCAACAAATATATTTTCCTGATCATAGCCATATTCATTTGCATGCTCGTATAGCCATTTGAAAGCCGCAGCGAGGTCTTGGACATGGTCTGGATGTCTGGCTCCTTGGGTTCGGTTGGGGTCTATCCAAACCGCAGTGCTGAGCCGATGCCCCACCGATGCCACCGCAATCCCTTCACTGGCAAACTTCCGGGCCAGGTCCATTTCCATATTTCGATTGACATAAGCCCAGGCCCCGCCACCGATCCAGATCAGCAATGGGGGATTCTTTGGGTTCCCAGGGATGACTAAGTTCAGTCTTTGCAGGCTATCTGCTTCATTCGTAGAGGCATTGAGATAAGGAAGGTCCGGGAATTCTCTGAACTCATTGGTTTGCTGAGCCCTTGCATGGAAAGGGACCATCAGAAGCAGGAGGAAAAGACATTTATACATAGAAAAGGATTTCGACCAATTAAAGGTTTACTGCATGATATGTGCTTCAAATAGTTGCTTATTTTGGGGGGATGAAACTACTTTGTCGAATTGGGGAAAATATGAGGGGCCATTTGACGCAGTTTATGGTCATAATGAAGCAGAAGGTATTGAAAGAACCATTTTTAACCAACCGGATTAATGGTTTGCTGCTCACACTGGTATTTTCAATCTCCAACCTATCGCCTTCAAAACTACCCAAGTGAAAGACTTCAAATACTCTGAAATACCTTCGCCAATTATTTAAAATGAATCCACCCTTCAGGCAAGTATCTTGAACATATTACAAAACTTAAATCTGCTTTCGTTTTGGAAGCAGAATTCAATATCTGTTCAAATAAAACTTCATGATTTCTTAAGTTGGTCAACTAATCCGATTACTCTGACACCTAAGCCAAATTGTCCAACCTCTCCAACTCGATAATACAACCCGAAGATAAAGTAGGTATAATTGACCTGAAAGCTCTTGACTCAATCCGGAACCAACGGTAGTTAACCCCAAAAACCACACCTGCTGCCTCAAAAACCCGATTTCGGTTGTGCTGGGAGACCAACCGGGTTGTGGCCCCAACATAAGTGACTTGTCCTCAGCGGCCAACCCGGTTCCGGTCCAGACACACAGCGGTGTCTCCCAACCCTTACCAACTTGTCTGGCCACCTGAACCCGGTTGCCCTTCCACCTGAACCAACTTGTCTCACGACCTCAACATGGTAGGGGTAAAAATATTACCGGGTTATGTGAGCGACATAACCCAGTAATATTTCCAGGTATACCTGGTTGTGGTGCCCCGGACAACCCAGTTGAGCTGGCTGCATAACAGAGGTATGGGAGCGACATACCACCGTTATGCAGCCCGGACAACCCGGTTCTACCTGGACCGGAACCCGGTAATGCGCTGGACACAAAGCTCTGTGCTCAGACCGCTACCGGGTTGATGTCCACGGACAAGTAGGTTATATGGAGACCCCAACCCAGTTGGGGAAAATGGACAACCCATTTGTGCTTCTTACCTATACCAGGTTGTGCGCCCGACCTCAAATAGGTTGTGGGCCCGACCTCAACCTACTTGTGCAAAAAGGGGAACTGGGTTCCCCTTTTTGCGGAACCCAGTTCCCCTTTTTGCACAACCGAGGGGGTCACCTATGACCCCTTATTGTCCAAAAGGAGATAACCCTCTCCGAGGCTTACCGTTGCAACACCACCCGGCCACTCAAAGCCTCTCCCTCCAGCGTACGCAGCCGGTAGAAATAGACCCCATTGGCCATGCCGTCTTCCGCCAGGAAGTTAACCGAATAGCTACCGCCGCCGACCACATCACCCGTAAACAGTTGCTTCAGCAACCGACCATCCAGGCCATACAGATCGAGGGTCACTTCCGTCGCATAAGGCCCAACGAAGCTCAATTGGGTAGCCTCTCCGAATGGATTCGGAGCCACCTGCAATTGCCAGACCGCAACCGGATCAGCAACCCCAACCATAAAGCTGGTGGCACTGTCAGCCTGGCAGCCATATTCATTGGTGATTTCACATGTGTAAACACCATTGACAGTTGGTGCGATGCACTGCGTCGTCAATCCGGTCGGATTGCCATTCAGCAACCAGTTGTAGCTGGTGGCCGGGGAAGCACAGATGGAATCCGTGCTAACCGTCAGGGTAGGTGCCAGGGCAAAAGTATCCCGGACTTCAGTCGGAGAGGCGCTGATGCTCTGGCAACCATTGGAGCCTGTAACCGTGACCACATACATGCCCGGACCTACGGAAACCGTTTGTCCATTGCCACCGCTGCTCCAATTGTAAGAGGTAAGACCAGCCGGAGCCGAAAGCGTTATCGGGTCACCATTGCAGGTAAAAGCAGGGCTGGCAGGAGAAATGACTGCAGATGGGGGAGGAGCATTGACCGCAATGATCTCCAGGGAATCAACCCCCTGGCAACCATTGGCATCCGTGACTGTAACCGTCAGGATTCCACCATTCTGTACCGTAACCACCGGGCCAAGGGTACCATTGATCCAGGTGTAGCTGGCAAAGCCGGAGTCGGCCTGAACCGTAACCGATTGGTTCGTACAGATAATGGCAGGACTGTTGACCGGGGATGGGTTGGAAGAAGGTACAATGATCTCCGTAATCGTAATCGTATCCCTGCCAATACAGCCAAGGGAATTGGTCACCTGGACGTCGTGGGTACCGGCTCCAAGCGTAACACTTTGCGTCGTATCTCCGGTATCCCATAGGTAGGAAGCCCCAGGGTTTCCGGCATTCAAGGGAAGAGTGGTCGACTCACAAATCGAAGTATCTACCCCAATATTGACAGGAATGGCCGTCGCATTGCCAGGATCTGTGACCATCACGGTTGCCGCACAATTGGAAGCGTTGCCGGCGGGATCGGTCAGGGTCAGGGTGACATTGTTCATGCCCAGATCAGCACAGGTAAAGACGTCCTGGCTCAGAGCATAGGTAGAAATAAAGCAATTGTCGGTACTGCCATTGTCCACAGCGGTACCGGCGACCGTATCAATCCCCGCCGCTGGGAGTGCAATCGTAAGGTTCTGGCAGACCGCTACCGGTGCCGCCGAATCATTCTGACAGGCAGGATTGCCACCAGAGACTGCAATATCATCAATGAGGAAGCCATCGTTGCCCCCCGCAAAATAGTAATTGTCATGCTGCTGAAACTTCACCACAAAGGTCCCGGTCAGAGAGAGGTTATGAACCTGGGCGAGCGAATCGACATTCAGGGAAAAGAAATTCCATGACAGGTCCGGGTACTGAGTACCAAACAGGTCCAGCACCTTCACAAAGGAAGTTCCGCCATTGTCGGAGAAAAATACACCATCCTGGGGGTGGTCTTCTTCGTTCCATTCTGCCCACCAAAAATCAAGCACCACGTTTTGAGCGCCGGCCATGTTCAGCCCCATCCAGGCTTGCTGGGTATGGAAGGTGCCACCGAGTGAATCGTCCAGTCCCAGAAAATAATTCCCCGTATGGGAAACCGCAGTCTGAGTGCTCCAGGTAAGTACACCGGATTGGTGGACCCGGATTCGGCCACCGGGAGCAGAACTGGTGGTATGCCAATTTGCATCCAATGTACCAGTCTCAAAACCAGTCGTGTAGGGTAAAGTAGCGTAGTTCGTGATTTGAGCATTCAAGTCAATAGATACAAGCGCAAGGAGAGTGAAGAGTAGAAATCTTAGTTTCATAGACGGTTAATGGAAGTTCTTTGGTTACTCGCTGGTTGATAGATACTTAAAATAGTGTTTATCTCCCTGAATACAAAGGGCTTCAGGGATTAAATCCGCATTCCTTGTCCCTACCCATCCTTTATTAAGCGCAACGCCATTCTTCCATTTGTCCTCCAACTGGAGCCACTTTGGCCAAGTTAAAGTTCCACTTCAACCTTATCCTTCACCTGTATCCCCTTCAGATTCCCATCTATTTTCAAATAGACATTTTTAAAGTCAGCCAATGAGTTGAGAATGTCGACATCCAGCACCAGCGTCTGGTACCGGTATCCATCTCCGAAAATGGAAATCTGTTTTCCCTGGAATGAAGATTTGACCGCATCAACCGTCATTTCCCGCCATTTGTCCCGTAGTTCAGCCTTATCTGTATTCAATCCAATGCCAAGATGCTCATCAGCAATTTCAAAGACATCAATGATTGATAATACTTCTTTCTCCATGGGTTTGATCAAATGCAGTGGCGAAGGCGCATAGAAGATATGATGCCCCTTGACGAATTTATCAAGGGTTGACGCACCAAGCAAAAAGATTCGCCAACCCAAAAGTGGAAGCATTCAGATCGGAAGAATAGAGCATTCAGATTGGAAGAATAGAGTGGAAATACCCTGCAAAGCGGAAAAGTTTATTTTCTTGCGCACCCGGTTAGGAAATGTTTGAGATTTAAGCCTATGACAAATGAATCTCTGTAAACAGGCTTGAATGGTCATTGATTATCTATTTCCGTCCCAAAACACCTTGTAAGAAGGTCCTTGTTATTCCATTTCGAAGGAGTGGGGGAAGCCCATGGTAATCGAGTTTCATACGCATACCAAGTATGACAAGTGTCAAATAAAGCACAAAAAGAGTATGGAAAAGCAGCATATCCAAGCACCAGAAAACGACCAGATCCACGAAATGGAGTCTCCACTGCAAGCAAAACCAGGACGTCGGCAAATGGCTCCACCAGCATTTCAGTTGACGGCTACCGGGGGCTTCCCTTCAGTAAGTGGATCCCTACAAAGTGGATCCCTAAAAAGTGGCCCCCTACAAAGTGAATCTCTACAAAGTGCCCCTATACAGCAAACCCCCAATTCGGAAGGTCCTATCCAACGCGTGGGTAGGCCCACTGATACCCAGGAGCAGATCGCCGGAACTTGTGGGCTTTACTCGTTGACACATGCCATTGCCCATTTGTATCGTCTGGACGGGGCTGGGACTCAATTGGTGCGGGATCTGTTGTTGCAGGCTGCGGGCCAGGTTGGCGCAGATGTAACCCATCAAGGTGAAGTGACCTCATTTGCAACCGCTGAAGCCATTGTTCGCCAATACAATACCTTAACTACCGCATACCCGGTGCTTATTTCCAGACAAACTGTTGGGGAAAATCTTGACAGCGAGGCAGGCTGGCGCTCCGATTTGGGAATTGACAACGAAGGAGATGAAGCCCAGCATGCCGTTACCATGGCGGTAGACAGTCGGCTTTATGCTGGGCTGGTGGAGGACGCTTTGGACTTTGAGGTGGAGGCTGAAGACATGCCCAAAGGCACCAAACTGGATATGCAGGGAAGCGCTATTACGATAACCGGTCTTTCTGCAGATAATGCTTCATTTAGGGGATCAAGTGCCCATTGGGTTACCATTACTTCCATTGCAAATGATTTTATCGAAGTAGTGGATCCCAATTTCCCAGGTTATGTCCTGAAATTCAGAACGGGCGAGGCAGCTCTGCTTTCAAACAGTCTGGCAAAAGACGTGCTGGTCAAGGATTACCTCAACGCAGTGTATGGAACCGATAAAAAGGGAAAGCAAAAATCTGCCGGTAGATGGGTAAGTGAAATGTCCTACCAAGGGAAAAACCAGAAAAAGGAAAAAGTATACAGAAATCAGGACTGGGCAACCATGATGCAGGAAGATGTTAATGATCCTCGGGCTTACCTGGGAAAAATTCACGGTAGATTGGGCAACACCGATGATACCACCACGGTTGACTTGAGCGGTTTGGCGATAAGGGTGGTCAAGCCTGGGGCAGACGAGTAGACTGGGGGGAGACTTCAGGTTGTATGTTAACCAATTCCCCATTCCCAATTCTCAGCTTTCACCGCCAAACCACCCGCTTCACCTCGACCCTATCAGCGGTCCGGACAGACAAGAAATAAACCCCATTTTCCCAGTCTTTCCGGTCCAGCACCCAGCGTTTTACCTTTGGGACGGTGACCCGGAACAGTTCACGTCCATCCAGCGAAAAGAGCCGGAGCTCCTGAATCGGGCCTTGGCTGCTCTCCACCAACATGATTTCCTGGGCAGGGTTGGGGTAAACCTTTACGCCACTACTTGTCTCGGGTACTTCCAGGCCGACGACCACTTCGGAACATTCGTCCAGGTTGAGGGCGCAAATCAGGCGGGGGCTCAAATAGTTGATGATGGTGTCGATATAGGCGCGGCCCTGCACGTGAGACATGCCGGGGTTGAGCCCGATAGCATAAGCATGGTTGACATGGTTGGTATCCCACCATTCCCAGGGCTCAGTCAGCGGGGCAGTACTTTGGAATGGAAATAGGCCCTCCACTCCTCCGTTGATTGAATCAGCCCGGTTGGTGAAAGGATCGTCGAAGTTGTTGTTTACAAAAACCGCCTGGCAACCATTGCTCAATGCCCTCGGAATCACCTGCCCGGAACCTTCAACATTGAGCACAAACTCTCCGGAGGTCGGGATCACGATTGTCCCCGAACCATAGGGCACCCAATATTCCTGAAGCGGGTGCAGGCCCACCATAGGAGGCTCATCCGGATCCATCCAGTCCAGAGAGGGCAGGGCACCGGAAGCAGCAAAGACCATTTGTGGGAGAGAACCAAAGCCGGGATTGTTTGCGATGCAGAGAGGGCGGTTATTGGTGGCCCAGACATTGCCGAGCAGAGAGGTGTCCAGCGGCAGGACAGCGGCCATTTCAGCGTAATCGTCCAGGGTTGCCGCACCATAAGCCAGGTACCCCCCGGTGCCAAGACCACCCACCGCGACCCTGTTGGTGTCAATGCCCCAAATAACAGCATCGGCCTTGAAATAGCGGATCGCGGAGCGGACGTCCTGGATACCCCGGTAAATCGCTTCGAGAAAGGTCCGGGTACGGACCGCTTGACTTGATGAGACTGGGCTCCACCCCAGGCGGTAATCGATCGCAGCGACGGCGTACCCCCGCTGGCTCAGGCGGGTAGCGATCTCAACGATTGAACTGTCAGTGATGGAACCGCTGGTGCGGCTGTTAAAAGGCAGCGGAAGGAATTCCCCACTGTGGACCAGAATCACCAGCGGCCTGGCTGTAAGGGTGTCGTTGGCGGGAAAATATAGGTCGGCAGCAAGTGATTCCTGGGTAGGGGCGCCAGTAAGAACACTGATATTGCTGCCATAAGTCAGGGAGGCGATCTGAATGGAGTCGAAATTCTCATGGGTGTAGCGAGACAGGGGGGAAGCCGCCAAATCCTGGAAATGGGGATCGACTTGTGCGGTTGGCAAAAGTTGAGGGATATTTGACCAGGGAAGGTTACTGCATTTGTCTGTGATCTGGTCCAGTTCCAAGGCGACCTTATTTTCGTAGCCTACGACCAGAAATTCAATCTTAGCATTTGCATGGCAACCGGAGATGCTCACCTGAGTCTGAGTGGGCAAGCCACTGTTTGGCGGGAGCACAAACCACGAATCCATCACGCCTCCGGTCAACCGGACCATCGCTACTGAATTCAGGTCTCGGATCCAGTATTTGAATTTTACATAGCAATCCCCACTTCCCGCACAATCAAATTCCTGGGAAATGGTCGCCGCCCTGGCTCCGGGGACGGTCGGGACTTCAACCGTAGGAGTAAGATGAGCCTCCCCCTCAGCAGGTAAGACCTTCCCCCTGGTTTTCCAATGCTTCAGGTTGGGTTGGAAATTGGGGTTTTCGATCCCACCGGCCTGCACCGCCTGGTCAGGAAGAAGGAAGCCAATTAATAGAAACAAGGGGACTAAGCGTTTGAGAATAGCCATACAATAAGATACTGGCTTTTCGGGGCAATTCAAATGGCAGCGGGCTAAACTCTTATCTCACTCCCAACTCCTATCTCACTCCCAAATAATTATCCGGTATATCCCTCGTTGAAGTCCCTGGCCTGGATCAACTCAAGCTTACCCAAATCCCCTACACCATCCCCTAAATTTTCCCTAATTTCCCCGGATGAAGGAATTCACCCAGATCCCTGAGGCTCCATTTCCCAGGCACTGGTTCATGGGCCATACCAATGCCTTTGCGGGAAGCACCCTGGGATTTGTCAAGGAGTGCATGGATGCCGGGTTGGACATGGCCCGCGCTAAAATCGCTTTCAGGGATTTCGTATTTCTCCTGCATCCGGACCTGGTGCGCGAGGTGCTGCAAAACCAACAGCATAAATACCGGAAGAGCTTTGCCTACAATGGTTTGAAAGCTTTTCTGGGGAAGGGATTGTTGACCAGTGAAGGGGACTTCTGGTTGAAGCAGCGGAGGACGATGCAACCCGGATTTTACCGGAAGACTTTGGCCCACCTTCAGACTACCATGCAGGAAAAAGCCGCGGCGTATGCGGATAAATTGATCCCGGAGCATATCACTCAAGAATCACAGGAGCCTGGTTCCTCAAAATCATCTCAGCCCAACCCCCAAGACTCACTTCAGGCCTTTTTCCTTGACCTGACCCGTGAAATTACTTCGGATTGCTTGTTTGGGCCGGGGAGGATCGATCTGGAAAATGCACGTAGGATGAATACCGCCCTGGCAGACCTCCGTTTCTATGCCAATGCCCGGCTGAAGAATCCCTTTAGCCCGCCCCCTTGGGTTCCCACTGGCTTGAACCGCCGCTTTCACAAGGCCAAGGCCGTCCTGAAATCCGTGGTAGAGCCGATCATCGACCAGAAAGCTGCGGGAGAAAATGATTTGTTGGGGATGCTGATGGGCTTACAGGATCCCGAAACGGGGGAAGGGATGAGCCAGCAACAGCTGTACGATGAAGTATTGACCCTGTTTGTGGCCGGACAGGAAACGACCAGCAATGCGCTGACCTTTGGGGTAAAGCTATTGGCTGACCATCCTGAGGTGATTGATTTGATTTTACGGGAAGCCCAACGGAACAACAGTAATTCTGAGAACAATGTCCATTCAAAAAGCAACGCCCCTTCGGAAAATTCCCCCAAC
>CAYGRE010000002.1:0-162421 GCA_964352215.1 uncultured Bacteroidia bacterium
CACCTACCCGTCCACCCGTGTGGATGTAGGTAATCACGCCTTCAGCTTCTTCACGTACGTACTTGGAGACAGAGATTTTCTCTCCGATCTTACCCATAGCATTCGTAAGGGTTGAATCAACCGTCTCACCTTTGAAGGCCATCCCCAGGAGACCCTCGAGGTCAGCTGGATTGTGCTGGAAGACAGCTTGCGCAAGTTCTTCCCCAAGATCTTTGAAGTCATCGTTACGAGCTACGAAGTCAGTTTCGCAGTTGAGTTCGATGAGGGCAGCAGCATTGCTGTCACCGTATGCAAAAATGGATCCTTCATTGGCATCGCGATCAGAACGCTTTGCGGATACTTTTTGTCCTTTTTTACGCAGGATCTCAACGGCCAGGTCCATGTCACCGTCAGCCTCGACCAGGGCCTTCTTACAGTCCATCATCCCCGCTCCGGTCGCCTTACGCAGCTCATTAACTTGCTTTGCAGTAATTGCCATTTGTTTATTTACTTTACTTAAGTATTTCGTGCTAAAATCCGCGCAAAGATAAGAAAAAATGACACCTTCTCAATCGTAAAAACTCCAATTTACACCGACCATGAAGTTGCGGTCCCACATTGGGTAAAAAAGTGTCGTGTAGTAGCCATTGTCAAATACCCCTTCCAAAGTATTGTAAACCCTGAAAAAGAGCTGTGCCTTCTTTACCTGCGCAGAAAAAAAGGCATCCAGTCGATGATATCCGGCCTGCTCCAGCCGCGCCTGCGGGAAAAACATTTGAGAAGGACCGTCGAAAACAGGTGCATTAAATGTGGAAAAATAATGGTACTCAACTCCGCCCCGAATCGCCCGCGCGATCTTGAGATCATGGGCTTCCCAATAGAACTTCGTTCTGGTATAGAAATCTGGTTGGGTGGTCAGGTAATAGTCGAACAGGGTTTCATCACCCACTGCAGCCGGTGATTGCAGGGTGGTATTGGTCTCCAATACCCACTTGCCCATGCGAAGCCGCACCTCCAACTCTCCCCCCAGAAACTCCAGGTAGGCATTGTCGGGAGCCTGCTCCAAAACCATGCCTTGGTTGGGGAAAATCATCCCATACTGACGGGACCGGAACCCGGTCAACCGAATCACCGAACCCGGTAAACCCCCATAATTGGACTTCTTACTTTTTCCCCGCCACTCGATCCCAGCCTTGAACAGTTCCAGCCTGCGGTTTCCGAAGTCCCGGCTGGCATTGAAGGTGTTCCCTTCCCACCCGGAGCCAAAAGATTGCTGAAGACTCGGATTGCGGTCGTAATTCATCACCGAGACAAAGCCCATAAAGGGGCGCCGCAATTGCTCCACATCAACCGAATCCGGTTTCGGATCTCCCGGACGCTTCTCCTTCGCCACCTTATAAGTATAATCCAACACCGCCTTCGGGAAACTGATCGAAGCATTGCCATTCACCAGATTCTCAGGAGTGAAGTAATTCGAAGCAGCAACCTGCAATTGCAGATCGGCATGAAAAGCAAATACGCCCGGCTCGATGTCCATGCTCCCCATGTATTCCTGAGTCACCTTGTTCAGCAGGTAGTCCTCATTGTTCTTGTCAAAGTTGACCGTCTCATTGAGGATCTGAAACCGGTGCCCCGTGGTAAATCCACGTTTGTGAAACCGGTAAGTCACCCCCCCGGTCACCGACCAGCGACCGTGCTGATACCTTTCATACAGGTAATCCGTACTGTCCTCCAAAGTAAGGTAGACAGGAAAGCTGTATAGCTGTGCCGTTGAGGAAACGATGGTATCTGTATACTGATTGATAAAGAAGTCCCGCATCACCGTGTTATAGACCTGCAGTTTGTGGGGCTTCTCTACGCTGTCGGATTTGGTCAGAGAATAATAATGCTTGAGGAAGACGGAGTTCTGCCGCTTGATCAGGTCCGCATCGGAAAGAGAAACTGGCTGGCTCCGCTTATTGAACAGATTGGCAATCGAATCGATCTGAGCCACTCCCCCATTCAATTCATTTTTCAATTCCTGGAAGAAACCATTGAAAAACAGGTGATAGCGTTCGTTGCGGGTACGCCAATTGCTCGCGATGTAGATGTTGTGGTGGCTGGTGGCAAACTCAGAATAGGTCCCATCACTCTGCTCCCGCCTGAACAACACCGAGACATTCCACCAGGGATTGATGTTTTGAGCCACTTCGACCTTGAGGCCGGAGAGGTCTGACTTTCCCTGCCCATAATTGATATTGATGAAAGGGGTTCTGGTGTCATAATAACGAACTTCCCTCTCCTGGTCCATCATATAGACATCCTCGTCACCCGTATAGGGATTGATATAATTCCCCTCCCTCAGGAAACCGGCGTCGACACCATAATGATACCTGCGGTAAGGTTTACCCATCTGGCCCAGAGAAACGGCAAAGCCATCCATTCTTTCCAGGTGGTCAAAGTACATGAGGTTCTCCAGGTCAAATTGCACCCCTTTTCGGGCATCCCGACCAGCATCCATGGCGCTCAGGTCAAACTGTTCCGTCAGGATACGGACTTCCCGCTGAGGTTCGAGGCTGTCCCCCGAGGTAGAATCCCGCACCGAGAAGGGCGACTCTCCTTCATCATCGCTGTCATCGATTTGGGCCTGCAAGCCCTGAAATGCCAATAGAAATCCAGCAAAAAGGATCAGGCCGCGGCATGTCAACCGCAATCTTACTTCCCAACCTTTTGTGCTTAAGATATTCAAACGATTAAGCCTCGGTAATCATACGGCTCAGAATCTTGGTCAATTTAGGTTCTGCGGCATTGGCAGTGGCAATGATGTCAGCGACATCCGCAACCTCGAGGTTGTCAGGATCACATTCATCGGTAACCACAGAGATGGCAAAAACAGGGAGCCCCATGTGGGCGGCTACGATGACTTCCGGGACCGTCGACATCCCGACCACATCAGCACCAATAGAGCGAAGATAACGGTACTCGGCCCTGGTTTCGAGATTGGGACCGGTTACAGCTACATATACGCCGACATGGGCAGTGATCCCCTCCTCCTTAGCGATCTGCTGAGCGCGGGCGATCATAACAGGATCATAAGGACGACTCATGTCAGGAAAACGTGGCCCGAAAGATTCCAGGTTTGGACCTACCAACGGATTGGTCGGCTGAAGGTTAATGTGATCATCAATGATCATCAGATCACCTTTATTATAGGACAGATTCATCCCACCGGCAGCATTGGAAATAAAAAGAGACTTGATCCCCAATTCTTTGAGCACCCGGATCGGAAATGTGATTTCCGCCATGCTGTACCCTTCATAATAGTGGAAACGGCCTTGCATCGCGACCACCTTCTTGTCACCAATCGTTCCTAAGATCAATTTGCCAAAATGACTCTCCACTGTACTCAGCGGAAAATGGGGGATAAAGTTGTAAGCCAGTTCTTTTTCAATGTTGATCTCATTGACGAGACCACCAAGACCTGTGCCCAACACGATACCTACTTCGGGGTCGAAGTCGAATTGTCCACGGATAAATGCAACCGCTTCTGAGATGTCTTTAATATGTTTCTCCATTGATGGATTTTTCGTTGATCATTTGATTTAGGTGCGCCTCCAATACCACTTCACCCTCCAGGGGAACCATTCGGGCAGGCAAATAAAACAGAGGAAGCTCATTAAAAGCTTTCAACCAAGTCTGACCACGTAGACGGAAATAATCTTTTTCAGTAGTCAAAATCAGCGCATCGCCAAAATTAGTCGAATTTTTCGGATGCCCTTGCACGAGGTCAACAATTTTTTGCAGGTCGCCAGGTCGGTAAAGATGGTGGTCTGGAAAAGGAAAGGTCTGCACTTCCGTCTGGTACCGCTGCTTAAGTTGATCAAAGAAAAATTGATTGTTGCCCAAACCTGCGAAGGCATAGATGGCGGAGGGAACTACCGGGGGCTTTCCTGTGAAAAAGGGCACCAGCTCAGAAGGTTGCAATTCGAAAATGGCAGACGGAGAATCAGCAGTATAACGAGAAGCTAAATGCGCTGCCTGTACCCGGTTCTGAAACTTGGTGTAGACATAGAAATCCGTTCGCCTGAGCCCGTGGAGGGGTTCTCGGAGATTACCAGCCGGGAGCATCAGGTCCTTCCAGGGCGGACGACTGCAATCGACCATAACCAGGTTCAAATCCCGGTGGATTCTCAGGTGTTGAAAGGCATCGTCCAGAACCAGGACATCAAATGTCCCAGGTCGCTCACGTAGCATTTGCCGGACACCGTCCACCCGATTTTCGCAAACGGCCACCTGTAAATGCGGAAATTTGGCAGCAACCTGGAAGGCTTCATCTCCAAAACGACGCCCATGCTCCGCCTGAGGGTCCACCCAAAGGAAGCCCTTGCTGCTACGACCGTAGCCGCGGCTTAAATATGCCGGATGAAATCCCATCTCCTCCAACTTACCAAGCAAATACTCTGCCATAGGTGTCTTCCCCGTACCACCCAGAGAAATATTTCCCACGGAGATCACAGGCACAGATACACGGTGAACCTTCTGAAAACCCCATTTATAGCTCAGGTTCCGCAACGAAACGACCAATCCGTATAAAAAACCGACAGGAAAAAGAAACTTCCGCAAATATTTCACGGTTTAATATTAAAGAAAATCGCAAACAGTACGTTGAAGAGATGAGGTTTCATTAAATTTCGCCAATGAAGTTGTTCAAGATTACTACCCTTTTGTGCGGCATCTTCCTGTTTTCCCAACAGGCATTCAGCCAATTGCCTAAAAAAGTATTTCAATTATCCGGTCTGATCGTCAGCCAAACGGGCCAAAATCCAGTCCCTTTTGCAAAGGTGAGTATCAAAGATTCCCGTAGAGGTGGATATGCGAACATGGAGGGTTTTTACAGCCTCCCCGTTTACCTGACGGATACGGTCTACTTTTCGTCCATTGGATTCAAGCCGACCATGTTTGTGGTGGCCGACTACCTGAAAGATTACCAGGGCAATGTAACCTCCAACTTCATCTATGCCATCAATTACCTGGTAGAAGATTCGATCACCCTGCCGCTGGTACAGATCTTTCCCTACAATACCCAGATGGAGCTCAAGACCGCGATTTTGGAAACTGACCTGCCTGAAAACATCGAAAATGTCAATGCCCGCAACAATCTTGATCCCAATGTTTTGGATTTCCTGATCCAGAACCTGTCTATTGATGAAGGAGAAAGGGTGATGGTGGCCCGGCAAATGTACTACAACGAACAACTTCATAAGCATGTGGCCCCGACGGCCACCCTCTTTGATCCCATGGCGATTTACCAATTGCTCAGGTATATCCAGAACCGGACCAAAGACAAGCGTACCCGCGATCTGGATTACTGGAACAACTAACGGGGTTACTGGAACAACCAGCAGGATTTCCAGACTTAATAACACTTCTTATCGTTTAATGTGTCCCTTCAGCAAGCTGAATTGATTTCAGCATGGTGGGTGTTGATTTCAGCAAGCTGAATTTGATTTCAGCATGGTGGGTGTTGATTTCAGCATGGCTGAAGTTGATGCCTTTTCACAAAGGGGCGGCATTCATGTCCATGCAAACCGCGCATTGCCGTCCATGCAAACCGCGCATTGCTGTCCTTGCAAACCGCGCATTGCTGTCCATGCAAACCGCGCATTGCTGTCCATGCAAACCGCGCATTCCTGTCCTTGCAAACCGCGCATTCCTGTCCTTGCACAAGCTCTCAAAACCGGTCCGGGACCTTCCACCAGGGAAACCTACTAACATAGGAAAAGCGGGCCGGAGCCCGCTCTTCACTAATAATACAGTAATTCGAAATGTACTTATCTGTAGAGGGTTATCGTACCAGCCTTTTTGATACGCTCCCCATCGAACTCGATCGCATTGATCACCCAGGTGTAAACACCTTCCTGGAGAGGCTGACCGTCTGAATCCAGACCATCCCAGCGGAAGTTCAAGTCGTCGCTGCGGAACATCAACTTGCCCCAGCGGTCGTAGATATCTATGGTCAGGTCAGTGACCAGACGAGGTACTACGAAGAATTCGTCGTTCAATCCGTCTCCGTTTGGTGTAAAGGCATTCGGGACGTAGATGGCGACATGCTTGGATACACGGATGGCGTTTGGCAGGGTGTAGGAGTTCGTACAGCCAAAGTCATCTATGATCGTCAGTGAGACATCAAACTCTCCTTCTTCAGTGTACTGGTGGACAGGCTCAACCTGGTTAGAGGTAGCGCCATCACCAAAGTCCCAGGCCCAGGAAATGATCGGACCCTGGAGTTGCTGAAGGATGGTGAATTCTACGATTGCATTGGGAATCTCAACTTCAGTATTGGAGAAGGCCCACTGTGCAGATGGTGCAGCATTCACAATCAGGTGAACAGGCTGCAGAGGTGACAGACATCCGCTGGCATCTTCCATAGCTACATAATAGGTAGTGGTCTGGACTGCGGGTGGTGCTGCATAGATATTTCCGTAGTGGAAAGGATGGGTACTGTTGGGGCTAAAGAACCACTCAAGGGTTGTATTAGGCTGTACACCTCCCGTTATAAGCAGGGTACCACCAAAGCCGCTACAGACCGTATCGTTCTGCACCTGCAGGGGCGGAACCGCAGCTACGAATACCGGACGGGTCAGACTCGTTTCACATCCTTGTGAGGTAGTCACCGTCAGGGTCACATTGTAGGTACCGGGTGAGTTGTAGACGTGGGTAGGATTCACCTCGTTAGAGGTATTGTCCGCGCCTGAGTTTGGATCACCGAAGTTCCAGCTATGGAGGTCCAGAGTGGTTCCCAGGGGATCATTCAGGAAGGAACTTGAAGTAAAGTCTGCAATCGTATTGAAGCAGCTCAATTCCCAGCTGAACTCAGGGGTTGGATTCGGGTGGATGAGAATCGTCTTCTCACGGGTGTTCACACAACCGTTGCCGTCGGTGACAGTCAGGATGACATTGAACGCACCAGATCCGTTGAACTGGAAGGATGGGCTCTGCTGGGTGGAAGTACCCTGTCCGGCAAAGTTCCAGGACCAGGTCGAAATACCAGCCGCAGAAGTAGACAGATCGGTGAAGTTGGCCTCGAAACCATCACAGACATTGTCGAATTCAAAGTCTGCATCAGGTAGCGGATTCACCGTGACCGCACGTACCGCCGTATCCTGGCAACCATTAGAGGAAGTGATGATCACCTGCACATTGTAGGTACCTGCATCAGAGAAAGTGTGCTGAGGATTCTGGCTATTCGAGATATTGGCGGTTCCGGTATTCGGATCGTCAAAGTTCCAGCGCCAGGCAATCACACTACCATTGCCAATCGAGGATTGATCGGTAAAGAGGGTAGGATCGTTGATGCAAGCAGTTGTGAAGAAGAAGTCACCAACTGGCTTTTCGTGCTGATTAACCGTATAGCTAACCGGGGCACCGGGACAACCTTGATCGAAAGGAACCACCGTTACGGTAGAGTCATTGTTCAGGTTGTTCAGGGTAATGGTCTGGTTGGTAGAACCAGTGCTCCACTGCCAGGTGCTACCACCGGCAACAGTAATGGTTGCAGCACTACCTGGACATACAGAGTCTACACCTGTTATAAAGGCAGTAGGACCTGGAGTCACAGTAACCGTATAGGGAAGCGGCTGGCTGGCACAACCATTGTTAATGGCGGTGACAGTATAAGTAGTAGTGGTAGTAGGACTCACTGTAATAGACTGGGTAGTTGCACCCGTGCTCCAGAGGTAAGAAGTACCACCGGTTGCAGTCAGCGTGGTCTGGGCACCTACACAAATCTGGTTGGTTCCAGTAATATTCGCGGTGGGTGTTGGGAAGATCGTGATATCTACATAGTCAAAGGAAGTACAGAAACCGGAGGTCGCTGACACAGTGAAACTCAAAGTCACTGGTGATCCTGTGTTGTTGACATAATTGAATACCGGATCTGAAATGCCAGGGTTGCTCAGACCCGTAGTTGGGAACCAGTTGTAGGACTGACCTGCAATGGTACTGGAACCAACCGGGATAGAATAACCTGAACAGATAGAGATATCAGGGCCGGCATCGGCAGTAGGACCGTTCGGGATGATCACCGTGTCAGTAAGGACACTCTGGCAACCGAAGTTGTCGGTGACAAGTACGTTCGCAACATAGCTTCCGGGTGCCGGATAAGTATGTGACAGGGTCTGATTGGTATTGTTGGGATTCACATCCAGGTTACCATCTCCATACCATTGATAGGTATAAGGCCCGGTGCCACCCGTACCAGGGTTCGCATTCAAACTCACATTTGTACAGCCCGTCGGCGTCGCCGTTATGGATGCATTGGGCAATCCCCCTTGCACATTGATCGTGACCGAGTATTGATTCTGTCCCGTAATCGGACAGGCATCGTCCATGATGGTAAAGGTTACTACGTAGATACCAGTAGACTGAGGCGTCCAGGTGAAGGTACCAGTAGGCTGATTGCCAACAATGGTATCATTCTGAGCACCGGCTCCAAAGGTTGCACCACTACCGGAAAGGTTTCCATTCCAGTACAAAGTCTGGGTTTGACCTGCATCCGGGTCAACCGTAGGAACGTCGAAGGAGATCGGAGTACCCGCACAAACGGTGATGTCCCAGGCACTGTTCAGCACCCCACCACTCAGGTTGGCGACACCATTGGAAGAAGGCAGCGTATTTCCAGGACAGGGGATAACTGTCATCTGGATATCACGGGCAATGGTATTGATCAACTGACCATTTCGCCATTCTTCCACATATACACAAAGTACACCTACTACGATATTACCGGTTGGGTTGGGAGTCACCGTGATGTCACCTGTAACCGGGTTGATAGATACATTCCAGGTAGGTCCGAGAGGCTGCAGTGCTGAGTAACCGGCATTGTAGACAATAGGACTGTTACCATTGGTGTTGTAACAGGTTCCCAAAGAATAGGCCAGTGAATCACCTTCAGCATCTACTGCACCCTGGTTAAAGGTGTAAGGCTGACCCTGGCAGATATAAGGAACAGGTGGATTTGTAAAAGATGGGGAGTTATTACATGTAGCAAGCCCTGTATTCAATGTAGTCGCACCGACCCAAATAGAGGAACTATTGGTATTGGTAATCGCTGGATTTCGACAACAGGTTGTCCATTCCAAAGTAAATATGCAGTTACCTAAACCGCATATATTGTAATCCCTGAACCAGTAATATTCCTGTACACCATTGATGGCTGCACCGGATTGTGTACACTGGGTTTGGATTGACCCACAAATCGGGGTCACTTCCTGTACCACCTCTGTTGACCAGGGACCGAGGGGAGTGGGAAGACCACAACCAGAAGTCTGGGGCACAAACTGAAAGGGGGTTGGTGAGATAAAGCTAGAACCAGTACAATCCCGGTAAGCACGTTGCTCTACCCGGATGGTACAGTTATTGATACATTGATAGTTGACGTCGTAGCCCATGATGTGAGAGGCTTCCACCTCCGTAGGCATGAGGAAGAAACAGGACAACAAAAGCAGAGTAATAATTCCGAACCGTGTTTTCATTTGACTCCACATAATATTAACAGGGTAAGTAGATCAGATTCCGTTGCGCTTTTAAGTGTAATAAACGCTCCCTAAAGTTGCGAAAATTTAAGGTGCCATGAAATTTTTGCGACCAAATGGTAGAATTCAAGTGGTGTTCTGTAAGTATTCCCGTTTAACTCGTCTACCTTTCTAACAATAATTCCAGCTACTGGCACTCCGCAAATTACGAAAAAACCTTTGTATGAGAAGATTAGAGGGATTTTTATACCCATTATGTCTTCCCGGAGCACTTCACCAGCAGTGGGATGAACCGACTGAACGGGTCTGTGAACGTGGTGAAAGGTTTTTCCGGCTTGATGTATCAATATGCCTTGGCAAAAACAACCCGCTGTGAAGATGGCTTCCCGGAGTAAATGCATTTACCTTCCTCCTTTTCGCCATCCAGAGGAATACAGCGAATGGTCGCCTTGGTTTGCTCTTTGATTTTCTCAGCCGTCTCGGTAGTCCCATCCCAATGCGCATAGACAAATCCCCCCTTTTCCTTGATGATGCGCTTGAATTCATCATAAGTATCGGCGCTATGGGTGTTCTGAGCGCGGAAGTCTTTTGCTTTCTGATAGATATTTTGCTGGATCTCTTCCAACATGCCCTGGATATGGTCAGCAGCACCGTCAAGAGCGATACTTGACTTCTCCTTCGTATCCCTGCGGGCCACCTCCAGCAGATCTTTGTCCAAATCACGGGGTCCAATCACAACCCGGACCGGAACACCTTGTAACTCATACTGTGCGAATTTCCATCCCGGACGTCGGTTGTCATCGTCATCCAGCTTGACCCGGACACCTTTCTCTTTGAGCAATGCCCGCAATTTATCAGCCGCATCCATCACCCTTTCTTTGTCTTCGGGCTTATTTCCCAGGGGAACGATGACCACCTGAATCGGAGCTACGGAAGGTGGCAGGACCAGTCCTTCATCATCTGAGTGGGCCATGATGAGTGCCCCCACCAAGCGGGTAGATACCCCCCAGGAAGTAGCCCAGACGAGTTCTGCCGTATTCTCTTTGTTGAGGAAAGTCACATCAAATGCTTTTGCAAAGTTCTGCCCCAGAAAGTGACTGGTACCGGCTTGCAATGCCTTGCCATCCTGCATCAACGCTTCAATGCAATAGGTATCCACTGCACCGGGAAACTTTTCATGCTCTGGTTTCAGTCCTTTGATCACGGGAACTCCCAGAAAACTTTCGGCAAAGTCTGCATAGATGTCCAGGATTTTCAAGGTTTCCTCCACCGCTTCGGCTTCAGTGGCATGGGCGGTATGCCCTTCCTGCCAGAGGAATTCCGAAGTCCGCAGGAACAAGCGGGTCCGCAATTCCCAGCGCATCACATTGCACCACTGATTGATCAGGAGGGGAAGATCCCGGTAGGACTGGATCCAGTCACGGTAGGTATTCCAGATGATCGTTTCCGAGGTCGGACGAATAATGTACTCCTCTTCCAACTTGGCTTCAGGGTCCACCATCACGCCACCTTCCGGATCAGGCATGAGTCGGTGATGGGTCACCACCGCACATTCCATTGCAAATCCTTCTACGTGGTCCGCTTCTTTGGACAAGAACGACTTTGGGATCAGCAGCGGGAAATAGGCATTTACATGACCGGTTTCTTTGAAGCGGCGGTCCAGGTCAGATTGCATGGACTCCCAAATGGAGAATCCGTAAGGCTTGATGACCATGGAACCTTTGGTTGCACTGTGCTGGGCCAAATCTGCCCGCTTTACCAATTCGTTGTACCAACTGCTGTAATTTTCAGCTCTTGTAGGGAGTTTCTTCGACATTGCTTGATGCGCTTGAGATCATAAAGGACTGGTAATCCAGTCCTCCTTATTAGGCAGCTTCAAATTTATCCAGAATTCCGGTCGGAAGAAAGGGGGGAATTGCATTCTGAACAAGGCTCCTTATTTGCATTGCTCCTGACTCTCTAAAGGTATTGCCGACAAAACGACTCTCAGTATCTGGAAAAGGCTCTTCACTAAACTGAGGTCCGAAGCCCACTGAACGAGTTTAGCGAGCCACTGAATTGAGGTCCGAAGCCCACTGAACTGGCTTAGTGGAATCTCTTAACCGGGGTCGGAAGCTCACTGAACGCGTTTGGTGGGCCACTGAACTCGTTCAGTGGCTGCACTGAACTGAGGTCCGAAGCTCACTGAACGAGTTCAGTGGCTGCACTGAACTGAGGTCCGAAGCTCACTGAACGAGTTCAGTGAAGCGCCTGGCTCAGTTCAGTGCCGTGACTGCGCCAGTTCAGTGAGCCACCTGGCTCTGTTCGATGCCGCGCTTGCGCCAGTTCTGTGAAGCGCCTGGCTCAGTTCAATGCCGTGACTGCGCCTGCTCAGTGAAGCGCCTGGCTCAATTCAATGCCGCGCCTGCGCCTGCTCAGTGAAGCGCCTGGCTCAGTTCAATGCCGCGCCTTCGCCTGTTCAGCGAGCCACCCGGCTCAGTTCAATGCCGGGCCTGGCCCAGTTCGATGCCGCGCCCACAAAAAGACTATATATGTCCTGAAATTCCAACACCAAATTACAAAATCCGAGGATTAACCATACCAAAACGTCTACCCTAATCAAGTAATTTTTCTCAAGAGATCTGTAAAATCCCCTCCCTGGTGGCATTAATCCGGGTACCAGATCATTGCATGTCGGCCCCCAACCTTTTTCCAAAACTATTTCGACATCTGAAACAAACTGGAACGGTTTTTGCTTGTAATATAAGTGAAGGAAAATGCTTAAATTTACCTTTCTGTGAGTTGAGCACGCTCCTCCGTGTTCATCCAGAATTCGATTAAGAAACCATTTTAAAGGTCATATAATATGAGATCCGCCATTTTTACCGCACTTGCTCTAAGCCTCGTTTGGTTGTCCGGTTGCACCGGACTCAGACAATCCGCTGGCGCTGAGTATGATGATATTTACTATACATCTGCTGACGCCCAAGCTGAGCAAGAAGCCCGCCAAGCCAATATCGCCTACAACAATAACAATGCTGTCGCCCCTGCCAACAACCCGCAAGGGAGTGGAGACGCAGGCCGTTTCACCCCTGCTGATCGCCAGCAGGTAACGAACAGTGCTGGCAGCTATGACCGTGGACGCATGGCTAAGACTGGCGAAAGTGAAGAATTTTATTACAACGATGACAACTGGAACAATTACGAAAACGACGACTTTTATTATTCCCGTCGTATGCGTCGTTTCAGCAACCGTGGTGCCAGGGCAGGCTGGGGATACTATGACCCCTTCTTTGCCTACGACCCATATTATGTAATCAACACCCCTACCTGGAGTTATTACCAGAATGACCCTTGGTGGTATGATCCATTCTATTACCGTGGTCCCTCCTATTCATGGACCTATGGATGGGGACGTCCCGGATATGCTTTTTATCCTAACCAGTTCAACAGTTGGGGCAACTGCTTCAGTTGTAACAATTTCAACTCAGGGTGGGGCAATGCAGGCTGGGGCAACTCAGGCTGGGGAAATAGCTGGAACTACTACAGTGTGAGCTTTGGAACCACCGGCTATTATTACAGCAGTGGCTGGGCTACCTATTATGGTGGTGGATTTGGCGGCTTCAACTCTCCAGGTTATTTCAATGGAGGTGCTGGTTACAATCCTTGTGCTTTCGGTGCCGGCAATCAGGGCTGGGCATTTGGTGGATCAAATTCTAACTCCAATACGACTTTCGCTCCCCGCCCGACCGCTTCCTCTTTTGGAAACAATAATCCTGGCCGTCCTCCACGTGCGGCGGTACCGGCCCAATCTCTCAATGCAACCAGCGAGCAAAACGTACGGCCTTACCAAACTGCGAACCCACAGACCGCAACCAGTGGTTCCTACCTGCCGACGTCTGTAACCGGACGCCCCGGAAGACCTTCTGGATCCAATGTATCCAATACATACACCCCCAATTCGAATGGCAATTCGGTCAACCCCCGTGGCAATACCATAAATTCTCAGCCCAACAACGGCAATACGACGAGACCAAACAATACGTACACGAATCCTTCGAATACCAACACCACCCGGCCAAATACGAACTCGGGTACTTTTACCAATCCTTCGAACGGAAATACAACAAGGCCGAATACGAATTACAACACGGGTAGACCGAACAATAACAATACGGTGACGCCTCGGAACAACAATACTGTCACACCAAGGAATAACAACACTGTCACTCCGAGGAACAACAACACCGTGACGCCAAGGAATACGACTCCCAATACGGTTCGTCCGAATAACAATTCGAACAACAACCGTCCCCGGAATACCACAACTCCATCCAGGAATTACGAAAGTACGCCTTCAAGAAGTACCACTCCTTCCAGGAACACCCAGCCTTCGAGAAACTACAACAGTACCCCCTCGAGGAACGTCACCCCTTCAAGGAGCAGTACCCCTTCACGAAGTGTCACCCCTTCAAGGAGCAGTTCTCCTTCGAGAAGCGTCACCCCTTCACGCAGTTCCAGCTCTCCCAGCCGTAGCACTGGTGGCAGAAGAGGATAAAAAAAGAACCCGGATTCAGTAATACTATGCGTAAAACGATCATAGCAGGGCTTGGCATTTTGCTGAGTGGCATCGCTTTTCTTCCCTTAAAGGGCCAAAGTGCCTTGGATGCATTCAGGTATTCAGGTACCGCCATCTACAGCACGGCGCGAAGCATGGGAGCAGGAGGTGCTTTTTCAGCAGTTGGCGCTGACTTTTCAGCCGCCAGCCTCAACCCCGCCGGCCTGGCGGTTTACCGCCGCAATGATCTGATGTTCACCCCAAGTCTCCGCATTTCCAACAATGAAGCAGGCTACCTGGGAGGGACCTTTGGAGACTCCCGGACCAATTTCGGATTTTCCAATATTGGCTTTGTCTCTGCCGCCCCGGTTGCCAGGTGGAACCGGGAAACACGCCGCCGGGAAGAGGCTCAAACAGGCCTGAAATCTTATGCATTTGCCATTGGCTACAACCAGATTGCCAATTTCAACCGCAGAACCACTTTCGAAACCTATAATCCCTCCAGCAGCATGACCGACTTTTTTGCCGGTCTGGCAACTGGAGAAACCTATGCCAGTGTATTCAACCAGAACAATACCACCTGGCCCGGTCTGGCGGTCGGCGCAGGAGTCATAGATACCAGTGTGGTAGATGGCAATTGGATTGGGGCCGCACCGGGTGGACAGGTACAACAAAGATTAGACCATGAGGAAAATGGTCGAATCAATGAATGGAACCTGGGGATTGCCGGAAACTTCAGTGACAAAATATATGCTGGTGCTACCATTGGCATCCGAGGACTGCGCTACAATTCAGAGTTTTTCTTCACTGAAGAAGACATCGACAATGTCCATCAGACCTTGGCCAATGACAGTACCGATCTGAACAGCATGACCTTTTCAGATATTTATGGGGTGAGAGCCACCGGTTTCAACCTGAATGTCGGGGTCATCGCCCGGCCGATTGACCAATTGAGGATCGGGGTTGCCATCCAAACCCCAACCTGGTACTCCATGTCCGATGAATATATCACGGAAATTACCTCAACTTTTGACAACGATCCCACAATCTATGGGCTCAGCCCCCTGAATGGTGTCTTCACTTATAACCTGACCACTCCATTTAAAGTAACCGTGGGTGCCATGGGTTTGATTGGGAAGTTGGGATTTATCTCGGCTGACTTTGAATACATGGATTACAGCAGTGCCAAGTTCAGTTCAGATGTCTCTCCCGGCAGCGGCTTTTTCTATGCCTTTACCGACGAGAACCGGGACATCCGCACCCAATTCGCCTCAGCCTACAATTTGCGCATCGGAGGGGAAATGCGGTTCGGACCTGGACGATTCCGGCTGGGATATTCCAACTATGGTGCTGTCCTCGAGGATGCTTACCTGGAATATGTCGACTATCAGACAGGAGGTACAGATAAGATTACCGGAAAACGTCAGATTTTCAGTGGCGGCATTGGACTGAAGCAGAAAAATTACTATATTGACCTTGCTTATGCGCGTGAATACAGCAATGATCGGCGACTACTCTATACAGTCCAGAATCCAGCTGAATTCTCACCAGAGCTTGTAAACCAAATAACTTCTAATCTTTTCTCCATGACGATAGGCTTTACTTTCTAAAAGTAAAATTAAACAACAACGAATGAGTAGACCACTACCCTTAGGTTAATTAAGAAGCGTCAAACTTAAAGGAGAGTGTTATCATGAGTAATCCTATTCGTCAAATCCTACCAGACGATTTGTTCAGAGCCCTGCTCGAGCTCAACCTGCTTAACCGCAAGGTACTGCGTGATTTTGAAATCAAACGTGAGTACAAAATATTGCGCAGGCAAGGATTGAAATCAGCTGAAGCCATCGATGCTTTGCTGGACCGGTATTCGTACCTGCAATTCGACACGGTACGTAAGATCATCTATTCAATCAAATTGCCAGAAGAAGTGGCGGCGGTAGCTGACTGATCCATCTTGTTTCAAACCACATGGAGCACCAGCCCCTTGAGGTATTCACCCTCAGGATGGTAAATGCTTACCGGGTGGTCAGGAGCTTGCTCTAATTGTGCAACTACCCTGACTTCCCGGCCTGCATCGGCTGCGGCTCCAAAGACGATTTTCCGGAAGAGATCTTTTGAGATATGCTGTGAACAGGAAAAGGTAAATATCAATCCTCCAGGGACCACTTTCCGGATGGCCCTCAGGTTGATTTCCTTGTAGCCCCTGGCAGCTTTTTTGACCGTTGAAATGTGCTTTGTAAAGGCAGGGGGATCCAGTACGATCAGATCATAGGCCCCGGAATCCATTTCTTTTAAGAATTTGAAACAGTCCTCCTTGAGGCCCTCATGCGGTGCATCATCGCCAAAATTGTGACCAATGTTACGATTGGCCTGATCTATGGCTGAAGCTGAGATATCTACTGAATGTACCAATTCGGCACCTCCGGCCAGGGCAAACACGGAAAATGCTCCGGTGTAAGAGAATGCATTCAAGACTTTCCGGCCTTTGGCCAGGGATCGGAGGAGGGCCCGGTTGTCGCGCTGGTCCAGGAAGAAGCCTGTCTTCTGCCCTCCCGCGATATCGACGTGGAATTCAACTCCATTCTCGAGGACCAGCACATCCTCGGTTCCACCCCGGACCCAGGTTCCTACCGATTCTTCCCCTACCCGCTTATTGGTCTGGAGGAAGATGTGCTCAATCCCCAATTGTTCTACCAGGAAACTTTCGATCACCGTTGCTAAACTGAGTGCCCCTTTGGTACGCAATTGCACTGCGGCTGCATTGCCATAGATGTCCAGGACCACGCCTGGCATCCCATCGCCCTCCGCATGGATCAGCCGGTATCCGGTATTTTCTTCCAGGGACAGGATTTGCTTGCGGTACTTCAATGCGGATGCCATTTTCGCGGTCCAGTATTCATCTCCGAAAGCGGGGGTGGTATTCCCAAAGTGGAACATGCGGCAGATCAGGGAAGCGTCGCCGGCAAAATGTCCATGGCCCAGCAATTCCCCCTTGTTGTCGCGGATGGCAACGATGTCGCCATTTTTGGCGGGTGGCCTTTCCTTGACCCCGCCCGAGTAAACCCAGGGGTGGCGGTTGCGGATGCTCCGGTCGCGGCCGGACTTCAGAATGATGGCAGGGTATTCAGCTTGTGTGCTCAAGGTGTTGTGGGCTCAAAGTGATTGGTGCTCGAAGTTCTGGGTGCTCGAAGTTCTGGGTGCTCGAAGTGGGCAGAAAATGAGTTCGGTGGTTGCGAATATACTTTCGGGGAGAGCCATCAGCTGTCGTCCTCAGCTGTCCAGTCCCAGCTCCTTCACATAGGTACCGTCAAGATCGTAGATCCGATCCCCAAATAATTTTGGCAGCACAGAATGGGTATCCGGCCTCAGTGCGTATTTCACATCCTTCTGAATCTGAAGTTTGTGGTAAAGGCGGTGAAAGTGGGACGAATTGCGAATAAAGTACCGCTTCCTGCGGTTGGCGTTGCGGAAAAGGGTTTCAGCAATCAGAGCCGTATCCTCAAACCGGTGAAAGTCTGGCCGCAAGGACCTGACCACTGCCCCGGCAAAAATGGTATCTTCCAGATTGGGTCTGTCCTTCCAGCCGGCGCACAACATGACTACATTCTTTCCCCTTTCCTTCAGGTATTCCACCAGACGGCTCAGGTTGGCAAATGAACCAATCAGGATTTCAGCGGCACCGTAGTCCACTGCTTCCTTGATTGCATGGGTACCATTGGTGGTTGAAATACAGATGTCTTTTCCACTGATATCAGAGGTCATGAAGGAAAAGGGGGAGTTTCCAAAGTCAAATCCTTTGATCTGCTCACCATTCCGTTCCGCAGCTGCGAGAAAACCTTTGGCCTGGTAATCCCTGGCTTCATCCAGAGTAGCGACGGGGATCATAGACCTCGCCCCATTGTCAAAGGCGGTACACATGGTAGTGGTAGCCCTCAGCACATCGATCACCACTACGATCGAATCCTTCAGCTCAAACTGGCCTATCAGTGCAGGGGTCAGACAGACACCAACCCAAGGGGTTGTCCTGTCTATTTTTGGGGGTCTCATCGGCATATCACTTCTCTATGAAAGGTGCCTTTACAACCTCGGCTTTGAGGTGCTTATTTCTAACAACGATATCAATTTGCTGTCCGGCTTCCGCCAGCTCGACCGGAACGTAGCCCATCCCGATCCCGATGCCCAGCAAGGGGCTCATGGAACCTGAGGTTACTTCACCCACTACATTTCCTGCGTGGGCGATCTCATAGTGTTGACGGGGAATTCCACGGTCGATCATTTTAAAAGCAACCAACTTGCGCTTGATGCCCTCTTCTTTGACCTTCAGGATAGCATCCCGGCCAATGAAGTCCCCTTTCTTGGTTTTGGTAATCCAACCCAATCCAGCTTCGAGGGGGGAAGTTGTATCGTTGATATCGTTTCCGTATAACATATAGCCCATCTCGAGGCGCAGGGTATCCCTGGCACCTAACCCGGTAGGCTTGATATTGTATTCTGCTCCGGCTTCAAACAGCGCATCCCAAATTTTCTGCGCATCCTTGTTGCGGAAAAAGATCTCATAGGTCCGCTCTCCGGTATAGCCCGTGGTCGCAATCAACACCTTTTCAGGAATGTCAAGGAACTTTCCATAGACGAATCCATAATAGGGAAGGTCTTCGATGGGCATTTCGGTTAGTTTCTGAACTACTTTACCCGCATTCGGACCCGATACCGCCAACAGGGAAGACTCGGCTGAAATGTCCTGCAGTTCCGCACCGATGGACTTATTGGCCTCTACAACCCAGTTCCAATCTTTCTCCAGGTTAGCGGCATTCACCACCAACATGTATTGATCTTCTGCAATCCGGTAGACGATGAGGTCGTCCACGATTCCACCTTCGTGGTTGGGCATACAGGAATACTGCGCCTTTCCATTCACCAGCTTTGCAGCGTCGTTGGAAGTAACATACTGGACCAGATCGAGTGCCTTGGGCCCTTTGACCATGAATTCCCCCATGTGAGAGACATCAAATACACCAACATCCTGGCGCACGGTCATGTGCTCTGCCTTGTCGCCAGTATAGCGCACCGGCATATCAAACCCTGCAAATGGGATCATCTTGGCACCAAGTCCGACATGGGTATCGTAGAGCGCCGTACGGTTGATTACACTTTCCATTGATTTCTTAGCTACAGATTTTCCGGCAAGATAGTAAAAAACACTTACTCCGGGCGGTACCCTGATTTGCGAAAGACCACCTGGTAATCTCTATGGGCGATCAATTCGGACAGACTCTGCTCGGGGTGCTTCTCCGCATACTTCTTCACAATCTTCCATCCGATAAACTGCCCCAGCCTTGGAGCAGATTCCCGCGCCAACTGGCTGGTAAAGGGGCTGTCATTGGTGTAGCGCCGGATCAGTCCTGCATCAACATCGTACAGGACTTCAACCATCTCTTTGTAAGCCCTGGCTTCATAGGTATTGGCCCATAGCATCTGCTGATCGGTATAATACAACTTCAGAGAGTCCGGCACCTCGGGCCCCAGCAACTTGTCCACCATATACATTTGCAACCCTTGCTGAACGACATGGTCCACCAGAACCGGATTGGATTCTACGGGTGGGGGAGGAATAAAAAAGTCTGCATACTGATGGGCGATCAGGGAAGGGAGGTGCTCAGGGTTACAACGACGACGGAGGTACTGAGGCATGTCCGGGGGATAAAAGCGGTAGTCTTTGCCCATGAGATAGTGGATGCCAATTCCAATATAGCGGCGGGAAATAAAGCTTTGTTCCAGACTGGCCTGAATAGATCCGGGAAATCCGTCGGCAAAGGTGATTACCACTGGAGTGGGTTCCGTCGGGAAATAATATTTGAAGCGGAGGAGCAGGTTTTCCATACCAGCCAGGGGATCTTCACCGGATGCAGGAAACCTTTCTTCAATGTCACTGAAGAGCTTGGCCGCATTGGAATCGGAGAGAAACTCCGCCATGAACACCGTCAAAACAGAGTCGGTCGCCAGGGAATCTTCGCCATAGAATATCCAATCGACCAGAAAATCCCGGTGGGCCGCAAAGTACTGGTTGTAGAGCTTGCTGGAGTCAGGTCTTGGGGTACCGAGGTAAGCCTGGGATGCCGTATACATATCCAGGTCCAGCCTGTGGCTTCGGTAATTGATGCTTACCTCGTCCAGGGGGATGTCATCGACCCCATCATTACAGGAAGCAAAGAGCAGTATAATCCCTAAAAGGCCAAGTTGGGCAATGGTTGAAATCGAACGGAGCCTGGTTTCTATTCTCATGCAAGGCGAATTTGAAGGCAAAAGTATAAATGTTAAGGTGAAAAGTTTTAGTTTTACAGCTACTTAGGCTTGATTTTTGTACGCTAGAACTAAATAGATTGCGTAACATATTATTTCAATAAGCTATGAAAAAGACATTACTCTACAGCGCATTGCTGCTACTGATCTCCTTTGCTGCTATAAAACCTGTTATGGCCCAGGAGGGAATTAAGATTGGATTCCGTGCCAGTCCTTTGATTGCATGGGCCAGCGTGGTTGATGATTCCACCAAAACAAGGCCAGAGGGCCTGACGACCAAAGCTGGTCTTGGATTCTCCTTTGATTTCGTTATTACCTACGGATTTTCTGAATCTGTAGGTCTTAAAACAGGGATCAATATCGCTACCAAGTCAGTCAGAGACGAGGTAAATTCTACTATTGATATTTTGGGAACCACCACCACCACTATGGTGAACAACCGCACGAGCTTTACCGCGGTTGAAATCCCCATTGGCCTGAAGTTTCGTTCACCTGAGATCGGCACCGGCATCTACATTGTCGGTCATTTTGGGGTGAATTCTGAATTCAACCTCCAAAACAAGATCAAGCAGGAAGGATCAGTTACCTTTGATGATGGCATTGGAAATGTATCCACTACAACTGTAAACTCAGAAAGAGTAGACGTTGATGGTATTCGTCTCTTCACTGCTTCCTTCGTTCCCGGCGCCGGTGTCGATTGGGAGTTTGACTGGGGCATGGTGGAGATGGCAGTCACTTACCATTGGGGCTTGATGTCCTTTACCAACCCCGACGATTTCGGTGGCTTGAGAAGTCGCCTGAACTACATTGCACTCAATCTCGGCTATTTCTTTTAATAATCTAGCCGACAAAAAGCATATCTAATTTTTAAGAAGCGGGGCCCGGATGGGTCCCGCTTCTTGGATTTACGGGAATCGTTGACGAACTTGCTCAATAGCTTAAGCTTACCAAGGCAAGGCCTCTGCTTGCCAATTTTTTTTTGTACAACTCAACATGATCAATCGGGTATGAAACGAAATTTACTATTGTTAACCACAGCATTTTTGGTGTTGTGGGGAAGTTCCTTGTTCAATGCGACATACGGGCAGACTACAGTCAACTGCTTCCCGTATGTACAGGACTTTGACTCATGGAATACATGTTCAAGTTCTTGCGGTGCCCCTTGTACCTTGCAGGACGGCTGGTTCAATGCCGGGGGTGACACCCAGGACTGGACTACCTGGTCAGGTGCCACAACTTCCGGAACTACTGGTCCCTCATTTGACCACACTTCCGGTGCTGGAAATTACATCTACTTTGAAGCCTCCTCACCCTGTAACGGTGGAGACGACAGTGCTTTTGTAGAAACTCCTATCCTGGACCTGACTGGTCTTACGGATTTCACCATGGCCTACTGGCGCCACTTGTACGGTCAGTCTATGGGAACGCTCCACATTGACCTCCGTACCTACACTGGTGCGACCCCCAATCCCTGGCAGCGCGACATCGTGCCTGCGTACACCAACAACCTGAATGCCTGGGAAGCGGATACAGTCAGCCTCAACGCTTATGTAGGCCAAACCATCCAGATTCGCTTCCGTGCGATCTCCGGAACGAACTTCTACTCTGACATGGCGATTGACGATGTTGAATTTTACACCTCACTTTCACTGGACGCCAGCGTATCCAACATCGACGCTCCATCTGGTGCTGTCTCTACTGGTGTGCAAAATGTTGATGTCAGCGTTACCAACTACGGCTCAACCACCCTTACCTCAGGCACCATCAACTGGATTCTGAATGGTGTCCCCCAAGCGCCCTATGCCTGGTCAGGTAGCCTTGGCACCAACCAAACTGTTTCCAATGTTACCATTGGTACCGCCAACATTCCTGCTGGTAACTCTACCCTGACTGCCTGGATCACTGCTCCAAATGGAGGTACAGATGTCCAGCCATGTAATGATACTTCCAGTGTCAGCTTATGTACAGCTTACCGCGGGGTCTTCTCAGTGGGTGCCGGACAACAATTCACTTCACCAGCCGATGCATTTGCGCAGCTTGCAGTCTGTGGGGTAGACAGCCATGTTGTCTTGAACGTACTGCCTGCGACTTACACCGAACGTGTCTTCGTCAACAATATTCCGGGTGCTGCTGATACCGCCACCGTTACCCTGGACGGAGCCGACACCAGCCTGGTGACCGTAACCAATAACAACCTCGCTACCTTCCAATTCGACAATGGTAGCTGGGTCACGGTTAAAAATATCAATATTCAGAATACCGCAGCCTCCAATGGTTACGGTGTTATGTTCCGCAACCAATCCGACAACAACACCATCGACAGTTGCCGGATTGAAGTAGCTACCGGAACTACATCCTTGCTTTCCCCTGTTTGTTGGTCTTCCAGTGAAACTTCACCTGCCGGCTCAGGCACGAATGGGGAATTCAATACTGTATCCAATAACCACCTTGTCAACGGTTACTACGGCGTACGTGTGCAAGGTGATCTTAACAATCACCAAGACGGTAACCGCGTGATTGGAAACACCTTTGAGGATACCTATTACTACTGCGTCTATGCACAGTACCAGGACTCGCTGGACATTATGAACAATGTGTGTGACTGGACGGGATCCAATATCAATGCCGATGGTATGTATATCCTGGACTCTGAAGGCATCTGGGCTATGGGCAACGACATCAGCGATGCACCTGACTACGGTCTTTACATCTCTGATGGCAACTTTGACCTTCCTCCAACGCGTCGGATTCGGGTAATCAACAACTTCATCTCGACTTCTACCGACCGTGCCTTGTATTTTGATGATGTCAACAATGTTGATGTCTACCACAATACCATGTACGGTACCTATGGCTTCTACTACGATGATGTGGACAGTATGAATGTCTACAACAATATCATTGTTGGTAGCACCCTATATGCAGTCTACTCATTGGACGCTTTCACGGTTCAGCCTTCTGTAAGAATCAACTATAACGATTACTGGGGTATCAGTACTACGGCCCTGGCTTACTACGGTGGCACTACTTGGCCCAACCTGGCTGCCTGGCAGGCAGCAGTTCCACCATGGAACCAGAATTCAGTTGAAGGCAATCCTGACTTTGCCAACGGCTTGGTCGACATGCACGTTCTGGGTCCACTGGTCAATGACATCGGTGACAATACCCTGGGTGTAACCGTGGATATCGACGGAGATGCACGCCCACTGCCTCCTTCTATCAATCCTGACCTCGGTGCAGACGAATTCTTCCTGCCCCCATTGGACGCTGGTATTACGGCACTGGACGCACCGAACTCTCCTTTGACTCCCGGCCTTCAGAATGTTGAGGTCACCATCCGCAACTTTGGTACCAATACCCTGACTTCTGCCACGATTGACTGGGAAGTAAATGGTACTCCTCAGACTGGCTTTGCCTGGACTGGTAGCTTGCCGGTAGGTGCAAGCCAATCCAACGTCAACATTGGTCAGTACAACTTTGCACTGGGTACCACCGACCTGAAGTTCTGGACTACTGGTCCAAACGGCGGTGTAGACGGTGACAACAGCAACGACACCCTCTTTGCCAGCGGCTGTACCGGACTGAGCGGAACCTATACGGTAGGATCAGGCCAGACCTATCCAGACCTAAGAGCTGCGTTTGACGATATCGAGCAGTGTGGTGTAGCTGCCGCGGTCATCCTGGATGTTATTCCTGGTACCTATACCGGATCGCTGAATCTCGTTCCCTTCCCCGGTGCCAGTTCAGTGAATACTGTTACGGTTGACGGTGGAGATACCAGCCTGGTATTGCTCACCCACAGTGGAATTGCTGAACCCACCATCCACATGCAAGATGTTGACTGGGTCACCTTTAAGAACATGACCATTGAGAACCTGGCCACCAGCAATGCTTATGCGGTTCAGTTCTCAGACAGTGCCGACCACAACACGATTGACAGTTGTCATGTCCGGGTTGCAGCCAGCACCTCTTCCCTCTTCTCACCCATTTGCTGGTCGAATACCAGGACTTCTCCTGCTGCCAGCGGTTGGAATGGTAACTACAACACCATTTCGAACAACGTGATCGAGAATGGTTACTACGGTATCCGGGTGCAGGGTGATCTGAACAACCACCAGAGCCTGAACCGAATTGTGAACAATGAATTCGTCACTCCTTATTTGTACAATATCTATGCACAATACCAGGATTCTCTCGAAATCATTGGCAACAAAGCAGCTACCACAACCAATGTAGGTGGTGATGGCTTCTACCTCCTGGACTTAGAGAACTACATCATCGAGGAAAACGACCTCAGCGATATGGCCGACTGGGCAATGTACATTGCCGATGGTAATTTTGACTTAACTCCTACCCGTCGTGGTCGAATTGTAAACAATTTCATTTCTTCTACTTCGGATTATGGCCTCTACATTGATGATGTCAATGAAACTGACATCTTCCACAACACTTGCTATGGTACCAGAGGTATCTACACCAATGATATCATTGACGTGGACATCCGGAACAATATATTTGTTGGAACTCAGTACGCATTCTATTCTCTGGACAACTTCGGTACCCTGAGCAACTGCGTCATTGACTACAACGTGTATTTCAAAGACGGTGCGCCCAACCTGGCTTACGGTGGTGGGGTCAACTATGTGGACCTCCCAAGCTGGCAAGGTGCTTTCGCAGCTTACAACGGTGCTTCTGTTGAAGGAGATCCCGTCTTTGTCAATGGTTCTACTGACATGCACGCCATCGGTTCTGCTGCCAATGATGCCGGAGACAACTCGGTTGGTGTTACCATCGACATCGATGGCGATGCCCGTCCACAGTCTCCATCAACAACGGTTGATATCGGAGCTGACGAATACACTCCATTGCTGAATGATGCAACCCTGGTTGAATTGATTGAGCCTAACTCAAGCCAGTGTGGCGACAGTTCCACTGCAGTATCTGTTTCCATCACCAACCTGGGACAGGCTCCTATGACCAACCTGCCTATCACAGTCAATGTGAGCGGAGACATTACCCAGACTTTCAATGTCACTTATACCGACACCCTGCAGTTCCTTGAGACTGACACCGTAGTCGTTGGCTTCCTGAATACTTATGCCGGTTATCAGACTGTCAATTTTGATGGTTATGTTGCCCTGGCCAGTGATCAGAATACCACCAATGATACGGTCAACCCACTGGGTAGTTCACTCTTCATCCCAATAGTTCCGGTTGGTTTTGCAAACAGCGGCTGTGGTTCTGATACCTCAGTCCTGGAAGGTTTAGCCTGGCCCAATGCCAGCTATGCCTGGTATGCCAATGCGACCGATACGACTCCAATCGCGATCGGTCCTACCTTTACCATTCCTTCCCTTGCGGCTCAGTCGACCTACTTCCTCGGATATGAATCCGGTGCTTCTGACTCAATGACCACTGGCTTCCCCGGTGGCAATGCTCAAGCTGGTAATATGTTTGACATGACCGCCAACCAGACGACCACCATCAACGGGATCGCTGGCAACTTCAACCCAGGCACCAACACGGTTGATGTCTGGTACCGGACTGATTCCTATACCAATAGCCCTAACAGTCCTACTGGTTGGATTCAGGTGGTATCTGGCGCAACGGTTGTAAGTCCTGGTAATGGTCAGGGAACCCTGATCCCCGGTACTTACAACATCACCATACCTGCGGGTGCCACTTATGGCTTCTTCGTCATCTGTCAAACTGGTGGAGTAGCCTATACCAATGGTGTTACTGTTGGTAACCTTTGGGCAACCGATGGTCGTTTGACCATATTCGAAGGTATTGGCCGCGGTGTTCCCGCATTTACCGGTGGCACCTTCTCACCACGTAACTTCAACGGTACTTTCTACTATGGAAGTGATCCTTGTAGCAACCTGCGTACACCTGTTACCGGTTTCTCTGGAACCGCTGCATCCGTGAACCTTGGCCCTGACGTGAGCACTTGTGATACCCTCGCATTGCTGGATGCTGGCAATCCTGCTGGAACTTCCAGCTATTCATGGAGCACCAGTGATACCACTCAGACCACAGTTGCCCTGGCAACCGGTTCCTACAATGTCACCATTGTGGATACAGTTGGCTGTTCTGCTTCAGATACGGTCAATGTGACACTGAATCCTCCTCCAACCATTCCGCTGGGAGCCGATACCACCATCTGCTTGGGTGACTCCATTACCCTGGATGCTGGAAACCCCGGTGGTCAGTACCTCTGGTCCAATTCCGCAACTACGCAGACCATCACCGTTCCCGGTGGTACCTTCTCTGTAACGGTTGTTGATTCCAATACCTGCCAGAACAGTACAACCATTATTGTCAGCGAATCCGGTGTTGCTATTGATCTTGGTGCCGATACCACGCTTTGTAATGGTGCTTCTCTGAATCTGGATGCAGGTGCAGGTGGCGTCAGCTATACATGGTTGCCTAATGGTGATACTACCCAGGCCATCAATGTAAACACTGCCAATACGTACAGCGTCTCCGCGACTGACTCCATTGGTTGTGTTACCACGGACGATATCATCGTCAATACCGATGTCACCCCAACCGCAGCCTTTACCTTCCTCGTGACTGGTGCTGGTCTCACTTATGACTTCACTTACACTGGAACCGCAGGTACCAACTACGTTTGGGACTTCGGTGACGGTAGCCCGGCCGGCTCTGGTGCCACCCCATCTCATACCTATGCGATGGACGGCAACTATACCGTTTGCCTGACTGCGGACAATGATTGTGGTCTGGACTCTATCTGCCAGGTACTGAGTGTTGTTGCCATCGACCTCGGATTGCAAGCTGAAACTGTCAGCCTCTTCCCGAATCCGAACAATGGTCACTTCACCTTGTCCTTCACCAGCTATGACATCACCGACGTTGACGTCGAGATCTTTAGCATGAGAGGCAAGTCTGTCTGGAGAAAAGGCTATGAATCTGTCAATGGAACCGTGGAAGAAGATGTTACCCTGAACGATGTCGCCAGCGGCATCTACTTCGTGCGTTTCTCTTCAGCCAATCAGGTTATCACACGCAAGCTAACTGTAGAGTAAAATCTACGTCATTCATAAAATCGGTCGTTGCCTTGTGCAGCGACCGGTTTTTTTTTGCCCTCGATCTCAACGCGCCTGCGACTTCAGAAAATATCTATGTCCCGACTTTCTCCATGGATCAGGACGCTCAGGTTTTGCAAATTATCCGGCAACATACCAGCAAGAATGTGATCGAAGTGGAGGCCAATGGGGTATGGGAGATGGGGGGAAGCGTACGTTGCCTGACCTGGCAACTGACCGGCGCGAATGCCGAAAAAATTATTCTCGGTGCAAGAAACGATTAGACCTTTGAATTCGTTGTCTTGGTGATTAATTTAACCGTACCAAATAAAAGACAATGAAATCGCCCACTATTCTAATCATAGACGACGAGGAAGCCATCCGCAGCACCTTGAAAGACATCCTCGAATACGAGGACTACAAGATCGAAACTGCCGTAGATGGTGAAGACGGGTTAAAAAAGATCATGGCCAAGGATTATGACGTCATTCTTTGTGATGTCAAGATGCCTAAGAAAGACGGCCTGGAGGTTTTGGATGAAGCCCTCGCCTTCAATCCGGAGCTGCAATTCATCATGATCTCCGGTCACTCGAATATTGATACCGCGGTCGAAGCCACTAAAAAAGGTGCCTACGACTTTATCCAGAAGCCACCAGACCTGAACCGTTTGCTGGTCTCCATCCGGAACGCTCAGGACAAGACCGAGTTGGTGACGGAGACCCGGATTCTGAAGCGGAAGGTTACCAAGGTCCGTGAGATCACAGGTGACTCTCCCATCATTTCCAAAATCAAGGAGACGATTGAACGGGTTGCGCCTACAGATGCACGGGTACTGATCACCGGTTCAAATGGTACCGGTAAAGAATTGGTTGCCCGCTGGATCCATGAAAAGTCCAGCCGCAACGGTGGCAAGCTGGTGGAAGTCAACTGTGCCGCCATTCCGAGTGAGTTGATCGAATCTGAACTTTTCGGCCATGAAAAAGGAGCTTTTACCGGTGCCCTGAAGCAGCGCATCGGAAAGTTCGAGCAGGCCAATGGCGGTACGCTCTTCCTGGACGAGATCGGTGACATGAGCCTGGAGGCCCAGGCCAAAGTGCTGCGGGCCTTGCAGGAGCATAAGATCACCAGGGTAGGTGGAGACAAAGACATCGGAGTCGATGTACGGATCGTTGCCGCAACCAACAAAGACCTCCTCTCAGAGATTGAAAACAATAGCTTCCGAGAAGACCTTTACCACCGCCTCAGTGTCATCCTCATCCATGTCCCTTCTCTCAAGGAACGCCGGGAAGACATTCCATTGCTGGTAGATCAGTTCCTGAAGGAAATCTGCAATGAATACAAGGTGCCGCTGGTGACCATTACCAAGAAGGCCATGGAGGAATTGATCAAGCTGGATTGGCGGGGCAATGTCCGGGAACTTCACAATGTGATCGAACGCCTGGTCATTCTGAGCGATGGGGAGATTACCGAAAACGAGGTACACTCCTTCGCCATCCCACGGAAAACGAAGAAAGTAGAAGAGAGCTTCTTTGACCGCTTCGACAAGTTCCAGGAGTTCAAGGATTTTGCTGAAAAGGAGTTTATCGACCGTAAGCTCAAGAAGAACGGGTGGAATATCACCAAGACAGCCGAAGAGATTGATATTCAACGCAGTCACCTTTACAACAAGATTGACAAGTACGGACTTCAGCGGGAGAAAAATTGAGCCATTTAAGGGTTGGTGTAATGCCCGCCATTCACGTAGATTTGCAAATTGGGTTTCAGTAATCGCGACCCGGTTATATCCTTATGAAGAACATCCGTAATTTTTGCATCATCGCACACATCGACCACGGTAAAAGTACCTTGGCTGACCGGCTACTTGAAGCCACCGGGGCCATTACTCAGCGTGAGATGATGAACCAGGTGCTCGACGACATGGATTTGGAGCGGGAAAAGGGCATTACGATCAAGAGCCACGCCATCCAAATGGATTATATCTATGAAGGCGAGAAGTACACCCTCAACCTGATCGATACCCCTGGCCACGTGGACTTTTCCTACGAAGTTTCCCGGTCGATTGCTGCCTGTGAAGGGGCACTTTTGATTGTGGATGCTGCCCAGGGCATTGAAGCCCAGACCATCTCCAACCTTTACCTGGCCATTGAGCATGACCTGGAGATCATCCCGGTGATCAACAAGATTGACCTTCCTGGTGCCATGGTGCCAGAGGTTACGGATGAAATCGTGGACCTGATCGGTTGCGATGCCAGTGATGTCATCAAAGCCAGTGCCAAAGAAGGTATCGGAATTGAAGATATCCTTGAGAACATCATCCTCCGGGTGCCGCCTCCAACCGGCAATCCCGATGGCCCCCTCAAAGCGCTTGTTTTCGACTCTGTATTCAATTCCTACCGGGGTACGATCGTCTATTTCCGGATTTTCGATGGTATGTTGCGGAAGCGGGACAAGGTGAAGTTCATGGCACTCGGTTCCGAATACGAAGCCGATGAGATCGGGGTATTGAAACTCAAGCCGGAAGCACGGGACGTGATTGAAACCGGCAGTGTGGGCTACCTCATCTCGGGAATCAAGAATGTCAGGGAAGTCAAGGTCGGGGATACTATCACCCATATTGACAATCCTGCTGAAATCGCTATTGACGGCTTTTTAGAGGTAAAACCGATGGTATTTGCCGGACTCTACCCGGTAGACACCGACGAGTTTGAAGAACTGCGGTCCTCATTGCATAAGCTCCAGCTCAATGATGCTGCCCTGGTCTTCGAACCAGAGACTTCAGCCGCACTGGGCTTTGGGTTCCGTACCGGCTTCCTCGGGATGCTCCACATGGAAATCGTGCAGGAGCGCCTGGAACGGGAATTCAATATGACGGTCATCACCACCGTACCCAACGTTGGTTTCAAGGCCTACCTGACCAATGGAGAAACTGTGAATGTACAGAATCCAAGTGATTTCCCCGATCCGGCCCGGATGTCTTATATGGAAGAGCCGTTTATCAGGGCGCAGATCATCACCCGCTCCGACTTCATCGGTTCGGTTATGAATCTGTGCATGGACAAGCGGGGCTTGTTTGTCAACCAGACCTACCTGACCACTGACCGGGTGGAGTTGGTCTTCGAAATGCCGCTTACGGAAGTGGTATTTGACTTTTTTGACCGTTTGAAAACCATTTCTAAGGGTTACGCTTCCTTCGACTACGAGTTGATCGGATTGCGGGAATCCAAAATGGTGAAACTCGATATATTGGTGAATGGCGAACAGGTCGACGCCCTGAGTGCGATCATTCACCGGGACCGTGCCTTTGACTGGGGCAAAAAGCTCTGCCTCAAGTTGAAGGAATTGATCCCGCGTCAGCAATTTATGATTGCGCTGCAAGCTGCGATCGGGGCGAAGATCATCGCCCGGGAAACCATCCGTGCCTTGCGGAAAGATGTTACTGCCAAATGTTATGGTGGTGATATCAGCCGGAAGCGGAAATTGCTGGAAAAGCAGAAGAAGGGCAAGAAGCGCATGCGTCAGGTGGGATCGGTGGAGATTCCCCAAAGTGCCTTTATGGCAGTTCTGAGAATCGATGATTGACATCCTTTAATTTTATGGTATTACTGGACGGCAAGAAGGTCTCCCAGGAGATCAAAGAAGAGGTTAAAGTCGAAACTGAGGCTATTTTGGCTCAAGGTTACCGACCTCCCCACTTGGTGGCCATCATTGTCGGAGACAATCCAGCCAGCCAGACCTATGTGGCGCACAAGATCAAAGCCTGCGACTTTGTTGGTTTTGAATCCACGGTGCTCACCTACCCGGCCGACCTCAAAGAATCTTTCCTGCTGCGCAAGCTCCATTCCCTGAACATTGATCCGGACATCGACGGCATTCTGGTCCAGCTACCCCTTCCCGAACAGATTTCTGAGCACAATGTGATTGAGACCATCTCTCCGGAAAAGGATGTGGATGGATTTCATCCGATTAACAATGGTCGGATGGCCAAGAACCTTCCGGCTCCTCTTCCGGCGACTCCTGCCGGTATCCTGGAACTCCTGCACCGTTACGGGATCGATCCCAAGGGGAAACATGTGGTCGTGGTTGGCAACAGCAATATTGTCGGCTCTCCGGTCAGCACCTTGCTGGCACGGGAAAACGAAATGGGTCGGGCCACGGTGACGACCTGTCATATCCATACGCATGACCTGGCGTTTCATACGCGGCAGGCAGACATTCTGGTGGTGGCCACCGGGGTCGTCGGCCTGATCAAGGCAGACATGGTCAAGGAGGGTGTGGTGGTCGTAGATGTGGGGATCAACCGGGTGGATGATGATAGCCGAAAACGGGGTTACCGACTGGTGGGAGATGTAGACTTCGAAGGCGTTGCTGCCAAGGCCAGTCATATTACGCCCGTTCCGGGCGGGGTAGGTCCGATGACGATTGCCATGTTGCTGAAGAATACCTTGATGCTGTACCGGCAGCATTTGGGAATTACAGCCAACCAAACCACCAGATAAAAAACACCACCCAGGTCAGGGCGACCCAGTTGGCCAGAATCACCCAATACGGTTCTATCCGATAGAGTGCACGTACCCTCCGCAGGTGGAGCAGGATGGGAATTCCGGCTGCTGCGAACAGAGCTATCATGGTCATGTAGAGTGTAAGCAGAATGGATGATAAGGGGATATAAAAATCGAGACGAGAGAAGAAAAGCAGACCCTTTATACTCAGCACAGCATCCCAAAGCATGAACAAGGTAAAGGTAGATGCCAGAATAGTGGACAGAATCCAGCCGACTTTTTTCCTCAGCATCAGCAAAGGCACCGCTGCCAGCAAGATGAGGTAAGGCAAATACATATAGGCTTCAAACCAGCTAAGCTTGTACCCGGTGTCCCAAAGTATATTTATCAGATATGGAAAGTCAGCATTGCGATACCCCCGGAATAAAATCCAAAAGCTCAGGCCAAGCGCAGAAAGGGCTCCCAATTGACGGTTCTCTTCGACCTTGCCCAACCAACCTTTAAAGCGGCTCACCAACCTGGAATTCATCCAGTCCCAATTGATCTTCCTGGAAGCAATCGTTGCGACTTCATCCGTTAAGGCCGCGATCTCCCCCTCAGTCAATTGCCGGCTCTCCAATTCAGCCCGGGCGGCTACAATCGCTTCTGGAAGATAATCTTTCTCCTCCTGAATGATTTGCAGCAACTTCCGATCGCTGAATTGCTGGTACCGTTCTGAGAAGTTGTTGATGGGGTCTGCCATAGGATCACCAAATATACTTTTCTTTCCCTTATCTCCTTTTCTTTCCCTTATCTCCTTTTCTTTCCACTCCAATCCCGATCTCATTCATTCAATCTGGTTTCCTGGCAATCTCCCCCATTCTGTTTCTTTCCCGACCGTTGAGTCTTTGTGAATAACCACTCATCCCTTTGAGCTTGCAAAGCCCATGCATTAGGTTATTTTTGTTAATAGAGGGAGCACGCCCGGACATTAACCCCATGACCACTCTCAGAATCGAAAATATCTTCCCTCCAGGGCGCACAGGCAGGTGGCTTCTATATCTATTTGCCGGGTGGATAGTTATGGCTTTGCCCCAAGTGGCGAAAGCGGGCCATGGCGCCGGGGTCGACGTTACCTACGAATGTATCAACAGCTGCACCATCCGGGTACATTTCCGTGCCTTTCGCAGTTGCAATACCAATATCCAGAACATTTCCCCCGTCAATACCTTTTACATCACTGCCCCTACCAATTGCACGATGCCGGTCCAGACCAGCCCCTGGGTCAATGTATCCAACCAGGAAGTGACCCCTGTTTGTCCCGGAACCCCCACCCTCTGCAATTCTCCCACGGCCGGGATCAACGGCATCATGGAGCACTACTGGGTCGGGGACTTCGATTTCTGCGCCTCCAATTGCAATGCCTATACCCTCAATTGGGGTTTGTGCTGTCGCAACAATACGATCACTTCCATGGCCAGCCCGAATATGACCACCCTCTATGTCGGCACCACCATCGATCCCCTGGCAACTCCCTGCAACAATTCCCCGGTTTTCAACAACCCTCCCATTCCCTATATCTGCGAAGGCCAGAGCCACAATTTTCTCCAACATGCTTCTGACCCGGATGGTGACTCGCTTGCCTATTATCTTGGCCCCTGTCTTTCTGGTCCCAATACACCCGTTCCCTACTTTCCGGGATACAGTGCAATATCCCCCCTGGGACCAGATTGGATCGTTCAGATCGACCCCATCAGTGGCCAATTGAGTATTGACCCCCATCCTTTCAGCCCCAATAGCGGAAGCATCCAGGTAGGAGTGGTATGCATCAATGTCGAGGAATGGCGGAATGGGCAATTGATCGGCACCACAACCCGCGATCTGCAGGTCACGGTAATTCCTTGTGCCGGCAATGACCAACCGCAGCTTTCCGGAGCAGCCAACCCTTATGGTGCCACCGCCAATGGATTCGTGGTTACAACCTGCCTCGGGGCAAGCCTTTGCTTCGAAGTCCCCAGCCTCGACCCTGATCCGGGTCAAACCCTGGACCTCTACTGGAATGGAAGCCTGAGCAACCTCGGTGCCACTTTTACCAAACTGGGCGACCCGGTAGTAATCGATACGATTTCTGGAACCAACCCGGTTGGCGAATTTTGCTGGACCCCTTCCGCAGCCGGGACCTACCAATTTGTGGCGACTGTGATGGACGACCATTGCCCCCTCCCCGGCTTCAACCAGTACACATTCACGATCATCGTGGAACAAATCGACATCTCGGTTACAGATTCTGCTCTTGGCTGTGACCGTGCCCTTTTCAATGCCGTCCCCCAAACTGGAAGTGCCCCTTTTACCTACCAGTGGAACCCCTTGAATTTCCCGATCCAAACCGATTCCAGTTTTATCCAACAAGTCCCGGGGCCCGGTTCTTACCCCTATACTTTGTCTGTGGTTGACTCGGCAGGATGTATTTTCGAGTATGCGGACACGGCAGTCGTCGTCAACAATGTAAATGCTGACCCCGGATTGGGTCAATCGGTCTGTTCCGGGGCTCAGATCATCCTTGGAGGCAGCACTGGTACCAACCCTAACTTCATTTATCAATGGTCACCGGCTACCCATCTCAGCGATTCGACAGTTGCACAGCCCCTCCTGACCCCAGTTAACCAATCTGGTCTCTCTGAAAGCCAGACCTTCTATTTACTAATAGTGGATACCCTGACAAACTGCTCAGATTCGGATTCGGTGCAGTTACAGGTCAACCCCATTCCCGATGCCAGTTTCTCTATGCCACAGGAAATTTGTGGCTATGACACCGCACTGATCAATTACACAGGAACCCTCAGCACCTTTGGAACCTTTATCTGGAACTTCGGCAACGGAGCACCGCCTTCTATCGGCCAGGGGCCCTACCAAATGAACTGGGCCGCGCCTGGGTCCTATGAAGTCAGCCTGGTGGTATCCAGCATGGGCTGTTCCTCCCCTCCCAACCGGGATACGATTCTGGTGAAGCCCGTTCCGGTAGCCGCTATTGCCAATGTACTGCCCCAATGCTTTGCGGGCCATTCATTTGACCTGCTGAACATTGGCAATTATGACAGTACCGCCACCTTCAACTGGGATTTCAGCCAGGGGGCTATCTATGCGACCGATACCACCGAACACCTGGACAGCTTGACGTTTTCCAACCCAGGACAGCACCGGGTAACTTTACAGATCGAACAGAATGGCTGTTTCGGCAATGTCGACACTGTGCTCTTGGATATTATTCCCGATCCCGATCCGGCTTTTGCCTTCTCCAGTACCGGGCAGTGCTTCCCCCTCAATGATTTCCAATTCCAGGCCACCGGACAGAACTCGAGCAATGCGGTTTATAACTGGAGTTTCCAGGATGGAAGCCCTGGCAGTTCGTCCAGCACCAGCCAAACCGTCAGTTTTATTTCGCAGGGACCGAAAATAGTCACCTTAACGGTGGTGGATAACGGATGCAGCCTGTCCTACTCGGATACGGTCATGGTATATCCTTCTCCCTTCGTGGATGCTGGTCAGAATGTTTCCTTCTGCGAAGGCAGTGCCGGAGGCTTGATGAATGGCTCCATCGTGGGTGGACAGGCGCCTTATACCTGGAACTGGTATGTGGGCTCAGGAACGGTACTTACCATTGACAGCCTCAACGATGACGATCCCCAGGTAATGCTGGACAGTTCTGCCTACTTGTTCGTCCAGGTAATGGACAGCAATGGTTGCAGCAGCAGTCCAGACTCTCTGCTGATCAATATCCTTCCCCGCCCGGTTGCCATGGCTCCGGACGATACCTCTAGGTGCGCAGGTGCGGCACCCTGTGTAGTTCTGAGCCCCACCGTATCCAATACCGGTGGCCCCTATACCTACACTTGGTCACCGGCTACCGGCCTCAATGACAGCACCCTCCTTTATCCCTGTGCCTCCTCCAATATTACCACGACCTACTCCTTTGTAGCTACCGACCAGAGTACGGGCTGCCGAAGTGATATGGGAGGACTGGATTCAAGTGCCATGGTCACCGTGCATGTGGTCCAGAGTCCGATTGCGGAAGCCGGAAACTCCATCGACCTGTGTACGGGTGATTCCATTCAACTGAATGGGACCGGCCTGGGTGCCGGCCCCAGCTATACCTACCAGTGGAGTCCCACTTCCGGGATGAGCAACCCCAATATTGGCAACCCGGTGGTCAGTCCTGTGATCACGACCCTCTACACGCTGAGCGTGGAATCCAACGGTTGCTCCGGCGTTACAGACACCATGCGGGTGCGGGTACGCGGCCTTCCGGAGGCCAACGCGGGCAACGATGTACAGATTTGCCTGGGAGAAAGTACCCAGCTCAACGGTACCGCCGGTGGGGGTGATGGTAGTTCTGCTTATACCTTCACCTGGAGCAATGGCAATTCGCTGAGCGACCCCCAGATATCCAATCCGGTAGCGACTCCCGATGCCACTACCACCTATTTCCTGACGGCCTACAATGAATGGGGATGCGAAAGTCCGCCAGATTCGGTCGCTGTTTTTCTCCACCCCACCCCGATCGCAGAAGCTGGTGATTCCGCCTTTGTCTGTCTCGGAAATGATTTCCAGTTCCAGGGATCCTACTATTACGGCCAAACAGATACCGTCACCAATACCAGCCTCATCTATTACAATTGGACGCCGGGTGCGGAACTGAATGACCCAACCCTACTCCAACCTACTTTTACCCCGACTGTATCCGGCTGGTACCACCTCCAGGTCAATTATGAAACCTGCCAGACCACTGACTCGGTTTACCTCACTGCCATCCCAAATCTGAACGCCTCCGCCCTTGCGGATACCAATACCGTCTGTGCCAGAGATTCTGTCATGCTTCTGGCCAGCGGAGGTTTCTCCGGACCTAGCTTTCTCTGGACACCTGCGACCGGTCTGAACGATCCGCACTCAGCTCATCCGATGGCTGCACCGGAGATCACCACCACCTACATGGTCTACCTCGAAGAATATGGATGCCTGGACAGCACCCAGGTCACGGTGCGCGTTCTCCCCAGGCCCAGAGCTGACTTTGCCCATACCCAGCCCATCGGCTGCCCGGCCCACAGCGTCTTCTTCTCCTCTACTTCCCAAAATGCTGACCACCTGATCTGGAACTTCGGGGACGGAAGTCCGCCCCAAAATGTCACCGAATACGAGCATACCTACACTCAGGTTGGAAATTACCCGGTCAGCCTGATCGCGCTTGCCAGTGGAGGATGTGCCGATACCGCTGAATTCCTGACCGTACAAGTAACGCCTCCCCCCAGGATGAACGTCATCGGATTCCCCGATCTCCCGGCCCAGCTTTACCTTCCCGATGCGGAAATCCAATTGAGCGAAAACCATGGCGAGGTCTTGGAATGGCAATGGGTCTTTGAAAATGGGCAACAGTATGGGGGCAGGTCCATCAATTATTCCTTTGCTTCAGAAGGCACCTATTTTGTCACCCTTCGCGGAGTGGATGATAAGGGATGCTGGAATGATACCGTGGTAGGCCCCATTGTCGTTCAATCCCCTGACGTGATCATTTACAATGTATTCAGCCCCAACAACGATGGGATCAACGATGTCTTTCTCCCGGTTTACGAAGGGCATCAACCGACCTCCCTTCAAATCTATGACCGATGGGGAGCCCTGCTTTTTGAAAGCCGCAACAAGACCGAAAGCTGGAAGGGCACCGCATTAAATGGCAAACCAGCACCCGCAGGAGATTATTTTTACCATTTCAGGGCAGGTCAAAAAGATTATTCAGGCTCAGTTACCCTGGTCCGATAGGAGTCATATCAGAAACCACCCCTTTCATTCGTTTCATGAGTAGCTACATTTAATTACTTTTGTCCTGTGAAACAATTGTTCATCCTTTGCTTGGTCGTGTTTATTGCTGGAACTGGTATCCCCACCGTTCAGGCGCAAGCCAATTTCGATATTCAGATTGCAAAATTGCAGTACGAGGGAGGGGGAGACTGGTATTCCAACCCAACCTCTGTCCCGAACCTGATTGACTTTGTCAGAACCTCTACCAATATCCAATTGGATCCGGAAGAATACCTGGTCAAGCCCGGTGGTACGCAAATCTTCCAATACCCCTATGTGTACATGACGGGGCATGGAAACGTGGTCTTCACCGATGAAGAGGCACAAAATCTCCGTTTGTACATGACCGCTGGTGGATTTCTCCATATTGATGACAACTATGGAATGGATAAGTATATCCGCCGGGAGATGAAAAAGGTATTTCCGGACCTCGAGTTCGTGGAGGTCGATTGGGAACACCCCATCTTTCACCAGCAATATGATTTTGACAAAGGGCTCCCCAAAATTCATGAGCACGACAATAAACCCCCTCAGGGCTTTGGCATCTTCTATGAAAACAGGTTGGTCTGTTTTTACACTTATGAGAGTGACCTCGGAGATGGTTGGGAAGACACCAATGTCCACAATGATCCCACTGAGGTCCGGGAATCTGCCCTGAAGATGGGAGCAAACATCATCATCTACGCGCTGAACCACTGATCTGATGAAGGCTGAAAGGAGGCAGACATACTTCCTGTGGACCTTTTGGCTTATTTGGGTGGTCGTCGCGCAGCCCCTTGCTTCCCCCCTTTCCGCTCAAAATACTTCCGGCAACTTTACCCTGCGCAATGGGGTGGAGGCCTTCTATGTTCAAGACACTTCCCGGCCTTTGCTGGAAGTGGCCCTCTCGGTTCGGGGAGGAGCCAGGATCGACCATCCCGGGGCGGATGGGATCGCAGCCCTTTGGGCCCGCACCTTTTGGGAGCGGGGAGCGGATTCGCTTCGTTACAGCACTTATGGTAAGGCCCGAGGCATCAGAACGGGCGCCAGGCAGGGCTTAAGCCACTCCCAGTTTTACCTGCGTATGCTGCCCCACCGCCTCTCCGGTGCGCTGGACCTATTGCGCTTCGCCCTTGAAGACTCCGATTATTCCGGCACCGATCTGAATGGAGCGCTTCGGGACTTTGCCCTGGACTTGCAGCAAATGGATGGCGATCCATTCGCCTTTCTGGACCAGCAGTTAGGGCAGACCCTCTGGCAGGAACGCTATGCAGAGATGAACCCATACGGATACTATCCAGACCTCGCCTCTCCCAATCCCAAGACTTTCCGGTCCATCCACCAAGCCTATCTCCACCCTGCCAATGCCCTCCTTTGTGCAACCGGGCCGCTTCCAGCGGAAACCTTTTTCCAGGTATCAGATTCAATCCTGGGCGGCTGGGAAAATTACGGACCACAACCCTACCTGCCCCACACCGCTTTTCCAAACCTTACAAAACCAAGCTACGAGGTCTATTTCAATGAGTTGACCAAGATCCCCCAGCTGAAAATGATCTGGCCCCTGGATGGCAGCTTTCGCGACAGCTCCATCCTATCCCTGTCTGAATGGTTCATTCAATTGGCTCAGTCGCGCCAAAGCCCCTTTTATCAAAATCTGATCCGGGGCAACCTCGCCAGTAGCTTCCGCTGGGAATACATCCCCACCCGGGGTCCGGGCCAACTCAGTCTGAGCCTTGCCCCGAATCTGGACAGCTTATCCCAATGTCTTGAATCCATCTTTGCCGGCATCGCACAAATAATGCAACCCAATCCGGAATGGTTGAATGAAATTGACCTGGCAGGGAGAGGGCTGGAAACCCAACTTGCCCGCAGAACCGACATTCCCCAAAACCAATTGTTCTACCTCAGCAGACGCTGGGCAGTTGGACTCGACCCGGACCACCCCACATGGAAGCAAATTCCTGAGCAAGCTGATTTGGCAGCATTTATTGAGCGCTTTCTTTTCAGAAAACCACATGTTGCCGGTCTCCTGCTCAACAGCAGAATGGCTGGAAGAAAGAACTTCGAAGCGCTGTTCGTTCCCCCAAGCGGTTTCACAATTGCCCCGGAAGTGGTGGCGAATGCTGATGCTTCAGGAAATGGTTCCGTCAATTCCGATACGTCAGGTATAGCCATTGCCGATTCCCTGGGCTCCGATTCAGCCAATGCCGATTCCCTTCCCCCCGCTCCCAGTTACCCCTGGCTGGCCGAAATCAAGATTTATTTCAATCCCTCTTCCTTTGACCCGGACAGTATCTCCCTCCTGGGACTAGAGAAGGTCAGCCAATTGATGCTGGAGGTAGACAGTCTGCGCCTATTCGTAAATGGATACGCCGATGGGCAAGGTGATGGTGTCTACAATTATCTGTTGTCTATCCAACGTTCAGAATCCGTAAAGCAAATCCTCAGTAACCGATTGGGAATTCCTGAAGAGCGACTTATCGTCCGTGGATACGGCGAGGCGTTTGCAGAATTTCCCGATGATACGCCCGAACACCGGGCCAAAAACCGAAGGGTGACTTTTGAACTGGTTCCCAAAGACTTCGTGCCAAATGATTTCTAAATGGAAATACATGCTTGGCCTGTTGGTGGCCACTTTTCTTCTGGGTTGCCCTCCACGATCCCAGGAGGCCACCTTTGCCGGGGAAAAATGGATCCCGACCACTTATGATTATGCCGGTATTCGGGTGATTCAGACCCAGACGCCCCACGCTCCGGTGGAAATCCGCCTCGTCTATTGTGGAGATCCTTCGTGGTATACCGGCACGGGACCCTTGATGAATCAACTTGCCCTTTCCACCCTCATCAGAGGCGGCACTTCTGATTTGGAACCGGAGGCCTTTTCCAATCAGGTGGACACAGAAAAGGCGGGACTTTCTTACGGGGTCGGCGATGGTTATGGTTGGATTGGATTGTCCTGTCTTGAGGACCGTATCCGACCTGCATGGAAACTCTTTGCCGCATGTGCGTCCCAACCGGGATTCGATGAAGCCACCTTCTCGTCTGAGATCAGGGAGATCACACAGAATTCAGAGGTTTGGAGCAAATTACCCATTCACGGCCTGGCCCAACTGGTCCTTTCCAAGGGGTTTGGACCACTCCCTTTTAAAACTGGTACGGTTTTGGCAACGGAGGAGGTAGCACCCACTGCTGAGACCGCTCTTCAATGGTACCGGAACACCTTGCTGGGCAAAGGTCGCCTGGCCCTGGTCGTGACTGGCCCGGTGGATGCTGAACTGGTTGCCGACCTCCTCCTACAAGGATTGACTGACCTCAGTTCTCTTTCCTGGGAGGATTGGGAGGGATTGCAACCGGCACCGACTGCTCCGGGCATACACCTGGAGAAAAGCCCGGAAGACAAGGAGGCCATCGCCCTTCACCTGCCTTTGGTAGATGCAAAGGGGGAAGCTTATGCGCGGAACGCGGTGGAAGAAGCTGCATTCCTGATCTTTGGGCAACTACTTGCTGAACGGCTGGAAAGGTTGTTCACCGACGACCCGCAAGCGAAAAGAAACATCCGTTATGACCTGTCCCGTGGGACGAGACCGGGTGCCTGGCTCATGCTGGATGGCATTCAGGTGATGCCGCGGGCGGAATTGATCATGTCCGAACTGCGCAGGTTCTACCAGGAGGGCGCCCGGGAAGGCGAAGTATTACGCGCCAGGCGGGTCCTGCTCAATGACCAACTGAGTGCCCTGCAATCGAATCGGCAACGGGCTGATCTCTGGACCCGGGAAATTGGCCAGGGAAGCTTCCAACGCTGGGGGCAGCTTGTCAACCTCATCCAGGTCGTACCGGAAAAAGCAGTCATTCAGGTAGGGCAGACTGCCCTCGATAATCTGTCGTGGTTTTACTACGGAGTTCCCAGCCGATTGGATCGGAACTCCCTGGGAAGACTAAACTGACTTGAATTATACGGTCCAGCCCTTCTCTTTCTCTTCCGTTTTTCGGAATTTTATAACTGGTAATCAAATTCATACTTTATTTATGTCGATCAGTAAATCAATAATTCTTTCTGCCTTTGTTTTCATCGCTTCATTTGGATTCAGTCAGTTACAAGCCCAGACCGGGCAACGTGGAACCATAATTGTAAAAGTCCTCGCATTCCGGAACACGAATGGAAATCTCGAACTGACTTTGTACAACCAGGAAAAAGGCTTTCCCAGAGACCTCGACACCTCCGTAGAGACCAAAAGGGTGAAAGTCGTCAACCGGGATGTATGTGAAATCCGTTTTCCCGATTTGCCCTATGGCAGCTATGCCATTGCCGGCCTCCACGATGAAAACTACAATGAAGACATGGATTACAACTGGATCGGCATGCCCAAAGAAGGTTATTGTTTTTCCAACGATGCCAAGCCAGTCCTCTCAGCCCCCTCTTACAAATCGACAAAGTTCAGCCTGAATCAGAAGCAAAAAATCGTTTATATTACGATGCAGTATTGATGCACGGCTTCTAAATGTATTCTACCAATCAGCTCATACTCCTTTTCATGATATTGTTGCTTCTCGGAGCATGCTCACCCGACATGTCCACCCGTGAGCCACTTCTCACCCAGATCGCTTTACTGGAATCGGTTGAGCGGTCTCAACAATTACAGGAGCGTATTCAGGACCAGGTGAACTTAGGGAGCCAATACCTGGCAGCCATTGAAGACACTGCCAATCAGAACCGGGTCATGATTCTCAAACTGGATACTGTCTTTCAGATTCGATACAGGAAGAAAATGGAGGAGTGGACGCTGTGCTCTGAAAAAGGGCTCAGGATTTCCCGTCGTTTTCAGCAAAGGGTTCAGGACCGGCATTCGAAATTACAGGCATCGTCCTGGGAAGAATCACTTGGAGACCGGACAGGATTTGAACAGGAAGCATCTCAATTCGAAGCAAGAATCAAAGAAACCGAGGCGGTGATCGTGCAAAGGGCTCAGGAACTCAGACAACTGTCTAACAGTATGGATACCATTCCAGTACCAAAACTGCCACTACCCATATAAAGGAATTCAGAGTTGGGACTTAAAATTTGGTTACTTTTGACAATCAAGGCTAGGAAGATCAGGTAAATATAACATGCAGAAAAAATACCTCATTGCTCTCATTTTAGTATTGTCATGCTCAGCCTTTGTAACAGGTTGTGAGAAAGTCAGTTCCCGTGAGGATCTTGAAAAGATTCAAACCCTGGAAAAAAAGGCTGACAAAGAGCGTGAAAGGCTTCTGAGTGGAGAGGCGGACACCTCGCTGATCGGAGAATTGGGGCGTGCCTATATTGCCTATGCCGACAATTATCCCCAGGCAACCGAAACCCCTGAATTCCTTTTCAGAGCCGGAGAGCTTTTCTCCAATGATCTTGGCAGCATGGACCGGGCAATTGCCACTTTCAAGCGCAATTACCAGGAATATCCGGATCACGAAACTGCGGCCAATGCCCTGTTCCTGATCGCCTACCTTTACCACAATGTGATGCAAAACCTGGTCCAGGCTGAGAAATATTATACTGAGTTTCTGGAAAAATACCCCGATCACAAGATGAGCCAAACTGCACAGTTTGAACTCAGCCACTTAGGCAAAAGTCCCGAGGAAGTATTCAGGGAATTTATTCAGCCTGATCCTGCCCCTTCCGACAGCATCCAGTAAGTTCTGGAGGTCACCGCTTCAAAGCTTCAGACTCCATGCTTAAGTCTTACACCACTGCTTTCAAGGAGATGTCAAGGCTGTGCACCGAATGGGTCAGAGCTCCCATGGAAAGGAAATCTACACCTGACTCGGCCTTTTCCCGAATCGTTTCATAATTGATATTGCCAGAGGCTTCGGTCTCATACTTCCCTCCTATCAGGGCCACTGCCTCTTTCATCTCAGCCGAAGACATATTGTCCAGCATGATCCGGTGAATCCCTCCTACCCTCAAGACCTCCTTTACTTCCTCCAGGTTCCGGGTCTCGACTTCGATGCGCAAATCCAGCCCCTTTTCCTTCAGGTAAGTATGCACCCGGCGAATGGCTGCCTCGATCCCTCCGGCATAGTCATGGTGGTTGTCCTTGATCATGATCATATCATACAGGCCCATGCGGTGGTTTTCTCCCCCACCGATCTTCACCGCCCATTTCTCAATATGACGCACCAAAGGGGTCGTCTTGCGGGTATCGAGCAGTTTGCAGTCCAGCCCGTCCAAACGGGAAACCATCTTCGCAGTGAGGGTTGCAATCCCACTCATCCGCTGCATAAAGTTCAGCACCAACCGCTCGGAGGTCAGGATAGACCGGGCCCTCCCCTCTACATAGAGTGCCACATCACCGTACTTAACCGGGCTTCCGTCCTCAATCAGGACTTCCACTTTCAAATCCGGATCAAAATGGTGGAATATCTTCTCTGCCAGGGCAATTCCGGCGATGATCCCATCATCCTTGATGAGGCAACGTGCCCGCCGTTGTGCGTCCGGTCCAATGGTAGACAGTGAGGTATGGTCACCATCACGTACATCTTCAAGAAAGGCAGCCGCAATGATGCGTTCAGTCTCTGGGTGATTCAAGAAATCCATTCCGCAAAGATAATAAAAGGGTCCGCAGCCTAAAGTATAGTTGAAGAACTTAATTAAGGAATTCCGCTAATTAAGTTTTTGGGCCAAAACTTAATTAACTACCTTTGCTAGTAAAGAAAATGGCCAAATACTTAATTAGTGACTCCCACTAATTAAGCTTTGGCCCTCTTTCTTTATCAAAGTAGAGGACATCAAAGGAATTGATCCGGAGCAGCCATGAAAAATTTCAAAGCAGGAGCCTATATCAACCAAGGAAGCTACAAGAGCTTCCAACCTGAGAAGATCAATCGTCAATGGCGTATCGATGATGTAGAACTCATCACCTTGCTTGGAGTTGCAGAAAGGGCCTTGGGGAGACTGGACATGTATTCAGAGTACATTCCCAATATCGATCTCTGCATCCGCATGCACGTTGCCAAAGAGGCCACCCAGTCCAGTAAAATAGAGGGTACCAAGACCAATATCGAAGAAGCTTTCCTGACCAAGGAGGACATCAATCGGGAAAACAGGGATGATTGGGAAGAGGTACAAAACTACATCGAAGCACTGAACTCGGCGATCAACAGCCTGGAAAAACTTCCCTTTTCATCCAGATTGATCAGGCAAACCCACCAGATACTGCTCCAGGGAGTCAGAGGAACCCAAAAGCTACCGGGGGAGTTTCGAAAAAGCCAAAACTGGATCGGTGGTGCAAGCATCAATGATGCGCGATTTGTACCTCCCACCCACAATTCCATCCATGAACTCATGGGGGATCTGGAGAAGTTTGCCCATGACACTGATAACTTCTTTCCCAAATTGCTCAAGATCGCATTGATCCATTATCAATTTGAGACGATTCACCCCTTCCTGGATGGCAATGGTCGGGTTGGGCGGTTGATGATTACGTTGTTTCTCGTGGAAAATAATATCCTGAAAAAGCCGGTATTGTACCTCTCCGATTTCTTTGAGCGGAACCGGAGCTTGTACTATGACAATCTGACCCTGGTAAGAGAAAAGAACGACCTGATTCAGTGGTGTAAATTCTTCCTGGTGGGCATCATTGAAACCGCAGAGAAAAGTTCCGCCACTTTTGATGGAATCCTGAAGCTGCAAAAAGAGGTTGAAGGGAAGATCCAGGCACTCGGAAGCCGCTCCGTCAATGCCCAATTGGTACTCGATTATCTGTTTCAAAATCCGGCGGTGGATGCTGCCAAGGTAAAAGAGTTGACCGGGCTCTCTTCTCCCTCAGTTTACAAACTGATCGGGGATCTGGAAGAAGCCAGAATCCTTGCCGAAGTGACAGGGGCAAAGAGGGGAAAGCTCTACTTCTTTGACGACTATATCAATCTGTTCCGATAATAAAAAAAGGGGCAAGATGCTATGTCCTTGCCCCCTAACCTTACCCGGTTATCGCTGTGGTGGTTTATATATGAGTATCAGTTCTCAAATCTTATCTGAGTGATCAGGAACTTATCCCCGAATTTCTTCAGGAAGACCGTGGTATCAAATTCACCTTTCCCAGTGGTCAGTAGTCCTGTGGAATAATGGGTGATCCCGGACTGTCCTGAATGATTCAAGGTGAAATCTTTTACGCCTTGATCGGCAAAGAAGTCCTTGATGACAAACGTGGCTTGCTTGTCTGAGAAGGATTCGTCCGAAGCAGGCACGGTAACGTCCACTGATGTATTGAAATATGTACTCAATGTGGCAGCATCTCCAGCCTTGATGGCCTTGCTGATCGCAGCCAATTCCGCCTTAGGTTGCTGGGCCTGGGCCTGCACTTCGGTACTTATGCCCAAAAAGAGGACGAGACCGAGGATGAGCGCTGAGATATATGTAAATTTTTTCATGGTGTCTACGATTGTTTTGCCTGTACCACTGCACAGACCGTGCCAGAAACTAAAGCTAGCCAAAAAACCTGTTTAGCTCAAACCCAATGCTGAAGAGGGCGGTTTGTGATCCCCCAATGCCCAGCAAAAATCTCCATTCCAAACACCTGTCGGATATAATAGACGGAGATGGAGTGTTTTCAATCCGGTAGCAATTCCCTGGTGCTTGATCAACTTGAAAGTCAATTGCCGGGCGTGTCCCACCGGGTCTCCCAAGCCTAGTGCTTGATCAACTTGAAAGTCAATTGCCGGGCTGGAGAAACAATCCTCAAGAAGTACATGCCGGCGGGGACCTTGCCCATGTCAAAAGCCCTCACCCCCGCTACCTCTGAGCTTGTCTCCTGAAATCCGAACACTTCTTTTCCAGTGATATCCACCAGCATCAGGCTTGAGGTCTCCCAATCAATGGAACCACTGATGTAAGTCATGTCCACGAAGGGATTGGGGAATACCCTGACCGGCTCCTCCTGGACACTGACCCTGACCTGGTTGGACAAATGCAATCCTCCGTTGATGTCCCGGGCAAGGACCCGGTAAGTCTGCCAGCCACTCCCCGGATTCGTATCCGAAAAAGCAAGGGCAGGATTTCGGTTTCCGGTAACCTGGACTTCACCTAAAGCCTGATACTCCTGACCAACTAATTTTTGTATTTCAAACCGCTCAGTGGGTACATCGGCTGCATAGGACCAACTCAATTCGATTGCCCCTTCGCCGGCAACTCCTTCCAACTGGAAGTCCTGGACTCCCAGAGGACTGGTGGCATTGAGGTTGATATTGTCCACGTAGAGGACATTTCCCCAACCCGGAATATTTCTGAATGCCAACATCACGCTGGGAGCTCCATTGAGTCCGGCCGCGGTAAGGCTGACGGTTTCGGTTCGCCATTGGGCCGCACTGGGGATAAAAAGTGAGGTATTGTCTGGGGCTGTCGCCAGCGTGGTGCCGGTCTTGGAGAAAACCTGGGTCCAGGTGGCGCCACAATCGGTGGAGTAGTAGACTTCCAGCCCATCGAAATTGCCCGCGTTGTACCGGGCGTAAGCGACATCAAAGGAAAGCAGGATACTGGTCTGACCCGTAAAATCGAGGATATTGGTCCGCAATTCATCTACGGTTCCGATCTCGTTCCGGTTGAAGTTGTCAAACAGCATAGAGGCTGAGCTGGCTCCGAAACCACCTACGGCAGTGTTGCGCTCCCAGGTATAATCCGCGTCGGGATTGTAAAGGCTGAAATTCGAGGGTGGAAAAGTTCCACCCTCGAATCCTTCGAACAAGGGGTAGGTGTTGAAGGCAGCGTTGTAATCAAATTCGATGCAGGTGCCATCGTTTTCAGCGTACCCATCTACCGCCCCATTGGGGAGTGAGGTATAGGCGAAAAGCAGGTGGGTTCCCAGAGGGGTAGCCACTGGATTGAGGGTAACGGTTTGGGTGGCACCAGGTGCCAGGTTTCCTACCCAGGCGAAGGTCTGTACCAGCGTACTGTTGAGCTCCAGTTGAATATTGCAACTGGTCAGGTTGGCAGTACCAGTATTGGAAAGGACCACTTCCGGGGTAAAGGGAGAGGCACAGATATCGTCTACCGGGTAGTTGATGGCTGTTATTCCAGCGTCATTGGGCGAAAATGGAATGAGCGCGGGTGAGGTCAGCAGGCTGGCCCGTCCGGCAAGGATGGAGGCATGCATCCGGTCACCTTGACCGACGGTAAAGGCTTCCCAGCACCCTGCCGTATAGTCCATATAATTCTCAAGGTCATCCGTCTGGTCTCCGAGGCCACCGTTGGCGACCGGACGGAATGGATTGTTGATACTCAGATCTGCTTCATCTGCATTGCAGGCATTCGAAGGAGCGACACAGGTTCCACCACTGTAACCGGGACTCGTCTTAGGTGGGGTGTCACAAACACCGTCTCCGTCAACGGTACAGTCATTGTTGACACAACCTCCCTGGAAGGTATGCCGCACACCAAAATAATGGCCACCTTCATGGGCGACCAGGCCGGACCAATAGGAACCAGCGCGAAAGACCGCTCCATCGTAATTCTGACCATGGGCAGAGGGGTAATAAGCAAAGCCTCCCACCCCGTTGCCAGCGGGGCAACTCCCCGCATCACAGATCGTCTCAACGACAAAGAGGTTGAAGTAATCAGTGGAAGGCCAGCCAAAGGCGATCTGGGTATTGTCGGTCCCGTAAACGTTTTCGGCATTGATATCATCGGAGTGGCGAATGATCCCATTGGTAGGATTGCCGGATGGATCCCGAAAAGCCAGTACCAATTCAATATTGACATCCACGCCGCTGTAAGGATTGTTGAAAGTCAATCCCGAATTGTGGCGTAATCGATCGTTCAACAGGTTAATCGAGTTGATGACATCCGCATCGGTCAGGTTGGCCCCGGTTCCCAAAGCACTGGTGGTATAATGGCAGAGATGGACCACGACCGGAACCCGGAAGGTTGTACTGGCTCCCACACAGGCAGTTGAACTCCTGGCTTGGTTAAGTTCCACCCCTTGAAGCATCATTTCCCGGACCTTCTTATCGAGCGCCTTCTGGGTCGCCTCAAAGGCGGGATCATTCATCCGGGCTTCGTGAAGTTCTTCGGTTCCACAGCCTCCTGGACGCGTGATCTCAGGTGATTGTCCATAAACGGCTGGGTGGACGAGCATCAAGGGAACAAGGATCAAAAAATAAAGCAGGAGGTCGAGTTTCCAGGACTGTTTCATAAATCGGGTTAATGAAAAGGTTGGTCGTTGATTGATGGCACAATATATGAAATTCAATTCTGAAACCTCAATTGGATCAGCTTTGTCGTCCAGAAAAGGCGACAACGCGCTTATGGATAACTGCCAACCAAAAGCCAACCGTAAAACTCATGGCCACCGAGCCCCATTCTGCCCAGGACCATTTGGCATCGCTTTGCAAGTAAATGATGTCCAGGGCAGCAGAAAGGATACAGAAAAATATGAGGATCTTGTCGATCCGGGGGTGCCGGAAGGCCACGTAGACTCCGAGCAGCATCAGGACCACATCCAGACCGAAGTAAATTCCTCCCAAAATTTTATGGGTTAAATGGTGGTCTCCGTTAAAGACAGCAATCCCGAACAGACAGGCAGAAGCGGTGTACCCCAGCGTGGTCATCAGGGAAACTCCACGGTCCAGATTGCGGTCACCCGTTTTCCAGATATAAAGAGAGCGGTAAAAACCCAGCATCAGGATGGCTGATCCAGCAGTACCAAGGAAAGAATAGATATAGCCATTGGGGTTCCAGGTGGGCCGGCCCAGGCGGCTGATATTATTGGAAACAATGCTGTATTCGTGGTCGTACTGAAGCCAGGCCAGGTACAGAAAGGTGTACAGTACAACTGCAGCCAGAAAGATCACATAGGGAGAGGTGAAAAACTTCTTCACACCATAACTTCTAAATGCCATCAGGCAATACCAGGTTCAGTGAAGCCGGGAGACGTTCTTATTTCAGGCGGATATCTTCGTGGTCATTCACCCAATCGTCATCCTCTTTACCCAACCTGAGCCGGATCACCAACCCTACGGTCAGGGTATGGGCGGTCAAACCACCAATGGTGTACTTGTATTCAGCAAAAGGGCCCAATTGTTCGGGAAACAGGTGAAAACCACCTCCGATATTGACTCCAAAAATACCTTCTTTGAGGGGGTCCGTGGTAGGCTCACCATCCACAACCACCCCATCTTCCAACAGGTATTCATTGGTCAGATTGAGACCTACCAATGGGTAGAGGGTAGCCACCTTTCCCAGGTGAATATCAATGTGGGCATTGAGGTCAAGCGTCCAGAGACGGCGACGGGAAAACTCCGTGACATTGTCTCCATCAGAATCTCCTTCATAAACGAGGGGCTTGAAGTAGGAAAACTCAGGACCGATGGACAACCACTTAGGAAATTGATAAGCAACCCTAAATGAGATCCCTTCCAATCCTTCTTCCTGAAGCAATGCGAGGCGCTCTTCGTTTCGGAAAGTGATCCCAGGTGCCACCAGAATCGACTGGGCCTGCGCAACTCCGAATCCTACAAGAAAAGCGGTTAATACCAGTGTGAGTAGTTGTCTCTTCATTTCATCGTCAATCTAACTGCAATATACCTGCATAAGAAATCCCTGTCAACCTGTGAATATCCCAATTCCAGGTGGTTAAGTCATCGGCATTGAATTTATTGACATCATTATAGCCACAAGCCCTTGCAATGACCCTAATGAGGTCATTGGAGGCGGTAAGAAAATTGTACAGTTGGCGTGAACTTTTGAGAATTTCCAGGCGGGCACGAAGGTGATCTTTCATAGTAGCAATGCCTACGGGGCAATTATTGGTATTACAGGCCCGCATCCCGAGGCAGCCAATGGCTTGCAGTGCTGAGTTAGAAACCGCAATTGCATCTGCCCCCAACATCAGGGCTTTGGCAAAATCAGCCGGGGTCCGGAGGCCTCCGGTCACCACCAGGCTCACACCTTTGGCCCCGACCTTGTCGAGGTGACGTCTGGCCCGCGCCAAGGCCGGAATGGTCGGAACATTGATATTGTCCCGCAATATGGTCGGTGCAGCCCCGGTTCCCCCTCCCCGACCATCAAGAATGATATAATCCGCACCTGCTTCCAAAGCAAAGTCGATGTCTGCTTCCACCCGGCTGGCAGCCAGTTTAAAGCCCACCGGAATCCCCCCGGTCAAGGTCCTTACCTCCTGGGCAAAGGCGGCAAAATCTGCAGGCGTACGGAATTCCTCAAAGGTAGCCGGACTGATCGCAGCCTCTCCTTCGGGAAGATTGCGGACCTTCGCGATTTCGCCAACAACCTTTTCCGCAGGCAAATGCCCTCCGGTTCCCGTCTTTGCTCCCTGCCCGCCTTTAAAATGAAAAGCCTGGGCCTTCTTCACTTTGTCCCAACTAAAGCCAAACTTTGCCGAAGCCAACTCATAAAAATAGCGGCTATTGTTCTCCTGTTCTTCCGGCAACATCCCCCCTTCCCCTGAACAAATCCCTGTTCCAGCCATTTCAGCTCCCTTGGACAGCGAAATCTTTGCTTCCCGGCTCAGGGCGCCAAAAGACATATCAGAAACGAAGATCGGCATCTCCAGTTCCAAGGGCCGCGCTGCATTCGGACCAATCACCACCTTGGTATGGACCTCCTCATGATCCAACAATGGACGCCGCGCCAATTGCGCCGGCAGGAATTGAATATTTTCCCACTTGGGAAGGGTATTCCGGTCGACCCCCATCGCAGCGGAAGGTCCGTGATGACCGGTCTTGCTGAGACCATTTCGGGCCAGATCCTGAATGTACCGGGTATGGGGCTCGGTATCTTCAGGATGGGTGTCTGCATAGTCGCCAAGGTACTGGTCCCGGTCAAAGGGCTGCGGATGGGCAACATGAAAAGCACGGATTTCAGCAGCATCTACATACAGACCTCCCTCATGCACTCCCCCCTTGAACTTGTGCAAGGCCTCATCATTGTTGTATTCAGAGACACCCGTATCGTAGCGATAATCCCAGTGGTGAACCCCGCACATCAGATTGTGCCCATCTATATAACCATCGGACAACAAGGCCCCCCGGTGGTGACAACGACCGTACAATACCGAGACATCCTCTCCAAAACGGACGATGACGAGGTCGACATTTTCAACCAGGGCATGAGCGGGAGCGAGGTCCTCCAGCGTTGTCCAATCAGCAATCTTCTGAGGTTCAGCCAGTTTCGAATACGGGGTCATAAAGGAGAGAAGTATTTTAATGAAAATGATAGTAATACTATAACCTTGCGGAGTATTCCTACGTAAGTATAATCAAACACAAAGAACACCAATTTAGTGAATATGATATAAACCGCTACCCAAAACACAAGCCCAACTCGCTAACCGTCCAGAGTCTGACCTCTGGACGGACAACAAACCCAGCAGCGAACATTTAACCAACCAACTTACTTACCCCACGAAACAATGATCCGGACCGGGTATTCAATCCCGGCTCCGGTTCTGAGTTACTCTTACCTGAATTCTTACCATCGTCATTGTGAAATGATTTTTTTCCCACAGGGAATGAATCTATTTTTGTGCCAATGCGGCATTAGACCCATGCAAGAACTTTTCGACTTATCCATCGCCCCTGAAAATCTGTTTCCCACCATTCTGCTGACTTTTGTCGCAGTCTACTGGGTGATTTTCATTGTCGGATTGCTGGACTTCAGCTTTCTGGACTTCGATCTGGACAAAGACCTGGGTGTCGAAGTAGATTTTGATGGAAGCGTCGGAGCCCATGTGGACGGTGACCTCGGCGCAGGTGTCGGAGCCTATGTCGACGGCGACCTCGGCGCAAGCGTCGGAGGCGACGTGGATGGAGATGCCGACCTCGGCAAAGATGTCTCCTCCCACGGGAAAAACATCTCAGGCCCCGGCAAAGATGTCGGTATTGGCACCAAAATCCTTTGGTTCCTCAACCTGGGTGATGTCCCCTTCATGGCCTTTATGACCTTCTTCGCCCTCTTCTTCTGGGCTGGCTGTATATTGGGGCACCATTATCTGAGCAAGGACAGCCTCCTGCTTTCGATCCTGGTCACCCTTGGCAGCATCGTCATAGCCGCATTGCTTACCAAAGCCATCACCCAACCTTTCCGCAAGTTTTTCCGGTCCCTGAACCAGGCCGAGAAACCACTGGTCCTCACCGGCCAGATTTGCACCATGGAAACAGGAGCCGCCGGGGATCGTCTGGGCCAGGCCTATGTCAGCCTGGAAGACAAACATCTGCTGATCAATGTAAAATCCGATAGTGGAGACCGCATTGACAAAGGGGTACAGTGTCTTATCCTCGCGAAAAGCGACGACGGTGACTATTACTTTATACAACCATTTGACTTAGAATAAATGCGCACACTGATGTTCGGAATGGGAACCGGAGAAATCATGTTGATCATATTGGTCCTCATTGTCATGCTGGTCGTCATCCCCATGATTCTCGTCGTCATCCTACGGCTGACCGGCAAGCACAAGGACCCAGATGACCGCTATCCCGGACATCGATCTTAATAACAAACCCGTGCAGATTTCCTGATGAAATCGTAAATTATCGACCGAAATCATCTAGTACGGAATTTACCAGAATATTTAACCATTGCACTTTAATCATCCGAAATGCTCAACTCACAACTATTCATTGGAGCGGTGTTTGACAATGTGATCACCTTCGTGATCATCGGCATCGCAGTCGCTATTGTCCTTTCTCTGGCCCTTGTACTCTCCTGGTACAAGAAAGTCCCTCAAGGAAAGGCCCTGGTCCGAACCGGAATCGGTGGGATCAAGATATCCTTCAATGGCATGATCGTCATCCCGGTTGCCCACAAGATGGAGATGATGGACATCTCTCTTAAGAAAGTAGAGATTGGCCGTACTGGCAAGGACGGTCTGATCTGTAAAGACAATATGCGGGCCGATATCAAGGTGGCCTTTTTCGTCCGGGTCAATCCGGAAAAAGAAGCAGTTGGAAGGGTGGCTCAGACCATCGGGGTATCCAGAGGCTCGGCGGAAGGAACGCTGACCCAACTGTTTGAAGCAAAATTCTCCGAAGCACTCAAGTCTGTCGGTAAACGCTTCAACTTTGTGGAGCTCTATGACAACCGGGAATCCTTTCGGGAGGAGATCATCAATATGATTGGCACCAACCTCAACGGCTATATTCTGGACGATGCCGCCATTGACTACCTGGAGCAAACCCCGATTGAATTCCTTCAGGATGACAATATCCTTGATTCCGAAGGTATCAAGAAGATCACCGACCTCACCGCGATCCAGCACATTGCTGCCAACAAGATCCGCAATGAAGAGAAGAAGGTCATCACCCAGCAGGATGTTGAAGCCCAGGAAGCCATCCTGGAGCTGAACCGCCAACTCGTGGAAAAGGAGCAAATCCAGCAGCGGGAAATTGCTTCCATCACGGCCCGGGAAGAAGCCGAAACCAAGAAGATCCAGGCTGAAGAATTACTGCGCTCTGAGCAAGCCCGCATCCAGACCGAAGAAGAGGTCGCTATCGCGGAGCAAAACAAGCAGCGTCAGGTCATTGTGGCTCAAAAGTCCAAAGAGAAGACCGAAGCAGTGGAAACCGAGCGCGTCACCAAAGAGCGTGAACTGGAGATCAATGAACGGGAGCGGGTGGTCACCCTGGCCCAGATCGAGAAAGAGAAGTCGGTCGAGGAAGAAAAGAAGAATATCCAGGAAGTGATCCGGGAACGGGTCATTGTGGAAAAGGCCACCGTGGTGGAAGAAGAGAAGATTAAAGACACCCGTGAATTTGCCACCGCTGACCGTTCCAAAAAAGTTGCACTGACCAAGGCGGAAGAAACTTCCGGCCAGGAGAAGATCATGGCTGTGATCAAAGCAGAAGCAGATAAGGAAGCGGCTCAGATTGAAGCCCTGCGGAAGATCATCGAAGCGGAGGCCGCCCTGAAAGCATCTGAGCTGGATGCGGAAGCCATCAAGAGACGTGCTGAGGCCCGGGCCGCCGAAGAAGCTGCCGTCGGTGTCTCTGAAGCACAGGTCATCGAAGCCAAAGCTATTGCCAGCCAGCGCAAAGGTGAAGCCGATGCCAAAATCATTGAACTTCGGGCCAGTGCCGAAGCCAAAGAGATCGAACTGAAAGCGGCGGCCAATGAGCAGGCCGGACTCAAAGAAGCCAACGTGCTTGAACAAACTGCCCTGGCCGCAGCCAAAGGCAAGACCGCCAATGCGGAGGCGACCGAGCGCGAAGGCCTGGCCGAAGCCCTTACCATCGAGAGCAAGCTGATTGCGGAAGCAAAAGGTATCGAGAAGAAAGCCGATGCGATGAAGAAGCTCGACGGAGTGGGCAAAGACCACGAAGAGTTCCGCCTCAGGTTGCAGAAAGACAAAGAAGTCGAGTTGGCTCAGATCGGGATCATGGCCGAGATCGCAGGTGCCCAGGCAACTGTGCTCAGCGAGGCCCTCAAGTCCGCCAATATCGACATCGTAGGTGGCGAAGCCGTATTCTTTGACAAACTGATGAATGCAGTGACCCAGGCCAAGACCATTGATGGGCTGGTCAACAAGAGCAGCGTCCTCAGCGATCTGAAGAACAACCTACTCGACGGGGAGGATGGCAATGTGATCGACAAGGTCAAAGGACTGGTCCAGCAAATTGGGCTGAAGTCCGATGACATCAAGAACCTGAGTATTGCAGCCCTGCTGTTGAAAATGAACGATGCAACCGACGACAACAGTGTCAAAGGGGTGATCAACCGCCTCATGAACGCTGCGTGGCAGACAGGCATCGCCGACAAATCAGCAGGTTTGCTCGGACTGTAAGAACAGTTTCAGAATTTCACAGTGGAAAATACCAATAACATACAACTCGAAGGCGGGGCCTACGAGATCATCCGCAACCGCCTCCTGACCCACGGCACCGAGCTGCGCCAAAGACTTGGCCAGCTCGATGAAGCCCGCCGGGAGGTGTTCGGATCGATCTCCACCGAACTTCTGGCCACCGACCGGATATCAACTGAAAACAATTGCATCGCCAGAGACATCGTCTCTATCGGAGGCAAGTCCATCTTCGGATACAATGTCCAGTTGGGCTTGCGGACCGAGATGCATCTCAAAGATGTCTTTGCAGTATTTCACTACAAGGACCAACGCTACCACGAGGACAGCCTGGACTTCATCCGGCATCCACGGTTTGAAGAGGATTTTACCAACCTCTACAAATATTACCGTCATACCGTCTTCTCGAAGTTCGCGGTCATCGGTCCACACCTCTATATGGTGTTTCAGATCGGTAAAAGCGTCACCGACATCAAAGCCTTTAAGTTCCTCATCACCCCGGAGCAGACCCTCCAATTTGTTGACAGTCGCTCCGAGGCAGAGGTCAGGTATCCCGAACAGCACGAATTCAAATGGGTACGTGCCCACCGGGACATGCACCGGACAGGTCAATTCCCCCATGTATCCATCATGGACAAGGTGTTCGTGGAGACCATGGGCGGAAGCCTGACCATCAAGGTCGAGGACAATACCGACTCCGGGCTGGGAATTTACACCGAGGACGTCGACCATAAGGAGCAGTCTCTGGACGACGCGGAAATGTTCTATGCAGATCTGGGCAATATCCTTGTTCTGAAAATCCGCCCCTTTCAGGAAAAGGATTTTCGCTACATCGCCTACAACGAAAAGATGCAGGAAGCCCGGAGGATTGATACATTGGCGCACAGCTGTGTTCTCCTCCCCGATAGCCACGGCATCATTTTCGCCAATGGCTATTACCTCCAGACCGGTGAGTACAAGATTTTCCAGACCGGCCTCACCGATCTGCATTTCGAAAAGCGGATTTCAAGCCCCAATGGTGAAGATTACCTCTATGTATTCTTCAACCAGGACACAGGCTCCTACGTCCTGCTCAGTTACAACCTGATCGCTCAGAAGGTCGAAGCCCCCATCATCTGCAATGGATTTGCCCTCTTTGAAAATGGCGAGTTGACCTATTTCCGGGCCGAAGTCGAACCGACCAAGCACCACGCCATCCAGATCTGGCAGACCCCTTATGTGGGCCTCAATTTCCGACTTCCGGTTTCTGAGGACAACAAGCTGTATAAGATTGGCAACAAGGACATCGTCCGGGCCATGGCCGAGTGTACCGAGATCCTCACCATTCTCAACAAAGAGGACACCTACGGTGGGCTCTACATCGACCTGGTCAAGCTGAGCGGCAATGTGCTGGACAGCTATTACTGGATCGCAGACAAAGACACCTTCCAACTCAACGAACCGCTGAAAGAAATCAGGGAGTCAGCGGAGGGGGCCATTGAAGAGTTTGAGAAAGTAACCAGGGTACGGAGACACACCCGCGACGAAATGGAACGGGTCAGCCAGGCCGCCGACCACCTCGTCCGCGAGATCAAGCGCTCCATCTTCGAGAATGTCAACCAATTCGTAAAGATGCTGGCCGACCTCCGCAAGATGCGGGGCGAAGTCATCTCCCTGAAAGAATTGCGGTATGTCGATCTGGAACTCGTGGACCGCCTGGCAACGGACCTGTCCGAAGAAACCGAACGCCTGTCCCGCAAATGCGTGGAATTCCTACTGCGCGAGGGTGCACTCGCCCCCTACCAGGACAAAGTCACCGAAGTCCACGGCGAGATCGACAGCGTCAAAACCGCCGCCGAAGCGGCCCAGGTAGAATTGAAGATCGAGGAGGTCGCCTCTGAACTGGAACTGCTGATCGAGATCGTCTCCAATCTCAAGATTGACGATGCCACTCAGACGGCCCGCATCATCGACAGCATCTCGAATATATTCGCCGAGCTCAACCAGGTCCGGGCCGCCTTGCGCCGCCACAAAAAAGAACTGATGAGCACCGAGGCGGTGGCCGAGTTCAGCGCCCAGCTCAAACTGGTCGGCCAGGCGGTGGTCAACTACCTCGATGTCTCCGACACCCCTCAGAAATGCGATGAGTACGTCACCAAACTCATGGTACAGGTCGAGGAACTTGAAGGAAAGTTCTCCGAGTACGATGAATTCATTGACCAACTCACCGAGAAGCGGGAAGAGATCTACAATGCTTTCGAAGCCCGGAAATTGTCTCTGACCGAAGCGCGTAACAAGCGGGCCTCGGCCCTCTTCAAGAGCGCAGAACGCATCCTCTCCGGCATCCGCAACCGGGTGGCCCAGTTCGGGGAAGTCACTGAGATCAATGGCTATTTCGCCTCCGACCTGATGATCGACAAGGTCCGGGACATCGTTGAGAAACTGATGGAGCTGGATGACAATGTCAAGTCCGAAGACCTGCAATCCCGGCTCAAGACCATCCGCGAGGATGCGGTGCGCCAACTCAGGGACCGCAAAGACCTCTTTGTCGATGGCAAGAATATCATCCAGTTGGGCAAGCATAAGTTTTCAGTCAACGTCCAACCGCTGGACCTGACCATTGTCCCCAAGGACGACGACCAATACTTCCACCTGAGTGGCACCAATTTTTTTGAGCGCATCCGCAACGAAGACTTCGAAGCCACCCGACCGATCTGGAAGCAAGAGCTCGTTTCCGAAAGCGAGGAAGTCTACCGGGCCGAATTTCTGGCTTATGCATTCTTCAAAGAAATGGTCGGGGACAGGAAGGGCCTTGATGCCTTTGCAAATGCCCCCGAAGCGGAGCAATTGGAGCAACTCCATACCTATATGGGGCCCCGCTACCAGGAGGGCTATGCCAAGGGAGTCCACGACCAGGATGCCTACGCAATCCTGAACGCATTGCTGACCCTCCATTCCGACATCGGACTGCAACGGTACGCCCCTTCCGTACGGGCCTGTGCCATGCTCTGGTGGGAAACCTTCGTTAGCAAATCCGACAAAGCCCTTCTGCAACACCGGCTCAAAGGTGCGGGTTCAGTCCTGAAAGTATTTCCGGATTCCAAAGAATTTGGCGACCTGGAAGCAGACATTTCCGAGCTCATCCATCAATTTCAGGAAGCAACCGGCCTCTTTGCCGCGGTATCCCAGTGCCTGGCTGCCGAGTATTTATTTGCCGAATTGACGCAAAACGACCGCTTTCTCGCTTCCGGCCCGGCCCAGCAGTTGCACCGGGATTTGAACGCATTTCTGAGCCGCAAGTCCTCGGTCAAGACCTTCCAGGAATCGCTCCGGCAATTGGAAGAGGTACCCGAAGACCGCTATTCGCTGATCTGCAGCTGGCTGACCGCTTATGTAGAAATGGAAGGCAAACCGGAGGCAGTGGATTATGTCCAGGAAGCCGCAGTGATTCAGTTCCTCGGCGATCAGGACCATTTCCGCACCGTTCCCGGCTCCGTCCATACTGAACTGAAAGGCCTGCGGGGAGACCATCCTGCCCTGGGAGAAAAAGGCCATTACCGTCTCAACTACAACCACTTCATGGCCCGGCTGGGCAATTACCACCGGGAGACCGTTCCCAAATTTCACCAATACCACCAGCTCAAGCACAAACTCACCGAAGAGTTCCGGTCTGAGCTCCGCCTCAGTGAGTTCAAACCAAGGGTATTGTCCAGTTTCGTCCGCAACAAACTGATCGACGAGGTCTATTTGCCCCTGTTCGGCAACAACCTGGCCAAGCAGATCGGCACGGTCGGCGACGACAAGCGCACCGACCGGATGGGGATGTTGCTCCTCATCTCGCCGCCGGGATACGGTAAGACGACCCTGATGGAATACATCGCCAACCGTCTCGGGCTGATCTTCATGAAGATCAATGGCCCCGCGATCGGACACTCGGTGACCGCTCTCGATCCGGAAGAAGCCCCCAATGCTGCTGCCCGCGAGGAACTGCAAAAGCTGAACCTGGCATTGGAGATGGGAGACAATATCATGCTCTACATCGACGATATTCAGCACTGTCACCCTGAGTTCCTGCAAAAATTCATCTCACTCTGTGATGCGCAGCGCAAGATCGAAGGGGTGTACAAGGGCCGTTCCCAGACCTATGACCTGCGCGGCAAACGCGTCTGTGTGGTCATGGCGGGCAATCCTTATACCGAATCCGGCACCAAGTTTCAGGTACCGGACATGCTGGCCAACCGCGCCGATACCTACAACCTGGGGGATATCATTGGGGAAACGGATACCTACTTCAAATTGTCTCTGGTCGAGAACTGTCTCACCAGCAACAATGCCTTGCAAAAGATAGCCCAGCGCTCCCACAAGGATGTTTATACCTTCCTGAAAATCGCAGAGACTGACAAACAGGAGGGGCTGGATTTCGAAGGGAATTATACCCCGGAAGAAGTTTCAGAAATCGTGGCAGTCTTGAAAAAGTTGATGGTGGTGCGGGATGTAATCCTGACCGTCAACCAGGAATACATCCGCAGTGCTGGGATGGGTGATGAGTTCCGTACGGAACCGGCTTTCAAACTCCAGGGTTCTTACCGGGACATGAACAAGCTGGCAGAGAAGCTTATCCCCATCATGAACGACCGGGAGTTGAAAGCCATGCTGCTCACCCACTACGAAAGCGAATCTCAAACCCTCACCTCTGGTGCGGAGGCGAATTTGCTCAAGTTCAAGCAAATGGTGGGTTGGATGACCGAGGAGGAGCAAGCCCGCTGGAACGATATCAAGGCGACTTTTATGAAGAAGCAGAGCCTTCTGGGCATCGATGCCGGCGACAAATTCGGCCAGGTGATTGCCCAATTGGGGAGTCTGGTGGATGGGATTGAAGGGATGCGAAAAGCAGTGGAAGGACAGAAGTAATCTGTATCTTTGCAGCAATAAGCATCTGTAGCACCGAGCATCTGCAGCACAAGAATTTCGAAGCATAAGAAGCGCACCATGTCCGATTCTTCATATTTGATCAGTGACCCGGTTGTATTGCACAACGCCCTGATTGATGCCCATTCCAAGGCGGATGGGTTAAGGTACAGAGCCTTGTGCGACCAGAATTCAAACTTGATTCACAAGCACTTCCCAGCCTGGATGGTGATTCCCTACGCCATCAAGAACGATGAAAACGCGGTGAATGTCTATTCGGCTGCGATTGTGAATGTCGCGGTCCACTTTGCCATGAAGGGCGATACGCGCCTCATGGACCTGATCAACGGTATCGGAGACGATCCTTCTGTAAAATGGGACGAGGCATTCCACCAGTTCGAGGACCTGATGAAGAAGTTTGACTTCGCCGCTGCCCGTGACTTGTTGCTCGAGGTGGCATCGGAAATGCGGGAGCTGTCCGGGCCGGCCATTGACTACCGTATACCCTACGTCCACGAACGCCTGACCTGGTTGTTTTTTCTTTCCGGGGACATGGAATCGGCCGAATTGTACGGACGGGCGGCGCTGATGGGATTCAGAAAGACGAAAAATACCGAAGGGATATTGACAATCACCCGGCGCCTCGCAGACATCTTCAAAGCAGCGGGCGAATGGGAAAAGTCCCGGCAATGGATCATCCGATTTACCAATATCCTACTGCAAAATGGCCGTCAGGAGAATGCAGAGGCAGTTCGCAGGTTACATGGGATTGAGCCCCTGGGAGAAGTGATTCCCCTTTCTGCTTCCGAAGATTGACACAAAGAATACATCTTGATTTGCGTGGGAAAATTTCCGATATTCGTAGGTAAGCCAATAAAATTTCTGAGCCATGTTATACGCAGACAATAAAGAGAATAAGCCCAAGAAAACCCCTGCTGGTCGCGTCAACACTCCTGAGGACGCCCAAGGGCCTTCATTTGCTCCCCCGGAACTCTTCAAAGACGACGAAGACAAAGAGGATGAAATGGAGGATCATGGTGGACTTTCCGCTACGGAAAAAGAGAAGAAGAAAGCACTCGAGAAGAAGGAAAGAAAGGGACTTTAAGTCTCAACCCTGTCTTTTGTGCCCCAATTTGTCGAGTAAATAACCCCATCCATCATGTTTGAGCCAACGCATCAAAACACGAATCAGAGTTCGCACGAAAACGAAGGCAATGTCCTTCAGGCCAAGTCTGCGTCTCCCCCGGCATTTTCAATTGCCGCATCACCAATGCAGCAGACGTCTGATGCTTCTGGTGGTTGCTCGCTTTGTGAACCTATGCAATTGACTGCGCTGAGCAGTTTTCCTGAAGGCACGAGCGAAGAGCAGATGATGGGCGGTGGCAATAACAAGGATGGGCAACCCGTACAACGCAAAGCAGACAACAGTGCTGGTGGCAGTGGCGGCGATTCGCCTATGCAACTCACCGCTGCTGGTTCAGGTCCACTTCAGCTTAGAGGTGGCGCGACCGTGGGAACCCTTTGCGTCAAAACCAACGTAGTAAATGAAGGTTTGACAGCCGGGCATGCCTGGCTCTCCTATACACCTGTCAGTGGTGGAGAAGAAACTTATGGCACCTGGGGTAACCGCACCCCAATCGGACTGCACAGAAATATCGAAGTAGGTATGGGGGGCAAAGCAACCCGTTGCACCGAGATCGATGCTACGGACAAAGCCAACCTGGACTCCTTCGCCTCCTCCAACAACGATTGGGGTTTGTTCAACAACTGCTCTTCCTTCGCAGCACGCGGCTGGCTGGCCGTAACCGGTGAACACCTCAACTACACTTCCGCTGGCATCCCTAATCCGAGCAAGCTCGGTGAAAGCATCATCGCGGCTGGTGGAACCCTCTCACCCTCTGGTACGGGAGGCTCAAGTGACAGCTCAGGAAGCTCTTATGGAAGCAGCTCTGCCAACAGCTCTGTAACCAGCTCCTACAATTCCTCCATGTAATTCCGGTATTTCTCCGAAGTACCTGACGCAATAACACAGATCACAATGTCTGTTTTCAAAGACTTGATCCCGCACCGTTTGCTCTATGAAGTAAACAAGCACATCGATCAAAACAACCTCCAGGATGCTACCAGTCAGCTGGTCTCCCTATTGGAAGCTTTCCCCTACTTTGCCCCCGGATACAATGTTCTGGGTTACCTCTATGCCAATCAGTTCAGTGATCCGCGCAATGCCATTCCATGCTATGAAAAAGCACTGGAAACCGACCCCAACTATCCCCCTACCTATTTCAACTTTATCGTCACCCTCAATGCGGTCGAACAACATGGCAGAGTGCCTGAAATCGCAGAAAAAGCGCTTCAGGTAAAGGGGGTTGATCCGGGTAAAATTTATTACGGGCTGGGAATGAGCAAGGAACTTGTCCGGGAATATGCTGCTGCCAAAATGGATTACCTGAAAGCGATCAGACATTCAGTGGTAGACGTTGAGATCAATGAATACCGCAAAGCAGTGCAACGCTGTGATCTGAAATTGTCCATCCCCGCATCGTAAACCTTAGGCTAATTTACTTCGTATTCAAAAGTTGAAAACCTTCCTTACCTGAGGTTGGTGGACTTCCTATCCCGAAATGGGAAATATACGTACCTTTAGATGAACTCATTTTCGAATAATAAATGTTACTGATGCTGTTATTATCATTCCTTGGATCTCGTGGTGTCACCTTTGCGGAGATGGCTCCTCCACCTCAGTTGACATTGACAGAACATAGCCTCAGTCTTCAGGTCTCTAATTCCAGAGAGCATTCCTCCCTGGTCATTACCAAAATCGAGTTTTCCAGAGATGAAGATTGCGTGATCCTAAAAGGATGGCAAAAACTTGCTCCTGTGAGTAAACACGATGGCCACTTCGAAGAGCCATTCGAAAACCTCGACCTTACCTATGAGACAGCTTCTCAGGTCAAGTACTATTGGGAAGATCCTAATGGGAACCGCACCCAAATAGAACTGGAACCACAAACCGCAGCTCCTGAGGAATAATACCCACTTGCTCATCATCGGTAATCCCTTCCGATTAGGTCCTTGGCTATGAGCTCTCTTCCTACCATCGCATTGGTCTGGGAAAATAAATCATTCATCGAATCTGCGGGCCTGGCCTGAGGGGAAAGTAGTACTTATGTACTGAACAATGAGTAATTCATAATCTTCCAACAGAATACCGAAACAAGCTTTAGAATACCAGAAGGCCGCCGAAAGGCGGTCTCTTTTTTTGGGGTTGACCTCGCATTTGAGAAGCGGATTTTGGTGCAACTGCCAATCAGGAAGGGAGGCAGACATTTGAGAAAGCTGAAAGGAGTGCGGGCTTTGGCTGCATCTGATACAAGCGGGATGCTGGTCGAGCCACCCCCAATCACCACAAAATAGACGCTGGTTAAGCGCAATCGGAGATTGGGGAACTTGACTAGAGAAACAGCAGAAACCAGGAAAGGGTTTCTTCTGTGGAATTACCTGACGATTTCTGAGGGATTTGATTTTTGCGGGGAAATGATGAAGGTCCGGATGCTCAAACCTGAGCGTCCGGACCTTCAAGGTTCGAGCATCCGTACCTCCAACCTTGACAGTTAGGAGGGAACAGGTATTCTACTTGAGACCTGAATATCCGAGCCTGCCGAGGGCCGACCTATTAGGGTCCGGCCCCTCAGATTTGACACTCTTGACCCTCATAGGTCGAAGCTTGAGCCCGGCAAATTTGAGGGTAGGGAGGGGAAAGGGTTTATGCTGCCAACACGGGCCTGCCTGGCAAATGACCATCTTCCTTTATGGTCGGGACCCTCTCCCCGAGCCGGTTTCGACCCGGAAAAGAGACGGTCGGGACCCTCTCTCTGTGACGGTTTGGACCCGGAAAAGAGAGGGTCCGGACCCTCTCTCCTTGAGGCTTGTTCGCCGCATCAATGACGGTCCCAACCGTAAAGGTTTGACACTCTTGCTTGTCAATGGGAGACACTTCCGACCCTCATTGGAGACACTCCCGACCCTCATTGATTCGGCATGTTTTTCTCAAATTGCTTTCTAATTCGCTTGCAATTACTGGATGCTGTTGGATACTTGATACCCTGCAAGGAGTTTGCTGCCACATGAGTGTAATCTCGGTGGTCTTGCTACTACTATGACCGAGCAATGTTTGAATAAATCAAAGATCGGTTCCTGCCCCAAACAAATAGGTAGCAAAAGCGGGCTGCCATTCCATAAAATAGCTTCTTAGATCCGGCAGGATCGTCTTACTCAGAAGAGTATAGCGATCACCAGCAAAGCGACCTGAGAACGGTCTTAACACTTATCAAAAGTAACTTGAGACACCAGCTATAGACCTTCTCGAGTAACAGAGCTGGTAACTAAGAAGCACTGAATCTGATACCAAGGCAGGTATCTTAAAGTGGTCGAAAAAGGGGATAAATATAGTAATGCTGGAATCAAAAATCTTGAACCCTACTTACCATAATTGTCCTGAAGCCCCTCCCCCCGGAGAATTTTCTCCCGGCATTTTTCAATCCTTGCCAACCGGGTTTGGGATTGCTTCGCAGCGGAAAAATAGAGGATATAGCCTCTCTGCCGCCCAGGTGTCAATCCCTCAAAGGCGGCTTTCAAATCCGGATCACCCTCCAATGTCTCCAGTAATTCTTCAGGAACAGGCTCAGGGTTCTTCTCAAATTTTACTTTTTGCCCCGCCTTTTCCAAATCCACCGCCTCATGCACATACGCTTTCAATATGTCTTCCATCTCCAGGATGTCGCTGACCTGGGTAAACCGGGCCTGGCGGACAGCCTGAGAATTCTCCCCCGGGGCGACCAATATCTGGTTTGGGTCTTTCATCAGAGCACCTTTAAAGAAAGCAATCACCGCATATTCCTTAAAAGCCGTCACCAAAAGGACATTCTTATTCTGAAAGGTGTAACAGGGCTGCGACCATTTGAATTCTTCCGTCAATCCATAAGCGAGCACGATCCTTCTCAAATGCTGCAACTCCTCTGACCAGGTATGGACTTTGCATTGCGGCGTTCGGTACAAGGAACAGCGTCCGCAACCTTCTGATAAATAAATGTCCACTTTGGGATTCATGCTGGTATCTATTATTAAGTAAAGGTCGCCGATGAATGCTCTTGTTTGGGTCCCAAAGTTAACCAATTGGTTTCATTGCCGGGGTTTGAAATTCTTTGTCTTTTGGGTTTGAATGACAGAAAAAGTGTATATTGCAAATAGCATTTGGACTATCCAGCCAGCACACCTCATAGATACAACCAACTCAAGATGGAAAAGACGGCCGAACAATCACATGCCTTGGACCAACAAAGTGAGCACAGCCCGGGAAGATCAATGTCTCCCCCTCCTTTCCAACTCCAAGCCAATTCAGAAGATTCTGGTGAAAAATCGGAAGAGAATTGACCACATGCAATTCACAGCATCAGCTCTTGATATGAAAGTAGGGACAGAGTTCGGTGCCATTTCCTGGGGCTATCAATATGATGAGACCAAAGAAATCTATACTGAAGAAACCCCGCAGCTTCAAGATGCAAAATCGGATAGAATGCAGGGTCGGGACCGTGCAGTAGGCGTTTGGAATAAGGATGTTGCCCAAGGGGATATCGACAAGGTACCGGTTTCAGAATGATATGCTCAGAGGATTTCCAGTCCTGGTATTCATCTTCGGCACCTTCTTAACTATTGGATGCTGTCAAAATGGTCAATTGGCCAACGATGGGGAAAATATGTCACAGAAAAATATCAATGAGATCGCGGAAATCCTGAAAGGCATGCTTGAAGAGTCCCACCAGTGCTATACCATTGGCTGTTTTGATGAAACTGAGCGGCTTCGTGGATTGGTGAAGGACTTCGAGAAGCCATGGCAATACTTTCAGCCCATTGAAAGTTTTTTCCTCTTTGAGGCCACTCCTGACCTCATTGAATCCGCTGACCGGTCAGTTCTTGCCGCATCCTATAGTAGTGCATTGATGAAATTAACCTCTAATTGGTGGGGCCCTCCCGGAAGTCCGGATGGTGCCGCTGCCGACCACCTGCTTGCAATCCCTAATATCACTTCGGACCTCATGCCTCTGCTAAAGGTCCAAACCCCACTTTCATATCACGGCAGTGAGATCTCCACCATGAATGAAATGTTCGGATGGACGGTGGCAGACCTGGCAGGAGGATTCATCGCTGAGTTGAGAGGGGAAGCTTATCCCTTCCGCGAAGAATTGGATGTGCGTATTCTCTATCAAAAAGGGCTTCTTGAATAAGCATGGTCCAGCCTTGGATCATGTCTAAAAGTAATTGGGTTTGGCTCGTGTGAAGGTCCAGACCAGTCCGGCAGAACATCATCAACAGAAACACAAATATGCCATAGGAGCCCTGGAAGAGGGTTTTGGTTCATAATCCGCGTGTACAGGGGTGACAGCACGCGGGTCCAGACCTGCGGGTTCACGGGTTCAGACCCTCGGATTCGAGGGGCCAGACCTGTGGATTCGCGGGTTCAGACCCGTAGATTCGAGGGTCAAGACCCGTAGATTCGCGGGTTCAAACCCGTAGATTCGCGGGTCCAAACCCGTAGATTCGAGGGTTCAAACCCGTAGATTCGAGGGTCCAGACCCGTAGATTCACGGGTTCAAACCCTCGGATTCGCGGGTTCATACCTGTGGACTCAAGGGTTCAGACCCGTAGATTCGCGGGTCCAGACCCTCGGATTCGCGGGTCCAAACCCTCGGATTCGCGGGTTCAGACCCGTAGATTCGCGGGTTCAAACCCGTAGATTCACGGGTTCAAACCCTCGGATTCACGGGTCCAGACCCGTAGATTCACGGGTTCAAACCCTCGGATTCGCGGGTCCAGACCCGTAGATTCACGGGTCCAAACCCTCGGATTCACGGGTCCAAACCCTCGGATTCACGGGTCCAGACCCGTAGATTCACGGGTCCAAACCCTCGGATTCACGGGTCAAGACCCGTAGATTCGCAGGTCCAGACCTGCGGCTTCGCAGGTTCAAACCCGTAGATTTCGGACTTTTTGCCTCACCTGAAGCAGCCCAAGATTCGCGAATTGAGTCCATAAAACGTCTGCAAACAGCACCTGAAATCTTCTTCTGATCGGGATAGAACTCGTCATGCCAAGGGCGAAGCCCCCAACCGAGGAGAGATAATGATCGGGGCTTTATGCGATGGGGAACGAACTACCGCACAATCAAGCGTTCGACCTTCCTGGCTCCTCCACCCGCAGTGACTTGCAGCAAGTACTGCCCGGCCGGAAGCGACCCGAGGTCGAGCATGACACCAGCGCGTGCTTCGACTTCGTCGATGCTCCGTTCCAGCATGGTCTGGCCGACCAGGTTCATGACCTCAATCCTGGCCCCGCCGCTGAGTTCTCCATCCAAACGGAGCTCAGTATAATCTCCGGCTGGATTGGGAGCCAGTTCGACCAGCAATTGGTCATCCGGGCTGATGATCGCGGCGACGGTATTGGAGTAAGAAGAAACTCCATTCAGATCGACCTGAAGGAGACGGTATTCGTAGAGGATACCGGGACGGGCATTGCCATCGAGATAGCCATAAGAGACTTGTTGGGTCGTTTCGCCTTTGGAAGCGACAAATCCAATCCTGGTGAAGGCATCTTCGTAAGCGGCACGGCGCTGCACTTCAAACCCCCGGTTGTCTTCTTCCATGCTGACTTCCCAGTCGACCGCGATGTCGCGGGAACCGGCGGTGGCAGACAGGTGGACCCATTCCACCGGAAATGCGGTGCAGAAGGGAGGCATGTCAAAGGCTTCATTGCCATCAGAACGGTTGTTGGAACTGCCCTGACTGGCAGAGAAACCCATGCCGCGCTTGGCGAAGGCTTCCCAAATGAGACAGGTATGGATGCCGCCAAAGTTGGCAGAATCGGCCTGGATAATGGCGTCGCGGCCATCCTCCATCCCAGGATCGCAATTCAGGAAAGCCATCCCGTCGATAACGAGGCGCATGGCGATGTTATTGCCACCGGTCCCAGCTTCGAGATCGGGATCAAAACCATAGACGTCGATCAGGGACCAGGTCATTTCCCAGATCATATTGCACCAGAGAAAACCGATGCCGTGGGGCCTGGAAATGGCGCCGGTATTGGCAATGTCCCCGTAAGTAAAAGGGTTAATGGCCATATTGGTGGAATAGGGAGCCGGGCGAATGCCATTGCCGGAAACCGGCTGGGAAATGGCAAAAGTGCCTATTCCCCGGGCATCACTACCGGCATCACCTGGCTCAATGGTCATGATCAGACCGAGCCAGTCGCTCCAGCCTTCGCCCATCTGTTCCTGATTGCCGAGGCAACTGGTATTGTTCCCACCTCCGACCAAACGGTTGGAAACGCCGTGCCCGTACTCATGGGCGATGATGCCATTGTCCAGGTCACCGTCTTTGTCTACCGCCCCCCCGGAACCGGATAGGCTGACGTTAACGCCAGAGCCGAGCTCGGCCCGGATGATTGCACAGTCCGCCTGGCTGATCATCACAGAAGGGATGGTGATGGCACCATTGTTGCCGCCCATGGCAAATGGAGCCCCACCGACATTGTTACAGACAATGCAAGCGACGGCTCCTACATTCTGGGCATTGATTACTTTGTCGACAAAATTGCAATTGCCCCGGTCGACGAGGGCGATATTCCCATTGACCGCGGCCCCGTTGTTGAGCGCATTGCAGCCTTCGGTGGGCGCACCAGAACCGTCGTTGACGAGGACCAGGTTGCCAGTGATCGGGGTGGTCGGCAGTGCCGGGCCAAAGCCCGCTTCTACTGCATTGTAAGCTCCGGCGATATTTCCGGGGCTGTTGACGTCAAAATTGGTGGTTGCCTGACCGGTCCAGAGGAACATCTGCATCCGGGGATTTTGCCCATCGGGAGGGGTGCCAAAATTAGCATTGTTGATGCCACTGCCATCCTGACAATCAGCATTAACATAATCCGATCCTGCGCCCCCGTTGCCATAGTTATTTTCCTGAAAATTTCCACCCAACTCGTCAAACCCATACAGGTAAAAGACGTCGTGGATCCGGTTGTTCCAGAAGAAGAGATTGGTCAATGCAGCATCGAGGTAAGTATTGGGCTGCAGGTTCAGGTTGATGGGGAAGTTGAAATCGAGGCTGGGACCACCGTCGGCCATCGCACCAGTCCCGTTGTTGCCGTTCTGGTCTTCCTGGGCCCGGACATTGTTGCCGCGGGTGGTCGTGTATTCTGCACCGGGTACGCCATCGTCGTCGTGCCAACCAAAAGGCGAGGCGGTCAGGTTCCAGGGGTTGGAAACGATGGTTCGGTTACCGTGGTTGGGGCTTTCCAACGGATCGGCGTAGACGTTGTATGAGTTTGGGGGAGGGGCCGCAGCGGGCAAGGGAGTGGGTGCGAAGTCGTGCAATTGCAGGGCAGCGCCATCAGAAAGGTGCTCCACTACACAATCTTCATCTCCCTCATGGGGTCCAAAATTGCAGGTCGTCATCCAGTCAAATTCGCTCAGTACCCGGCCATTCAATGCATCGATCCGCAAGCTCCACCAGTGGGAGCCATCCTCGGTGAGGATGCTGAGGTCCCAGCAAAGGCGCAGTTGCTGCCCATCCTTTTCGACGTACATCAGGCGAACCGGGATATCTTCCTGGGAAACACCGCCATTGCTCAGGAGTCCTTGCTGGTCATCTCCTTCGGGACGCTGGATAAATCTCAGGTCCTGGGGTGTCCCCAGGTTGTAGACAGAAGCAGCCGCCAGGACAGCATCCGTAGCACTCAGAGTTGGAACGGTGGTATTGACCCGGCGGGCGATATCTGGCAAACAGGCTACTCCCATGCTGAGTACCCGTCCCTGGTCATTGATATTCACATTGACATTGGCCTGAAAGATACCAATCCCGCGATATGCCTGACGAAAGTAGACGTGAGAGACGCCATTGAGCCGGGAAGTATAGTTGTCGGTTACGATCATGTCGTCCACGTCCTGTGGAGTCAATTCGTAACTGGCAGCCTTGTCCTTCAGGTGATTGAGGGCGATTTGCACAGGGGATTGGGCGGTTAAGATGCCTCCCGTGCATAAAAAAATAATGGCGCTCAGCCAGAAAGCGGCTTTATGCAGTGATTGAAAAATACGTTCCATGATCCAAAAGTTCTTTTTCCCTGAGCTTCAATAAGGAATTTACAGCGTTGTAACAATATACGCATTTTTTGTTGTTATCCCCCAAGGAGAGGCCTACCCCACCAAATTCCCCCCTGTTTCTTATCCATATTTATTTAGAACTTACCCCCGCAATCTACCGCCACTATGAATCGATACGTCCTTCTGCTTTCACTTCTCCTGCTTGCCGGTCTCCTGCCCGCGCAAAATGTCACCCTCAGTGGATACATCCAGGACCTCGAAACCGGGGAGCCGCTGATCGGAGCTTCGGTATTTGATACCAGGTCCCAAAAAGGCGCTATCAGCAACGAATATGGCTTTTACAGCCTGACTTTGCCTGCCGACAGTGTCATTCTTCGCACTTCCTATGTCGGCTACCAGGCTATGGAGTTCCGCCTCAAGGTCACCGCCAACCAGCAATTCATGATCAATATGAAGGCTTCGCTGGTGCTCGATGCGGTGGAGATTTCTGCAAGTGACCTGGAGCGGATTGAGGAGCAAACCCAGATGAGTGCGATTGATATTTCGATGGACAAGGTGAAGGCACTACCGGTATTTCTGGGAGAAAAAGACGTATTGAAGACAATTCAGTTACTTCCCGGGGTGCAATCCGGGAGCGAAGGTGCGAGTGGGATTTATGTGCGGGGCGGTGGCCAAGACCAAAATCTGATCCTCCTGGATGGGGTACCGATCTACAATGCTTCCCACCTGTTTGGCTTTTTCTCAGTCTTCAATGCAGACGCCATCAACAGTGCCAAGTTGATCAAGGGTGGATTCCCAGCCCGGTATGGGGGTCGATTGTCCTCGGTGATCGACATCCGCATGAAGGAAGGGAATATGAAAGAGCTTCATGCGGAGGGCAGCATCGGGGTTGTTTCTTCTAAGCTGACCATCGAAGGGCCGATTGTGAAAGACAAAACCTCATTCATTGTCTCCGGACGGAGAACCTACCTCGACCTGCTGGCCCGGCCCCTGATCAAGCTCTCCCAAAGAAACAACGAGGAGCAGATCGACGGGGGCTACTACTTCTGGGACTTCAACGCGAAGGTCAACCATAAATTCTCAGAAAGCAGCCGCCTCTTTGCCAGTGGCTATTTCGGACAGGATCGGTTTTTTGCCAGCATCGAAGACCGGTTTTCCTTTGGCGGCGAAAGCAACGAGGAAACGGAAAGCAACAACCTTCGCTGGGGCAATGCGATCATGGCTCTCCGTTGGAACAAGATCATCGGCCCCAAATTATTTGTCAATGTCACCGGAACCTACAGCCAGTATAAATTTGACATTGGTTTTGACTCAGAAGCAAAAGTTACCCGGCCCGATACTTCCTTCACGGAAAACTTCGGCTTTTCTTACCTCTCCGGAATCAGGGATTGGACGGGAAAGGTCGATTTTGATTACCACCCTTCCGCCAACCACGCGGTCAAATTTGGGGGTGGCAACACCTACCATACCTTCACCCCCGGGGTCAACCAATTCACAGCCACCGAGCTGAACACCACTCCGATCGACACCACCTTTGGATCGGCCCAGCAATTCGCCCATGAACACTGGGTTTATATAGAGGATGATTGGAAGGTTTCTTCCCGGTTCAAAGTCAATGCAGGGCTTCATTTCTCGGGTTTTCTGGCAAAGGACAAATGGTATTCCAGCCTTCAGCCCAGAGTTTCGGCCCGCTTCCTGCTGGATGACAAATCTTCCCTCAAAGCTTCTTATGCCCGGATGACCCAATTTCTCCACCTCCTGACCAACCCATCTATCGGCCTGCCTACGGATCTCTGGGTTCCGGTAACCGACCAGGTGGCACCTCAGCAGTCTCACCAGGTTGCGATTGGTTACGCGCGGAGCTTGCCGGAGGGATTCCAGATTACGGTAGAGGGGTACTACAAGCAAATGACTGGCCTGATTGATTACAAAGAAGGGACCAGTTTCTTAGGGACAGGGCAGGATTGGCAGGAAAAAGTCGTTTTTGGCAAGGGGAATAGCTATGGAGGTGAGATCCTGCTCGAGCGAAAATTCGGCAAGACCAGCGGCTGGATTGGCTACACCCTCAGCTGGACCAACCGCCAATTTGACGACCTGAACTTTGGCGAACCCTTCCCCTATATCTTCGACCGCCGCCACGATGTAGGCCTCGCGGTTACCCATAAGTTCAACGAACGGGTTGATGTAGGCCTGGTTTGGGTCTATGGTACCGGCAATGCCCTTACTTTGGGGCAGGAGCGCTACCTCGGCATTAACAGTACGGGGACCAACAGTATTTTTGGAGGCTTGCAGGAACTGGAGTTTATCGGTCAACGCAACAATTACCGAATGCCTTCCTACCACCGGCTGGACCTGGGGGTCAACCTTCACAAGCAGAAGAAGAAATTCAAACGGACCTGGAGTTTTGGTGTCTACAATGCCTATTCCCGGCAAAACCCTTTCTTCCTCTACTTCGGTTTTGACAACGCTAACCAGCGGAAGTTGTACCAGATCAGCTTGTTCCCCCTTATTCCCAGCGTTTCTTACGGCTTCAAATTTTGATCTCCCCCACCATGAAATATATCCTCCTGTTTTCCCTCACCCTGCTTTCCCTGACCACCCTCACGACCCTGCAAAGTTGTGAAAAGGAAATCCCATTTGATGCGGAAGTCTCGGAACCCAAATTGGTGCTCAACAGTCTGTTCACCTCCGACTCGGTCTGGCGGGTGCATGTCAGCCGGAGCCTCAGCGTGCTGGATACCGGCCAATTGGACCCGGTCACGGATGCGATGCTCACCATCAGCGATGGTTCAGGTAATCCGGTTGCCACCCTGCAACACCTGGGGATAGGTCTGTACGAAAGCAGTACGGCCATGCCAAGCCCTGACCAGAGTTACCGCATCGATGCCAGCGCTCCCGGTTATGAACCCGTCTATGCCGTTGATGAGATTCCCGGCACGGTCCAGATCATCAGTCTGGATACATTCTACCGCTATGACCCTGACAGCAACCTGACCATTGATTTCGAACTCACCTTCGCCGACCCTACCGGAGCGCGGAATTTTTATATGGTTGATTTGCTGGCGTCCTATACTTATGTCTTTGGTACGGACACCATATTCGATTCCTACCCGGCTTATGTGCAATGTACCGATCCCAATATTGAAACGGACAATGGATTCTCCGGCCTCGGGTTTGAGAATTACTATGAATACATCCTCCTGAAAGACCTTGCCTTTGACGGGCAAAACTATACGCTGAGGTTCACAGTCGAAGATTTGTTCAGAGATCCTTTCGCGGAGAGCCGGCTGACCTTAAGTCTGGTGACCAGCAGCGAGGCCTTTTTCAATTACCGCAGGTCTTACAGTGCCTTTCGCAATACCCAGGGCGACCCGTTTGCCCAACCAGTGCAGGTCTATTCGAATGTTGAGGGGGGACATGGGATTTTTGCCGGGGGAGCCCGGCAGGTCTGGGAGATTGAATATTAAATAGATGGAGAGCTTAAATCTTTTCAAAAACTTTGATCCAGGTATCCCCATTGTCATCTACCATACGAATGACGTGTCTATCTTTATTCATTTCGAGGATATCCCAGGTTGAAATGCAGTCTGAAGTGCAGTCGCGGGTTTCGTCATTAACTGTAAGTGTTAAGGTTGTAAAGGTAATTTGAGTTCCTTTTTCATGGATTCGAAAGAGAAATGTGCTCCCACCGGCAACTACTCCTCCCAACCCCAGATCCAAGGAAAAATCTTGTAATCCTGTACAATCAGCATTTTTCACATTGCACTTATTGTAAATTTGAGTTAGGACCAGAATCCCACCCGTATCTTGCTCCTCCCCATTAATCGTGGTGGATGTCTGAGACCAACTCCCATCACCAAGCCATTCAACATACTTTTGATCCTTGGAGCAGCTGGTAAAAAGTACTGTTAGCAAAAGGAGGGTTCCTACATGTCTGAAGCTAGCCATGTTTTAAAAATAGGGAATACCCTGTGGTGGTCCAATTTGAATGAAGTATAACTCAACCTCGCAGAAAAGATAAACGACATATTTGCCAGCATAAAAACCATTCGGGAATTGGATTTAGGCTTTCCAAGGTTTCCCCTTGTTCCCTTAGCAGGAACACTCGATATTCCATCTGACAAGACCAACACTATGAAAAACCTAAAAACCCTTCTACTCTTCCTCGGAATATCCATTTCGTTTTCCACTTCCCAAGCGCAATTTCAAATTTGCAATTCATCTACCAACCAAGACCTTCATGATGTCTACTTCGTAGATGCCAACCTCGGGATTGCGGTTGGGGATTCCGGTGTGATCGTCAGAAGTACAGATGGGGGCTTGAATTGGGTCACTATCATGTCTGAGGACACGGTCTCATTCAGGAAGGTCCGGTTTTTTGATGGGTTTAATGGGATGGCCATCGGTTCTGACCTCTACAAAACCAGCGATGCCGGATTGACCTGGGTCCCGGTTGCGAGCCTCAATACGGATCACTTTGACATCGCGGTTCTGGATTCAACTACCTGCCTGGTTACGGGTTACCCCAATTCCCTTCTCCGGTCTACGGATAAGGGGGCAACCTTTGGGATTCTAATGGGCCCTACTTCACCAAGCTATGAATATGGTCTTCTCAGCTTCGTAGATGAAAACATCGGTTATGCCTGTGGCTACGGAGGAGGCGATACCAGAATCACAAGGAAGACCATAGATGGTGGGGTTTCATGGGTAGTAGTCATGGATTCCGCCAATGGAGGAAACCCGACGGTGATGGAAGCCATGTACTTTGTCTCTGAAAATACCGGATTCAAAGGTGGGTGGTACAATGCGCATCTGCAAAAGACGGTTGATGGGGCCAATCATTGGGATTGGGTTACTTACCAAGACTCGACCCAATACCTTCAAATCCTCGACTTCCACATTGAAGCCAACCAACCTGGTGCTTACTATGCCTCAGGCTGGTATGGTGAACTATCCAAATCAACCGATGGTGGGGACACCTGGTTCAACCTGAACTCCGGGCTTTCAAATACGACTTCTCTTTACGGGATTTTCTTTTTGGATGAAGAGACGGGATGGGCAGTGGGCAGTTACGGGAGTATTATCAAGACTACCACCGGTGGGGTAATTTTGGGCATGGAAGAGGTAGTTTCTGATTTGGCATCCAGGATCACGATTTCCCCCAACCCATCAACTGACATCATCCATCTGAGCTATCCGAATGACCTTGAAGTGATTTCCATTAGGGTCATTGATGCCCATGGAAGGAATTTGCGTTCAGGATCCAGTGGTGAAAAAGCAATTGACCTGACCGGGCTCTCCGCTGGTATCTATTTCATAGAATTAGTTACGGATCAAGGTCGCTGGGTCAGGCAAGTTGTCAAAAATTGAGATTCAAAAGGATTTATTCTTGAAGATGGCCGAGGAGAGAAGCATCAGCCCGACCGTAATCACAGCCCCGATCAGCAGAGACCAGAGCATCGAATTGTCCAGTCCAAACATGGTTGGCAGGGCAGGAAGCAGAGGCAGGTTTCCACCCACGAACAAGATCAAGAGGACTCCGAGCAGGATAGAATCGGCCAATACGCCAACTAAAATGCCAGTCGCGGCAAAGGCGCCTACGATTCCTACGCTCATCACAAAGGACTCCAGGGTTTTTTCGATGATAAAGCTGGAAGGTGGATTGCCGGCAATGGTGTCGACCAGGATACCGGTAAAGAGGGCGATGATACAGGCCAGTATCACGCAGAGAAAGACGGAGAGGAATTTAGACCAAAGGAGGTCGCTACGCCGGATGGGGCGGATTACGAAGATTTCGTAGACCTTGGCATTCTTCTCATTGATGATGTTCACCGTGAGCATGATCGCGGTGATCTGCGCCCCGAGGTTGGACACGATGTAGCCAATGAAGATGGTCATGGGAACTTCCTGACCGGGCATCATCTCGGTCATTTGGCCACCTATCAGAAAATATACGAGGATTCCGATCAGGGGAAGCAGTACCCAAAGGGCGATCATAACCCCTGATTTATAGAACCCGTTCAGTTCGTCGCGGAAAAGGAGGGTGAAGTTTTTCATTTTTTGCCCAGGAATCTCATGTACAACAAATCCAAGCTTGGAGGGATGTTACCAGCCTTGCGGATCTTACCGCCATTGGCCAGGGTCTGGGTGATGACCTGGTGGATGAGTTCGTCGGTATTGTCATCGGGAAAGAAGACAATCTTGTATTGCGACTCAGTGACTTTCTGCATCGGCCTTGTCCCGGCGATCTCGTTCAGATACCCCATTGATCCCGGGATCTGAGAAAACTCGACCACCAACTCATTGGGGATACCAATATGCCGTTTGAGGTCTTCAAGGGAGCCTTTTACCCGCAGGTGACCTTCGCTGATCAGGCCCATCCGGTCGGCTACGTCCTGCACATCGCTCAGGATATGCGAGGAAAAGATCACGGTGGTGCCCTGGTTTCGGATATCGCGGATCACGTCTTTGAGGAGGAGGCGACTCGAGGGATCAAGGCCGGAAAGTGGCTCGTCCAGCACCAGCAATTTGGGTTTGTGCAGGAGGGCCTGGATAAATCCAACCTTCTGCATCATCCCCCCTGACAATTGCCGTACTTTATATTTACCCCAGCCCCCGAGACCGAAGCGTTCCAGCCATTCCGGGATCACCTTGTCCAGTTCTGAATTTTCCATTCCGGAGAGGAGCCCGAAGGTGCGCAAGGCATTGTCAACGGTTCGCCAACGCTGGAAGGACACGCCCTGGGGAAGGTAGCCGATCAACTGGTGAACCTTGTTCCTGTCTTGGGGAAGATTGAAACCACCTACGCGGAGATTCCCTTCAAACTTGTTGATCAAGCCAACCAGAACCTTCATCGTGGTGGTCTTGCCGGCGCCGTTGGGACCGATATAACCAAATATCTCTCCTTCCCTCAGATTGAGAGTAAGGTTGATCAAACCTTTGTTCCCAAAGTAGGTCTTGGAGACATTTTCAAAGGAGACGAGGGCGTTTTTATCCATAGTCAGATACTTCTTGGTACCTCAATTGCTCGAAAATAATCCTATTGTGTGGCAAAAGCCAGAGAATAGGGCTTCCAATACGTGAATTCGCAAGATTTATACCGTTCGGAGGTGTGGGTGCCGGCCTAAGATGTCGATGCCGGACCAGCTCGTGTGGGCCGGCTTAAGATTCAGCTTCAGCAAAGACTTCATCCATGAACTCAAATGCCTTTCGCAGTTCCGGAATGACGATTGTCCCACCTACCAGAGTAGCGATTTCAAAAGTCTCGATCAGCTCTTTTTCGGTGGCTCCGGCTTCGATACAACTCTCGATGTGGTACTTGATGCAGTCCCCACAACGGAGGACCATGGAAGAGACGAGGCCCAGCAATTCTTTGGTTTTGACATCGAGTGCACCTGCTTTGTAGGTATTGGTGTCGAGGTTGTACATCCGCTTGATGATCTTCGAGTCCGCTGAGAGGATGCGCTCGTTCATCTTGGTGCGGTAGGCGTGAAATTCTTCTAGTTGTGACATGGGTGTTGTTTAATTATAAGCCTCCAGTGCCTGCAGGTCTTCCCGGAAACTCCCACTCAGGATGGGGAATCTACACCAGGTCTTGGGGTCCAGGTTGGCGTCGTCCAGGTGAAAACTGGGTGCATAACGTTCCCGCTTCCACTGGTTCCTGCTCCAAAGGGTGAAGAATTTATTGATATATCCTTTGAGGACTTCATCTGAACGTACGCCTCGCAGGGTCTTGAAAACCTCCACCGGACTTTTGTAATCCCGGATCGCGGCCTTTTCAATCATGTCCAGGATGGGATAAGGCATCAAATCTCCTTCATCGGTCTGCTCTTCTTCCGCCGGCCGCAGTTCGGCACTCGGCTGCAGGTTGTTGACGTATTTCAAGCCTTCTATGCCCAACTCCTGCTCGGCGTAACGGAGCCATTTCAGCAAAAATGCCTTGTCAATTCCACCAAGAGGAGCAATTCCACCTGAGGTATCCCCATCCATGGTGGCATATCCGACTGCGGCTTCACTCCGGTTGCTGGTGGTGACCAGCAAAGCCCGGCGAATATTTGCGATCATCCAGATACCGGGGGAACGCAGCCGCGCCTGGATATTTTGCAGGGCGAGGTCATCCTGCTCCCAGGTGAGGTCCCGCTCGAGGCTTGCCTCGATCATCCCGGTGTACTGATCGTAGAGGGGCTGGACATTCCAGTTGTACCAGGTGGCACCGAGGTCCCTGGCGAGTTCGCGGGCACTCTCGAGGGTGCCATCCGAGCTGTTGTCGGTCCCCTGGTAGACACAGGTGAGGAGTCGAGAGGTAAGGGTGTCGAGGTCGCCCAGGTCCATATAGTGGAGGCGCTTGCGCAAACCTTCATCTCCCAGTTCTTTGCGGGCGAGGCGGAAAGATTCATAAATCAAAGCGGCACAACAAGAGGAGTCCGCCCCTCCGCTGAGAGAAACGACAAAGCCCCGGCTGTAACTCTTGCGCATATAGTCAAAAAGGCCAAGGGCGACCGCCTGGTGAAACTCTGCCTCTTTGCTGATGAATTCAGGTACATGGGTCCGGTCCTTGAAATAATCGGGATCGTTGGCTTCGGGGATATTCCATGATCCTTTGATTACGTCCTTTGGAAAGGAAGGCTCAAAATTGAAGGACTTCTTTTTCTGGCGGCGGATGGCCTGGACGTCCAGTACGGCCGAACTGACTACTGCATCCTGGAAAGAGAATCGTTCGCCGCGGGCGAGGAGTTGACCGCCGGAAGCGATGAGGACTTCGCCGTCGAAGATGAGGCGACCGGATTCATTGCCGAGGAGATTGGAGTAGACGTAGGCGCAGAAGAATCCGCGGGTGGTTTCGGTCACGAGCTTTTCCCTGACCCTGGATTTGCCGAAGGCGAAGTGGGAAGCACTGGGGTTGAGAATGATGTCTACATTGTTGAGGTAGTGGTCCTGGGCAGGACGCACACCATTCCAGGCGTCTTCGCAGATTTCAAACCCGATGCGCAGGCCGTCGATCTCAAAGATCAGGTCGCCGAAGGGATAGGGAGTACCGTCGAATTCATAGGTATGGAGCAGGTTGTCGGGCCAGGTCTTGAACCAGCGCGGCTCGTAGTGGACCCCATCACCGGCCAGTTCCTGCTTGGCGACAAAGCCCAGGATCTTCTGGTTCTGGATCAGACAGGAGACATTGTAGAGGCAGTTCTCGACCAGCATGGGCAGGCCGACGGAAACGATGATGTCCTGACATTCCTTCGCGATGCGCCGGAGTCCGTTCAGGCTATGCTTGAGTACGTAGTCACTGAAAAAAGTATCTTCACAGCCGTAGCCGCAAATAGACAATTCCGGGAGGCAGAGGAGGGAGACATCCTGGGAACGGGCTTCGCGGATGGCCGCAATAAGGTTTTGTAAGTTGTTTTCCCAATCGAGCGGTGTCTGGTTGACCGCTGCTCCAGCGACTTTGATGTATTTCATGCGGATGGCGTTTCCGCAAAGATAATCGTTTTCAAGTACCCTGATGGGTCTTTTCCCCTGGATCCTTCTTTTCCACCTATTCGGTCATTTCTCCCTGACCCTTCATCTCCGAAGAACCTTTTTCTCCGGTCGGCCAACGCTTTGGTTTCATCTGAATGATGTATCCGGTCATGAGCATCAAAGGCAGCCAGATGGCGTTCTCGGTGCTGAGGTCGTTGAAAAAACCGTGCACGATCCAGGTTCCCAGCGCAAAGGCAATGCAGGCCCCATATACCCGTCCTAAAATTTCGTATTTAATCAGACGGTACAGAACGACCATAACCCAGACAATATAGCCGATGAACATCAGGGTAGCGGGCAGACCTCTCTCCGCGAGGCGGGTGAGGTATTCTGAATGAGCACCCCCATTCCAGCCGTACCAATAGCTGATTTGCTCCACTTCTTCCATGCTTTCCAACTTAAACTTGAACCGTTTGTCAAAGCGGCCAGGCTGTATACCCAGGAAAGGACTGTCTGCAAACAAGCGGAAGGCCATTTTCCAACGGATAATCCTTTCCCGGTTGGAGAAGTTGTACTCGGTATCGACGATGGATTTCAATTGCTCCACCCCACTGTCCTTGCGCAATGCCTCCTCCTGCCTCTCCGAATCGTAGGTCCAATAAATTAAGGTGACCATTCCCACCACCAGAAACCCTGCGATCGCGAGCCGCTGTCTGGTCTTTTGGCTCAAATACCAGGCGAAAAAGACAATTCCTCCTGCGAGTCCGACCCAGGCACCCCGGGATTGGAACCAGATGATGCCAAAGAGAAAGAAGCCTGCTATTCCCCAACCCAGCCACCGCAACCAATCCCGGCGGCTCCATCCGATCCATATCATAAACGGCAGACCGATCGAGAGGGCTGCAGAAAAGTAATTGGCATTTTCAAAGAAGGGAATGGGCGCTCCTTTGCCTCCATGGGGACTGAAGAGCAAACTGTAGACCAATACGATCCAGAGTCCACAGGAAAATACAACCATCCATTCCAGGGCCAGTAGTTTCTGCTGTTTGTGACGGATCAGCCAAGCAAAAATACCTATGGCAATCACCATCTCATTGAGAATGGGCCAAATGGCATCATTGTGAAACCGCTGAAAAAAGAGAGAGGCGTATCCCATCACGAAGTACAAAATCAGCAGGATATGGTTTTGCCCTGAAAAGTTCCCATAGGGCCCTCGCCAGTATTTGGGGGTGATTTTTGCGATGAGCCACACCCCGACAAAAACTCCAGTTGCAACAACCGTAATTGCGTAGTCCTCATATCCATCGGGATAATTGATTTTCAATGCCATCATCCCTGCTAGCATCAGGCCAGCCCATTGATTCTCCTGGATAATCAGCAGCGCCAGAAATATAAAAAACGCCAGCCCGGTGACCGCCCCGATCCCCACACTAAAATGGTCATCGAAAGAAGGGACAATAACAGTTCCAATCCCGGCTATTGCACCAGCAACAACGATCCACCAATTGGTACGGGCGCGTTCAAACAGCATGTCAGTTCGGGGTGAGGATTTCGCGTATGTTCTTTCGGATATTCATGGCCATCCCATCCGTGTCGAGGTCGTTGGCGTCATACCCAAAAGGGTCTTCGATCTCTTCCCCAATCAGTTCCAGCCCGGTCAGTACATAGGCGGTAAACATGACCATGGGAATGGTCCAATAATGCAGGGAGTTGATGATACTGAAGGGGAGGGACAGCAAATAGAAAATGATCACTTTCTTGACGTACATGCTGTAAGAAAAGGGAATGGGAGTTTTTCGGATGCGTTCACAGGCTCCCAATACATCCACCATTGCAGACACATCTTCGTTGAGTACACGGTATTGGTCCCCATTGATGAGGCGGTCCCGGAGCATCTTGTTCATACGGTCCTGCATACTCCCGGCCAGGGCATTGGGGATATGGCCGACTTTCGTCACCTTCTCCCGGTAGGGCATGTCCTCCAGGTCCAATTCTTCCAATTCAACGCCTTCCCGCAGGTGCTCTTTGAGGGCAAAATAGAAGTTGGAAATGGTTTTGCTGAAAAATCGGCGGGCTTCCAGGTCTTCTTCGGGAAGCATCGAATGGAGCTTTAGGGCCAGGTTGCGGGAATGGTTGGTCAGGGCTCCAAACTGTTTCCGTCCTTCCCACCAGCGGTCATAAGCAGTATTGGTTCGGAAAACCAGTACCAATCCGAGGACAATTCCTACATAGGCATGGATGTTCACACCGGGGGGGACACTGAGTTCAACAATCCCTTCGAGGAAGAGATAACACAGCCCACCGGCAATGGCCCCCACCACCAATAATGTGGGTAATATATTGCGCATCAGGCTGGACTTGTGGAAGTTGAAGACCAGTCTGGCCCAGCTCTTAGGATTGTAGTCGATCATAAATCAAATTTCATCAAAAATATCCAATGTCCAATTTGGACCAAATCCTTACCTGCGGATACACTTTTCCACGTACCCTGTGCAAAAGTAAATTGCTATTGTGTCAGATCGATATCTTATCTTATTGTCATTGGATTCTGAAATGTTTAGATCAGCGGGACGCCCCGCTACTCATTGGATTATTTAGTATTGGTATTGTTTTTATAGGATTAAGATGAAATCAACAGGTTCTGGTTTAATGCAACCGCTTGTAGTTTTGGCGGTATTGTGCACCCTTGTTTTGCCCTTAAATGCTCAAAATTCCGGTCCCTTCTGTGCGAACCGGATATTCACCAGCAGCGAAAATGGAAGTACCAATACCTGGTACGAACCCGGTTTGGCCCGCTGCGACGATGACGCTTCCTTTGCGACGACGGATCTTCTGAACAATGGACAGATCTCTTCATATATTATTTTTGAAAATTTTGGCCTTTCAGTGCCCCAGGAGGCGACCGTTGAAGGGATCGAAGTGGTGGTGATCCGTCGGAGCCACCAAGCGGCTCGTCTTTCGGACAGGAGTGTGCGTTTGATCAGGAACGGCCGTCTGGTCGGTCAGGATCAGCGCTCCTCCGAACCCTGGGAGGAAAACTGGGAGGCGGTGTACTATGGAGGCGAAGACCAAACCTGGGGCAGTGCATGGGTTCCTACCTTGGTCAATAGTTCGCAGTTTGGGGTGGCTATTTCAGTAGAACAGTTAGGAGGTAGCTCCCGTGCTGAGATCGACGAAGTATTGATCACGGTGTATTATTCTGAAGATGGTGCAGTCGGCGCCAGTCATATTCAGCGCACCTGTCTGCCCGCACCCTATTAAATCACCCGGTTCTCCGTAAATTGCTGCATGGTGACGTTCCCCGATCCCATGCGGATATTTTCTCAATCGCAGTCCTTTGAGGCCCTTTCTGAAGAGGTCTGGCAATTCCAATTGGCACATAACCCTGTCATCCACCGGTTTTGTCAACTCCTCGGAACAGCGCATCAGACCTTCGTACCGATCCAGTTCTTCAAACAATATGAGATGGTCACGGCTGGCCCCTGGGAGGCCGAGGCAGTTTTCCGCAGCAGTGGAACCACCGGACAGCAGCCCAGTCAGCATTTTGTACGTGACCTCAGCCTCTACCATGCCTCTCACCTGAATGCTTTCCGCCATTTCTACGGCACCGGTGAACGTTCGATTTTCGCCCTATTACCGAATTACCTGGAGCGGGGAGATTCCTCTCTGGTGCGAATGGTTCAGGATTGGATCACTGAGATGGGCTTGCCCGGTAGTGGCTTCTACCTCTATGACCTCGACGCCTTGCAGCAGGCTCTGGTTGAGGCATTGGAGCGTGGGGAGCGTATCCTGCTAATCGGTGTAAGCTTTGCCCTGCTCGACTTTGTGGAGCAAAATCAGATCGCCCTCCCTCCTGATGCGATTGTCATGGAAACGGGTGGTATGAAGGGGCGCCGCAAGGAAATGGTGCGGGAGGAATTGCATGGTATTCTGCGGGAAGGTCTGGGGGTGACGCAAATCCATTCTGAGTATGGGATGACCGAATTGCTGAGCCAGGCGTATGCCAGGGGCGGAAGCCGGTTCCGCTGTCCTCCCTGGATGAAGGTGGTGATCACCGATCCTTACATTCCCGGCCGGGAGGCTGCCCTGGGACGCACCGGCCGCATCAATGTGATCGACCTTGCCAATGTCTATTCCTCTGCATTTATTCAGACTGAAGACCTGGGCCGGGCGCATCCAGATGGCAGTTTTGAAGTATTGGGCCGCATGGACCATGCGGAGTTGCGGGGTTGCAACCTGATGGTGGCGGATTAAAACCAGAAATGGGTAGATAAACCCGGCGGGTAAACCGGAGCTTCACCCAGGGTATCAAATCCCGGAATCATCACGGCTGTTCTCATCCCGCTCCTGTTGCTCCTGCATCTCCTTCTGCTCCTGCGCTTCCTTTTCTGTCATCAGCGGTAACCGCTTGTAGGGTTTGGTGCGGTCAAACAAGTAACGCATGGTATGGTAGGTCTTGTAGATTTCCCCGCCAACGTCCTGGGCTACTTTGAGCATCTTAACATTGAAGTCCCCAATCCAGACCATTTCCATGTGGTTCCAGAAATTCACCGGGTGGATCTTGAGGCTGGCAGCATGGATTATGCCTCCATCTACCCCTTTCCCTTGTTGACTGGGCACAACCCCAAATACAATTCCATAACACTTGCTGGATACCCGGCGCTTGATTCTGAAAAAGGTCTTGACCTTCTGAATCAAGCCAAACTTTCCATTGAAGTCTTTGAAGATCTGGTTCATGTCGGGGATCATGATGAAGAAGGCGATGGGCTCATTCTTATAATAGCCAAACCAAGCCAATTCGGGAGCCAGGATCGGCTTCAATGATTTGAACAACTTCATGGCCTGTTCCCGGCGCATCTTCTTGAAGTTGGCATGACCGCCCCAGGCATTGTTGTATATATGAAGAAAGTCTTCGCCAAACTTGACCAGGTCTTTCTTGCGGTAGTGTTCAAAATGGTAATCTCCCTCCTCCATCAGCCGGTTGTACTTCACGGTAAACTTTTCCTGAACGGGGTCGAGGATATTGCGCTGCAGGACAAACTGCTTGAAGTACATCTGCCACCCATAGTTCTCGAACAACTTCACATAGTAGGGTGGATTGTAATTCATTTGGTAAACCGGCTCATAGAAGCCTTCTACCAGGAGTCCCCACCAGGCATTCCGGTCCCCAAAATTGATGGGACCATCCATAGCCTCCATCCCTTTGTTGCTTAACCATTTTTTACAGACATTGAACAGGTAATTGGCTGCCTCCTGGTCATCAATGCATTCAAAGAAGCCCATTCCACCAGTGGGTTGTTCTTCAGTATGAGAAGTGCGTTCATTGATAAATGCTGCAACTCTCCCAATCGTTTCCCCGGTGCTGCTGCGCAGTACCCACCTAATGGCTTTCCCATGGCGCCAAAACTTATTTTTGGCTGGGTCAAATACAAATTCGATGTCCTTGTCCAGGGGGCGAATGAAATTGGGGTCATCTTTGTGCAGCCGCGAAGGCAAATCCAAAAAGTCCCTTACCCGTTGTTTATCGTCGCGCTTGACTTCTATTAACTTCATATCCATAATCATTCCTGACACAAAATTGAATAAGGAGGATTGAAAAGGCAAATCATTTTCCGACGTTCATGCTTTCCTGGTTGGCTTGGACAGTCTCGGCGAATAGTTGCCGCATCGGTTTGCCGATTCTTTTACTTTCCACCCAAAACTGCACTTCACTCAGTCCCAGGAGTGGGATTCCCCCAGAGGATTGCTCAATCAGTCCCTGAATTTCCTTCTGAAGCTCTTCGAGGGCCTGAAGCTTTCTTTCCCTCTCAGGGAGACTCATCAGTTTTTCCAGGCATTTGATCACGGCAGACTCAAACTCCCAGAGCCGGGGGCTCTTTTTAAAATACCGCTTGCCGGAACGAGCCAGGTATTCGTTGAGTTGGAAATTACCCAGTTCAAATTGGAGAATAACCTGGAGTACCCTGGCAAAATCCAGAATATCCGTACGGACCTTGCGGGTTGGGAAGTTCAAAATACGCAGTACATAGGGATAGGCCTTTTGCGGTTCACCAGCAAAAAACTGCATCACGGCAAAGTTGTGCAAAAAGGGGAGTTGGTGGGCATCTTTCAGTTTGCGCTGGTTGGCTTCCATCCAGGATTCTATTTCCGGGATCAGGGAACTTGCAAGTTCAAAATTGGCAGTATTCAAAGCCAGGTTGAACCGGTTGTGGTAGATCAACCGTTGAAAGTGGATGGCATGCTTCTCCCCCAACAGATTAAAATCCGGTATCATCTCCAGATAAAGATGGGCTTCTTCCACTGTAATGGGACTGGTAAAGATTGCTATCTGAAAATTATAACAAATTCGCATGAAGAGTTGAGGCTTTTCGCTGAGCCACTCCGGGTTTTGAGACCAGTCACTGATAAGCGGGATCAGCAGGGACAGCGCAGCAGGTGCCTGCCGGGAAATCAGGTAATAAGTTGCGAGAATATTGATGGCAAAGGACCGTTCAAGGAAATTCGGAGCGTCGAGGTGGTCCCGGACCTTTTCGGACAAGGCCAACGCCTTTACCTCCTCCATTTCGGATTCGGTCCGGGGAACCATCACCTGGCGTATGGTTGTTCTAATGTACTCGTGGTCATGCCTGAGTGCCATCAGTTCCTGATTCGCCTGCTGGAGTCGAAGCTCCTCTTCGCGTAACTGCATGAGAACTTCCCGGATCCCCTTTGGCCTTACCGCCAGATTCAACTCCCGCTCCCACCTGATCAGTTCCAATCCGTGATTGTACCGGGAAAATTCAGCTGCCAGTTTCTTGGCCGCATTCAATCTCCGAAAAGCCGTTCTATAGATTTCCCGCTGGTGGAGGAGCGCAATTTCATCCAGTGCTTTGTTCAAACGATGGTCCACCCATTTGTCAGCATTCAACATCCGAAGTCCCTCTACGATCAACTCATTGAGCCGAAAAGCCACTGTGGACAGGTTCCTGATTTCTCCCTCCCCCTTGGCAAGGTCTTCAGGAGAGGAGCAACTACCCAGGTAATCAAACAGGTCCAATTGCTGACTCCCATTCTTACCGGCCCGTACCTTTCCCAACAAAGTCAGAAACCGCTTCTCTGAACGGGACATCCCCTTTACCAATCGCCATTGATCTTCCAGCCTTCTCATAACTTTGATTGTATCCTGTATTCAAGCCAATATATCCCCTTTCGACACATTCTACAACATACCTGAAAATTAGATTGTAATAAAATAATACCTATTTGGCTTGAAGCCATGCAACCGGGGTGATATGTTTGTAATATTGAACTGAACACAATAACCCAATCCAATATGACCGAAGACACCAATGAATATCCGCTGTTTATCACGCACCTCCACAACGATACCGGCAATTCGCTTGCCGTCAATTTCCCTGCCATTGCTTTGAGCGATGGAGAAATCAGTCGGATTGTGGCACTGCCTTATATTCCATCCAGAAATCCAGATGCGTCGGAGATGCTGGCCCTGTCCGTGAATGTAGCCGGAGAGGAACAGAACCTGTATTTAAGTTACGATTATACAGATAGCATTCCTCCTATTTTCACCCTCTGCCAGATAGATAACAATGGTTCTCTTTCCACGGTGGAAATGTCAGGCACCTTCGAGAATGGAGGGGTTGTGCTGAACTTCGTTTTGGATGGCGGGATACTGATAATCGGAACCGTTGAAGTGGATATTGACCCAACTCGCTAGTAGGAATTTACCAATCTTTTAGGGCTTTTATTTATGAAGAGAGGCTGTCTTTTGGGGATAGCCTCTTCTTTTGTTGGATATATTATTGAGCAATAAAGGAGGCTACCATTTTGAGATAGCCTCCTCTTTTGGGGTAATCTTATTGCTCAACAGTTGCTTGGGAGAGGGTAGTGGTTGCCCCATTAATTGTCACGTTATAGTCGGTGCCATCCCATGCTACGGTTGTTGGATTCAATCCTTTATCATCCCCGGCCAAGTGGTTCACACTCATTTCGTATTCACAATCTACCTTTCCACTCCCGTTGGAGTGCTTTTCCACAGCCCCCAGTTCTGAGACGTTGCCAGCTACTGCCGGACTCTTAGCTGTGTTCTTGGAAATGAGTGACCATTCTGATCCGGCAGTTTTAACTTTTGCATCTGAGGCAATACTTTGGTAGGTGATGGCTTTTAATGCATTTGTGGATTTATTGCCTACCCCTATACTTTGCACTTTTGCGGCTTCCGGAAATTTATCCTTAGGAATTACAGTATGGGTAGAGGTGTAACTTTGCCAACCTCTGTACTTCCTCGCCACCAACTGAGCCGCGGCAAGTTCTGGACTGGCTTCCGCATGCAGGTGTTTCTTAGAGAAGCCCCCTTGAGGAGTCAGTTTCGCGTAAGCGGTTTTCAATTGCAGGGGACCACTGGTCAACTGTACCGGAGCCGCAGACCGCATCTGCCCCGCTTGCCCGCTTCTTTGGTTGGCCGCTGATTGTAGCTGCATCAATTGCCCCACTTGTGCACTCTGGTTGGCTGCACCTTGAAATGCCTGCAATTGCTTTACCTGAGGACTCCCGTCAGCTGCCTGCTGCATTTGAGATTGACCTCCCTCATTTGTATGCTCTGTTTCAGCACCTATTTGCTGTTCCTGGTGAGAATTCGTGGCTTGAACTTGCTGATTTTCCATATCCATTGACTTATTGGGCTGATAATCTCGATGGTATAAAAGTCAATAGATATGCCCCCGGATGGAAACCAATACTTGCCAGATAAATTACAATCCAAACTCTTATTTGGGATTCGTATTACTTCCTGAATACGTGGCTCTGCAACCTGAAGTACGATTCAATGGTTGAGAAGCAAGGAAAAAAGAATGGGAATATTTGGGAAACAAGGTACAAAAAAAGCCTCCCCTATTCGGGAAGGCATTGTCCTAATATCCACATACTTGAAACACTAAATTATCATTAATGTTTGATATTTTCCCAACCTTCCTCCATATCCTTTATGATTGTCTCCAATTGGACGATCTTATTGTGTAAATCTTGTTGTTTTTCTACCTCAGCTTTTAACCGCTGATTCTCCTGAATCAATTTCCGCGCTTCATATTCCAACTCATCCTCTCCGATCACTGACAGTGCGTTAACATTCAAATCAGCCCGAAATTGATCGTCGTTTAGAAAATTGACAGCTTCAGCTACCTCCGCTGCCTGTGCCGAACTTGCTGTGTCGTACTCTCCCCTCATCAAGCCCTGTGCATCCACAGGGGCCGCACAAAACAGCACGATCAGCATGGCTAAAACAGGCAAAGTGAACTTCGCGATCAAGGAGTTATAGTATGGATGTGGTTGGTTCATGCTCAAATGAACGAAAACCTAGCGATGAGGAGCGTAGGTTTTCAGTAAGTACCAGCTCCTATTCAGTAAATGGATCGTATTGGGAAGTGAAGGGATTGCCTGTTTTCCGGAATCGAAGCTTGTTATACATACTGAAAAAGCTGCCCCCATGGTTAGGAGACAGCCTCTTCAGTTATGAGAAAGAATTCAATCTATTTGAGCGGTTCGATCAACAGTGAACGGCTAACCAAGTTCCCTTTCCCTTGTAACATCAGATAATAAACTGCGGTCGGCAATGGTGGCAAAGTCACTTCAATCTGAGAGTCGGCCGGCCAATTCCCCTCCTGACTGAAGACCAGTTTCCCATAATTGTCGTACAGGCGAATGGTTTCAATTTCCATTCCCTTGGAGTCAATATGGAACAATCCTTGGTTGGGATTGGGGTAAACCACAGGCTCCGCAGTCAAAGGGTTCTCTACGCCAATGATCACAATCTGTACCGACTGGCAGGTACTGTCACTCCCGCAATCGTTATAGGCTGTCTGGCAAATGATATAGGTACCACTCGCGGTATAGGTATGGGTAGGATTGGATTGACTGCTTCCGTTCGAATCGCCAAAGTCCCAGGAAACCGAATCTGAACCGAGAGAAATATCCGTCAAATTGATGGTTCCCTGATTCGCGGCAAAGAAGAACCCGGAAACGGGAAGTGGCAGACCAGTAATCTGGATTTGGTCCGTTGCGGTACAATTGTTGCCATCGGTAACGGTCAGGGAGTAAACCTGATTTCCAGAGACAGTTGCAATTGGATTTCCTGAGGTAGGATTGCTGAGACCAGTTGTAGGGGACCAGGCATAAACATAAGCTCCAAACCCGCCACTTGCAGAAGGGGTGCTCCCAAGGATAAGTGCTCCATTCACACAGACAGCAGAATCTTCACCCGCATTTGCAAACAAAGCCGGATTCAGATTTATTACGACCGAGTCGGTCATCTGGCAGCCTGCCGCATCCTGTACGGTTAGCAGATAAACATTTGCTGCCAGTGGACTCGCCACCGGATTGGGCAAATTGGTTCCTGAAAGACCCGTAGCAGGCGTCCATGAATAGCTGAATCCTCCGCTGCCCCCGGAGGCAGTAGGATTACCACCCAGGGAAACCGTTTCTCCAGGGCACAATACCGTATCCCCTCCAGCCTCCGCAAAAATCTGAGGATTTACGGTTACCGTGCTACTGTCTGCGGCCTGGCAACCAGCACTGTCGGTAACAGTCAGAACATAGGTTCCTCCTGAACCAGGTCCGGCCATGGGATTTGCAATGGATGGATTGCTCAATCCGGCCCCTGTCCAGGAATAAGTATACGTTCCCTGACTTCCTGAAGCAGATGGGGAGCCCCCGAGGGCAACACTGTCTACCCCAAAGCACAGGCTTTGATTGGGTCCTGCATTGACTAACAAGGGGGAGAGAATCGAGACCGAAATCGCATTTGAGGTGTCGGGACAAACACCAGCGTTGCTCAGAATGGCCTGATAGGAGCCCGAATTGGGGGCGGTTAAGTTACTGTTTGTTCCTCCGGTAAGAGGAATACCATTGAGCAACCATTGAATGTCAAGGCTACCGGGAGAACTTACTTGCAATGACGCAGTGCCCCCATTGCAGACAATCGTCGGTCCATTTGCCGTGATGGATGCACTGATCGCAGGGAGCACATTGACAGCCAGGACTGCGGAAGTATCCGGGCAGTTTGGAGGGTCACTGAATACTACCTGGTAATTACCAGATGAGGTTGCAAAATAGTTCGGGTTGGTAGCACCAGTGAGAGGGCTGCCATTCAGCAACCATTGTAGGTCAAGTCCTGAACTATTGGGGGCGGTTAATTCGAGGCTGTCATTGCCGCAGATGGTCGGACTGCCATTGGAGGCGATGGCCGCATTGAGCGGAGGAAGAATCATGACGGAGGTGGCGACCGAGGTATCTGAGCAGGAAGCTCCTGCATCAAATACCACCCGATACAGCCCGGAAGTGGTGGCTGACAGGGTGGAGTCAGTTGCCCCTGAAAGAGGGGAACCATTGAGGAGCCATTGAATATTGAGCCCCAGCCCTCCTCCAGCTACCAACTGAACGCTGTCCCCGGCACAGGCAGTCGTGCTACCTACCGTTGTGACCACCGGATTGTTGCTTGGCTGGATCATTACCGGAACATCATATACATTTCCACAACCGTTGACATTGCAGCCCTGCACTGATATGCTGTAAGGTCCAGTAGGGAACCAGTCAACCGTCACAGAATCAGTTCCCTGCCCTGCCACAATCACCCCTCCGGTAACCGACCAATTATAGGTCTCACCGGGCGTTGGTAGCGTCGAGTAACCTATTCCGCTCAGACCTTGACTGGCACAAAATACAAGTGGCCCATTGATCTGGTTGAGCACCGGAACCAGACTGGTGTCCACCCAGACAACGGTGGTAAAAGTCGACCCCCAAATATTTTCAGCGTCCCGGTGGCGTACATTGAGGGTGTGAGGTCCAAGAGACAACGAAAATGTTTGCAGGCTGTCCACGAGGGTTTCCAGTGCTTCTTCGAAATTTCCGTCGGCCGCAAACAGAGGAATACCATTGCCAACTCCTGGGTCAACATCCCAAAAGACCTCACCGGCAAGTGTAATTCTATCAGAAGCAAAAGCCGTATCTACTACCGAAACCACCGTGGTAAACAGACTACTCCATTGTCCATTGTCATCCCTGGTCCGGGCATTAAAAGTGTGAGGCCCAATCGCGGAAGGCAAATTGGGGGCGACCAATAGCTGTTCCAAGGCTTCATCAAAGTTGCCATCAAAGGCAAGCAGCGGAGTTGCAAGCCCTTGTCCGGGGTCATTGTCCCAGAAGTATTCCGCAGTGCTGAGTCCGGGGAGGTCTACGAAACTGGTATCGATCACCGAAACCACGGTTGAAAATGTAGGCCCCCAGGTGCTCAGGCTGTCTCGGATCCTGACGCTGAAGCGCTGCGACCCGAGTCCCGGCAAGGCGATATTACTGCCTAAAACCTGTTCTACGGATTCATTGAAATTGCCATCAAAGGCAATCAATGGTGTTCCGTTACCAGGTCCTGGATCGGTATTCCAAAAATACTCCGCCTCGCTCAAGGCCGGAAGGGAGGCACTGGCCAGGGTTTCAATCGAGATTACGGTGGTAAAGGTCACTCCCCAGGTATTGAGACTGTCCCGGATTCGAATGTTGAAAGTATGGTTCCCTGAAGCAGGCAGGCTCAGGTTGTTGGCAAATACCACTTCAAATGCCTCGTTGAAATTACCGTCGAAAGCAAGAAGAGGGATCCCATTGCCCTGTCCCGGGTCCGTATCCCAAAAGTACTCAGCTTCCGTCAGTTGGGGAATCATCTGGGTTGGACTGGACGCAATGGCAACAACGGTTGTATAGACCGGTCCCCAGGCGTTAAGGGCATCTTTGAGCCGCACGTTGAAAGTATGGTTACCTGCTGATGGCAAAGTGACTGAATTCGCAAAGGCGGCTTCAATCGCTTCATCAAAGTTCCCATCTGAAGCAGAGAGGGGAATGGCGTTTCCTACACCGGGGTCGCTGTCCCAGAAGTACTCCGCCTCCATGACCGTCTGGCTGAAGGCGGCCTGGCCTCCCAACCAGCATATTCCGAGGAAAAGCAGGACGCTGATCCGTATCATTGAATGGATTGGATTGTGCATGTTACTGAGAGTTAAAATCAACGGTCGTAACCCTCAGAAGTAACGTTCAGCGTTGAACCTTGGAGAACGGTGCGGGGTGTTTCTACGTGAAAGATAACGGGAGAGGCAGTGATAGAGTAATTGGTGAAATTGAAGGAGCCTCCGTAGCAGCCAGGGTCATTGCGCGAGAGATCGTGGTCGATATAGTCATTACCGGGATGGCCTCCGTCTTGAATGTTCGTACCTGATGGAACCCCCTGCGCACTTAAAGTGAAAGAAGTTACTACGTTTAACCCAACAGGGATATTCTGAAAGGCAAAGTCATTACCAGAAACATGGTTGTAAGCAGCAAAGAAACCAATGTTTGCACTACCCCCGAGACTTATACCGTAAGTAGTAGGAGAAGACCCACCTGAAAAAGCTACCGCATTGTTCAGAACATTGATGGTTGCATTTGAGGCATTCAGGGAAGTGATATTGATACCATAAATGGTCGTAAAGTTGGAGAATCCTGTGGTATACACAGAATTGTTCTCAATCGTATTGACCTCAACCGACGAGTTTTTTACGCTAACAATGCTGAGTGCAGAACCGCTGGAGGAGCTTGTGCGTCGAATATTGTTATTGGCGATGCGAAAGAAATAATTAGAGCTGGCCCATGACATATCATTACAGGTATTCCCAATGACATCGAAAACTTCATTTCCAGGAATCCCATCATTTCCAAATCCAATTGATGCATCGGTTTGGTTCCCGTAAATATTTCCATAAGAAATGCCGATGGTCCCATCGAAACCCGAGGCACCGGATATTACTCGGTTGGAAGCAACCGTCATATCGTAATTGTTCACCTGGAACTCGATGTCACCGGTGATTTCACAGCCAGCAATCTCCACCTTGGTCCTTACGCCCGCGGGAGCTGCTGAAGTCGCCCGAATATCACCACCAAGGTTTTCCATCCCTATGATTCGGACTTCTTTCCCTGAAGAGGGAGGAGAAACAGTCCATGTCCCCAGCACCAGAAATCGAACCCCATCAATGGCAGGGAGAAAAGTCAGGCTTTTACCAACGGTAACCGCCTCCTGCCAGGGCAGCCCACCTGCCCGGTTGAAGATGATGATGCGGTCCCCGTCACTTGACGCGTTAACCGCGCTGGTAATGCTTTGAAAAGTTCCGGTAGGCCCCAGCTCCTGGACAATCCGATCGACAGCTTTTGACGAGGAAGAAGAAATGAAAATGAAGATTATGCACAATAATCCGATGTTTAAGAAAGTAAGGATCAGCTTTTTCATGATAGTGTCTATTGGTATTATGTTGATTTAGTCAAGGAAGATTTGATGTATGATTCTCCGTTGAGCACACAGATATCTATTAATCGAATGAATACCAACAGATACCTGCCAGCAGGTTGCGCCCGAAAGCAAATAAAGGTGAAGCGGGTTAACTTCACGGTGGACAAATGGGGGACATGACCCAATTGGCCTAATAATCAGACGGATAGACGCGTGACAAATTCAGATAAATCTGAATCTCCCGGCAGTGCCAACTTCTTTTTCAATCGGTGCTTGGCCTTTTTAACTCCTTCAGATGTGATGTTAAGCACCTCAGCTATTTCTTTGTTGGAAAGACCCAATCGAATCAGTGCTGCCATCCGAAGATCATTCTTGGTCAGGTTGTTTTCCTGTGGTTTCAGTCCTTCAAAAAACCCTTTGTAGACCATCTCAAATTCGATGACAAATTGCATCCAATCTTGGTTGGAATTGATTCGCTCATGCAGCTTATCAGCAAATGTCCCCTGACTCACGGATTCCTGAAAATCAGATTCAAGGCGTTGGAGGAGCTCGTCTTTTTCCGTAATCTGCTTCAATGCCAAGGCAAGACGCCTCTGAACTTGTGCCCGCTCTGCTTTTTCTCTTCGGTTCTCTGCCTCTGAAACCATCAATTGCCGCTTGCGGGATTGGTTGCGTATGTATAGTATGATTACCATTCCCACCAACAGGAGGGTGACCAGCAGGCCGATTGCCGCAAAGCTCAAACGTTGATTTCTACGCTTTTCCGTTTCCGCCAGCAATTCCAATTCCAGGCGTTGGTTTTCCTCCTCTTTGAGCTGGGTCTCGTACTTGATCCTCAAGCGTTCAGTCTCTTTTCTGACTTCCTGGGAGGCAATCGAATCTTTTATGGCGATATGCTCCTCGTAATAATACAAAGCTGAATCCGCCCCTCCCACCTCTTTGAAGGACTGTGCCAGCGCCAGGTATACGTCTTTTTTCAGGTCTGGCACCTGAAGTGCTTCTGCAGTAGCCTTTGCTTCACTCAAATATCGAAAGGCCTTTTTTGTGCCACCACTTTTAAGGCTTACCTCTGCCATTCCAATCTGGGAAAGGCACAAGCCATAGGCATCACCAATCCGCCTAAATTCTGAATAACTGGCCTCAGCATAAAGCCGGGCACTGTCCATCGGCCCGGTTTGAATGTAAATATGGGCCAGGTTGCCACTCGCATTGGCCAGGAGACGCGGCAAACCGATTTCCCGGGCGATGGATGCCGAGCGTCGAAAACAAAACTCTGCTGAGTCAAGCTCCTCCAACCTTAGATATATCAGCCCAAGATTATTTGAATAATTGGCGAGCATGGCCTGATCCGGAAAAGCTTCCAGGGTTTGAAAAGCACGTCGGTAGTACCGGACTGCCTCCCGCTGCTTTCCCTGTACCGAAAACAAATCCGCCATCTGGGTCAAAGTTTGAGCTTGACCAGGGATATCTCCGAGCAAGGCATACAACCTTAAGGAATGATCCATCTGAGACATGGCAGATTCGTAACGAGACAAATAAAGTTGGAATTGAGCTTCGAGATAGTGAAAGCCCGCTTTGCGTCGATAGAGAACTGTATCTGGTTCCGAACCGAAAATCTCCCAACCCAGGTCCAGGTAATATCGGGTGGAGTCTGTTTGATGTAAACGAAGGTGGCTCTGGGCCAACATTTGATTCAGCAGAATGTGTTCTTCGATCTTGGCGGAGGGAGTTACGTCTCTGGCCCTTCTCAGGCAATCCAGGGAGGAATCTTGTTCGTGGATTCGTTGAAAAATACTGCTTCGGTAGCGCAATCCCCTTCCTTTTCGGGCTGGATCAGCTGTCAGGGCGAGCCCCTTCTTGTTTGCAAGCAGAGCCGTATCCAGCTGACCTACCCGCAGCATGAACAATCCCTTGTTGAGCCAAAACTGGGCTTTCTCCTCCAGATCTATTGCGACTTCCTTTTGACGCTCTAAATGCATCCAGGCCTTCTCGGCATCCTGGTTTAGATAGTAGGCAAATAACGAGTCTGAATATGCGAATTCCGCAGATTGGCTGTGCACCTGCTCAAAAGGAAACACCAAAACTTGCGCCAGGAAAAGAAGTCGTATAAAATAACGCATAGGCAAAAATATTTGCTTCATGGTTAGCAATAACTATTCCTATCCGGGAAATAGTTCTCCGACAAGATAATTGTATTTCGCTAAAATTTACTTGGAAGCATGGGTTTCTTCATGGTCAAATACCGGGCGGTAAATGAAGAATCCATTGATCTTGGTACGGTGGCAGAGGTAATAGTCGAGGTCCTGGCCCAATACAATACGTTCGTATTTTCCGGAAGCATGGTTGAGGGCGGGTTCTCCATCCACGATGGTAATGATACCAGTATGTGAGACATCGAGACCCGGCTCTTTGCTGGCAAAGGCTATAATGTCACCATCCTTCGCCATCGGATAATAGAGGCTGCGCTTGTGGAGCGGGTAGTAATAACGTGGAGTCCGGCTGAGAATGGACTCCAACTGCTTCATCTTGTTGGATTCAGCTAAGTCGCCATAAGACTCTCCATTTTCAGTGATATAGTTGATCTTTTTCCAAAAGCGACTGCCATTGGCCATCGCAACATTGAAGGCGAGACCGGATCGGCTCAGTTCCTCCATCTGCTGGGTGAAGTAGTGAATGCGGTACTGCATACCACAATTGTCTCCACCAAAGTATCGGATGCGATTCAGGTTCTTGCCGAAGACTTCGAAGGGATCCTGGTGGGCAACGACTTGTTCTGCCTGGAATTCATACAGGGTGTTCATCAAAGCCCAAAAGGTCTCGACAAAGGTAACGCAATCAAAGCTTTTGAAATTGACCAGGGTCTGATCGGAAGGGCAACTCACATTGCCGGCTCCGTAGGGCAGTTTATCAAACTCGGGCAATAGCTTGCGTACAAGTTCTTCGTAATAGAAATAGCCGGATTCCATCCCTGTCCCAAACAATTGAGAAAACTGCTTATAGGAATCGTCCACGATGAAGAAACCATCGTAGGCTGGTCGGTCACCAGGGTTATTGGCAAAGCCCGACAGGCATAAAAACACTAGTACGAACAGGGAAAGCCTGCGCATGTTGAGGTACAATCTTACGTGTGAATGACTACAAAATTTTTCCTATGGAACCAAAACTCAATATAGGGAATACTCGCCTTGGGTTCAAGTCCGAAATTACCCTCACAACGAATTTCTTCGATTTAGTTACAGGGTAAACCAATAATTTAATTTGACTACCAGGGCCCGGTTGCGAATGCTGTATGAATCAGTTAAGTAATTGTCGGTCAGTACAACAAACAGGTCGGACATGGGCTTGAAGCGCCATTGCAACCGGGCGTTGATATTGAAGTTTTGGGTCTGGGTATTGAACTGTAAAAAAGTCGTAAAAAATACACTCTTGGTAAAGGCAAACTCAAATCGGGGGGAAATCAGGGTCAGACCAACCGAAGTATCTGGTAGATTGATCTCATTGTGTTCAAATGCGAGGGAGAATATTCCCCAGGGTTGTGCGCGGTAATTGAGTTCTCCCCCTACCTGAAAACGATCACCTGTATAGTAGCTCCCCACATTGCCGAAAGCTGAAAAGCTGAACCGCTTGCGGAAGTTGCTGCTGTAGTTCATGCCCGCTTGTTGCCAACTGTATCCAGTTGAATCTGGCAATTCAGTCGCACCGCTTCGGCTGGGATCAAATGGGTTGCGCAAAAATACATACCAGGACTCAGCGTTGAAGCTCAATTCGGAACGGTTCTGGAACATGAAGGCGTACCCGGCCCGCGATTGCCGGTCCAGGTTTTGCCAATTCTGGTTGTCCCAAAACCAACTGAAATAGGCCTCCGGACCATGGCTGATCAATTTTCCCTTCTTGGGATAAAACCGGTACCGGGCAATAGGTTCCAGCCGGAAATATCGGTTGCGAGGAACAAAACCCACTTCACCATTGAAGTTTTCGTCTACATACTCGTGATTGTAATCCACCGTCCAGTTTTGAGTCTGGTAGCGGACCCACATCGCATTGGAACTCTTCTGAGTCGAATTCTGATCGTCCCAACTCCGCATATAAAATGCTTTTCCCCTCCACTTATTGTCGGGCGTCGCATAGTTAAATTGTAGCCCTCCCACCCGGATATGGTTGTCATTGGTGAAGCTGCCATCGGTAAAGTCCTGGCGGTTCACGAATATTCCGGTGATATATGAATTGGCCAGGACTTGCTTTTGCAGCACTCCAGCGGTAAAGTTCTGCGAATTCAAATTGAGGTCGGCTTCTCCTTCGGTCTGCATATTGAGCAGACCGACTCTCCACTTGGGGGAAAGCTTGCCACTGAGGCGGACCCCTCCGAGAATTGGGACTGCCTGCCCATCAACCAGGCCAACCCGGCGAGAGAAAAAGGGCCGAATCCGTGAAAACCCAAAGCTGGAAAAGAGGTCACTGTTTTCGATGAAAAATTGGCGGCGCTCCGGGAAAAAGAGGCTGAAACGGCTGAGGTTGGTTACCTGTCGGTCGACTTCAACCTGGGAGAAGTCGGGGTTGATGGTGAGGTCCAGGTTCAGGGCGGATGTCACCGCAATCTTCGCATCAAGGCCCGCATTCGGACTGACTGTTTCTTCCCCAGTATTCTCATAATCACCTTCAAAACGTCCCAGAACATAAGGGATCAGGGAGACATTGGTTCCAGCTTTTGGTGGGGGGCGGTCCCAGTTCATTTGGCCACAGAAAGCCAAGGTGGCGATATTGAATACCCTTGGTACTGGGGACCAGGCAGAATTCTCATTGATCTTGAGATTGTTGCGGCTAAAGTTGATTCCCCATTTGTCAATCCCCTCTTTGTAGCGAAGGGTCTTGAATGGGATTTTCATTTCCACTTCCCAGCGGTCTTCAAACTCTTTGACTTCTACAAACCACCGGTTGTCCCATTGGGTCGAGACGCCGAAGGTGCCGCCATTTTCAAGGAGTCCTTCCCGCTGAACCCCAAGGGGAGAAACTGCAAAGCTAAAGCCATTGGTCTGATCGAGAAAGGGGTCAAAATAGACGCCAAAGGCATCGGTCACCGGGTAAGAAAAATCCCGTTTCAGGGATTGAACAATATAATTTCCGGGTTCAGGATCATAGCAAATACCCGCCACGTAGATATTCTGGTCGTCATAAGCTACCATGGCCTCCGTACGGGTCAGAGCATAGGCAGTGTCGTAAGGAGACTGCTGGAAGAAGTTTCCGGCACGTTCCGCATTTTTCCAGGTGTCTTCCGTGAGGCTTCCATCGAGTACAATGGGATCCGTAGCCCGCTGGATATTGAGCTGGTATTGCTCTGCCTGTGTTCCCTGTGCATTGGAAAACAATGGAAATAGTAGAATCCCGAATAGAAAAAAAAGAATACGTTGATGACCCATACATTATACGTTGCAACAAATATAGCAACCATAGTGAAACCTGATTGTTGCGCTTCGAAAATGATGGTCCTAAATTGCGGCATGATCCAGGCTTCCACCCCCAAGGGGTTCCGTGATTATGAGCTCATCGATTCTGGCAATGGTGCTAAACTCGAGCGTTTTGGCGATTACGTCTTATGGCGTCCCGAACCCCAGGCAGTATGGAGCCCTCATCTGCCAGAGGCAGAATGGGAAAAACTGGCCCATACCCGGTTTCAACCGGATGGCAGTTCGGCTGGTTCGTGGAACCACTTCAAGGAGATGCCGGACCAGTGGTTCATCAACTACCACAGCAAAGGGATGAAACTCCGCTTCCGCCTCGGCCTGACCCGGTTCAAGCACGTCGGAATATTTCCGGAGCAGGCCTACAATTGGGACTTCATCTACCAGCAATGCAAAGCTCAACCGGGTGCCTCTGTTCTGAACCTCTTTGCCTATACAGGAGGTGCCAGCCTGGCCGCCAAGGCAGGGAGCGCCGATGTCATCCACTGCGACTCCATCCGGCAGGTTGTCAACTGGGCCAAGGCCAACATGGAAGCATCCAAACTTGACAATATCCGTTGGCTGGTGGAGGATGCCTTTAAATTCGTGAAGCGGGAAGCCAGCAGAGGACGCACTTACCAGGGAATTATCCTTGATCCTCCTGCCTGGGGGCATGGCCCCAAAGGAGAGAAATGGAAGCTCGATGACCAGATCAATGAGTTGGTGGAATATGTTACCAAGATTCTCGCCCCCAAGGATTACTTCCTCGTTTTCAATGCCTATTCACTGGGATATTCTCCTTTAATTCTTGAGAACCTGATCCGTACCCACTTACCAAAAGAAAAGATCAGGAACCTGGAAAAGGGGGAATTGTATTTGCCGGACAATTACCAGCGGAATTTACCTGCCGGGATTTATGTGCGGTTGAGTGACCAATCCTAAGGTCGCAAAAATGCCTCCTGGTCCTGCCACGTCCAGCCAATTCCACCACAGACAATTACCGCAGTTTCGCCCATTGGCCCAGACCCGCTAATCATTGCCGAGAGGGCCGCACCACAAGCAGGCTCCACCAATACCTGATATCCATCGAAAAATTGCTGACATGCCACTACGGCTTCATTGTCCGTACATACATAGCTCCTGATGGAACCAACTTCACGCTGCCAGCGCCAGACTTCCTCCGCAACCTGCTTGGCCCCGAGACTGCTGGCCACGGTTTTGATCTCCGGAATAGAGGTAAGCATACCTGCATCAAGGCTTGCCCGGAAGGAGGCTGCCCCTTCTGTTTCCGCTGCATAAACGGCCACCGAATCCAGGAGATCATACCGTTGTAATCCATGCATGATCCCGCAAAGCAATCCCCCTCCCCCCACAGCAACTACAAGATTCTTCGGAAATGAATGGCCCAATGCTTTGAAGTCCCTGACCATTTCGTCAATGATAGAAGCATGCCCTTCCCACAAAAGAGGGTCATCAAAAGGGGATACATAAATCGCCTGCTCCTCCACCGCTATTTGCCGGGCCAATTGGTCAGCATCATTCCAGGCCTCCCCATGCACCAGCACATCAGCACCCTGGTGTGCAATCAAATCACGCATCCGCTGACGGGTGGTTTTCGGTACCACCACCTTCACCTTTCCCCCACGCAAGCGAGCCGCATAAGCCAGGGAAAATCCCGCATTGCCTCCGGAAGATGCAACAAAATGGGTCTTCCCGGAATGGATATGATGAGACACCAATGCATCCATGCCCCGAATTTTAAATGATCCTGTGGGCTGATAGCAATCCATCTTGAACCATACGGGGCGGTCCATTGGGGTTCGGGCCTCGAACAAGGGGGTGTGGGAGTACGTTTTCATTTTACTTTTCCAGGACGTAAATCACTTGACGGAAAAACAATAAAGTACGGAATTCTTTTCTGGCCACAAGCTTAAGACCAGATTCCTGAAACACCTGCCGCCACCCTTCATCGTCTTTGTTGGTATGGGGGTGCCCGGCAAATTCTAAATTGACCAGGCTATCGGTAAAATAGGTCAGATACTTCTGGACGGGATTCTTATAGATGTCCTCCATGACGATGATCTTTCCTCCGGAAACCCGGATGGCCTCCCTTAGCACCGCCTCAGGATCAGGTATATGATGCAGGACAGTTATCAGCATGGTAACGGGAAAAGCCCCCTCCTCAAAAGGCAACTTTCTACCGTCATAGATGAGGGGCTGTACATCGTCAAAGAAACTGATGTTCTTCACATCCACTGGTTGTACTTCAAAGCCACGTCCACGCAATTCCCTGCACAAGCCCCCATTCCCGGTCCCAATATCCAATACGCGGTCACCTGATTTCAGAAAGGCTGCAATCCGGTCCAGCTTTATGTTCATGCGGGCCGGAATGCTCCTCCTCAAATAGGCTTTCAAAAAAGGCTTTTCCCTGACCCAGTCTTCCAGTGTCTTTGCTCCGGCATCGAACTGGATTTCAAAGAATAGGTAGATGAACAATACACCATACTCAATCCAGAGCACCCAGGAAGGCTCCTGGTAATCCGGATTGGTATATGTGAGGTAGGTCAGGGGCAGGAAAACTGACCAGACAACGGGAAAACGATAGCGGCTCAGGGCAGCGAAACCGATCAGAGGGGTAATGTACCAGGGGTGAATCACAGGCTGGAGGATTTGGTACACGCTCAATGCAGCCAACATCATCAGAGGCAGGCTACTCCAGCTCTTTTCTCGCTTGCGGATCGCTAACCCAAGGATCAGTCCCAGGCTGATCCAGGGCAGGATCCGGTTGACCCAGTAGCCTTCCGGTCCGAGTAACCATCGCCCGATGTAATAGATATTCGCGTTGAATTCAAAGGCCTGGAAATAGAGGCGAATGGATTCTCCGTAGTTGGCGAAATTCTCCAGATCGAAAAGCAGGGCAAACAGTCCGAGGGTCAGAATTCCCGAGGTCAATCCCAGGAGGATAGCACGTCCCAAACCCAAGCGCCGGATCAGAAAGGGAAAGAAGAGAACTGGTAAGAGTTTTGCAGTGATGGCCAAAGCAATGGGTATGGCTGCCGCTAAATAGGTCCATTTTCCTGCCCATCGAACCAGTATCCACAAAGCCAGCAAGGAAAAGAAGAACATAAAACCCTCGAAGTGGACGTTCCCAACGACTTCCAGCATCACCAGCGGATTCAGAGCGTAGACCAGTACCCAATGAAAAGGCTTTTTAAATTGCTTCAGGAGTTTCCCCATCAGGACAATGGACCCGATTTCCGTCAAGAGGAGGAAGCATTTCATGACGACCACCATTCCCAACAGGCTCTCTCCTGCAATCCAAGCCGCAAACCGAAAGACCATCTGCAGTGCAGGGGGGTAAACAGTGAAGTACTGCTGAGAATTCAGGTGTGGGTAAACCTCAGCATAAATGGAGTTTGGTCCCTGAATGAGTTGGGTCAGTTCCATGGGTGTCTTTTCCAGCAATCCATAGCCATCCATGGCCAGGTGACCGTCCCAGACAAAGCGGTAGAAATCATCTGAGTAATTGGGCAAGCTGAATAGCAGGGCGAACCGAAATGCAACCGAAGCATAGCTCAACAAGTTGATCTCCCTCTCCTTCCATTTGGGAGAGTTCAGAAGAAAATAAAGGACGAAGAGGAAGCCATAAGTAAGAAGGAAAGGAATCTGTTGAGCAGTTCCGAAGGCCCCATCCCAATCTGACCTGCCCTGGAAATACTGAATGAAAACCAGCCCTGCCAGAAACAGCAACAATGCCAACCAATGCCTTATTTTAAGGGAGGGGGACATGGCTTAACAAGCTCAGGCCCTAACCAGGCCGTGGCGGATGGAAAAGTAGAAAATGGTTCCGAAACCCAGCATGAGCAAGGCATGGTAGGGGATCAAAGAATAGTCATGCAGGTATATCCCGAGTCCTATTCCCCCGATGAAATAAAGACACAATATTCCCTCCATTACGGTAAGGGGGGTAAGGGTCTTGGTGAGGTACATGGATTTCTCTTTCCAGGTATCCTTAACGTCTTTGATATTGAACTTGGGGGTACGGATAAAGGGTGACTTAATGCCCATATACCCCTCCAGGGTGGCAATGGCATTGTGAAGTGAAAGCCCCATAGAGATGGCGAGAAAGATAGGAAAAGTCCCCATGAACCGGAAGAATTTTCCCGGACCTTTGGCTGTATCGCGGTTGGTCCGCGAAACCCAGAAGAAGAAAATCAGGGCGACTAAACTGAGCATGAATACAGAGGCAATGTTGAAGGCATTGCTCAAGACAGGGTCGTCCACCTTGAAGAAGAGCAGGGGTACACTCAGGAGGGCGGTCATGAGGATACAAATGAAAAGGAAGCTGTTCAACAGGTGGAAGGTCGCATGGACCTTGGTCCAAAAGGACAACTTGGCTTTGAGCACTTTCCAGAGGTTCTTTTTTGCGGTTTCAGCAGCCCCTTTCGTCCAGCGAAACTGCTGCGACTTGATGGCGCTCATGGCTGCAGGAAGCTCCGCTGGAGAGCCCAGGCTCTCCTTGAAAAGGAATCGCCAGCCTTTCAACTGAGCGCGGTAACTCAGGTCCAGGTCTTCGGTCAGGGTGTCTGCCTGCCAGCCACCGGCATCGGAGATGCACTCTTTGCGCCAGACACCAGCCGTGCCATTGAAATTGATGAAGTGTCCGGCAGAGTTACGACCTTTCTGCTCAACGGAAAAATGTGCATCCAGTGCAAAGGCCTGCAACTTTGTCAAGATAGAATACTTCTCATTGATGTGTTCCCAGCGGGTCTGAACCACGCCGATCCCGGCATCCTCAAAATAGGGAATCGTCTTTTGCAGGAAATCAGGATAGGGAACAAAGTCCGCATCGAAAATGGCGATGAATTCGCCTTTGGCAATTTCCAATCCATACTGCAAGGCACCTGCTTTGAAGCCCACGCGCTCAGGGCGGCGAACCGCCTCGATCATAATGCCCTTGGCTCGCTGCGCTGCAACCAAACGATCAATCAAATCGACCGTCTCATCGTTGGAATCGTCAAGCACCTGGATTTCCAGCCGGTCTTTGGGGTAATCAAAGGCACAGACGGATTCGATCAGGCGCTCTACCACATACAACTCGTTGTAAACAGGTAATTGCACCGTGACCATGGGCCATTCTGATTGATCCACAGGTAAGTCTGGCTCTGTAACCGGAGTAAGGCGAATCTTCTTTTGAAAGCGCAAATAGAGAAATGCGAGATGAACCTGTATCCCGCTGTAAAGAAAGATAAAGGTCAGTGCGATTACGTATAGTATAAAGAGGAATATTCCCATGTCTCTTCAAAGAGCCTACAAATATCGAAAAATCGTGTAAAGAATCTTATAGCCCGCCATGATTGTCCCCTTTACCGTTCCGGTAATCTTGGAGACGCCTATCCTTTTGCGGTAATGAACAGGGACTTCGGTGATCTTATATTTCTTCTTAGCAGCCTTCAATTGCATTTCAACCGTCCATCCGTAGGTCTGATCTTTCATCCCAAGTTCCAACAGTTTGTCAAACTTAATGGCCCGATAAGGCCCAAGATCCGTGTACCTGACCCGGTAAAAAAGGCGCATCAAGGTAGTCGCCAACCAATTCCCAAATACCTGCTGGGGCTGCATGGCTCCCTTTTCCCGGTTTCCCAGGGAACGGGAACCGATCACCATATCGTAATCAGATTCGATGATCGGGCCTATCACATCTCCCATCTGATCTGGAAAATCTGAATAGTCGCCGTCCATGAATACGATGATATCTGGTCGGTCGTCCCCTTGCTTGGCATCCGCATAGGCGATTCCGGCCAGGCAAGCAAAGCCATAGCCTTTTTGAGATTCACGGATCACAGTTGCTCCGGCAGCTTTTGCATTTTCTTCGGTCTTGTCTGTAGACGAATTGTTGACCACAACAACTTCCTGTACCAAGCCCTCCGGTATGTCCCCCACCACTTTTCCTATGGATTCTGCCTCATTGAAAGCAGGTATAATGACCAGGATCTTTTTCTGCATCCGGCGAATTTACAATTTCACTTTGATCTCGTCGGTAGAAATTGCCAACGGATTCAGATCATTGATCCTGTCTTTGGTAGGACCATTCTCCAGGTTCAATACGCCTCTTGGGCAAACTGCAGAGCAAACTCCGCAACCGACACAACTGGCACGAACGATGTTCTGACCACGCTGGGCATAAGCCTTGACGTCGATCCCCATTTCGCAATAGGTGGAACAATTACCGCAAGATATACATTGCCCGCCATTGGTGGTGATTCGGAAGCGGGAAAAATACTTTTGCAGGATTCCCAGGATGGCTGCCTGGGGGCAACCAAAGCGACACCAGACCCGCGATCCGAGGATGGGATAGAACCCCGTGCCTACTACACCGGCAAAGATGCTGGCGATGGCAAAGCCATACCCACTCTTCATTCCATTCTTGAGGCTATCTCCGAGGAAGTGGATCTGCCAGTCGAGGAGCAAAAGTGCAGTGATGGCGGTAATCAGGACCAGGACGCCGTGGATGGAGTAGCGTTCGATTTTCCAGGCTTTGAGGGACTTGTCGCTCTGTTGCCGGAAGGGGTCACCCGCAGTCTCGGCCAGGCCACCACAGCCACATACCCAACTGCAATACCAGCGTTTGCCGAAAAAATAGGTCAGCACCACCACTCCGATGGTGGACATGATGAGGGCGATCAGGATCACGGTCCAACCGAATCCACCAAATCCTGCCTGGGTCGCCAAGCCACTGTAATCACCATTGGGTACATGGACATCATCAAAAACTTCCTGCCCGGTATAATAGGTGATCATACCCGGCTGGATGATGTCATAATCCAGTGGCCAAAAGTAGGAGAAGTAGTGAGCAGCCACATTGGGCTTATACTTCATCAAGGTATCGTTGTACTGCTGGGCTGTGGCACGGTTGGCTTCATAAGGGATCAGCGCCTGATCTACCTGAGACTGCCAAAAAGCTTTCTTAGCTTCGTCCGGGGCATTGTTGAGACTGTCCTGGTAAGCGAAGAAGGTATTTTTACTGGTATTGTAATTCTCATAGATCGGCTGGTATTCCTTGACAACTGGTGCAAAATCTGCTGCCTGCTTTGCGTTGAGGGTTTCCAGAATGGTCGGCAATGAAAAGGCAATTACCAACTGGAAGAACATGACCGACATCGTACGTAAGATCTGGTACCGGTTGTGGCGGTACTTCAGGATGTAGCGGAATCCCATCACCAGGACAGCGACGGTGTAGATCAAGCCATATACAAACCACTGGTTGGTTACATGCCCCATACCCTGGTCGTCAATCCAGTAGGAATGGCCGCCGGTCAGGGCATTGTAGAGTGGGTCTGCTGCGCTGACCAGACCAAAGAGGTGGTCGGGATACCAGTAGAGAATCGCATAGAAGCCGGTGAAGGTAATGGCGAGCATCCAACTCAGGACCCCGGCTTGCCGGGAGGCAGAGGAATGGAAAATCCCATTGTTCTTGATTCCTGCCGGCCCCTGCCCAAAGGCTCCCAGGAAATACAGAATCGCCCCGATACTCGTCACCCCGAAGATGACAAAGAAGAGCCCCCAGCCTTGAAGATTGAGTTTAACCGTCAGGAAAACCAAACTGGCTATTCCTGCTACCACCAGAGTAAGGATCAGTATCCCGTACCGCTGTTTGTTCTTGTTCCAGAGCAATGCCCCACTGACAAAGAACAAGCCGGCCAAAGCAATGTTGAGCCAGGGCCGAACGGTGCTTGCACTTAAGAAACTGACCAAGAGGGCCAGGATTCCAATGCCAGCCAAAAAAGCCCCGATCCGCTCGATGGTCTTCATTTCTGAAGGCGGGGTCAGGGACATGGTGCGATCTACTTTATTGCTCATGGTATATGCGATCTCTTTAGAGGAATATTCAGATTTCTAATTGTTTTCAGGTCGGAGGTGAAAGTCCTGCCGATTCCTACCGGAACGGAAGGCCAAACCAAATCAAGGTTGGGAAGGAACCTCTCTCCGGCTGCCAAAGATCATTTTCATCAACCGCCCACGAGAACGAAGGCTCACCTTGTCGTCGGGGAATTGCTGGTTGTACAATCTGGCAATGTCCTTTTCGTGGGTTTCGAAGAATTCCGGGTCAAAATTGGCGGCACGTAAATGCTCCACCACATACTTCAGGTCTCGCTTTTCACGTATCCAGGTATCACAGACTTCGTGGCGGTAGCGAATGCCGAACAAGTTGAAGGCAATTACCTCTCGGGTATTCTTATTGTAGTTGATACGAATGCACTTCTTACCATCAGGATGCTGCCAAAAAAGAGATTCCTGGTTTTTCGGCAAGGTGGCGGGGACATCGCCGTAGGTATGGTACTCGATATCGAAAAACTTGGCGGAGTTGAAAAATATTCCCGGAGTATAGGCTCTTTCTTTTCCGCAAATCGTCATTGCCACCGTTTCGCCATGCATTTTCCCCGTGTACCAGATTTGCTCCAGTTTCCTTCTACCATGTGGGGGCTCCCTGAACTCTGCACAATCACCAATTGCATAAACATTGGGGATGTTTGTCCGGAAATAATGGTCGATCAGTATTCCACGATGGGTCTCAATATTGGAGGATTTCAAAAAACCAGTATTCGGATGTACACCCGCGGTAAGTCCTACCCACTGGCACTCTATGGTACGACCATCCCCAGTCTTTACCGCCTTGACACGCCCCACTTCATCGGGAATAATCTCTGTCAAAGAGGTTTCCAGTTGCAGATCGACATGGTGCTCCCGAATGTGTCGGTTAACCATCTCTGATTCTTCGGCCGGAAGCACATTGTTCCAGTAACTGGACTCCCTTACCAGAAAAGTAACCTCAATATTACGGGAAAGCAGCATTTCCGCCATTTCGATTCCTATCAATCCTCCACCGACAATGACGGCACGCTCGGCATCGTGGGTGTAGGTCTCCATATAATCAAGGTCCTGAAGGCTGTAAAGACCTCCTACCCCCTCGAGGTCCTGACCGGGCCAGTTAAATTTATTGAAAGTTGATCCTACTGCCAGAATCAGATCGTCGTAATGGACATCCTTTCCTGAGGAAATATGAAGGAGTTTTCGATCGGTATCCACATGGTGGACATAAGCCTGGATCAGGTTGATGCGGTTCTTTTCCCAAAAATGATCCTCATAAGGCTCAATATCGTCCTGCCGCATGTGTCCCATATAGACATACATAAGTGCAGTCCGGGAAAAAAAATACTTTGATTCGGCAGAAATGACGGTGATTGCGTGGTCACTCATTTTCCGAATGTACCTGGCTGCCGTGATCCCAGCGATCCCGTTCCCAATAATTACCACATGCTTATTACCCATGGATACCGATTGATTAGGTGCAATATCAAAACAAACCAGAGCAGATCTAAATACCTGTCAAATCAGCGACATCTTCTGTTACACCGCTCCAGCGTACTCAATCTACATATTTTCAGGAAAGCTGCCATTAATTGCCCGTTAAATTATAAATTAAGGCGCTTGTGCCAGGACGAATTCACATGAAACTACTTTACAAAACTGATCTCAGGACAGCACAGATATTTCGGTCGGTGGGTGTTTTTGCGGGAATACTGATCGTGCTACTTGCCCATCTGAATCTCGCCCCGGGGGAACCGGGACCGATCTGGATGCGCTGGTATTTACTGGCTTTTATTGGCACGACCGCAGTTTTATCCTCTACCCTAAGCTGGTTCAGAGACAGGGACTTACTTGGATATTACCTCTTTAGTTTCCAGTTGACCTATTGGTTGGTATACCTCTCTATTGCCAATGATTTTCACCCGGCCTATAGTGGGAGTCTTTTGCTCACAGAGGTGATGTGTGGGATGATCTTCCGGGAATACCGATGGCTTTTAGCCTTCTTTGGGAGTTCGTTCGTAGTCTCTCTGGGACTTTTTTTTGTGCATCCCGGCCCATCCGTTCACCTCACCTACTTCTACCTCTGCGAATTTGCCCTGATGGCGGTTGTCATTCTGGTGGTCAGCCGATTGATGCTGGAACGGAGGAGCCTGGTTCAAGAAGGAGAAAAGTTCAGGACGCTGGCGGTAGCAGCCTTTGAGTATTCAGACAACGGGATTCTGGTCACGGAAAATAGCGGGTATGTACTCCAATACAATCCCCGCTTTTTGGAGATTTTCAACCTCAGTCCCGAACTCATGGAGTCACGCGAAGGCAGAGCCGGGTACAAGCAATCGAGGGAAAACATCCTTAACCCCGATGAATTTGACCGTATATACCTCGAATCCAAAGAGTTTCCCAACAAATCCATCTTTTATGCTTTCCAGTTCAAAGATGGACGATACATTGAGCTGTTTTCCCGCCCCCTTTTTGCAGAAGGAGAGCACTTGGGCCGCATTTGGTTCTTCAAGGATGTGACGGAAGCCAAGCAGAAAAACCGGGCATTGGTCCAGCAGAAACTGAAACTGGAAAAGCAGAATGAAGCCCTGGCAGAATTTGCAGCCAGTGAGGCGGTACAGGAGGGAGATATTGAGACTGTCATCCGGGAGATTGTAGCGGCCGGAATGGAGATTCTTGGGGCAGACCGGGTCGCGGCCTGGACCAAAAATGAGAAAAGTGACACTTTAAAATGTCTTTTCCATCAAGGATTTCCTGAATCCTGCGATATGAGCGCAATCCATCTCCAGGCAACAGATCACCTTGATTTTTGGAAAGCTATCGAGGGGCTCCGTGTACTTGGGGTGACAGATATTACCCAAGAGGAAAGGTTTGGTTCCCTTCGGAAAATAAACGAGGCATTCACCGAGCGTGCATGCCTGATTATTCCTTTGAAGGTACGTGGCCAGGTCCGGGGGATCATCTCTTTTCAGGCAGAAGGAACGGTTCGGGGATGGACCTCCAATGAACTTGGCTTTGCTGCTTCCATCAGCGATGTCGGGACCAGTGCATTGGAGGCAGAACTTCGCAAGAAGGCCGAAAGTCAACTGGCTGACTCAGTTGCAATTCTTACTTCCGTCTTTGAGATGAGCGGAGTTGGCATTGCCATTACTGCCCTTGGTGGCGAGATTATTGACTACAATGCTGACTTTGTCAATATGTGGGATCTTTCTCCTGCCCAACTGCAACCTGGAGCCGAGTTGGAAATGATGGCCCATATCCAGGATCGGTATCATGGAACCTCAGAAATAAAAGAAGCTGTCAATCACCTGTTCAATAATCCTGACCAAAGCAGGGTGGATCGATTGGAGTTAAAAGATGGCCGACTGATTGAAAGGACCACCAGAGGACTATGGGTTGGCGGAAAAGTACGTGGAAGGATCTGGTACTACCTGGACATCACCCGGCGAATCAGGTCCAAAGAAGCCCTTCGTCGCTCGGAACGTCGGAACCGTGCGATCGTCAATGCTGTTCCTGACCTGATGCTCCTGTTAAAATCCAGTGGAGAAATCCTTGACCGAACCATTCCCAAATCCTCCACCCTTGCCCATCTATTTCAGAACCAGGCGAACTCCATTACCACCCTGTTCCCCAAGCCTTTTGCATTGGCCATCATGGAAGCCATGAAAGGTACAGGTTCTGAAAACGACCTTACTGAACTTGACTTACCGATGGAGATCGGAGAAGAAAAATATGACTTTGAAGTTCGCATGGTTCACGGAGGAGAAGACGAAGTGCTGGCAATTATCCGGGATGTTACCCTGCGAAAAACTACCGAAAGAGAATTGATCCAACGCAATTTTGAGCTGGATAGCTTTGTCTACCGGGCCTCTCACGATCTCAAAGCCCCGCTTAATTCTCTGATGGGAATCATTAGCATTCTGGTTCAGGAAGAACTCCCTCCTGAGATCACCACCTATATTGGATTGATGGACCGCAGTGTCGTCAAATTGGACACCTTTATCCGCAACCTGACCGATTTCTCCCGGATCACCCGTTTGGAAATTACAGAACAGGTGGTAGATTTTAAAAAGTTATTTACTGAGACCTGTGAAAGCCTGATGCACATGGAATTCGCAGATCGGGTAGACCTCAAACTGGAATTGGATGAACCTGTTCCATGGCATGGGGACCGCTTCCATCTGGGCATTGTCCTGTCCAATTTGCTTTCCAATGCGATCAAATACCAGGACCACAAAAAGGACGCTCCTCAGGTAGTAACCAAAGTTCATGTTCAGGAGTCTACTACCCGGATCGAAATAGAGGACAATGGGATCGGAATCAAAGCGGAGTACCAAAAGCGCTTGTATGAATTGTTCTTCAGGGCTTCGAACCAGAGTTTTGGTTCTGGTCTGGGGTTGTACATCACCAAAAATGCAGTCGAGAAAATGGATGGTAAAATCCAATTGGATTCTGTTCCTGGCGTAGGTACACGATTTACGATCCTTCTACCGAATCATTTCCATCAAATGGACCCGTTATAATCCCGAATCCTCCGCTCCAGTGAAGGGCCACCATTGTTGGTTGTTCTTAAAAATTGCCTCAACAGTACCTCCTCTACGGTACCACTTCTACCGAATCCCCCACCTTTATTTTTCCGCTCTTCAGGACTTTCGCACACCAACCTCCATGCCCTCGCATGGTATTGTATCCACCTTTCCCGAGGTTCTCTTCCATACGGGAACAAGGATGACAGGGTCCGGTAACTTCCAGCAGAACTTCTCCAATTTGAATGGTTTGATCCTTTACACTCATTAAATTGATTCCCTGCACCACAATATTTCGCCGTAGCAAACCGGGATCCAAGTGCTCTATATCCAGCATACCAGCCATAGCCTCAATATGCTCTGCCTGAATCAGGGTAACCTGCCGTTTTCCACCTTTTCTTCGGTTGACGGCATGGTCGCCTTTCAAGCCAGTTCCTTCCACAGCCTCCGCCTCAGTGACCGATTGCAAAGGTTCCCGACGGGCCGGACGTAAACCTATCCAGGAAACATCCCCCGCCTTGTGCCAAGTGGTTCTCAATATCTCAAGCGGGCTTTTCTCCGACATACGGCATTCGTAGTGAAATCAGTTTGAGGAATCAACCCTCCTGACCGGAAAAATGTTGGGTCCGGTGCTTGTAACGAACAGTAAAGATATAGCTGACAAAAATAATCGTCATCAGCAGGGAGAACAAGAGGATTTTCCCCTGGTCTCCTGGTTTGGTAAACCCTTTGTAGGCGAGGGTTGCCCCCAAGACCAAAATCAGACTGATGCTGCTAAGCGCACCGGCCAATTCCTCTCTGGATACATTCTCTCTGATCTTTTCGATCAATACCGTGGCCGGGACAAGGATGAGCAAGGAGATTCCCAAACTGAAAACCAGCATGCACAACCCCGAGAATCCAAGGGTTTGGTAGATACCGGAAAGTTCATAAGTATTGATAAAAGGGAAAAAGAAGAGTACACCAGCAGGAAAGAGGAGCATACAAGATTCCAATGCAGCGAGCAAAGCCTTTTGAATGATCTTTTTCTTCTGGTTCATCGGGTCAATTCTGGGATTAATTCAGCAGTATGTTTTTTAAAATACGACATCGCGGCCGCATCAGCAAAATTCCAGGAAAGCCAGCTCCTTTGCTGGTAGTCCGCACTGGCTTCTGAAATTCTTATGTCCAGGAACTCGTCCAGGGTGTACGCCTCATAAGACCTGGAAATGAACCTTCCCGAGTTATAACCGGGTGCCTTCCTGATGAGTTCGCGGTTCTCCGCAAGGATGGGCATGGCTTTATCTGACATGGTGAGAAGGAATTCCACATCCATCCGCTCAACGGGGACATACTTCAGGTTATAGCGGGTAATGACACCATCCCAATTGACAACTGCCAGCAGAAGCATCACAGCATAGACCGCCCAGGAATTGACTCGAAATACCCGGTAGAAAGTCTTTTGGTTCCTGATCTTCAGGAAGAGGGTGACAAGACCAAAGAGGACGAGGGCCAGGAAGAAATAAACACCAATGCGCTTATAGGCTAGCCCAAAGTGGGAGATATAATGGTAATTGCGCAGCCCAACTGAGATTACCATGATGGCATTCTGGATGATCCAGAAGTAAGCACCATAGCGAAGCCATTTGTTGCGACTCAGAAAGTTCAGGTTGCCCCTGAAGAAGTAGAACATGATGCCCATGGCAATCAATATGCTTAGGATCAGGAGGTAGGTCCCTTCATGTACAAATTGAGTCAGGTTAAAGCCTTCTTCTATTTCAAATCCGAACCAGATCCAGGAGATGTCGAGGGCGTTGTTGAGCAGGGAAAGGAGGTTGACCAGCACCATGGCCAGCAATGCAATGCGGTACTCCTTTCGCAAACCAGTCATAGGGAATATGGCCCTGGAATGGTTGAGGTTTCTGGGTTTACGGCGCCTGAGCAGAGTCTGTCGGGCACTGGCATCACGCCAGGCCAGTTTGGGAAAGCTGTGGTAGAAAAACATCCCGGTGACAATGAGGCCGCCGGTGACAAAGAAGGCAAAGCGGGCCGGTGAAAAAACGCCAAAAAGAGACTCTATCAATTCTGCAAGGTTCAGACCAATGGCTGCGAAGAAGTTCTCAAATTTGGGATTCCCGGCAGAAAAGAGCAGGAAGAAGAGACCAAGAATAACCAGGGGAATGATGGCAATCCCCATATAGTAGCCCAGTCTGAATTTTCTCAGTTTCTCGACTTTGACTTTTCGAAGGGAATCGGCCATCCAAACCGGACCGGAGAACAGGTTGCAGAGGGCAATAAGCAGGGAGAAGGGCAGGGACCTGAGCGAAGGAGCGTAGACAAACCCGAGAAAGGTGGCAAAAGAGGTCACAAAGGCAAACCGGGAGGCGGTGGAAGCATGAAGGAGGACGAAGAGTCCTGCCAGGAGCGTTCCGGCTGCAGTGATGCGTACATTCGTCCGGGAAAAAGCCCCCTTGTTCATCAGGACTACCGCGGCACCAAGCAATATCCCGAATACGACAAGGTTTAGTGCGACCTTTTCTCCCCAGAACATGAGGTTGTAGAGTGCCGCAAAGGCAACAACAAGGCTGAATTGAATGATTTTAGGTGACATAGGTATCAGGGTTGAATGTATTTAAGGATCAGGAACAGGGGGAAGAAGCGCACTCGAATCACCCGGAAAAGGATGAAGGCAAGTGCGCGGACTGCAAGGTGGAGAATGAGGTAATACAACTTTTTCATGATCGCAGTGGGTTAGATGATTTTAGGAAAGTACTTTGCAATACAAAGTAATCAGGCAAAAAAAAGGTTAGTCAGCGCCGCCTTTGATAATCTGTTCGAGTGCATCCAGGTGATCCTGGAAAGCCTTGGTTCCTTCCCGGGTGGCGCGGTAACTGGTTTGGGGCCGCTTACCAATGAAGGCCTTGCGCACTTCCACATAGCCTTTGCCTTCCAGTTTGGCAATATGGCTGGCAAGATTTCCATCGGTCAGGTTCAGCATTTCCTTGAGTTCATTAAAATCCATCCAGTCGTTCACCATCAACAGTGACATTACTGCGAGGCGCACCCGGTTCTCGAAAACCTTATTGATCTTGTCGAGAAACTCTTTCACCTTTCGTATTTGAAATACATTACTGAACCATAAACGACGTGGGCGACACCGAATCCGAGTCCCCAGAAGAGCAGTCCTTCTCCGACCCATACCGCGCAAGCGAGTCCCAGCACGATCTCAGTATAAGCCAGGAACCTGATCTCAGGCAGGGTGTTCTTGCTGGCATTGAGCAGGGCCAGCCCATAGAAAAGCAGTGTCGCCGCACCAATGAACAGGTAGTATCCGTGGAAGGCCATGATCAGGCAGAAAATGCCCCCGACCAAAAGCGGTACCATGAGGTTAATCAGCGTATGCCTGGCTGCTTTGTTCCAGACCGGCAGGGAGCGCTTTCTGGCCATGCGAATAGAGAAAAACATGGCCGATCCAATGGCAGCTATCAAAACGAGGGAGGCTACCAGGCCAAAATACTCCAACAAGCCATCAGGGGATACAAAGGTCCTTCCGTTGATTATATACTGATGGTTTTGGATCCAAATATACCCTGCCACAGTCCCCAGCAAGCCGCAAATCCCGGCACTGATGCCCGAAAGTCCGCTCAGGGAAAGGAACTTGGAGTTACGCTCCATCATGGACCGGATCTCAGATATATCTCGCAGATGTTCTCGAATTTCTTCCATGCTCAAAGCACTTTGTAATACAAAGTAACATTACGGAACCTTGCCATCAAAGGTTTCAGACTAAATAAATTGATATTGGCGCGAATATATCGTAGCTTATTTAAAGCTTAACGACAACTAACATCATGAATTCCACAAAAGAGGCTCTGGCAAGTCCTCTCATCCAATTGTTCCATGGGGAACTATATGAACGCCTTGAAAAGTTCTCAGATTCTGAACCAACCTCCGAAGAGAGCCAGCGTCACTCCCCTACCATTCCACCCAGAAAAATGGTCAAATTTCCTCCGGGCAATCATATTTTGTTTCCCGCTTATGTTTGGGAAGATGAACTTACTCCTGTCGTTTGACCAGGCGCATGGTTTGGGATTCCCCATTAACCATGGTCAATCTTAATATATAATGTCCATCTGGCAAGGTGCCGACCTCCACCCGATCCGGAATACTATCCATCCGGCTGATCAAATGCCCATCCAGGGAGAAAATCTCCAGGGACTTCACCTGTTGATTGAAGAGATTGTGTTCAATCCTGATGAGATCAGCAGTAGGATTGGGGTAGATTCTGACCCTGCTCAAACTTGATGGTTCTCCTATTCCAACTCCATTTTCAACCACAAAGTCGATTACTTTGGCCGAATCCACTGCGATCACATTGGGGGCAGAAGGCCAGATAACCACAACATTGATCCCACCATAACGGGCCGGGGAGATGGTATCACGGAAGTTGGTTCTGAATTGTTGAAACTGGACCAATGTATCCAGCAAGTCGGCAAAAACGGTATCCACCGGTCCTGAATTCACTTTCTGGAGCACCCATATAGAATCGAAAAAAATCTGTGTATTGGTATGGAACAGATCATATTCAAAATTGAGGGTATCGTTGTAAAAATATGGCCCACTTGCCGGGTTGGGAAAGGAGTTGGTATCCGCAGCTTGAATCTGAAAATTAAAGGTCTGGCTGTAGAGGTTTCCGAACAATGAAGAAAGAGCAATGAATACGGTGGTAATAAGTATTCTTGTCATGAACAGGTATTAGAGGTGCGCGCAGTTAAAGAATGAATTGAAGAATGTCTGGTACTAAAGAAAACAATTCCCCTGATTTTCCTAAATTTATTTCAAAATGTGATTACGCTTTCAAATGAGTTAAATGGACGTACTCAATACCATCGTACAACTGCTGAGTAAGGAAGAACAACGCAACTTCAAATTGTATGCGAACCGGTCCCGTGCGACAGGAGAGCGGCTCGACCTTCAGCTCTTTGATTATATCCGCCGTTCAGGAGACAATTTCAACCATAACAAAATTCGGCGCAAGTTATACGGTCCCAAAGGAGAAAATGCCTATTTCCGCTTGAGAAACAGACTTCTGACTGAAATCAACAAAAGCATCTGCCTGCTCAACTGGGATAAGAACGACCATGTACGAATGCTTCAGTATCTGACCCTCTCTCATATCTACAAGGCAAAGCAACAGTTTCAATTGGCTCGGCAATTTCTGAGAAAAGCAGAACGACAGGCAGAGCAACTTGAAAGCCTCGAATACCTGGACATCATCTTTGGGGAATTTATTACGCTTTCATTTGAGATACTGGACATCAATCCCGAGACCTATATCCAAAAGCGGAAGGCCAACCGTATCACCCTGAACCGGCTCAGGGAAATTGACAATGTACTGGCAGTGGTCACCTACCGCCTCAAACTCTCCCAAAACCTATCGCGCAGTGCCTTCCCTCCCAATGAACTCCTGGAAAGTACTATGGGTGAATATGCCCATGATTCGGAGATCATGAAGGATCCACGCTTCCGCTTTCGTACTTACCAGGCCGTCAGCAAAATTCTGCTTTCCCACCGTGATTACCTGTCACTGGAACAGTATCTCCGTGAAACTTACCGTTCCTTTTCGGAGGAGAAGCTATTCAATAAGGGTAACCATGACAGTAAACTCCAGATGCTCACCTATCTGGTCAATGCCCTGTTTAAAAATGGGAAAATCGACGAGAGCCTGGCCTTCAATGAGCGACTGAAAGAAGGAATGGAAGAATTCAACCACCTCCTTTACGACAAATACCTTTTCTTTTACTATAACTCGCTCGCCACCAACTACTCAGCTGTCAACATCGACAAGGCAATCGAAACACTCGAGGGGATGCTGCTGGATGAAAAGGTAACCAAAGTCCCTCAATACCAGGTTTATATTTACTTGAACCTCGCGCTATTCTTATACCTGAAAAAGCAATCGAAGCAAGCATTGCGCAATCTCATCAAGCTTCGACTTCAGGATGGCTATCAGAGTACCGACCTCGGCTTCCGCTTCAGGATCGACATCTTTGAACTCGCACTCCGCTATCAACTCAGAGACTACGAAACATTCGTTTACAGGATCAACCAATTCTGGCAAGATTACGAGGAACTCCTCCTATCTCCTGACCTGGAAAAGGACAAAGCCCTGGTCGAATTGATCGCGAGAATGAATGAATCCCCCCATCTCAAAAAAGATACAGAGTTGATCGGTGAGATCAGAGACTTCATCCAAAGGTATGAACCTGACGACACGGAAATATTCACCTATGCCGATTTTCTGGAAGCAGAGATCGACTGAGTCAAATTAACAATTCCGGGAGGATCCCATGGAGTTTACGGAAATACCTGGGAGTTAATCCGCCAACCACTCCTTTACCCGTAGCATGGTCTTCTTGACCAGTTCTGTTTCCAGAGAAGCCTCCAAACCAGCGATTTCCCGCTTGGTGAGGTGCCAACTCAATGATGCTCTCAGCCCCCCCGAATCAGCGGGTTCATAATAGAACTTTTCGTAGGCCATTTCCCCCTCCATATAGCGGTCCATATTGTTGAGGTACTGGTCATTGATCAGGTCGGCACTCATCGCATAAGCATTGAAGGTGCCGCCGATGGGATCGAGGATATTCTGAAGGGAGGAAGGATTCCGAATCTCCCTTTCGGCTACTTCCGGGGTGGGCGAATCCCGGATTTGCAAGAGCATCACTCCATCGGTATTGGCTTTGAACCAATCGCTGAAGATGTACAGAAACCGATTTGCAGTTTCCAGCCCGTAATTATCAGCCACACCGGCATCCATCACCTGAAAGGAAGGCTCACTGGGCATTCTTATATAAGGCGTGATTATAGGGAAGGAGGCATTCATCCGCAGTCCAGTTACAAACAGGAGGCTGTCGGCATCCTGCTCCTTGAAAAATCGCCTGAATTCCACCCCGGTAATCGCTTCCTCCAATTCACCCTGATAATCAAAATTCCGGGTCAAATAGGATACATTGAGCGGAGAGACGTACATCTTCCGACCGTCATGTACCACTACCGGGCTCATGACCATCATTGGAATTATGGCCAGCTCTTCCAAAGTGGCATAATCAGACAACCTCCTGTCCTGAAATACACCGAGGTTTTGCATCACCTGCTGGTCAAACGCCCAGCCTCGATCATCCCGGTAGCGGGAACTCCCCACCTCAACCATCCTGCTGGGCACAAACATTCCGGTCACCATTTTGACCCCTACCCGATTCAGCAAGTCCTTGCCCATCCGATCCGCAAATTCCCGCCTGTAAATGCTGTCGACTTCTCCCCTTTGTTGCAACAAGCTTAATTCCCGGTAATATCCTGCCCCGACCATACCACCTGATGCACCTACCCACAACCGGGAAGACTCCATGAACTCTCCCCCTGTAATACTGTCCAGCTTCTGCAGGATACGCGTGGTGAAATAAGCGGCTCTCAAGCCACCTCCTGATACACAAACCAAAATGGCTTTCGGCTTACTGTATGGTCCATGAAATGCCTGATAATCAGACTTCCAGCGATCTAAAACGGCCTCTGTGGCGGCAATGTCAGAAAGGATATTCTCTTCACTGCTAAGTGAATCAAGCCGATCAGGATTGTAAGCCGCCGGAGGGATCTCATAATTCATTCCAATCGCCGGATGCCGGAACTTTACCACTTCGATCTGGTTGAAGCCGAGGACCAAACCAATCAGAAACAATACAAACAGGGGCCCAACTTTCCGAAACCAAAATGTAAATGCAGAAACCATCATCAGGATTACCGACAAGAGTAAAAACATGCTCATCCCGGCCGGAACCTGAAAGTAAGGATTCTGATCCAGCAGGCCCATGGCCAGGATTGCCACCAGCAGGATCAATTCAAGGAAAAGGGCATTTCCATGGTTTTGGTTCAAGGTCCTGACCAAGCGGCGGAAATCCGGCGCTGAATTGGGATCGACTTGTTTCATTCGAAAGAATCCGGCAAAGAAGTAATCGACCCGGTTTCGGATGCCCATCCCGGCCTTGGCCCGTGCTACAATTACACGCCCCCCTTTCAGGTCATTTACTACCTTCTTTCCGATGCGATGGACAAAGTTCTTATTGGTATTGAAAAAATAGACAAAGATGAAAGTCCCAATCATGACAATCCCGAGATAAACACCCCCCAGATTGAAAAGGATCTCCCACTCAAACTGTCCCAGGACATAGATTTGGAACTGAATATAGCAGACAGAATAGAGGCTCAGAAAGGCAATCGGGATCAGGGTATTATTGAGAAAAAAGGTAAAGAAAGGACGGTACTCCATGGCCAGGAAGAAAAAGCGATAGCTGTCGCTGATATAGGAAGCGATGGAGTAAGCCGCAAAAAATGTCCCCATTCCAATTCCCAGCAAGAACATGCTGTAGAATCCACTGGTTCCCATGTAGTCCGGCTCCAGGAAGAGGTAGGGCCATCCCAATCCTTCCGCAAAGTTGTTGGTCACAGTCATGACCAGGAGCAACCATGGAACAAGTTCCAGCTTGTGATAGCGGAACTGTATGATTACCAGCTGAACGGGCAAGGAATAATAAACGGCTTCAAATATGTCCTTGACCTTTTTCAATTTTCTTTTTTGATCAGGCTCAGCCGAGGCCACCAACCATGTCTTCCGGAATGACCCATTGGTCAAATTCCTCATTGGTCAGATAGCCGAGTTCGATCGCGGCCTCGCGGAGCGTGGTTCCTTCCTTATGGGCTTTCTTAGCAATTTTTGCTGATTTGTCGTAACCGATGTGGGTATTGAGCGCCGTCACCAACATCAGGCTGTTCTCCAGGTTTTGCTGGATGCGTCCTTCATTGGGCAGGATGCCTGCCGCACAATTGTCGTTGAAGGAAACTGCGGCATCACCCAGGATACGGGCAGAATGAAGGAAATTGGTGATCATCATCGGCTTGAAGACGTTCAATTCGAACTGTCCATTCATGCCACCGACGCTGATGGCAACATCGTTGCCCATCACTTGGGCACAAACCATGGTCAAGGCTTCGGCCTGGGTGGGGTTCACCTTACCGGGCATGATCGAGGAGCCTGGCTCATTTTCGGGGATGAGTATCTCGCCGATACCACAGCGGGGACCGGAAGCAAGCATCCGCACATCGTTGCCGATTTTCATCAGCGCGACCGCAGTCCGCTTGAGCGCACCATGCGCCTCCACGATCGCATCGTGGGCGGCCAGCGCCTCGAACTTGTTCTCAGCGGTCACGAATGGCAAGCCGGAGATTTCAGCGATCCGGGCCGCGACATTCTCAGCATAGCCGGCCGGGGTGTTCAGTCCGGTGCCGACCGCGGTTCCTCCGAGCGCCAGCTCGGACAAATGCTTCAGACTGCCTTCGATGGTTTCGATGCTCTTCCGGAGCTGGGCGGCATAGCCACTGAATTCCTGACCCAAGGTCAGAGGGGTAGCATCCATGAAGTGGGTCCGGCCAATCTTCACCGTGGACTGGAAGGCCTCGGCCTTGGCAGCCAACGTCGCCTGGAGCTTGCGCAGCCCCGGCAGGGTTACATCCACCAACATGCGGTAGGCTGAGATGTGCATCGCAGTCGGGAAAGTATCATTGGAGCTTTGTGAACGGTTGACATGGTCGTTGGGGTGAACCGGGGTCTTGCTCCCCTTTTCACCGCCCAGAATTTCGATGGCGCGATTCGAGATCACCTCATTGACATTCATATTGGACTGGGTACCTGACCCCGTCTGCCAGACGACCAATGGAAAATGATCGTCGTGCTTGCCAGCGATGATCTCATCACAGACTTGACCGATGATCCCGGCGATATCGTCTGAAATCTGTCCCAATTCGGCATTGGTGAGGGCGGCGGCTTTCTTCAGCACCGCAAAGGCGCGAATCACCTCGATCGGCATCTGCTGCCCACCAATTTTAAAGTTTTGCAGGGAACGCTGAGTTTGTGCGCCCCAGTAACGGTCGGTAGGAACCTGAATCGGTCCCATGGTATCTTTTTCTTCTCTGTATTGCATAGTCACAAATTCATTTCAGGCTATAAATTTACGCCAAAAAAGAACCCTTTGCCGGAGAAATCCGACAAAGGGAATTTATCTATTCACTTTCTAATTTAGATACTCGTTTATTGGATAATTGTATTGAATGTAACATCAACATCAGTTTCTCCAGGACTACAGGTTCCATCCTTCAATCCATCGGGCTGGTGCTTCAACACTACCTGGACCGTTCCGTTCCCGGCATTACCGGTACGCCAGGTGGAAGTGAGACCGACCGGAAAGTTTCCATCGGAATCAGAACGCTCCACTCCTACATCTGCCCCATCAACTGTATAGCAGAAAAGGTGCTCTGTATCTTCCTCTCTGATCTCTGCCGTAATATCTTCCACGTCATTGGGGTCGGACTCATCCAACAAAGTCAAAGTGACTGTGTAGGTAGAATTGTTGTTCAAAGTAATATCGTCGAGGACGGTCGGAGCACTGCCACCTTCTCCGTCAGGATCTTCAAACGAAAAAGTGGTTGCCACCGAGGTATTGGTCGAATCCACAAAACGCAGGCGGAGCGTGGTGATCACTTCTGATTCGTTCTCTTCCTCCGGATCATCGGTGCCCTTGTCACAGGCAGTAAAGGAGGTAGCAAGTAAGAGTAGCAGGGCGAGTAGGTAGCTAAAAGAGGTTTTCATAATATTTATAATATTTAAAGGTTTAAAATTCGTATTTGAGTCGCAGGAGGAGGTTCCGGCCCATTTCATCTGAAAAATACCGGAAGCGATTGAGATAATTCCGGTACCGGGTATTGGTCGCGTTGTCCAAAGTCAGCCCACATTCCAGGTTTCCGGCTTTCATTGGGACTGTGAACCCGGCTCCAAACTGCACCAAGGTGTAAGCCGGGGGCGCCGGAGCATAGTCCTCGTCCGGTGGGGTGCGGGTTTGCTGCCGTGTATAGGCCACCCCACCCCTGACAAAAGGAGCCAGCAAGCGATCCCCTTCATTGAATTCATAGCGGATTATACCCTCAAACCTATCCGCTGGCATCAGGACCAGGAAATCGTCTTCGCTCAGGTTGGTGGCCCGGAGAATGGCTGCTTTTCCGGTCAGAAAGAGGCCATTGAGAGGACTGTAGCTGGCGCTGAAGTCGGCCCCAACCAGGCGTGCATCCACCTGCTTGAAAAAGAAGGTAGGGAAGGCTCCTCTGATGGTGAGGGTCGGGGGTTGTTGTGGAACCAGGTAGATAAAATTCTGGATGTAATTGTGGTAGAAGCTCACCTCACTGGAAAACCTTTCGTGGTTCTTGTATTTCAGGGAAGCGATCAGATTGTAAGCTGTTTCCGGGACGAGGTTGGGGTCTCCCACTTCAATGGCGGCGGAACCGTGGTGCAAGCCGTCGGAGTACAATTCATTGACCTGTGGCGGACGCCAGGCCAGACCAAAGTTGATACTGGCACTCAGGTGGGGGTTGATGCGGTACAATCCTCCCAGACTTAAGCTTGGGTTTTGCCAGACATGATCCTGCTGGCTAACCACCCCATTCCGCTTCCGGTAGGTACGCAACCATTTGTAATCATAGCGTATCCCACCCTCCAATTCCCAGCGCAACCTGACAAACCGCTCGATGGCATAAACACCGCCACTGTAAGCGAGATAATTGGGGATCAGGAACGTACCACTCCAGACATTTGCCTGACGGGTTCCAGTGACCCCGACCATACCCTTGAAACCCCGATACCGGTTGTGCTCCCACATCAACTCGACATTCTGGGTACCGACATTGTAATTCAGTTGGGGCAGGTCCAGTGCCGCCAGGGAATCGTTGTAGGGTCGGTCCTTATCGTATTCCAAGCGGACATTGTCCTGGAAGGAATAGGTCAGGTTCAGTTGGTTTTCATCACCGGTTTTGATAAAACTTTTGACCTTCACCAGCCGGTGCTCTATATGCTGATTGGGACGGTCGATTTCGTAGGTAAAATCGTATTCCAAGAGGGGGGCATCGCTTTCGATGGCCGCTTCCAGGTCAGTGAGGTTGCCAAAATGTGAGCCGGAAAAAACGCCCAGGTCCGTATTGAAGGAACTGAAATAGACATCCAATCCGTAGCGGGGCTTGTTCCAACCTGCCGCGGCAGAATAATTCATTTCCCTGACACCGGTATTTCCCAGCACATAATCGGGGGTCTGTACACTTCCCAATCGCTTGGTGGAACCTTGTACCCGCCAACTGAGCGCTGGCAACTTGGCAAAATTTCCTTCCAACATCGCGGAAGCCGCTCCTCCCCTGCCATTGCTCATCCCCACCAGATTTACCTCCCCGCCAATCCCGGCTGTATCTCTCAGTTCCGCAGGCTCTACCAGCACCACCCCGGCGATGGCATCGGGACCGTACCTTACGCCGTTGGCCCCTTTTACCACTGTGATCTTGTTGGCGATAAAAGCGTCTATTTCCGGGCCGTGCTCACTGCCCCATTGTTGTCCCTCTTGTCGGACCCCGTTGTTGAGGATCAAAACCCGGTTGCTGTGGAGACCGTGGATCATGGGTTTAAATACAGAAGACCCCGTTTGCAAGGCACTGACCCCATTGACCGCCAACAACGCCTCCCCCAATGATTTACCTTTTTGCTCGGTGAGTGCCCTTCCACTCAATTCCTCCGATACCTGGGTTGTTTTGGGGCCGGGGTGTTTGTCGTGGATGTGAACGGTGTCGACGTGGCTTTGAGAGTGGGGCAGCGAAATGTCAAAATGGCTTTCACTGGGTAGCTGAATGGTGTACTCGGTAGTTCCACAGCCGATATGTGACACCGTCAGCGTATATTCTCCGGGACAAAGCCCTTCGAGTCGGTATTCCCCATTTTCCTTGGTAAACACGCCCTTTTCCTGCTCTTTGATGACCACCTTGGCATAGACAAGAGCTTCCATGGTTTCCGAATCGGTCACAATTCCGTAGAGCGCCTCCCGACAGGAGCCCCCCCCTTGCCCCTGTACAGGGAAGGAAAGTGAAATGAGAAGGAGGATGAGCCAAATGATTCGCATGCCTTTCTGCAACCTTGTTGCAAATATACGCAAGGTGATGGGATCACCAAGTCAGATTGGCAATAAAATTCAGGTTTATCTGCCTGTTCTATCAGGGGAACTGGATGGCCTTGGGAGGAAACTTGCGGGTGTCAGGTGAACTTGTCAGCCTCTGAGGTAACCCAGCGGGGATTCAACTGAACTTATTGACCACCGAGGTCAGCTGCCCGGGCTTCTAACTGAGTTCGTACACTCTGGAGGTCAACTGCCCGGGGTTTTAACTGAACATATTCACCTCTGAGGTCACCTGATGGACCTTCCAGTTAAACCAATTGACCTCAGATGTCAACTGCCCCGGTCCTCAGCCCAGCTCACTGACCTCAGACCTCAGCGGCCCGAGCTTTTTTTAGGGCCGCTGACCAAAAAGCTCGGGCTGCTGACCAAAAGGCTCGGGCCGCTGACCAAAAGGCTCGGGCCGCTGACCAAAAAGCTCGGACCGCTGACCAAAAAGCTCGGGCAATTCACCTTTTTGGTCAGTGCGCTGGGGAAAGAGCTGGCCAGAATGATTTAAAGGGCGATTTCCCTCCCAAACTGAATTCTACCTCGCCAAAAAGACACAGAAATGAAGCCGGGAAGCACTGCGGGAATGACGCAATATTTCCCTAAATTTGCACCTCGAAACAAAAACTCAAATTCATGAAAAAGATATTTCTCTTGATCTTCCTGGCTGGTTTCCTGTTTGCCTGTGACAGCACCTCCGAAACCACTACGGAAAACACCGATACCGAAGAAGTTGCCAACGGCGATGAGGTCACCAATGAAGAAGCCGCGGCAGAGGAGAATGTAGAAGAATTTCCAGAACCAGACGCGGTTGGAAATTTTGGTGCAGAAATCACGGCTGATGGCGCAGTTGAAGGCGAAGAAGTCCTCGCCCAACTCGCAAGTATGGACAGCGCAAGGATCAAAGTACGTGGTACTATTTCTTCCTGCTGCCAGGCCAAAGGCTGCTGGATGACCATGCCGCTCAACGACGAAGCTGAGATGATGATCAAGTTCAAGGATTATGCATTCTTTGCCCCGATGAATTCCAGTGGCAAATCCGCCGTGGTTGAAGGATGGGCTTACCGCGAAGTCGTATCTGTAGAAGAATTGCAACACCTCGCGGCTGACAACGAAGCGACTGAAGAAGAGATCAATGCCATCACCGAGCCTGAGGAGCGTATTACCTTTATGGCAGACGGCCTGATCGTCGAAGGAGAAGCCGAATCCGCAGAATAATTATCCGATCAATCATCATTCAAGATTTATATGTACGAAGTAAAAGCTGAAGAATTCCTGGACCTGCTGGGGATCAAAGATCAAAACCCTTGTTGGGATACAGGTATTGCTTCCGGTCACGGGACCGGAGATTACCACACCGTTATTTCTCCGGCCGATGGCCGGACACTGGGTTCAGTACAAATGGCAGGCGATGCCGAGTATGACCATGTAATGGCCAAGGCGAAAGCCGCTTTCCCGGGCTGGCGCATGGTGCCCGCACCTAAGCGGGGTGAGATCGTTCGCCAGATCGGCGAAGAGTTACGGAAGTTCAAAGAGCCCCTCGGCAAGCTCGTTTCCATGGAAATGGGCAAGATATACCAGGAAGGCCTGGGCGAAGTTCAGGAGATGATCGACATCTGCGATTTTGCAGTCGGCCTCTCCCGCCAACTCTACGGCCTGACCATGCACTCCGAGCGCCCCAAGCACCGCATGTACGAGCAATGGCATCCATTGGGCGTGGTCGGCATCATCTCTGCCTTCAACTTCCCGGTCGCCGTCTGGGCCTGGAATTCTATGATCGCAGCTGTTTGTGGCAACGTTTCTGTTTGGAAGCCTTCTGAAAAGACTCCATTGACCGGAATTGCCTGTGCCAATATCATTCAGAGTGTCCTCCTCCGCAACGACATCCCTGAAGGGGTATTCAATGTTCTGGTAGGGGACCGTGTGATCGGCCAGCGCATGGCAGCTGACCATGATGTTGCGCTCGTATCAGCCACCGGCTCCACCCGTATGGGCAAGGCAGTCGCAGAAACCGTCGCCAAGCGCCTCGGCAAATACCTCCTTGAACTCGGTGGCAACAACGCCATCATCCTGACGCCAAATGCCAACCTCGAATTGGCACTCCCCGGCATCATCTTCGGTGCAGTCGGTACCTGCGGTCAACGCTGTACTTCTACCCGCCGCCTCCTGGTCCATGACTCTATCTACGATAGCGTAAAAGATGCACTCGTCAAAGCCTATACCTCCCTGAGCAACCGGGTGGGACACCCACTCGACCCAAATACCCTGATCAGTCCTATGATCGACAAAGACGCGGTTAACAATATGCAGCGTCGCCTGGAGATCGTTCAGGAAGAAGGTGGTAAAGTCCTCTTTGGGGGTGAAGTCCTGAGTGGCGAAGGTTATGAAAATGGGCAATATGTCGTTCCTGCTGTTGTAGAAGCGAAGAACCATTATTCTTCCGTACAGGAAGAGACCTTTGCCCCGATCCTCTATGTGATCCGCTACATCGACATCCAGGATGCAATTGAGAAGCAAAATGGCGTCCCACAGGGATTGAGTTCAGCTATCTTCTCAGAGAACATCAAGGAGATCGAGAAGTTCCTCAGCCATGAAGGCTCTGATTGCGGCATCGCCAATGTCAATATCGGTACCAGTGGAGCTGAGATCGGTGGCGCTTTTGGTGGCGAAAAAGAAACCGGTGGCGGACGTGAGTCCGGTTCCGACTCCTGGCGTGCCTATATGCGCCGCCAGACCAATACCCTGAACTGGTCGGATGAACTTCCGCTGGCCCAGGGGATTGAGTTTAATTTCTAATTGAATTAATAGTAAACCCACACCTAAAAGGAAGGAGCCATATTACATGCCTCCTTTTCCGAAGAACCAGAGGCTGTCTTTGTAAGACAGCCTCTGTTGTTTTGAGACCGTACCTTTTTAAAGTACCTCCGTTATTAATATAAAAGGAACTAAAAACGAGGCCCTGTTACCCCTCTCCCTATTCTTTCCCAAAAAATCTCTAATTTCCCCGAAACCTAAGTCCCCCGCGCCATGCGCAAAAGAGCCCTGACCACCATCTTCTTCCTATTATGGACCCTGCCCCTGATGGCCGAGGGTGAAATGGAACGTTGGATGGACCACCAAGACTATACCAAAGCTCTATTTTCCTCACTTTTCATATTCATCGGCCTGATCATCGGAGTCATGGCCTTGGTTTACAACTATCGGCATCAAGATGGACCGAAGGGTAAATTCCTGACCTATGCGTGGAAAAATCCGCTGGTTAAAATCACCCTGGTGACTTCTTCGGTGATCGTTATGGTCACCCTCAGCTTCTCCAATCCGGACCTGAGCATTCCCGAAAACAGAATCCGGGTAGCAGAACTAAGGGGCAGGCCTTATATGGCAAGCTCAGCTTATCAGCAATTGATCAACGACGATCCCGGGAACCCTGCCTGGCATGTGCAATACCTCATGACCCTCTACCAGCAGGACGATTGGGATCCGGGACATGGAGGATACAAAATTCCCATGGCACCAGTCCATCCGGTCGAACGCTACGAGCAAATGATTACCCAAAACCGGGGAAGGATGCAGAACATTGGGAAATTAGGGGTTGGGATTTGCAAGTATTACCAAGTAAATACCGAAGATGCCTTTGAACTCCTGATGGAGGTTTCAGAGCGCAAGCTCCCCTACCTCCACCTTTTTATTGGGAGGTGCTACTCGCGGTTCGGAATGAGTGAAAAAGCGATCATTCATTACGAAAAAGAATTAAGAATCGCCCCTGATCGAAGCCTGGCCGTCAATCTTCTCGGCTACGAATACAAGCGCAATGGTCGGATGGATGACCTTAAAGCACTGATCAATGATCCTGCCACTGGCCCTTACGCGGCAAAAATCTATTCACGGTTCGTTTATACCAAAGAAGCCAGATTGTTCCCCTACTTTAAGACCGTGCTTAAGCAGTGGGTGAATGGCACCAACCTTACCGGACTGATCGGTGCGCTAGCGGGGATGCTGGTATGGATGTATTTCCTCCGGCAGGTGGCGGTATTCAGGCGACACCACTGGGTGGCACAAATTGGCATGGTGCTTCTGGGAGGCATTTTCACCTTTACCGCCATCCCATTTTATGACTACCTCGACTTTGAACTGGGATTTGACTTGAATGGAGAATTGGGGCATGACTTCCTCTACTCCATCTTTGGCATCGGCATCATTGAAGAGTCCGTCAAGATTATTCCTTTTCTACTCGTGCTGAGATACTCCAATGCGATCCGCGTTCCACTCGATTATATCATCTTCGCGTCCCTCTCTGCCCTTGGATTCGCATTTATCGAGAACCTCCGCTACTTCGATGAAGGCAATCTTACCATCATTCATTCCCGGATACTCACGGCCTCGGTCTTCCACATGTTCGCCTCCTCTACCATTGCCTTTGGTCTGGTATTGGCCAAATACCGCTATGGTACCTTTTGGAAATTGGGCCCCAAAGGAACCCGGGTTGCCTTTTTCGTGGTCTTCTTTTTACTGGCGGCCCTGCTTCACGGCTTTTACGACTTCTGGCTGCTCAATCCGGTCGCAGGAAAATTCATCTTCCTGACCTTCTCATTGTTCATCTACGCCACCTTCCAATACGCCAGCTACATCAACAATTGCCTGAATCATTCTCCACTCTTCCGAGGCTCGATCGCCCCCAATACTGGAAGAATAGCCGGGAACCTTCTCACCGGCCTGATTGCCATTTTACTATTTGAGTACATCAGCCAAGGCATTCTCTTTGGAGGCAGAAATGCAAATTACGCCTTGTTCAGATCATTGGGGATGGGAGGCTTCCTGATGTTTTTCGTGGTATTGAACCTGACTTATATCGATGTGGTACAGGGAGAATGGTTTGGCATCCGGTTCTGGAACTTTGGCAACCGGCTTAATTTCAACCGGGCCATCGGAAAAAAAATCACCCTGGTCCCTGCCAAAAAAGGGAGTATCATGTCCCCCATTCTTCCCTTGAACGGAGAGATCATTGCCAGGGTAAAACTGGTGACCGATAACCGGTACTTCCTCTTGCGGCTTGACAAAAGAATTCAAATGTCCGGCAACCATTTGGAATACCTTTTGGTTAAGAGCAAAGACCGAAATGCTGTGATCGAACCAGGTTACCAGATGGAGGTTGCCGTGATTATCTTCAAAAACCGGGAAGCCTTGCTAAAGAAGAGGAAGGAACGGAAGGACTTCAAGCTTTTGGATTATGCGGTGGTGAAGTAACGCATATTTTCATATTTTTAAATTCAATGAGTCTCCCTATCAAGATCGTCCTCAGCGAAGCACTTTATACCCGCAATCCCGAACAGACTGAACTGGGGCGCAAGATTATTGTGTCCAGTATCAAGCTGATCGATGAACTCGGGTTTGAAAAGTACAATTTCAAGCGATTGTCGATTGAGATTGGTTCTACTGAACCTTCCATATACCGGTACTTCAGCAACAAGCACAAGGTACTGATCTATCTGGTTGCCTGGTACTGGTCCTGGTTGGAGTTCCTGATCGACTACCAGACCAACAACATTGAAGACCCCCGCCGGCGCCTGAGAATTGCAATTGAGGTATTCTCCAATGCTTCCAACTACGACCCTACCTTTTCTCATATCGACGAGAATGCCTTGCACCGGATCGTAGTCGCTGAGTCTTCCAAAGCATTTCTTACCAAAGAAGTAGATGGAGAAAACGAAAAGGGATTGTTCCAGGGATACAAGAGTCTGGTCAATACCCTCGCCGACATCATCCATGAGATCAAGCCCGACATGCCTTACCCACACTCTTTGGCCCTGACTGTCATCGAAGCGTCTCGAAAGCAGATATTTTTTGCCCAACACCTTCCTTCCGTCACCGAAGTAGAGGTCAAAGGCAATGATACTTCACAGGTAACTGCTTACCTGGAATTCCTGCTGTTTACCATATTGGATGGAGGAATTGATTCTGAATAGTTTTCCCAGGGATGTGCCGGAAGATTGAATCAATCCGAGGAATTGACCTATTCAAAAATTACTTTCTGGATGAAGATTCGTTCACTGTACTCCATCCGGAGCAAGTAGACGCCTGCTGAGAGTCCATCGCGGTCCAACCTGATCTCACTGGCGCCAAGCTCCGGGGAGATTTCGATCTGCTTACCATGCAGATCGAGCAAGGTGACCTGAACATCAGTCAGATCGACACCAGCTGGAATCTGAATCATCAATTCATCAGAAGCAGGAACCGGGAAGACCTTGGGTTCTGCAGTAATATCCAGGGCGGAGGAAGTACCAACCGGACGGATACTGTCCTGGTAGGTAAAAGACAACTGGGGGCCGCCCATGCCTCCTCCAATTTCGGACAAAGTGACAATAGGTGTGCCACCATTCTGTGCCAACCACTTGTATTCATAGGAGGGGGGACGCGTAAATTGAGTCCCAAAGCCGAACTGGTCGACATAGAAGGTATCGGTATAGATCAATTCTGTCTTGACTCTGAGTACCTGATAGGAGCCCAGCGGGGTGATCAGGGTTCCCCAACCATCCACCTCATTGGTGCGTACGATCTCCTGCCCATAAGCACCCACGGTCGGAACAGAAATCAAATAAGATGCGAAATTGGTGTCCGCATCCCCGTAGTCCATGGGAAAGTGGAAAATAAAATCACGTGAGGAATATTGCTCAGAACTGGGGACTCCGTTGATGCGGGCACCGAACCCAGTCTGGATATACGCCGATTGTTCGACCTTGAAGTAGTTGAAGACGTCTTCAAAACTTACCGGGCCACCACCACCACCAGTGAACTGCTCGAGGGCATGATCGGAGTAGTAGTCGGGGTAGAGAATATTGTTGTTGAAGAAAAATTGGTAGGCAAAAGGGGTTGATCCAACCGATACAAAGGTGTCGCTGCGTTGGAAATCGGGTGCTAAGAATGAAAAATCCCAGGTTTGATTGGCACCGGTAAGATTGGGGTTGGTATTCCACTGATCCTGGGCAACGCTGTAAATGAGGATGTCCCCATCCGAGGGCATATCAGCATCTGTAATGGTGATCTGTGAAGATGCAAAAGATGCAGCGAGCACAAGGCAGAGCCCCAGGAATAATGTTCTCATAATAACCCCGATTGAAAAAAGAAGCCCGTGCTCAGGTCAGGTCAATTGATCTGAATGACAACAGGCGTATTGTCGTACTGTCCGGTCGGGAAATCGACCGCACTGGTATCTCCATTGATGGCGACATTCAAGGTTGATACGGGGTAACAGAGACAACACTCTGTTACACTAACCGGGTCTTGACGGCCAAAGTCTAAAATATCAACCACGTCCTGCCAGTTGCCGGAAGTAATTACATAACGGTAGTTTTCTCTTACGAGAAGACCAGCGGTACAGGAATCACTAAAATTATAGGTGAGGGTGGTATCTCCAGTCAGTTGGTCGATCCCTTTGATCACAGCATCGCTGTGAAAAGTAGGGACACAGGCACCAAGGCTGTCCTGGTACTCCAACAGTAGCCGGGAACTGGGACAAGCTCCGCAGATTGCATCCTCGCAAGGGTCATCCTCACAAGAGGTCACAGAAAAAACCAGCACGAGTGCGAGTACTAACTTCAGGAAGAGAGAAACCGGATTCGAATTACGCATGTATTCCAGATTTAAAGAGGAACTAAAGATAGTAAATAGTTTGAATTACGCACCTTCCAATTGCTCCTTAAGGCGTGTGACCGGCAAACGCATCAATTCAAAGTTGGGCGCGTAGTCTTTGAGCATGTCAAATTTCTCTACATACATGTCCACGCTGGTTTTATTCTTTTCGACAAAGTTCCTGATTTTCCTGAAGTACTCCTGGACGTCTGGATGGGACTTTTCGATAATCAGGCTGTTGATCTTATTGATCTCAAATTCCTTTTCAAGTGCCATGTATGGAATCAGGAGAGTCTTCATCTTCTTCTTCTCTTGCTCCTCAAAATCGGAATCCACAAAGGCCTGGATCAAATTGAAAATATTTTCCCTTTGGTCCTCGTCTTCAATAAAATAGGACAATTCTGTCCACAGGAGATAGGGAATATACACCCCGCCACAACTGCTCATTGCTTCATTGGAAAAGGCGCGAAACACATCCAAACCTTCGCTTATCGAAGTTTCATGCATTTCGGTCAGCACCTCAATGACTTCATTCCTGTCTTCTTCCGTCTCATTGTAGTACTTTTCTTCAAGTACAGCGAGTGTATCTGCCAAGCTCATATCATTCTGTTCTAATAGATTAAAAAGAAATCGAATATTAAACAAAAATATAAAAGGAACGCTTAAGGACGAAGCTATACCTTGCCTTTTTAGTCCTTTTCACTCTGTTCGAAACTCATCTTGATCAGTTCTTCTACTGATTCGCGGTTTTCTGCGTGCCAATTTCGGATATATTTCTCATCAGAAGCTGCATTCATGACATAGGCAAGGGTCAAAGTCATGTCCGCATTTTTCACTTCGGTAAAGAATGGAATGAACAAGTCTGAAACCGGACCCTGCAAATTTCCCTCCTGGTAAAGCTCAGCACAAATGGAATAGATACTTTCCAAATTGCCCGCCATGATCTCAACAGGATTCATATTCTTTTTGGCCTTCTTTATCTTTTTATTCTGCTCTGTCACTGCCACCATAGAAATCGCCAGATCGACAGGAGTAAAATTATCCTCAGCCCCCTCTTCTCCGGGGGAGGGCAATCGAATGGTCATGGATTTACGCCCTGTTTTCTCGGCGTTGCCCTCCAGAATCTGTCGGATCAGTTGCAGGGCCATGGCGGTACGGTCGGTGCCAAATTCCAACACCATCAGCCGGCTCAGGGCCAACAAGGCGGCACCTGGCTGATCGGTGGTCATCAAAGCCACTCCCAGGGCATAATTCCCGCCTGCATGATAGGGATTCACCTGGAGGTCCCGGATCAGGCTGACGATCCCTTTTTCTGCTTCTCCTTCCCGCAAATAGGTAATCCCCAGATTAAAATGGAGCATATAATGATCTGGGAAACGGGCAATCCCACGTTCATAAGCATCGATGGCCTCCTGCGGTTTGCCAACATTGTCCAGTGCATTTCCCAAAGTGGTGTAGACCAGATAGAGATTTTCCTCTTCTTTGTGGATTTTGATGATCCGTTCACACAGGTCAATACACGTTTTTTGGTCTCCTGACATGAACAAGGTCATCGCCTTTTCTGTCAAGGCTCCGAAATCATCCGGAAACTGTTCCAATATAGCATCGTACTTTGAAATCGCTCCCTGATAATCGCCTTTGTCATGTAAGCTAATCCCTTCTTTAAGCAATGCATCGGTTTCGGCATTTTGGCCGATCAAAGTGGAAAATGGGAGCAGGAAGATCAGGAAAGCCAGGACACAACGGTATTGCATTCACAGTTGGTTAAAGTGATGAGGAAAATCAAGTTAAGGAATTTTACTGATTCTCCACTGGCAGGACAGGCAGATCCAGGTGGGAAGGGTACTGTGCCGACCGCATCAGCTTTGCGGTAAAGGGTTGTGGACCGACCAATGAGAAATGGCTCCGGTCCGATCCACACAAAACCAGGCGCACCCGGTGCCCAGGCTTAAGCTGCCAGGAAATAGGTGTCAATCCGAAGTGAATCTCTACGGGTTCATTTTTGGGCATGTCCATCACTTCGTCAGAGCGAAAGCTCCGATATGGAAGCAGGTCTTTGTAAGGAGCACCTTCATGGGTTTCAGCCCGGTGGATCAGCCGCAATTGTCCCTGGCTCATTACCCTGAGCACTCCTTCGGGAGATTCATCCAGCAGGTAGGCAAAACAGGCACCATCCGGTTCCGGGCTCGCCATCCAAAGACTCAATTCAGGCACACCGGTGATGTCTTTCGCTTCTTCAGCCACGGGTCCGGTGTAGGAAAGCAGTCCGTCCACCTGCTGCAGTAAAGTATCGTAGGTGCTTTTGCACCTTGAGCTCAACTCCCAACGGGAATCCAGGCCCACATAGGTCGTCGTATCCAGGAGGAAGTTGTCGTAGGCAGTTCCCTGACCAGGGCGACTTGCGCTCAAAGTTGAATCCGGTCCCAGGAAAAGGGACTCCATCTGCACCCGGGCCGGAGGCCAGGACTCCGCAGACTTCCAGACTTCCTCACCAAGGTGATAATAATGCACCCTTGGCTCGTCGTAGAGTCCATTCTCCAATCCTTTGAGGTGGTAATCAAAGAATTTCAGGAATTCACTCAACCGGCTGAAGGCCGACTCCCCCGGAGCAAAGGGGCTGACCAGGTTGCGGCCACCATGGTTCCAGGCCCCAAACAGCAACTTCCTCCCAGCAGGATTGTAGTTCATAAACTGCCGGGTTGCGGCACTGGTGCCACTGAGGTCATACCACCCACTTGTGCTGTACACTGCAACTCCCGAGGCCTGAATCCGGGTCAGCGCACCCACCGGAAATAAGGAATCGATCGTGTACCCCAGGCCCTCCAGGACGTCGTCCCGAAACTTGACATCATCGATGTACTCGCCGAAATAGCCATTTTCCACATGCATTTCGCAGAACTCCTCCCGCTTTCTGTCCTTGGGATCGTCCTCCACCAGTGGAAACCCCTTCAATACCAGCTTGGCTCCTTTCACTTTGCTGGCCAATTCACCCTGGTCCATCGATACGCAGATATCTGTCCAGTCGGCTACAAGATTGTAATGGGGAACACCGCCCACGACCGCCATTTCCTGAAATCCATCAAATGGAGCGTGCATAGGAATAATGGCTTTGAGGGCAGGATGGTTCAGGCTGGCTAACATCTGGGCCGCCCATCCATTGTAAGAAATCCCAATGGCCCCCACGTTTCCATTGGACCAATGCTGTTCGACGATCCAATCCAGAATCTCTCTCCCGTCCTCTACTTCATCCGGTCCCATTTCTGTCTCCCGCTCACCGGTCGAAGCGCCAGATCCACGGGCATCAATGCTGAGCACCGCATACCCTTGCTTGACAAATTCCTCTGTATCCGCGAAAACGGTCAGGGAGGGAGGCCCTATGCCAAGTGCATTGGAAAAAGGCCAGCGCAAATCCAGGCCCCGCCAATAGCGGGTTTGGTGCAAGATGGCCGGAATCCGGGTTCCAGGTTCCATCCCCTTGGGCAGGAAGAGATCCACTGCGATTTCCGCCCCGTCCCGCATGGTGAGATAGAAAGACCACTTGTCCACCTTCTCATACTTAGCTTCCGGGGTATAAAGTTTCGGGACGTCGGTTTGCAGGTCCTGCTGGGCAGAGAGGTGGGGCAAGGGAAGAAAACAGAGGGCAAAGAAGGCAATGAGGGTAAAGGAGGCAGTTTTTAGCATGGGTTAGTCGAATTCCTGGAACAGCATGGCATAAGCGGCATAAATGCGGAGGAACCAGAAAAGTTCATTGTCCTCGCGGTTGGTGATCAAAAATAAGCAAGAATGTGATTCACGGTGGTAATACAGGATACCAAGGAAGCCATCCCAGCCACCAGTATGCCCCGTGAAGTTATAGGGTTGAATATTGTGGAACCCAAGTCCGACCCAGGTATTTTTGTCCGGCCCTTTCTCCTGAGGAGACATCATGGACAACAAAGCGGTGCGGGGCAGGACCTGGTTATAAGCCGGGTTCCGAAAGTCCCCAATCAGGAAATGCATGAATTTTCGCATGTCCCGCATACTCGTTTTGATGCCACCGTCCCCGGTCGGGGAGGGACTTTCCACCTCATTGGTATGCACATTGAGGTAGGATCCATCACTGAGCTGGTAATATCCCCAGGCCAGGCGGTCAAGCATGCTGTCAGGAGTCTGGTAATAATGTGAGTCATCCATTCCCAGCGGTACAAAAATCTTATTGGTAACCAATTCTGCCAGGTTGAGGCCCATGGTTTCCTCCACGATATAACCCAACATGACATAGTTGAGATTGGAAAATTGATACTTGCCGGGGGGCTTGTCCATGCTCGCATACAATTCAAAACGGCTCTTGAAGTCCTCCCGGTTCATAAATGCCCGGTAATTGTAGGTATTCTCATAGAATTCATCCTCTGACTCCATGACCTCCTTGCCAAACTTTTCCGGGAAAAGATGCTCCATGCTCTGGGAAATCCCTGAGGTGTGCTGGAGCAGGTCCATGATCGTGACATTGGGAGCACTGCGGTTGCGGCCCCGGATATTCAAAAACTCCGGAAAATGATAATAGACCGGGTCGTCCAACTTCAACAACCCTTCATTCGCAATCATAACGACTGCAATGGCAGTAAAGAGCTTGGAAATAGAACCAAGATTAAAAATCGTCGAGTCTGACCATTCGTGGCGGGCTTCGTTCGTGGAATAACCATAATGGAAAGAATAATCGTCCTCTCCTTTTTGAACAATATTGCAACCAAACCCAAGGAAGCTGCTGAGGTTCTCCTCGATCATAAAGGTATGCATGGAGTCCCCGATCGAGCCGCCAGTCTGGGCGTGAATTGGGCCCCCGACCATGAAACAGGTCAGAATCAAGAAGAAAACCTTTTGTAGGAAATAGTTACGCAATCTATGCAGGTAGGAATATCGGTTGGCAATCTCCAATAAGTCGACAATCTTCGATCAGCTGAAAAGCTCTAATCAATTCGCAACTTCAGCCAGGAACTTAGCCCGGACCAATTGAATCTCTTCCCGGGTGATGTCTCCCCCCAATTCCTCTTCAGCAAGGTCAAGATTGTCGGTCTCGGCATGCATGAAGTATTCGAAAATATCTTCAATTGAGTCAGAATCCACCTCGTACTTGATGTAGTAATCGAGGTCAAGTTTGGTTCCTGAATTGATGATGTGCTCGATCTGGATCATCAAATCTCCAAAAGAGATACTTTTGAGTCGGGCGATTTCATCCAATGGTGTCTTGCGGTCAATATGCTGGATGAAGAACAGCTTGTTCATGGCTTTGTTTCCAGCCCGCTTGACCACCACCATTTCTGGTCGCTCAATGTCATTTTCTTCCACGTAGCCCGCGATGAGTTCTACAAAGGGAGCGGCAAACTTTTCAGCCTTTCCCCGACCAACCCCACTGATATTGACGAACTCATCCTTGGTGATAGGGAAGCGTTGAGCCATTTCTTCCAGGCTTGGATCCTGGAAGATGACGTAAGGAGGAATTTCCTTTTCCTTGGCAATCTCTTTCCTCAATTTCTTGAGTCTGTCAAAAAGCACCTCGTCAAATGTATTGAACTCTTCTGCCTGGAGTTTTTCCTTTTCCCGGTCCAGCTCTTTGGGATCACGGTACTTGAACAACTCAACCGGCTCGGGAGATTTCAGGTAATTCTCTCCTTTGGGAGAGAGCTTGATGATACCGTAGTTGTCAATATCTTTCTCCAGATAACCCTGGACCAGAATCTGGGCAAATACAGAGCGCCACTCTTTTTCTCCTAAATCATCACCCCGGCCATGAATCGGTAATTTATCATGCTCATTGAGCATTACCTGCTGGCTGGTGGCTCCTCGGAGCACTTTAATCATGTGATTGATACCAAACTTCCCTTTAACCTGCTTGGCAACAGCAAGCCCTTGTTTGAGTTGTTTGGTCGCATCGTACTTTTCCTTTGGATGGCGACAGTTATCGCACATGCCATTGCACTTTGAAGCATCAAATTCTTCTCCAAAGTAGTGCAGCATGTATTTCCTTCGACACAGGCCCGATTCACAAAAGGCGGCCATCTCCTGAAGGAGCAGACGTCCACTCTCCCGCTCGCTGACGGGCTTGTCTTTCATGAACTTCTCGAGCTTAACGATATCATTGTAGTCGTAGAAGAGGATGCAATTACCCTCGAGACCATCCCTACCCCCACGTCCGGTTTCCTGGTAATAGCTCTCGATACTTTTCGGAACGTCGTAATGTATTACAAATCGAACGTCTGGTTTGTCAATTCCCATTCCAAATGCAATGGTGGCCACCACAACATGGATGTCTTCGTTCAGGAACATGTCCTGGTGTCGGGACCGCATCTTGGAGTCCAGGCCCGCATGGTAAGGCACCGCTTTGATCCCATTCACATTCAGGATCTCGGCTATCTCCTCCACCTTTCTCCGGCTGAGACAATAGACGATTCCCGACTTGCCCATGTTTTTCTTGATGTACTTGATGACATCGGTCACCGGGTCCACCTTGCTGCGAATCTCATAATAGAGATTGTGGCGGTTAAAACTGGTGATGAACAACTCCGCATCATACATCTTGAGATTGTTCCGGATATCCAACTGCACCTTGGGCGTGGCAGTGGCGGTCAACGCAATGATGGGAACCGGTGGAATATGGTTGAGAATCTCTCGGATGCGGCGGTACTCGGGTCGGAAGTCGTGTCCCCATTCGGAGATGCAGTGCGCTTCATCGACCGCTACAAATGATATCCTGGATTGCTTAAGGAAATCGATAAATTCTTCCTTTACCAATGATTCCGGTGCAACATATAGCAATTTAAGCTCTTGGGAAATGGTCTTTCGCTTGACCTCTTCGTAATCCCCGCGGTTCATACTACTATTCAAAAAACCAGCTTCTATTCCATGCGCCTTCAATTGATCCACCTGATTTTTCATTAGGGCGATCAAAGGAGAGATCACCAATGCGGTTCCCTCCGAAGCGATGGCCGGGAGCTGATAACACAAAGATTTCCCGGCACCCGTTGGCATAATGACAAAAGTGTCATTGCCAGCCATGAGGTGCGTGATCACGTCTTCCTGCTTCCCTCTGAATCCTTCAAAGCCAAAGAACTGCTTGAGGACTCTCTTCAAATCAATTTTTTCAACTACGTCCATTCAACTAATCTCCGTATCATGTCACCCCTGTGGGTAATGAACCAATCTACAATATCTTTAAATTAAGAATAAAATCGCTTTAATAGACCGTTTCAGTACAATTTTTTTATCGTAATTTTGTCTCCAATCCGGAGACCCAGTAAGCTATAACGAGTTTTATCAACTGAAGTTTCCCTTTGGCCGTTTATTTTTGCGAGACTGTGAAAGATCGGGTATTCACCCCAATACTATGAGAAAAAACGACTATGTAATCATCATGGCCGGCGGAATTGGAAGCCGCTTTTGGCCAATGAGCCGCTCAAACTACCCCAAGCAATTCCACGACATCCTTGGATTGGGAGAATCTTTGATCCAAATGACCTATAACCGGATCAAATCCTTTATCCCAACTGAAAATATCTTCATTGTCACCAATGAAAAGTATCAATCTCTGGTTTATGAGCAGTTACCGGAGATTCGTCCCCAGGAAGTTCTGCTCGAGCCAGTAGGTCGAAACACTGCCCCCTGCATCGCTTATGGGATGTTCAAGATCAAAAGCCGCAACCCCGAAGCCGGGGTGCTCGTGGTAGGATCTGACTACCTCATCCGAAATGCGGCAGCTTTTCGCCATGATGCCGAGATCGCTCTCAATGCCTGCCGTGAAGGAAACCGGATCATTACCCTGGGAATTCCTCCCACCGATCCCAATACCGGCTATGGCTATATCCAGCTGATCGAAGAACAAGAAGGGGTTCCTCAGGAAATCTACCGGGTCAAAACCTTTACGGAAAAGCCCAAACTGGAAATTGCCAAAACCTACCTGGAAGTAGGCGATTTCCTCTGGAACAGTGGCATGTTCATCTTCCAGTTACCCACCATGCTGGAAGCTTACCAGGAGTTCCTCCCTGATATGTATGAGATATTCAATGATATCAGCGACAGCTATGACACAGAGCAGGAACGTACCTCGATTGAAAATGTATACTCTCTCTGCCGGAACATTTCGGTGGACAATGGCATTATCGAAAAGGTGGACAACCGTTATGTGATCAAAGCCTCCTTTGACTGGAGTGACCTCGGCACCTGGGGTTCTGTCTATGACCACCTGGAGAAGGATTATCTCAAAAACGGTATCCAGGGCAATGCCATGATCTTTGAAGCCAGCGACAATATGGTTCGCATCTCCGACCCCAAAAAATTAGTTGTTCTCAACGGTTTGGAAGGATTTATTGTGGTGGATACCGGCGATGTCCTGATGATCTGTAAGAAAGAAAAGGAACAGGAGATCAAAGAGATTGTCAAAGAAGTACGCAAAGACCACGATAAATTTGCCTGAGGTTAACCTTTCCTCTTCCTAAATCCCGGCCTTTACATATTTTAGCGCCTGTCTTCCATAGATCCACATTCCATAGACAGCGAGGAAATCTCCTTTTTGTGGAACCCGCTCCCCTTCCAGATCCAGGATATAGACCATGGTTCCGTCCGGTTGGATGGAGACTCCGGGCTCTCCCTCTTCGACCAAAACACCTTTGAAGAAATCATCCTCGCCCCGGTAGATTGCCACGTAACTGTATCCCGGTTCAAATCCGAGTTCCAGTCGGTTGGGACCTTCAAATGGCTTTAATGCAATCTGAACCCCGCGAAAATGCCCCAGATTGATGGGCTCTGATACAAATGCCTCTCCTGGATAAACCGGGTATTCCTGACTCTGGGATTGGGTGACAGGATAGAGGAAACGTTGGCGGTCTTTGACCTTTGCTCCTCCCAGGTTCAAATTCAAAACCGTTTTGAGCCGCTTCCAGGACCAGAGATCCCCTCTGGTAACAAGCAAAAGCTTGTCATACAATTCATGCAGATCAGGCTCCACCACCCGGTTTTCACCATGAGGCAATCCTTCCAGGTACCCTTCCGGAATGGCGCGGGGCAGGTGGCCTGCCCGCCATCCGGGGTTGTACATGGGGGGAAACCGGGAAAGCAAGGGGTCGGTCAGTGCGTACCCATCTATCAGGTACAGCTCAGGACCAGCTGCATAGCCCATGAAACCCATGTTCTGCGCGACATAGAAATTATTCCCGGAGGCCTTCATCTGATGGCCGTTTGAAATCCATTCGTGGATGGGTCGCTCTGGCTCTGACAAGACATTCAGAAGACCGGTTTGCGGATAGTAATAGGCTCGTTCATCCGCTACCCCTTTGCTCGTAATGATGTCCTTGCGTTCACGTTTGAATTCTGCACCGGTAAGAATAGATGCAGGTCCCTGCACTACCGCAATCGCTACCAACACCAGGCTCAGTCCTCCCAATCCTCCCATAGCCTGCTTGCCCCATTGGCTGGCGACCCAATCCCAAATGATGACCACTCCGACCAGCACCGCACCAGTTAAGAAGCGCCCCTCCATGAAGCCACCGCCGATCTTGATCACATAACCCAGGTAGAGGACAACTCCGAGTGCCAATGCAGGCAGGCGGGGACGTCGACGGACGAATCCGATGATGAGACTGAGGAAGGGAAGCAAAAAGGTGGGGAAATCGTTGCGAAAAGATGCCCCGAGGTAGTGGAGCCCGCGTTGGAACAATTCCCCGGAGGGGATGCCAACATTTAGCTTTGCATAAGCAGTATTGGGAAAGGGGAATCCATAGTAGAAGATGGCGAACAGTTCCCAGAGGATGAACGGGGTGAATCCAAGGAGAACACGTCCTACCGTACGGAGACTGCGTTGTGGCCACCAGGCAGAAAAAAGAGCAGGTGCAACCAAGAGGAGCATGTCCATCCGGTTCAGAATGATCAGAGAGGCGATCAGACACAGCCTGAGCAACCTTTTCTCACCCAGCCATTCAGCCATAAATACGGCCAACAGGAAATAGCTGAGTGAATTTTCCAGCCCGGAGGTGGTGTAATCCACCCAGGCAGAAGAAGACAATAAAGCAAGGGCGGCAAATAGAAAATGAAATGGGTTCCGGGTAAGTCGCCGTGACAGCACCCAAAGGGTCAGCATCGAGAACAGGACACCCAGAAAAATACCGGAAAAATAGACTTCCCCGGTGGCGGCCACCACAATCAGTTGTAGCAATGCCCAAAGGGGGTGCGTAAAAGCCTGTACCCGTTCTGCAATATTGTAGGTGAATCCATGTCCGTGGAGGGCGTTGTCTATGCAGCGGTATGTGATGTAGGCATCATCGGACTGCCAGGCGGTACGGATGATCACCACCAGGACCAGTCCCAGCCCTAGCCACAAGGCCAGCTTCTCCAGCCAACTACCAGTGCTGAACACTCCCGATCCGCTACCACTCTGCTGCATCCACCAAAATTAATTAGAATTCCCAAAGGATTGTCCTTCAGAATCGAAAATGGCTATATTCACAGCTCATGGGAGAAATTTCAAATAAATTGACCTCTCGTTTATCAGCCTCTTTCCTGTCCAGCCCCTGGATGGGACATGCTTATTTTCTCATCATGGCCCTGCTTTCGATCTTCCTGTTTGAATACCGGATGATCAATGTTGACTCATCGTATTATTCCTTCGGCATGCTCTTCGATGAGGATTTCAGCATCGCCCACTACCGCTACGGTGCCTTCATCACCCAGGTGATTCCACTGGCATTGATCAAAGCCGGGGCCTCCCTAAAGGTGGTTCTGATCGCTTATTCCCTGTCTTTCACCCTGATCCACTACCTCTGCTGGTTGTTTGCCCATTATGTGGCCCGGCAGGCAGCGGCTGCCTGGACCGTGATCTTCCTGCAACTGCTGGTCTGGGATGCCACCTACTTCTGGCCGGTATCTGAGGTCTTCCTGACCCTGGTATATTGTGCCACCTTTTTTGCCTGGATGCGAGGCGGGAAGAGCAGATATTTGTTGACCTACCTTTTCCCGGTACCGCTGTTCGTACTGCTGATTCTGTTTACCCATCCCATCGCCCTGGCTCCCCTGGCATTCATGCTCGGATATGAGGCGTTTTCCCTGGACCGCAGCCAGTGGAAGCGATTTGCCGCCCTGCTGCTCACAGTGGGAGCCTCCATTCTGCTCTGGCGGGCCATCAGGCCCCCACCTTCCGAATACGACATCGCCCAGGCCAGCAACCTGGAAAATTTCCGGGAAATCCTGCAAAGCTTCTGGAGCAGAAGTGGCCCGATCCAGCTGAGAAACCTCCTGACGCGGGACCTTCAGATCATGCTCTACTTTAATGCCATTGTCCTCGCGGCCTTGCTGCTGTTGGGGAAATGGAAGAAAGCCATCCTGCTCCTGGGTGGACTGGTCACCTACGGCACCTTGGTGGGAATTGTCTACCAGGCAGGGGACTCCAACCTGATCCTGGAAAATATTTGTGGTCCTTTTGCCCTCTTTGGCAGCATCTTTTTTCTGCTGGATGTTTTACCCCGCATCCCGGTGCGCTGGACTCATACTGCCATCCTCCTTTTGCTCGGCCTGCTACTGGCGACCAGGGTATGGCAACGCAAGCGCCACCTGGACTACAAATTCTACTGGCTTGACAATATGTATGCGTACAGCCAGGAGCTTGGACAATACAAACTGGTCATTGACGAAGACCGCATCAACACCAACCGGTACGGGGTCCCTTGGGCCATGGCGATTGAATCCACCATCTACACAACATTGCGCGGAGCAGCACATCCGCTTCAGATATTTCCAGCACCTGAGCCGGCGCTTCTCACCGATCACCCCGACGCTCAGAATCTATTCCCCTGCGTCTCCTTTGCACGTTTAAGGGCTATCCCCGATCCCCCCAACCAGTACTTTAATTTTCAGCGGGGTCCCATCATATATGTAAACGAAGACATCCCCTACCCCGAAGACCTGAGCGAAGGCTACCTGAAACCGGAGATGTTTGAGATTGAGATTTTAGGAATTTCGGAGAATGGGGTACCTGAGCTGCGCAACGGAGTGGTCAATGACCTCCAGGTTAAAATAACCAACAACAGTCCTTTGGTTATGGTTTCTGCAACAGATTCTCGTAACTTATTTTCGGTGGGGCACCGATTCGATGCCCCGAACACAGCAAGCGATTCAAATACAGAAGTAATATCAAAACTACAGGTGAATATCCCACCTGGAAAAAGCTATGTCTACAATATGGAAGTGGTCCCCACTGGGGGGCAAGATGATTTCAGACTAAGAATAGAATTGCATCATTGGTTGTTTCAAGGTCAAAAAACAGGAAAGACCTGGTCCGCACGTATTCGCTGATTATTATCCCAGACATTGCTGGTATGCCTTAACGGCTGCTTCGTAGCCAATGTACAAGGCATCACATACCAGGGCATGCCCTATGGAAACCTCTTCAAGATGAGGAACATGATCATTGAACCATGCCAGGTTATTGAGATCGAGGTCATGGCCGGCATTTACACCCAACCCGAGCTCATGGGCACGCAGTGCTGCCTGACGGAAGGGAGCGACGGCTGCTTCCCGGTCTTTCAGGTAACCGATCGCATAAGGTTCGGTATACAACTCGATGCGGTCAGCCCCCGTTTCGCGGGCACCTTCCACCATGCGCAAGTCAGTGCCACAAAAGATCGAAACCCGGATTCCGTGACTCTTGAGCCTGGCCACGACATCCAGCAATTGGGATTTTTGACCGACGGTATCCCATCCAGCGTTTGAAGTCAGCACCCCGGGAGGATCAGGAACCAGCGTACACTGGGCAGGACTGACCTCTTCCACCAGTTGGAGGAAATCTTCGGAGGGATACCCTTCAATGTTGAATTCCACCTCGATTGCTTCAGCAATCTCAAACACGTCACTGCGCCGGATGTGGCGTTCGTCTGGCCGGGGGTGCACTGTAATCCCATCCGCCCCAAACCGGACGGCATCTACCGCAGCTTTCCGCACGTCGGGATTGTTTCCCCCACGGGAGTTGCGAAGCGTTGCAAACTTGTTCACATTGACAGAGAGAAAAGTCATAGTGCAAAGATAAAGGAAAGCCCTAAATACAAGCGTAAGACATTTTTTAATGTATAACCAACCCGAGCGAAATAACCCCAACCTGAGCTAGTTAAACTATACATAATCAAGGGCTAAGCCCTCAGCGACCACCCAAAATTGTATCTTTATTGTAGTCTAATCTTTAATACGAAATGCTATGCGAATTTTTATTTTATCTGCACTGGTAGCTCTTTGTTCAGCTCTTCCAATGCGTACCCAAGCTACTTCTCTTCAGTCCAACCTCTCGATCTCTCAACACGTCAGTGTCCCGATCCATCACGACCTTTTAGAACGGATCATACGGCACCTACAACAAAATGAAGGAATGGATTATGACAAGCTCTGTGAATTCTGGTGTGAAGGCAGTATGCAAATCACTAAAATTCCGGTTGGTTACTTAATCTCGGTACCGAACGACAATGGGGGAGTCGTGATCATCTCTGTGATCGATGACCTCTAAAGGATCTGCTTCATCTCATTTTTGATCCCTTGCCTCTGGTCTTGAAACACCTGCCACATGGAAGCAGCATGTGCTTTTGATTCAAGCCAGGGGCGGAGATCAAAAACTTTGGTTGTCAAAACCTCTTTCGGATTGCCACAGTAAGAATCATATTCTTCAACTCCCTGCTTCCATACCTGCAAGGCCTCCTTCTGATTGGCTGCATTCATCATTTTTACTACCCAACGACTGGCAAAAAGGGGGTAGTTCTTTTCTTGTGCCCTGGCAGAACGCACCAGCGTCCGTTGGAGTGGGTCCAGCACTTCGGCGTTGCCAAGTTCGTAATTGCACAACAGGCGCAAAGCATCGACGGACCAATTGAGTTCTTCCCAGTGAGACCGTTTTGCGGCACGGATCGCGGTGACCGCCTCAAGTGCCTGGGCGTATGCTCCATGCAGAAAGAAGACGGTGGCGCATCCAAAGTAGTAGGTGGGCAATTCCCCCTCGCTGAATATCCCGGTATGCTCAAGCACCAGAGAATACCCCTTACTTGCCATCTCCAGGTTTCCCTGGGTCTGGGCCACAGATATTAAGGACTTGGTCTGATGGTAGGTCTTAAGTTCTTCCTCCCGTGGATTGCTCACGGGCACCGAACCCAGGGCAAAAGTGGATTTGAGCGCGATCTGGTCGGCCCCGGTTTCCAGTGCAAGACGAATCAGGATGGACAATTCCTTGATCAAAAGAGCATTTTTCAGAAAAACAGGAGCGCTCTCCAGTCTACGAACAAGATCTTCCTGGAATTGGACCGCTTTGTGATAATCCTGTTTCAGAATCTCGAGGCTTACCCGAACCTTTCCGGACAGTATCAGGCCTTTTGCACCGATGGTTGGAATCTCTTCCAGCTTGGATTGAAAAGACTTATAATGAAAGAGATGGTCTCCAAAATTTTCCTGAAGGTGGTGCTTCACCTTCCTTTGCAGGTCCAAAAGCATATCCCAGGACTGCAGTGCACCACGGATTTCCTCAGCAGCAGGCACTCCCTCGGGAAGGGGTAAATCCAGCCGGTATGCTTCCTTCAGCTCTTCCCGAAAACGGTGCAGATAAGCCAACACTGGCCAGTCTTTCCGTTCACAGGCTTCCAACATACATGCTTCCAACCTCTTACGACCTTGCTCGACCGCATTTAGCTCTATGGCTTGCAGGACATAAGACCTGACTGACCCTCTTGAACCGTTGAAATAGACCATGCTTTGAATAAGCTTATCGGTCAGGATTTCACGGTTTTGGTAATACTTGCTCGAATTTTGGAACAGCTTCCCTCTGATCCCTTTTTCTTCATACGATCTAAAGGCCTGCATCCGTTCAAAGAGGGTATAATAATTCGGATTGGATCCTTTTCTGGCGTCCACAAAACGGGAGAAATTGGCTTTTTGTTGCTTGGAAAGCGATTGCACCAAATTAAACAAGCCTTCTCCTGTCATGCTGCTTTTCGATATCTGTATGAAATTGAATGATCTGCTAACCAACCAGTTGGACATGAAAAATTAGGCATGAATTTCTTTACTTGCAAATAAACTTGGTTTTGGGGAACACCGACGGCTGGCTACCTTCATTTGCGAATTATCTGGTGGAATGCCACCACCACTGTTTACACAAAGGCATAAATTAACATTAAGCATTACTAAACCGTTCTTTTTTCAACAAAATCCCTATGCTACCCTTGCCATCGAGCAGCAATAGATGGCAAGGTGTAGCATAATGCTTACCTCTCTCCCTCCCTAAACCTTATTATATTATTCCTGGGAACTACTGGGCTTTGGCCGGAACCTTTATCATCCTGGAAAACGCTCCCCAATCATCTTTACGGAAAGTCACCAGTGCCCAGATAAAGGTTACCGTCAGAAATGAAACCACGATGTTCTGAACGAAAACCACATTGAGAGCATCCAGGGTACTGCTCCAGAAATCACTGATATCGAGGATGGCCAATTCCGGGTGCGCATCAATTTCCCATTCCAGTTTTAGCCAGATGCGTGCCATCAGATAAATATGAAAAAAGACGAGGGAAATCCCCGCAGCCCAAAGCTTTCGCTTGATCGGTACCGGAGATGCTATGATCAGGGAAAGCAGAAAACTGCCCAGCAAATAGCCCCAGTTATGGATACTGAAGTAGACGGTAACTGCTTTGACAGAGGTTCCTGAGGCAGCAGCCCTTGCGTTTTCCTCCCGGTTGACCATATCGATTGCAGTTTCCAGTCCTTTGCCAAATTGATCACCAGGTTCCCGAAATTGCACTATTCCATTGGACCAGTTTTCCTGAAAAATCCGGGTACTGAGATTACGGATTACACTCCGGTATCCCTTGGACAACCCGGCCACCTGGCCGATAATCAAAAAGCCCCCATAACACAGCCCAAAAATGAGGGCCATTCGCAAAAGGGGATTACGTAGAAAGGACGGCATCGTTACTCTTTGGTTTAATTGGACTTGATTTGCGGATCCAATAGACCCAGGTCAGGATGGCAAGGATAATGAAGAACATCTGCCAAAATTCAAGATGGAGGAATTCAAAACCTGCGGGCCAGTAGACATTGGCCAGGTAAAGGGAGATGATGCGAATGAAATTGACCGCCAGCAAAAAAGAAGCGCCAAATAAGATGCCCTTTAACTTGCTTCGCAAGCTGGCTGGAAAAGCGGCAATGCCTGCTACCAGCAGCATGGTGGGCTCGATCCCGTCGCACCCTTCAAAAATTTCAATGGCAGTCCCCCCTCCAATCAGAGTATTGCTTATCGCCTCTGTCCCTGCACCAAATATGTTCAGGACAAAAGAAGCGACGGTTGTATTAAGGACATTCCAGCCGTACAGGATATTGTCCTGGAAGAAGCTGGTATAGAAGATGATGTAAAATGGTACCATCACCGCCAGAAACTTCAGGAGAAAGATCAGGATGGGAGACTTGCTCTGTTGAAAGTCCTTCCACCAGTGACCCAGTTTCTTGAGCATGGAATTTCCTCCCCCCTTGGATGCAACTTTCCCGGTCTTTTGCTTACGTCGCTTGTCAGCTCTATTTGCCATTGGTTCAGTCTTTTTCTGCAGTTTCCGGGTTGTAAAACATCAGGTGGATGAAATAGGCCAATAAGGCAGCGGCTATGGGCGAGCAGATCGGGTCTGCAGTAGTCAATTCATAGTCGAAAAACATGACTGCAATAACAAAGGCTACCGCAGTAGCTGCGAGGACGATAACCCACATCTTCAGGAACAATTTCTTTTCAAATGGGATTGGCATGGGGTCTTCAGTTATTGAGAACTCTAAAAAAGGAATATTCATCTGACTTTCCAAGGTTCGTGTCTTTCAAAACCTTAAAACTTGACTTATTCCCTAAAAACCAATAATTTATTTGCCACTAACATCTGACCACTTATGAAAAAGATTACGACCCTTATTTGCTTAGCTCTTGTATCCCTATTCTCCAGTGGCTTTTCCCAGTGTGCTGCACTGTTCGAAGTCAGCGGAGCAACCTCTTCTGTATTCTGCTCCGTATCTGGCAGCTCTCAGATTCCAATTACTGTCGCCGCGCTTGGAACTGACAGTCTCACCATCACCAATCTGGTCGCCTTGGGAGACAATTATAAGGCCGTCTTGTTCTGCGGTAACGATTCATTCTATGTCTTCAGGCAGGTCAGCAATGGCCGTGAACTTGAAGCTACCGGACGGAGGGTGTCCTCCATTGTCGCCATGAACATCACCGAATACGACACTGCAACCGGAAACGTTACCCAATCCTGTTCCGGCACCTACACCGCCCCCCCGGTCAGCATTGATCCCAGCCAGGCGGTGCAACCCTTGATGAGTGTCTCCCCCAACCCAATGGGTGACCGCAGCCGGGTGATTTTGCGCTCCGATATCATCGACCCAGCTGCTTTCACGCTCCAGCTGCTGGACCTGAATGGCTCCATCGTACACAAGATCGACCAATTACCTGGGTACAATTTCGAGATCAGCCCCGCTGGACTGAGCCAGGGCCTTTACTTTTTCCAATTGATAGAAGATGGGAAAGTGGTTGAAAGCGGCAAATTGCTCAAGTACCAGGCGCGGTAATGATCTTCCAAGGTGGTTGATTTCCATCGAAACCGCTTCCAGAAACCGTTCCCGGTGCCATGGTGAAGGGACATCACGGGTTTCCCGGTGAAGGGACATCACGTTTCCCGGTGAAGGGACATCACGTTTCCCGGTAATGAATCACCGCTGAATGCTCACTTTCGGTTGAAATACTTCGGTCCCAGTTGGGGGAAGAATTCCCTTTGCTGCATCCTCACCATAAAGGGCTGGCATCAGGTATTTCCCTTTTTCACCTTCCCGCTTTTCGATGATGACCTGGCGCTGATCCGGATATTGTTGGAAGTAGGGATCATTCCGCTCTGCAACCAGTCCCCAGGAAACCTCCATCCCGGCTGTCCCCCCGGCGATCACAAAACGGCGCCCTTGTACTTTCTCCTTGATGAATAAGGGCATATAGGCCCCCACAGGAGTTAGCTGGTAACTATACTCCCGGTTGATTCCTTCAAAATAATCTGGCAATTCGACCTCCGCTTCGCCATTGGCATCGAATGTAGCGTTGCCCCGGTAATAGTTCAGCACCTCATTGGATTCCATGCTGAAATGACGGAGGTACTTGTTGGCGGGATCGTCAGGATGATCGATCTGGAAAGTTTTGGCTCCAGAGGCTCCGAGGGTTCCATTGGAGAAAACCCCATAAGCTCCTCCGACCGATCCCAAATATCTGTCCTCTCCAACCACTCCCCAATAGCCTACCCCCGCAACTCCGATGCCGTTGCCTGTCCCGATCATATCGAAATTCTCTCCGTAGACCCCAAACCCGGCTACATAATTCGTCTCTCCCACGGTGCCATTGAAACCAACCCCACGCACTCCTATGCCCCCATTGGTACGGAGATTGGAGCCGTAAACACCTGCACCTGCGGTGGCGGTGGCACTGACCTGACCGGACACGCCCCAGGCCGCACCATCCGTATTGCCGACCACCGCAGAAGCCTGGTTGGAGCCAGAATTGGTGATCGCCTGCACGGTGGAAAAGGTGGTGGATGCGCCGCTGTTCTCAGCAGCCAGGCAAACTCCAGTACTGGTGTTGTCGAGGTCGAGCACGATGCTGTTGGGAGTTGATGAAGAGATCTGAACTGCACCTGCATCAGCGGTGATCAACCGACCGGCACCGGCACCTCCCTGGTCATAAGCCTGGTCAAGGGTATTGGCACCGCTCGGCAAAGTGACACTGTTGCCATTCGAGATCGTCAACGTCTGCCCACTCAGGGTCAGGGTCTGAACCTCATTGTTGGGATCGTTGTCAGCATCGTCCACCTCATCGGTATAGCTACCACCTCCACTGGAAAGGGTCACCGTATTGCCCGTTTTGCTGATGGTCTGAAGCTCATTGTTGGGATCGTTGTCAGCATCGTCGACCAGATCGTTTTCAACGGTGGTAGCGTGGAGGGCATAAGGCACCGCCAGGAGTTGGGTGGTGCCCATCATCGCATAATTACTGCCACCGGTTACGTCCGTTTCAACTTGGAGAAAATGCGTATTTCCGCCCCAGTTGATATTGGCAAAGTTCCCGGAAAACAAGGTGCCCCCGCCCACCGGCAAGGTTGCCAAACCAAATTGATTGGTATTGACGGTATGGGTTTCTGCATACATCACCGTCCCTGAGGCTCCCCCTTCCAGAATACTCAATCGAAAGCTAACGGACTGGTTCTGAATCTGATTGCCGCCGTTGTCCCGGACCACCGCCTGGTAATTGAAGCGTTCCGGAGCCTGGGCAAGCGCAGTAGATGCCAATAAGAGTAAAAGCGGAAGCAGAATACGTATTTTTATCATGGGGATTGATTGAGTTCAAGGGTAAATATAGGTGACCAAATATCGGAGGTCATGAAATCATTGGTAGCACAATTTAAGATTTGGGACCGAATAATCCAGTCAACCAGGTTGCCCTTTCGATAAATACCCGCACCCGTTATTTTTACAATATGGACCCATCCCAACTGCCTCCCATTTTAGCGCAATGCAGATCCGCCGAGGTCAGAACCGCCCTGGCCACTCAGCTCATCTCCGAGCAGGTAAACCTGGACGAATACCTGGAACTGCTCTACGAAGAGCACCCACTCGGGATGAGATTCATCTGGGTACTGGGTGAAGTTTGTGAAAGAGCCCCCGAATTGATCGCTCCTGTCCTCCCCCGGTTCTTTGCGATACGGCAGGACTTGAAATTTCCCGGTTATGACCGGAGTCTCGCCAAATGGTTTTGGCTGTGTGGTATTCCAGAAGAGATAGAAGGGGAAGTGGTTGAGCAACTTTTCGAATGGATGCTCGACCCTCAGATCAAGGTAGCTGTCAAGGTCTTTTCCATGTCTGCCCTGGCAGATATCGCGAAAAAATACCCGGAACTGGGAGCAGAATTGCGGCTCATCATCGAGGAACAAATAGAAGATGGTTCTGCCGGATACAAAAGCCGGGGCCGAAAGGTCCTTGCCAAGCTGGATAAATTAGTCCCAAGATATCCCTGAACTGATGAAATCTGACCACCGGATTCAATCAACCCAATGGGATCAACACAGCAAATTGGCAAGAAACCCTCAAAAATGTTCATGACCTTTCCGGGGATGCAAGATAGATTTGCTTATCCATTATTTGAATTTTGAAGATTATGAAACGTACTATCCTATCAGAAATTCTCCCGAGAAAAATCTTTGGAAGCCTTGCCTTGCTCTTTTGCCTTGTTCAATTCACCAGCTGTGACAAAGAAACCGAGATCCCTCAAATCGAAAACACCCCTGAGATGTCAAGGACCTTTCAGAATTGTGTCCAGGGAGAAACAAGATGGTTCCCGCTTAAAAATGGGCCCAGCATCAATCCCCCCGATTATGCGATACAACTTTTAACCGGGATTTTTTTTCTGGATGAATGTCTGTGTCGGGTTATCAAATTCCGGTTCGTGGTTGATGAAGAGATTCCCCAAGGGCAGATTTCTGTAAAAACAATCAACGGTAATTCCGTAGAATTCACCTCTACCTGGGATGGATTGGGAAATACCGTAGTTGAAATCGATGATCCTGAGCCTCTGACCGGAGACTCCTACCTAACCGGGTACCTTGATTTGTTACAGTATACATACCCCAATTACGTACCCCCCCTGAGGGCTGCCAATGGGCTTTGCATTATTGAGAATGTCGGGGGTGGACCTCCTCCTACAAACCAGTTATCCAGCCCATACATTTTCGACACCTTTGACAAAGATGGCAATCCCATCAAGCAGGTCTTTATCCCAGCTTCTATGACTCATTAATTGGAAAGGCAAGCTTAAAACGAACGCATGCCCTAAAAGGGACTGGCCAGGCTCACGCTCGTATAAATGCCTGTCAGATCCGATCGATCAACTCTTTGGCTTTGAGCAGGAACCAATCCTTGTTGTAAGTATACTCCAAGGCCTGGACTTCCTGCTCGAAGTCTTTGAGTTGTTCCAAAGATAGAGGTGATTGCTGCTGCATCACCTGCAATCGCCTGAACTCCCGGACAAAATTCCGATAGCGACGCTTGTGAATCTCTGAAAGCTTGTTGTTCCGATCGATGAATATCCTGAAAGCATCGTACATCCGTTCCATCTCATCCACCTCTTCGAGAGATAGATTCTCATAGTTTTCGAAATAGGATTTCCACAGGAAGGCCCGGGCATCAATCTCATAAAAGAGATCGTCTTTGAGCAGAGAGACCACTTCTTTCAGAACCTGGATGGCCTTGGCGTAGTCCTTCCGAAAATATGCCAGGATCGCCTCATTGTAGGTAATGATTACAGGATCTGTATCCTTTGGAAGCCGATCCCGGTAATCTTCAATGAATGTCTCTACCCAATCCAGTTCGCCCAAACTGCAATGGATCATGATGATATTCTTCAGGGTTTGAGATGGCAATCGTCCTTCGATCAGCAGCAATCCTTTGTCCAATAAATCCCGGTAAAGAGCGCCCGTATATTCCCGATAAACCAATTCTCCCTGGTTCCCTTTACGGATGGTAAAATTGATGGCGTAGTTGTACAATTCGCGTGCATCATCTGGTTCAAAATCGGCACTGAATTGCTGTAACAAGCTCATCAGTTGCTGGAAATGCATCAGGTCATCGGGTTGAGAGAGCATTTCTATATTGTGGAAATAGCATTGGATCAGGGGATTCAGGTCCTCTACTGAAACTTCTTTCCGAAAGTATTCCAGAAATGCAGAATCGGGGTCCTTGGATTGCTTGTACATGAACCTTGCATTGGCAGTCGCACTGGCCAACTTGAGTTTTTGCAGGAAGTAATAGGTGTCCAAAGCCTGGTGAAGGTCCCGAAAGTCTTCCTTGTAGAGGTCTCTGGTTTGGCGTTCATGGATTTTGGCTTCTGCGGTACGCCATTCAAGGTGCATGCGTTCCAGTTGCTTCCCGGCAGAATAACTTCCCGTATCCAGCCATTTCCGGTAACGACCCTCTTGCCGCCTGATCTCATCCTGAGAAGCACGCCTGCGGATCAAACCCAATGAAATATGACTGTACTGCTGGGCTTCTGAATGGAGATACTCTGTGAGGGCGATGAACTCCAGTGATTTTTTAAGTAACCGGGAGCACAACTTATCCAACCGTGAAACCTGGAAGCCACTTCCTTCCAGAAACGCTTCTGGTCCAAGATCGCCCTGGTTGGGTCCAAATATCCGCTCCTCCCACAGATCAAAAAAGCGTTGCAAAGTTTTGCTCCCATTGAACAAAGGCGAGACCAGAAATTCACGGAATTCCTTGCGCTCCTCATCCTTGAACAGACATAACACGTGATAGATTCTTCTATTGCGCATACCGAAACGAGTGTGTTGTCGCGGATAGTCCTAATGTGCCAAAAGTCAAGGCCATTGCCAAAATGTTCAATGGTAAATCATAACAGGCAGCCACTTTTGGGGTATCATATACTTAATCTTCACATTTTTAATGGACGAGAGAGGGCTACCTTGGGGTAGTCCTTTCTTCATTTTGGCAAGAACCCTCCATAAATGTTCAATGGTATGAGACTGTGAAACCCGACCTTCATAAAAGTTTCAAACCCGGATGATATGCCATTGTCAGTGGCAGTTCCGGAAGAAGCTTTGGAACAACCATTTATCCTTAATAAAGGGCCCCTGCGGGGGCTCTCTTTTTTACCAATGCTCTGCCCCCAGGTACCAATAATTCTTTTCTCCCAATGCATGTTTTGCTATGTTCAATCCCAAGTTTTTGGCCCAATGAATTAAAGTAATTGATTGTTGTCTTTCGACAAAAACCCTCAAAGTTTTCTTATTGATGGATTGAACAGTAAAGTACTCCCGCAGCCAAGCTTCATAATTACCAACAGCGGTTTGAAATAGGTTCTTTTGAATGAATCCGTCTGAATGGATGGATAAATTTCTGAACCATCCTAAAAACTCAAAAAGAGTGGCCCATGAAACATTAAAATTGGGCGATACAAGATGTCGCACAAATGCTGTGACGGAATCATCGCTAGTCTCCAGAACTTTAATTAAGTGTTGATTATTCTTAGTTATGTATGTTGCTCCGGGAAGTTTATTACCATAGTAATTTTTTAATCTTTCCTGAAACCTCTTTGAGGGAATCCCCGGACTCATCTGAAATGATTCCTGTGAAAAAACCTCCCTTCCCCTTTCTTCAAATTGAGATGATGAATTCTCTATCTCAACTATTCCTTTTTCTATTATTGGAGAAATTAACAATGAATATAGATAAAGTTCTCGAAGAGAATCGAGGAATTCCATGTGAACCCGTTTCAGGGCTGTTATCTTCTTGAAACCGGGAAAGCGATCCATCCAATCTAATATCCAACCTTCTTTTTGACCCGGGCCATGGCTTCTTCATGTGGTATTACCCTACCATCCAGGTAATCCTGATGCCCCTTTTGGATGCCCTCCTGAACTTCCTTGGGGAGCTGATCCCATTGGTCAACTTGCGGTTGGTGAGACCTTGCAATTTCTTCCAATCGAGCGATTAAGGTCAAATCATTCAAACCTGCCATCCACTCAATCAAATTCTCTCTTCTTGTTTGAATATTCATAGGTTTAAATATAAGCATTTGGTACGAATTGGAGAATAGCAAAACCATCCCCGCCCCTTCAGGTTGAATCTATAATGAAATACAAACTTCTTGGCAACAGTGGGCTGAGGGTCTCAGAGATCTCTCTTGGCACCATGACTTTCGGCACCGAATGGGGCTGGGGCGCTGACAAAGAGGTCAGCAAGCAAATTTTTGATACCTACGCAGAAGCAGGGGGGAACTTCATCGACACTGCGAACCGCTACACCGAAGGGACCAGCGAACGTTTTGTGGGTGAATTCATCGGGGACGACCGGGACCATTTTGTCCTTGCCACCAAATACACCCTCTTTGACCGCCAGGGAGACCCCAACTTTTCCGGCAACCACCGCAAGAACATGATGCGGTCCGTTGAGGAAAGTCTGAAGCGCCTCAATACAGATTTCATTGACCTCCTCTGGGTCCATGCCTGGGATTCCACCACTCCTGTGGAAGAAGTGATGCGTGGCCTCGACGACCTGATCAGTTCAGGCAAGGTCCATTATATCGGTATCTCCGATACCCCGGCCTGGGTGGTAGCCCGCGCCAATACCCTGGCAGAATTCCGCGGTTGGAGCCGCTTCGTTGGACTCCAGGTGGAGTACAGCCTCCTGCAACGGACTCCTGAAAGAGACCTGATCCCGATGGCCCGGGAAATGGGGCTGGCTTTGACCCCCTGGGCACCTTTGGCCGGGGGCGCATTGACCGGGAAGTACCTGAAAGGGGAAACGGGCCGGGTGACGGAGGAGAGTATTCGCAGAAATGAGCGCAGCACCAATATCACGAAGAAAGTGGTCGAAGTAGCGGAAAAGCTGGGAGTATCACCCGCACAGGTGGCGATGCGCTGGACCATGCAGAAAGACTGGACTTCCATTCCGATTGTGGGCGGGCGCAAGCTCTACCAGATGCAAGACAGCCTGGGCTGTACTGAGTTTACCATTCCAGCGGAGCTGGTGGCAGAATTGGATGAGATCAGTGCGATTGAACTGGGATTTCCCCACGACTTCCTCGGCAGCGAACGAATGAAAGACATCATCTACGGAGGAACGCAGAATCAGATTGACTTTTGAACTGGTAGAACACTAGCTTATCCTGAAAGCTAAGTCGGTCTCAAAACTGCGCCGGCCCAAAGGAAAACACCACTTACGAATGAAAACACCACTTACAAATCTCTTAGGTGGTGTTTTCTTTTTAAAGATCGCGACGCGGCTTGAGGATTGCGAATCGGCAGTCCTACCTCCCCTCCTGCTTCAGTATTTTAGTCACCCCCTTCAGGTTACCATTTTCGTACAAGACCAGGAAATAAGTGGCTTGACTGAGACTATGCACATCCAATACACTGCGCTCAGCACCCACCTCAACAGACCGGGACAAAACGGTACGTCCATGCATATCCATGACCACGATCTGATCTGGCTGCATTTGCTCCCAACTCACATTCACTTCATCCTGAATCGGGTTCGGATAGACTGAGAATTGAGGCCTGACCACATCACTTACACCGACGGTGCTGCCGAGCCCATAGCGGGAAACTCCAAAAGCGTGGTTGTCGATCAGGAGTTGCTTAACCTCCGTATCATAGGAAGTATTCACGGTAAACGAAGCTGAATCCATATTGTAGAACTTCAGTTTGAAATTCTGACCTGGCTCGGCCAATACGAACATATAGTCCCGGTTTTCCTGGTCGTAAGCATTGGTAAAGAGTGCTGAGCCAATCCCAACGCCTTGCAAAATCGGGTTGGGGGTCAGGTTGGTGATCGCTCCAGTACCTGTATCAATTTCGCAGATGAAGGTCTCCCCATAATAGGGAACCGGGGTGTTTTGGTCAATGGTGCCATAGACTCCAAAGAGCTGATCGGTATTGTTATCGTATTCAAAGTGTGCATACACCCTGTCATTGGCTACCTCTGGGGTCAAAACCGGTACTTGCTTGACAATCTGTCCTGTATTGGCATCCAGGTAATACAAGAAAAAGTTTTGGTTGGCATCCCGTCCCTGGAAAATATACAGGTGGTGATTGGAGTCAAAAGTTGACGCCAGATTGACTGGTCCCAGAATCGTCGTGAAAGAGTTGATGACAACCACATTTCCAGTAATCAGATCAATGGACACGAAATACGAAATAGAGTTGCTCGGACCCTGGCTAACTCCGATGATTCCGTAGCAAATTCCGGTGGAGAGATCGTATTCTACCCCGACCGGCCCCTTGATTCCGATATTGGGAATATTCGGGACGAGGGGGGATTGGATGCCACTGCTGTCGACTTTGATGGAATAGAAACGGTAGTCTCCTAAAGTATCCGCCCCCCAGAATACATAAGCTTGCCGCTCGTGGTCAAAAGCCAGGGACCCGTAGACAGATGAACGCACACTCGGAATGGGGATTTCCATGGAAGAGGCCCCCGTCACCGGATCAATGGTAGACAAGTAAGTAGTAGAAGCACTGGGATTGCTGGGACTGAAGGGGGGATCTGTCTTCAATCCATAGATGGTCTGTGCCTGGAGGCCACCAAAGAGGATTACGAATAGCAGGGTTAATGTCGCGGTTAATTTCAAAGTCGTGTTTGATTTCATAATTGACAGGTCTTAAAGATCGGAATTTCTGAGGAACTTGTTTACCCCCTTCAGGTTCCCATTTTCATACAATGCCAGGAAGTAAGCGGCCGGGCTGAGGCTTTGCAAATCAATGCTGGTTCCTTCCACTCCCGGACGAATTGACCGGGACAAAACCGTCCGGCCATTCAAATCCATGACCACTACCCGGTCGGGCTTCATTTGCTCCCAGCTTATCCTCAACTCATCTTTCACCGGATTCGGATAAAATGAGAATTTGGGTCCGAGGGATTCACTTACACCCACAGTATTGCCGAGTCCATAGCGGGAAACTGCAAAAGCATGGTTGTTGATCAGCAGTTGCCGGACTTCGGTATCGTAATTTGTATCTGTAATCAAGGTCAATGAATCCAGATCGAATATCTTGAGTCGGATACCCCGCGCCGGATCGGTGTGGACAAAGAGGTATTCCCGGTTTTGTTGTTCAAAGTCATTGGTCGCGTACTGAGAACTGATCCCAAGACCCTCGGCGACTGGATTGGCGGTCAGATTGGTAAGGGCTCCCGAACCTGTGTCGACTTCGCAGATGAATAATTTGTTTTCATAGGGAAATGGTACTGTCCGGTCCTGAGTAATATAAATGGCAAATATCTGATCTGTATTGTTGTCGTATTCAAAGTGGGCCAGGCCACTGGTCGCCATGGGAGGCGATTGAATCTGGAGCTGTTTGACAAACTGCCCGGTAGCCGCGTCCAGGAAATAAAGGGAGTAATTGTTGTTTGCGTCCCGGCTTTGGAAAATATAACGGCCCTGGTTGGAGTCAAAGCTGGTTGCCTGGCTGAAGGGACCGCTAACATTGGAAAAGGTGTCGATGACCACCACATTTCCGGTTATCAGATCGACAGAGACAAAATGGGCCAGCGTTTTCCCTCCTCCCTGGTACACATTGATGATCCCATAAGTGGCGCCGGTGGAGAGATCGTATTCTACCCCAATCGGACCCTTTACACCGATACCGGGAATGTTGGGGACCAGGGGAGAATTGATCCCACTGCTGTCTATACGCACAGAGTAAAAGCGGTAATCTCCCAATGTATCGACACCCCAATAGACGTAGGCCTGCCGTTCGTGGTCAAAGGTCAGGGAGCCATTGATGGACGTTTGCGCCCCCGCAATGGGAAACTCCATAGTGGACTGTCCGGTCGTCGGATCAATCGTAGTCAGATAGGTGGTAGAAACACCGGGACTAGGGGGATAAAGGGGTGGATCGTTCTTGATGCCATAAATAGTCTGCGCCTGAAGTCCACCACACAGCAAGAAAAACAAGGCGTAAAAGGTTGCTGATGATTTCATAACAATAGGTAAAAGGTTGTTGATCATTTCACGGGAATCAAACTACAAAAAAATACAAAAGGTTTGAATCTGGCCCCAATTGTTTAGGCGTTTTTCGAGTAAATGTCCACAAGCAGTCTTTTGAGAAAATGTCCACAAGCAGTCGATTTAGTGTCTTGGTTTTCTTAGTGGCTTGATTTTTTAGTGCCTTGATGTTCGTTGTGTCTTAATCTTCGCCCAGATCTCCAGACTGATGAATTCGCCATTCTTGACCTCGCAATCCCGCATCGTCCCTTCGTATTGAAAGTCAATCTTGCGCAGGGCATTTTGGCAATTGGTATTGTTTTGCTCGACGAATCCTTCAATCCGGTGCAGGTCCATCGCTTCAAATCCATAATCCAGCATGAGGGGCATCGCTTCCTTCATGATCCCCCGGCCCCAGTATTCATGCAACAACCAGAACCCGACTTCTCCTTTGCGGTGTTCCTTGTTGATATCGGTCAGGCCACCTACCCCATAAAAAACTGAATTGTCCCTGGCGCAAACCGCCCACCACAGCCCGGTCCCGTCGGCTTCCTGTGCTGCAAACCAGTCCATCTGCCGCTGCGTGTCTTCGAGGGTTGCATAACTGACCCCGTAGAACTGGATCACCTTGGGATTTGACAAGCCCCGGAATACATTATGTATGTCTGCTGGATGTATTTGTCGCAGAAGCAGGCGGTCGGTGGTGATGGTAGGGAAGGTGTTCATGGTCCGCAATTTCGCATTCTTACATGGAAAATAAACAATTGTAAATATACTGTCAGTGAATATATTCATGCTGGAACAATGCATCTGAACGTTTCTAATTGGTAGGTATACATGAGTAATCAGGCAGAAAACCGAAACGAAGAACTCTGGGATGAATTGGCAAAGCAGGGGGTTCTATGTTCTCAACCCAGATTGGGTTTGACTCCGGAAGAGGCCTTGAAATTCATCAACAAGCATGGATTTTACGAGGAACACTTTGAAGGTAAATATGTGCTTTGTCTCGCCTGTGGTGGCGGACAGCAAAGCATTGCCTTCGCCCTGTTGGGAGCCCATGTTACGGTGGTTGATTTTAGCAGTGAGCAATTGGGAAAGGATCAACTGGTTGCAGCAAAATACCAGCAAAAGATCAGGGTAATCAAGTCGGACATGCGGGATTTGTCCTTTGCAAAAAATGGAGAATTTGACATTGTCTATCAACCTTATTCCATCAATTATATCCCCCATGTGGACGAAGTTTTCAATGAAGTGTCCCGGGTCCTGAAGCCAAACGGCCTCTATGACCTGATGTTTCACAATCCTTTCGCTCATGGTACCTGGAAAGATGGTTGCTGGGGAGAAGAGTACAAGACGGAAGAGTTGTGGAATGGCAAAGGGTATCCGATCTGGCAGCCCTATCGAGATGGATACCCCATCCAAACCCTCAACCCCAATTGGAACTTCACCAATCCGGAAGCCGAAAAAGTGTCTATCCAAAGTCCACAAGAATACAGGCATACCCTCTCCAACGTCCTCAATGGTTTGATAAAAAGGGGATTCGAAATTTTAAAACTGGAAGAGGAAATTGGCCTGGACCATGAAAGTAAACCCGGAACCTGGGAGCACTACACCTCCTGTATCCCCCCCTGGTTCTATTTATTAACCCAAAAGAAGGGTATTTGAGCATCTGTTTGTGGCCCTGAATGCCCCTGAGAAGCCCCAAATAGCCATTTCATCGCTCCTCACCCTTCTCGAGCCCACTACAGACCGATCAAGAGATCACTCAGACCGATCAAGCCATCACTTGTACCCCTTCGCGAGAAGGGTTCCGACTCTTGCTTTGAAGGGGTCTGACCGATCACGAGACTACCCCAGACCGATCAAGCGATCACTTAGACCGATCAAGCGATCACTTAGACCTCTTCGTGAGAAGGGTCCGGACCCTTGCTTTGAAGGGGGCAGCCCCTTGCTTTGAAGAGTCCAGACCCTTGCTTTGAAGGGGTCAGACCGATCAAGAGACCGGTGCGGACCGATCACGAGATCACTCAGACCGATCAAGCGATCACTTTCACCTCTTCGTGAGAAGGGTCCGGCCCCTTGCTTTGAAGGGGGCAGCCCCTTGCTTTGAAGAGTCCAGACCCTTGCTTTG
>CAYGRE010000002.1:162521-182614 GCA_964352215.1 uncultured Bacteroidia bacterium
CCTTGCTTTGAAGAGTCCAGACCCTTGCTTTGAAGGGGTCAGACCGATCAAGAGATCACTTGTACCCTTACGCGAGAAGGGGCAGGAGCGACAACGAGAAGGGGCAGGAGCGACAACGAGATGAGGCGGGAGCGACAACCAGGTCGCTCAGAAGCGTACTCAAGAAGAGCAGACCCCGACAATACCACCCCCAAAACGCAAAAAGCGAGGCAGCCACCATGGACTCCCTCGCTCTTTTCCGGGAACTTGATTTCCCTCCTACTGCCGAATCAGCTTCTTTGTAGAAGTTCCCGCAGAAGATTTGACCCTGACAAAGTAAATCCCGGTCGCGTGTCCGGTCAGATCCAGATCCACCCGGCCATGGGTGAAATCTTCACGGCTGGTCTGATACACTTGCTGCCCGATGGCATTCATCACGCTGATTTCAACCTCGCTCAGGACAGGCAGGTTGATGTCCAGACGGAACTGGTCATGCCCTGGGTTCGGCGATAAGGTCACCGCGGAAGCTGGCAGATTGTTCTCTACCCCCACGAAGCCAAGGATATTGATATTGTCTATGTAAAGGTCATTTTCGTAGTCATTGGCCCCGACAAACTTGATCTGTACACCGGCGGTATTGGCGTAGGCGGAGAGGTCAACAAATTCATTCCGCCAGTGGGATTCTGAAGTTGGAACCCATTGAGCCGTAGTATAGTAGGGGGTCGCAGTGGTCAGGGCCTGGTCAAATTTGGTATAAACATTGTCCCAGGTAGCGCCGCAGTCGGTGGAGACGTAGACGAGCAGGGTGTCCGAGTATCCATTCTGAGAATAGAGCTTGTAGGACAGGTCGAAAGTGAGGACTGGGGCAGTTCCATTGCTAAGGTCAATGGTTGGCAATACCAATTCGTCACGTTCTCCCGGTGCGGCATAGTCGTAATAGTTGATGTAGGCACTGCGGTTGCTGCTGTTGGCGCCGGCTCCGGTGTACAACTCCCAGGTTCCGTCATTGTCGGGATTGTTGAGGGTCCAGCCTGAGGGAGGGAATGATCCCGTTTCAAATGTTTCCACAAAGGGGGCCGCAATACCGGCAGGGGCGTTTTGGATCACGAAGCTGGCGGTAAGGGTATCGTTGGTGGGGTCGTCATCGGTGGTGCCATTTGGATTGGAGGTCCAGATCTTGATGTCGTGGTTTCCGGGGGCGATGGCCTGGGTAGGCAGGGTTTCGACCAGGGTGCCGAGTGAAGCCAGCGAGCCGGTCCAGGCCTGGGTCATGACAGCGCCTGCATCAACCTGCCAGTTGATGTCAAGGGCGGTCAGGGTGTTCTGACCACGGTTGAATATCTCCACCTGGGGGGTGATGGTGGTAGCGCAATTGGTCCCGGAGGGGGACAGGATCTCCATGACCTGTGCATCGGTTGGCAGCAGATTGACCGGGACGCAGCCGTTGCTGCTTTGCAAGGAGAGGCGGCTTCCGGCCAAGGTGGCTTGCATCCGTGCGCCCTGCCCTACCGTAAATCCATTCATGCAGTTGTCATTGGAGTAGTCCATGTAATTCATGAACATATATCCGGGGGAGGCGGGAGAGCAATTGTCGGTGGCGGGGAAGCTTGGGCAACCGCTGCTGGCGTTGGCCTGGTTGGGGGTGTCGGCGACGTTGTCGCTGCCGGAGCAGGCGCCGTTGTCATCTCCCCAGATGTGGAACAATCCCAACCAATGCCCCACTTCGTGGGTGGTGGTCCGCCCCGTATTGAAAGGCGGTTGGGTATTGATAGTACCGAAGTACTGGAAGTCGATGGCAACACCATCGGTATTGGCAGCCTGTCCGGGGAACTGGGCATAACCCAATAGTCCACCCTGAAGGTTGCAGACCCACATATTCAGGTATTCACTGCGTGGCCAGGCGTCGGAACCGCCAGAGGAGGCAAATTTCATCCCGTCGTTGAAGCCGAAGCTGCTGACATTGGTAGGTACCCGGATGATTCCGGTACTGGGATTGCCCTGGGGATCGCGTTGGGCGAGGCAAAACTCAACCTGGCTGTCTCCCATGATGCTTTTGAAAGGAGCCGGAGTATTGGCGGTGTCGGTGTTGAGACGGCGAAAGTCCTTGTTCAGGACATCAATCTGGGATTGGATTTGTGCGTCGGAGACGTTCTGCCCGTTGGTGGCGTAAACCACATGTACCACTACGGGAATGGTAATCACACCACCGGCCCGGTAATCTTCTCCGTGGGTTCTCACCCATTCATTGACCTTGTGAACTTCCTTCTGGTGATTCTTCTCTGCAGCCGGATTCTTGTCCTTCAGATGCTGCAGGTGATCCATGGTCCCGCAGGTACGTTGGGCCTGTATCCCCGTCACGGTTGCGAGCAGGAAGGCGACCAAAAAAGTAAAATTTCTCATTCGTTGTCTATTGTATTCCAGTAAAATGCACGGCTGTATTCCAGTAAAATTCACGGCTGTATCCAGTAAAATACGCTTCTGTATTCAGTAAAATACGCTTCTGTATTCCAGTACAATGCGCTGCGAAATTTAGGCATTTATTCGGGTAATGTTTTGTATCCTTTGATACGATCGGGTAAATAGCCCATTCAACAGCATCTGGTGCCCCCCTGACGAATCAACATCCATTAATGACCATTCAATTCAGGTTCTCTGTTCCTATTTCTAAATGAGGTTATCTTTCCCCTTGTTATCCATCATCGTCAGAATTTTTTCATGAAACACCTACTTCTTCTTTGTATTGCCTTCGCCTTTGTCTCCACCAGCAAGGCCCAACAGGCCCTTATCCCGGATACGCTGATCTCCATCAATGCGGATGATTATTCCCGGGCGGAATATGATCAATTGTTTGAGTTCAGCGACGGCTCCAAAGCCTTTCTGATTTTCGGGCTTGACACCATGACTGTTGCTCCTACTGTCAATGACACCAACTATTCGATCTTCTGCCCCCAATATTACCGGGTGCTTTATGTGGTCGATTCGAATTACCAGTTCAAGAATGCCATTGCGATCAAGCAGACCAACCTGGTTCAGGTGGGCGATACCCTGTTTGGGACTTCTACGGCATTGTGGGGACAATCCTATGACCTGAACCCGGCCGGCAATCCGGTCTTGGCCACTGGATTTTCCAATCCAAACCTGGGCCAGTCTTACTTGGTCGCTTATGACAAAGACCTGCAACTGGTGCGCCATCAACTGATCAATACCAATACTTTTACTTCGGCCAAAATGAAGGCGATCTCCAATGGCAAGATCTACCTCACCATTTGGGAAAAGGACCCGCACCCCCAGGGCGGGCAGTTCGCCATAGGCCGACAACTTGTCGAGACCTACGACATGAATTTCAACCTACTGGCCAGCCATACCTATTATTCCAAACAAGGCACCTACTGGAATTTTGACATGCTGGATCACTTCCAGGTAGCTGACAACGGGGGTTTTTACGGCTATTTCACAAATGGTGCCGTAGGTTATGACTTTGACATCGGACTCAATGGCACCTCTACAATTCGTCCCAATGACCAGAATGCGCTTGGTTATCTGGTAAAATACGATGCCAACCTGAATGTCCTGTGGGATGTCCGCATCACTTATGACAATCCCAACAGCATCGTGGCTACAAACCGGATTTATGACTCACCCAATGGGGACTCCCTGCTCTGGGTAGGATCTTCCGGATTTACCACTATGTATTACCAAAACGGGACCAATATCGATACCCTGGAGGGGGATAGCAGTTATACCTACAACGAGCATATCTGTACCATTAACAAAACGACGGGTCAGATTCAGCGGCACCATCCTGCTGACATTGACTTTATTTATGGGGAGGGTGCTCAAATGTTGCGTTTCGGCGTCAGTTCAAAGTCCAGCTTTTCCGGCATAGTCACCCCGGAATACCTCAATTTTTATGACAATACCTTCCAGATTCCTGACAGTACAGTGGCGCTGGCCATCTATGACGATCCCACCACTGGCATTCCCACTACCTACCGGATGCTTGGCTACCTGGCTCCCAATTCGGATTTCTGGCCCAGTTCTATGCTGAACAGCCAGGTTTCCAATACCTTGTACATCTCAGGGCGCTATGCCAATGGGTACAAACTTGATAATACTTCATCCTATACCCTCCCCGACTTCAATGGGACTTCGAGTACATTTTTGAGTGCTTACAAATTGGGAACGGTGACTGGTACGGCGGATTTGTTTGCCCCTGAATTTGAATTGTACCCCAATCCCTGTGTGGACTATCTCCGGGTTGCTCCTGGCAGCCGGAATGCGGTATCGCTTCAGGTGGTTTCGCTGGAAGGGAAAGCGTTGGCAAATCGGTTGATCAAGGGTATGGAGGAAGTTCAGTTAGAGACCTCACACCTGCCTTCAGGGATGTATTTCGTCCAGGTGACCTATCGGAATGGTGAGAAGATCGGAAAGCGGTTTATGAAGAATTGAGAATGAATCGTTGGCGGTTCGGGTGTTAACGATTCACAAAGAGGTACGCTGTAGCGGTTCCGGCCATTACTCCTTCACAAAAAACGGCGCATTCACGGTTCCAGCCTTACCGCTTTCATCAAATGCAAAGACAAATAAACGGTAAGCGCCTCCAGCGGAAGGTGCGGTGAACCGCAGGGTATTTCCCTCCTGGGCGATGGCGAGTCCCTCAATTTCTTGCAGGGCATCCTCGTGGTCTCCCCCGGATTTCTTCTCGGTGCTTTCCGGGTAAAACCCCCAGCGTATCTTCATTTCGCGACCTTCCGGGTCGCTGGCAGCCACGGTGGCTTCATATTCCTGGCCCGGCATCAGGTAAATATCTTCTCCATTTTTCTTCCCATCAATGGTCATGTGGGAAACCGAAGGCGCACGGTTCTGCGGCCATTTGCCGGACCAGACTTTGCACAAGCGGTCGACGGTCTCGGTAGGTTCTCCCGTGGGTAAAAAGAGGCCGTACCAGGTGGCGGTTGTTTCCTGCTTGTTCCCCCAGAGGAAAACATAGGAACCGAGACACATTTCCCTGTCCTGGTAGATGACATCTGAATAGCTGCGCTCATAGGCCTCTGCCTTTTCGAATGAGCTTTGCTCCACCGGAACTCCCCAGGCAGTGTTGGGGGATTCCCAGTGCCCGGTAGGCCCCCATTCCGGGACCATATAGGGCTTTTCCCATCCGAAAGCCCTGATCTTTTCTGGCACATCGCCAATCTCTCCGTAGGTATTGATACCCAGGATATCGATGCTGGGGCATTGCTCCTTGATCATCCTGACATTGGCTTCTTTGATCCCTGCAGTAACGGTCATGGTCGGATGGTTGGGGTCCAACTCCTTGATCATGGCGGCAATGTCTTCGATCGCATCCCAAACCTTGTGGTTCGAGTAGTTCAGATCGACCTCGTTGCCGATTCCCCATATAAGCAGGGCAGGATGGTCTTTGACATCCATGACAATCTTGCGGAATTTTTCCAACTGGGCCTTGACGGCCGCCTCATTGTTGTAATCAAATCCGTGGCGTTCATGGCCGACCCACAAACCCACAGTCACGGTCAATCCGTGGGCATGGGCATTGTCGAGGTGTTTGCGGGCCTTGTCCGCCCCCCAGGTGCGCACGGAGTTCCCTCCGGCTGCGACCAATTCAGGCAGGTGGCTCTTGCCTCCGGCTCCTTTGACATAGTAGGGTTCCCCGGCCCGAAGCAGTTCGAATCCCTTTTTGGTTTCGCGTATCTCTACTTTGACAGGCATTTCCTGGGCCAAAAGAGAACTGGTGGGACCAGTCCAGATCAGGACCAATCCCACCAGCATGATGATTTGAAGAATTTTCTTCAAGGTATTGTATTTTAAATGAACCTCATCTTTTCCGGAAAACGCCCAGCCCGGACTTAATCCAGGGTCTTGAAGTACTCGTCGGCAGTAACCTGGAATTTCTGTGACAAACCTCCAACCTGCAGATCAAACTCTCCTTTTTCGGTTTTCCATTTCAAATCCATGTCTACAAAGGCGAGGTCCCGGGTGGTCAACTCAAAGTTAACGGTCTTGGATTCTCCGGGAGCAATTTTCACCTTGTCGAACGCCCGCAAACGCTTGATCGGGGGAACAATGGAAGCATAAATATCGCGGACATAAACCTGGACCACTTCGGTTCCATCCCGCTTACCGGTGTTCTTGACCTGTACGCTGAACTTCAGCTTGCCACCTTTCCCGATCTCTGTCTTTTCCAATTTGAGATTGCTGTAGGCAAAGGTGGTATAGGTCATGCCTGCGCCAAAGTCATATTGCGGCTGATAGGCATCAAAGGCAAATTTGTTGTCCCGCTTTTCGCTGAACTTGTGGTCATAGTGTACGAAGTCTCCGGTATTTCCGGGGTAGGTAAATGGCAGGCGACCGCCTGGTTCAGATATGCCAAACAATACTTCTGCGATTGCGTCTCCCCCAAAGTCACCGGGGAGGTAAGCCATCAACAATGCATCCAGATCTCCGTCAATTTCTTCAATGATCTGTGGACGGTTTTGCACCAGTACACCAACCAGTCTCTTTCCGGTCTTCTTGAGTGCTTTTACCAATTCGACCTGGGCGCGTGGCAATCTCAGGTCGGTGATTTCGCCGGGTTTTTCGGTGCTGGGTATTTCGCCCAGGCATACGATGATGACATCAGCCTTGGCACCCGCCTTGACAGCTGCCTCAATGTCCAGCACTGAATCCAGCTCTACACCTTGTACAAAGGCAAATTTTCCGGCTCCAACGATCCCTTTGACTGCATCTTCAATGGTATTGCGGTCATTGTTGTATTTGGGATCAACGCCCTGCCAGGTATGGGTCCAGGCTCCATTGAGGATATTGAGTGAGTTACCGGCCGGGCCGGTGACCAATACTGAAGCAGTCGGATCCAAAGGCAAGATTCCTTTGTTGTTCTTGAGCAGGGTCATGGATTGGCGGGCTGCCTCTCTGGCCATGTCATGAGACTCTTTGGAACCGAATTCAGGGAAGTCTTTGAGGGGGTGGACTGGATTTTCAAACAGACCCAAACGGAATTTTACCCGCAGAATTCTACGTACCGCTTCATCAATCCTGTCCATGGAAATTTTCCCTTCCCTGGTATTTTCGACAACATAGCGGTGATAATCCTTGTAATCCGGACTGAGGGGTACCATGCTCATATCGACACCGGCGTTGATGGCGATGGCCACCACTTCTTTGCGGGTTGGGGCCAGGTGGTGAACGGTGTGCAACATGATCAGGTCTTCCCAGTCAGATACGGCCAATCCATCAAATCCGAGTTCATTTCTCAGGACTTCGGTCAGCAGGTATTGGTTGGCGTGGCCGGGAATACCATTTACTTCTCCGGAGTTGATCATCACGGTCTGGGCACCTGCTTTCACTCCAGCGGCAAAAGAGGGAAGGAAATATTCGCGCATGATTCTCTCGGGAATCCATGCCGGGGTGCGGTCATGACCACTCAGCGGATAGCTGTATCCGATGAAGTGCTTCAAGCAAGCCGCAACGGTGTATTTGTTGGTCAGATCACTTCCCTGGTAGCCTTTGACCATGGCTGCCGTCATCCGGGAAGCGAGGTAGGGATCTTCGCCGAAGGTTTCGAAAAACCGGGACCAAAGGGGTTGGCGGCCAATGTCTGCAACCGGAGAAAAGTTCCAGGGTGTGTTGGAGGCTCCTACTTCATAGGCCACTACTTCAGCTCCTTTTTGCACGAGTTCGGGGTTCCAGGTGGCAGCGAGGCCCAGTTCCTGAGGAAAAAGGGTGGACTCTGAGGTGTAGGTGGCACCGTGGATGGCATCAATGCCATAAATGACAGGAATTCCTCGCTTGCCTTTTTTCTTGGCTGTTTCCTGAATGGTGGTGACAATTTCTTCCCAGTGCTCCTTGCTGAAAGTATGGGACCCTACATTAAGGACGGAACCAACATGAAATTCCCCCATTGCTTCGTCCAGTTTTGCCTGGTCCATCGCATGAGGTTCGACTGCTTTGCCATCGGGGCCCATCTGAGAGATAACGTCCAGGGTAATTTGGGTCATTTGCCCCGCCTTTTCTTCCAGGCTCATCTCTCCCAACAGCTTGGTAATCGCCTTTTCCATGGCATCTTCTTCCGCTGCATCCAGGTTGGGTTGCGCACGAACTGTACACCCTGAAAAACAAATCAGGAGCCCCGCCAGAAGGATACCTGAGTAAATCCAGTTTTTTTTCTTTCCTCTCATATCGATAGACTATTTATGCTTAAGTGCTTTGTAAACTACGAAAAGGCCCTGTTGTTATTCTTTCACAAAGTCCAATCGGTGACTAACTTTGCAAATAATACCTAAAAAGGTCTTAATTCGAAATATCTTATTGTAATCTACACAATAAGTTTTAAATTCATAGGGTAATACTCACCGAAACCAGAATTTTTGTTATGATAGGAACGCTGGATTGGATCACCATTGGGATGTACTTCCTGCTCGTCTTTGGACTTGCGGCTTATGTCACCATTCAAGAGCGGCGCCGGAGTGGAAACACCTCGGCTGGCTATTTCTTGGGCGGCCGGAATTCCGGCTGGTTTGTTATTGGAGCTTCGCTGTTTGCCTCAAATATTGGTTCTGAACACTTGATTGGTTTGACGGGTGCTGGGGCTGGCGGAGAATTTCCAGCGGTTCAGTTCGAGATCATCGCGGCCTTCATGTTGTTGGTTCTGGGTTGGGTATTTGTCCCCTTTTATTTGAAAAGCGGGGTCTTTACCATGCCAGAGTTCCTCGAGAAGAGGTATGGTAAGCAAGCGAGAAGTTATTTGTCATGGCTTTCCATCCTGGCTTATGTCGTTACCAAAATTGCGGTGACGATTGCCGCAGGTGGTATCGTCTTCACAACCTTATTGGGTATAGATTTCTGGACGGGAGCCTTGATCATTGTGATCGCCACCGGTGCCTATACAGTTCTGGGGGGGTTGAAAGCGGTCCTTTATACGGATATGATCCAAATGGTGATCCTGATCGGGGGATCGATATCGGTGACCATCTTTGGACTGATGTCTCTGGGAGAGGCCAACCTAACCGGCGGTCCGATCGGAGAAGCCCATGGCACCATTTCCAATGGCTTGACCAATTTGGGAATCTTCACTTCCGAGAACGAAGGAATTATGAGTCTGTGGAGGGGATTCAATGATGCGAATTATCCCTTGCTGGGTATTCTGCTCGGTGCTCCGATCCTGGGGGTCTGGTACTGGTGCACGGATCAATTCATTGTCCAGCGGGTACTTGCAGCCAAGGATATTTCCAATGCACGTAAAGGAACCATTTTTGCTGGCTTCCTGAAGATGCTTCCCCTTTTCCTCTTTGTAATTCCTGGTGTGATCGCGTTGTCACTCCACCAAAATATGAGCCTGGGTGATATCCCGGTCGCGATCCTTGATCCGGAAACCGGCACTTGGATTGCGCAGGAAATGACCCATGCCTTTGGGGTACTGGATCAGGTCGTCGAGTTGAATATAAATGGAGAAAACATCCGACACTTGTGCATGGAGCAAGGAGCTGGAGGCTTGGTTTCTATTACTGAGCCCGATGGTGCCCTTCCCAGTATGGTTATCAATCTGCTCCCTGCCGGATTCAAAGGTATTGTGATTTCAGGTCTGCTTGCAGCTTTGATGAGCTCTCTGTCCTCGGTATTTAATTCATGTTCGACCCTCTTTACGGTCGATATTTATAAGAAGTACAAGCCACAAGCTCAGGAAAAAGAACTGGTCGTGGTAGGCCAGTTGGCAACGGTGGTTTTGGTAGTCCTCGGTCTGCTTTGGATTCCGATGATGGATGCTATCGAAGGCGGACTGTTTAAGCAGCTTCAGTCGATCCAAGCCTATATCTCCCCTCCTATAGCAGCAGTATTCCTGCTCGGTATCTTCTCCCGGAGGATCAATAGCAAAGGTGCAATGGCCTCTCTTTATACTGGTTTCGTAATCGGTGTTACCCGCTTGGCCCTGGAGCCCTTTAAAGATGGTCTGGATGGCATTCTCTTCACATTTGCAGATATCAACTTCCTCCACTTCGCCATCTTCCTCTTTGTGGTTTGTTCCCTGGTATTGGTTATCGTCAGTTATTCAACTGCTCCCCCTGAACTGGAAAGGATCAGATCCATTACCTTCGGTTCCAAAGCTGCAGATGATAAGCCGACACCTATCAACCGCTTTGACATGGCGCTTACGATCCTGTTGGTATTCATTGTTGGCTCCATTTGGATCATATTTTCCTGATAATCAAAGGAATCTTCACCAAGTTGTTGGTGGATGAACATATATTTAATTAATTTAGTTATTGTGATTTGGACAACTAGTGTCCATTTCGAAACACAACAAGTATCATCATTTCATACATTATGAGAAAACTACTACTCCTTTTTATGCTCCTGTCCGGGGGAATCCTCTCGGCTCAATCCCTTCCTCTTGATTTTGAGGCCGGTCCTTACACCTTCACTGACTTTGATGGTGGTGGATCTACCGTGATTGCCAATCCTGATCAATCCGGAATCAATACCAGCGGAAACGTTGTTCAAATGGTCAAAAGCGCTGGCCAGCCATGGGGCGGTAGCTTGATCGGTATGGCTGCGCCTATCGACTTCTCCGTCAACAAAATCTTCAAGGCTAAGGTTTGGTCTCCTCGCGTAGGTGCAAGACTGCTCCTGAAAGTAGAAGACCCAACCAATGGTGGTATCTTTTTCGAAAAGGAAGATACAACTACGGTAGCCAATGCCTGGGAAGAGTTGACTTTCGACTTCTCAGCCATCAATACCTCAAATGTGTACCAGAACATTGTCTTCATTTTTGATCTGGGAGTTGTTGGTGATGGTTCTGCGAACTTCACTTTCTACTATGACGACATTCAGCTGACTACTTCCGGTGGTCCAATCCTGAACCAGATCGACATGCCTGTTACTTTTGAAGACAGCATGGTCGATTACACCATGACCGACTTCGGTGGCAATGCTTCTATGGTTGTAGTTGATCCTACCAACCCTAACAATATGGTTGCCCAGGCCGATAAGACTGCCGGTGCACAGCTTTGGGCTGGAACCACTATCGGTACTGCAAACGGTTTTGCCAGTGCAATTCCTTTCGCAAGTGGTTCTACCATCATTTCAGTTGCTGTTTGGTCTCCAGATGCTAACATTCCGATCCGTCTGAAGGCTGAAGACAAGACCAACTCCAATATCTCTGTAGAAACCGAAACCAGTACTACCGTTGCCAGTGCATGGGAAGTGCTTGAGTTCGACTTCTCCAACGAAGTTGCCAATACAGCAGCAATCGACTTCAACAATACTTACGATCTGCTTTCCATCTTCTTCAACTTCGGTACCGATGGTGCGACTGCAGGTGCTAAGACTTACTACTTCGACAATGTCATCTTCGGAACCATTGTTGCCAATGATGTAAGCCTGGGTAGCCAGATCAGCTACTTCCCCAATCCTGCTCATGACCGTGTAGCTGTCCGTTCAGACATCAACATCGATCACGTACAGGTTTTCAACCTGGTAGGCCAGGAAGTAATCAGCCTGACTCCTAACAGCAATGAAGTTACCGTTGACGTTTCCAACCTGGAAGCTGGCATGTACATCTTCGTTACTGAGTCTAAAGGTCAGCGCGACACCTTCCGCGTGATCAAAGAATAATATTGAATCCTAAATTGTGAATAATGAGTCGCCTCGGTTTTCCGGGGCGACTTTTATTATCCTGGGACATCCCATTCCCAGGCCGCCATGCCCCCATTAGAGATTCTTTCCAGGTGCTCGGGAAAATTCCCCCAGATGACATCAAGGGAATGCGGGGCCTGAACGGGAAATAGGAATTGAAGATGACCGGAAACGCCTTCTTCTTGCTGGAGCTCTCCGGTTACCTGAACTTTGTCGGTGCCCTGAGCTTTGTCTTTATCCGGAGCTGTGCCCCTTGTCTGAGCTGTGTCTTTATCCGGAGCTGTGCCCGTTCGACTCATGTCTCCCGAACCAAGTCTGCTGTCAGATTCTGAACCAGGGCCTGGATTTACTACGGGGATAGCCTGCCGGCCTGTCCCACTATAAATCTTAACTATCCTTCCATAAGGCACTACCCAGGCTTCGTTCATCAGGAAATCAGTTACCAGCACGGTGGTAGGAGATGCAGCCAGAGCAAACCGGTAATTTTCAGTAGCAGGGAAATAGAATTGGCGGGGGGAGAACTTCAAATGGTGGGCCAGATCATGTAACCGTACCTGTGCCCGATGGGCATTCATTTTCTTAGCAGGCCAGATTTTCTGACCCCCATGTTTTTGCAGGGACTTTGCGGAACAGTATTTTTTGCTGCTGATATAGTCAAAAGGATGTATGTGGTAGATCTCCATTGGAATTGCCGGGGAAAAAATTCTCAAATCGCCATCATTCTATCACCAGTCGTCCCACCCTTGGGCCATGGGAGGTCTCAATCTGGATCAGATAAATTCCATTGGACAAGCCGGTGAGATCTATTTCCTGAGAATCTGAGCCCTCTCCATCACGGAAAATAAAGGCCCTTCCAGTCAGGTCAAATATCTTTACAGCTTCTATCTCTTCACCCGGATTGACGGTGACTCTGAATTTTCCCAGTGAGGGATTGGGGGCAATAGTGACCTGTGGAATAGTGGAAAAGGGATCAACAGTTGCTACCAATACGCTAACAGAGTCTGTAAAGATATGGGTACAGCCAAAGTTATTGGTCACGGTGAGGGTGACAATATAATTGCCATTGCTGGAGTATGTGTGGGTAGGCGAAGCTGCGGTAGAAGTATTGTTGTCTCCGAAATCCCAGGCCCAGCTTTGGATATTGCCGGTACTTTGGTCGGTAAAGGAAATTGTCAGGCCACTGGAAGAGGAGGTGAAAGCCGCGACCGGATTGGGATTGACGGTTACGGTAACTGTATCGACTCCGGCACAACCATTGATATCGTTGGCGGTCAGGGTGAAGGAAGTCGTCTGACCAGGTGCAACCGTGTACAGGGGGCTGGCGACATTGCCGGGTTGCCAGAGGTAGGTAAAGGTTCCTACGCCACCCGATCCCAGGCCCATCAGGGTGACGGAGTCGCCCTCACAGACATCCACATCCGGACCGGCGTTGGCGAACATGGCGGGGTTGACGGTTACGGAGACTGAATCCTGGGCAATGCAGCCATTGGTTCCGGTGCCGGTCACGGTGTAGACGGTAGTGGTTCCCGGAGTAACGGTAAAGGTTCCCCCAGCACCCAAACTCTGGTTCCAGAGATAAGATTGTGCTGTTCCGGTGACAGAGATGATGGCGGGGTCACCACTGCAAATGGTGGTATTGCCGCTGGCAGTTACGATCGGCAAGGGGAGCACGGTGACGAGGACTGAATCCACTGAATTACAACCTTGCTGAGAGGTTCCGGTAACGTAATACATGGTGGTAATTACCGGATTGGCGGTCACGGAAGCTGTACTTCCGAGGTTCTGGCTCCAGGTGTAGAAGGGGGCTCCGGAAGCAGTAAGAGTTACCAAGTCTCCGGCGCAGGTGGTGCCGCCCGTTCCGGCATCGGTTGGTGGCAAGGGGTTGACATTCACGGTGACCATCCCGGTGTCGACGCATCCGTTGGTGTCGGTTCCGGTCACAATATAGGTAGTGGTAACTGTCGGGCTGACCTGTGGCGATTGCCCGGCACCAACGCCCTGGTCCCAGACATAAGTGGTTGGGATGCCGGAGGCATTGTTGGCGGTGATGGTCACCGGGCTGCCGGCACAAGTGACCGTGTTTCCCCCTCCAGAGACTTGCGCTTCAGTAACCGATACCTGCCGCAAGGTTGAGTCAGAACAACTTCCATCGCTGACCAGCAGCCAGATATCGTAATTGCCGGCTGCGGTTGGGGTAAACTGAGTGGATTGGGAGGTGGCAAAAACCTGACCATTGTTTTTCCAGGCAAAACTGTTCCCTCCGGTGCCGTTGGAGGCCAGATTGAGGGTATCTCCCAGACAAACGGTGGTTGCCGATGGATTGAAAGAAGCGTAGACACTTGAGCAGACATTCACAGTCTGGCAGGCAGAATCAGCTCCGCAGGAATTGCTCGTCGTGAGACAAACGGTATAGGTTCCTGAAGTTGCGTAGATATGAGTCGGACTGGGTTGGGTAGATGTATTGCCGTCGCCAAAGTCCCAAAAGTAGGAAGTGGGGCCACCAGTGGTTTGGTCGGTAAATCCGACGCTCAAGAGACTGTCGGCAGAGCTGAAGTTGACGGTGGGTTGACCGCAGGTGACGGTGACCGAGCCATTGGTCTGGGTGAAATTGGAGCCGGACCAGCCAAAGCCATTGGCCCAAAACAGGGGCGTCGGACTCGAAGTAAAGGCGACCGGAGAAGATGATCCTCCGGCTCCGACGACATTGAAACGAAGGGTAAATACCGGGTCTCCGGCCATCAGGGTGGGTCCAATTGTAATCAGACTGGTCCAGGTAAATGAAAGCAATCCGCCGCCCTGGTAGGTAAAGCTTGCTCCCTGAGGATAGCTCAGGCCCCAGAAAATCATGGAGTTGTAGGTGATGACGGTGGTATCAAAACTGATGGTGCCATTGAAAGTGGTGATGTTTTGCCAGTTCTGTCCGGCACGGACAGAGACGTCTACCGTGCCTCCGCTGGAGGCAGATGCCATATCCGCGCTTACTTCCAGAGGAGGGAATTGTGCTTTGAGCGAAGTCGCGGCAAAAAGCAACAGCAAAGTAATTACAGAGACCAGGTATTTCTTCATGCGGAAAATTACCGCTTCTAAAACTGAAAAGAAAATATGGGGATTCGGGTCATGCAAAGATTTCTTATCTTAGTCCATCAGCTAAAGCACTCAAATTCAAGCAATATGGAATGGAAAAAAGGCCGGGGTAAATTGGGGATTTTTGCGCCTGTGATGGGGAATTGGATCTGCAATGCAGGCAGCAAAGACAGAATGAATCCAGAATGCACCCGCAAGTTTGAAAAGGTATTGGACGGAAAATACCTTCAGCTCAAAGTCCATTGGAACCTGGGGAATAAAAGCTATGATGAGGTCTGCATGATTGGCATCAACCCGGAAAAGGAGATCAATTTCTGGTCTTTCACTTCTGACGGGAAGAATGCACAGGGCCATCTGGCCGATGTAACGGATATCCATCCTGAGGCGATCGGATTTGAAGCGCAGATGCCCGCCGGGCTGGCCCGTCAGGCTTACTACCCCCATGCAGAGGAGGGGTTTATCTGGGTGGTGGAATCCAAAACGAAAAAGGGCTGGAACCGGTTTACGGAGCAGCATTTTACGGCGGTGGATTGAGGGAGGGGCTAATAATGAGCATTATAATGAATACTGGAGCAAGAGAAATCCTTGAAAGAAATATCATCTTCAATTACATTCCCAAAAACAGTATTCATGACAAACTAAAAGGCTTCCCTATAGCCTCTGAGGATAATTCAAAGCCCCTCTGACCACAAAAACCTTATTAAAAAAAATTATTATTCTTAGTACATCGAGATACCTCAAATAAGATTCCCACGACAATATGACATCCAAGTCATAACATTGATATAGGAATATTTGGCAATATTGGATGCATGCCTAGAGTAAAAGACGAAGAGTTAATTAAAGCACTTGGTGATCAAGTGCGGGCAATCCGACTTACCCAGAGTTTGACAATGGAGCAGCTTGCCGAGCGATGTCAGTTAGATTACCGTCAAATTGCAAGAGTAGAGCACGGAGAAATTAATTCATCAATTAGTATGGTAAATAGAATTGCAGAGGGGTTAGGTCTATCTCTCGGCGAATTATTCTCACTAATCCAAAAACAACCATGACTTTAAATCTGGAATCTCTTAATGGTTATGAAATAGAGTTTGTAAAGCATTCGGATTGCATTCTAAAACATGACTTTAATGATGCAAATGAAGAACTGGCAACTATTTTAAACGCTCTCTTTATCAAAGAAACCCAAATCGTTGAAAGCGGTGGAGGTGAAGCATCTATGACTAAAGACCTTGGAGACATGCTTCATAAAAAAGGCTGGCTAAATGCCAATGTGGAGGTAAAGCAAATTATCGACGGAGAGGAGTTGATCTCCGAAAGTCATGAGATCGATCATTTAAAAACATTTGCAAAAGGAGGGATTGGTTTAGAAATCGAATGGAATAACAAAGATCCATTCTTTGATAGGGACTTAGAGAATTTCAGAAAGCTTCATTCTGTTGGAAAAATTAGCCTTGGGATCATTATCACAAGAGGAAAAACCTTACAAAAGGAGTTAGAGCATGTATATACTAGGTTTATATCTTCCCTGGAACCATTTGAAATAAATAATCTAAGAGAAACATTACGTCCATTTGAAGTGTATCCAACAACAAAACAAATTGAGGCGATCGAAAAAGCTGTTGAGCGGAGACCAAGTATGAAAGTTCCAATTATTGCACGGAAATTTTACAACTCAAAATATGGAACTGCTACCACCCACTTCATGAAACTTATGGTGCGAATTGAAAGAGGGGTAGGGACTCCATGTCCGTTGATCCTAATAGGAATAGGTAAAGAAAGATTAGTCAAAACAAATTGGGGAAAAATCTCCAACCCTAGCAGTCTGTCGGAGAACCCGTCCACAAAATAGTTTTTCCTCTTCGGGTTATCCTCGATTTGTTAAAAGCTGTTGTTCATTCGATGAGGGGTAATTTGTAAATTGGTTCATGGCCCGAAAGAGGAATAAGCGCAAGTTCATCAGCCCTGATCGCAATCAGTACACTTTGATGCCGCCTTCGATAAATGAGTGGTTGCCTGATCAGCATTTAGCCCGTTTTGTTGTGGAAGTGACCGAGCAGTTGAATCTGGACAAGATTTACGAGGCTTACGGGACCACAGGCGCCCCGCCTTATGACCCTTCGATGTTGCTTGGACTTATATTTTACGGTTATTCCACGGGCGTATTCAGTTCCCGCAAGATTGAGGCGGCGACCTACGATTCGGTGGCTTTCCGCTACATTTCAGGCAACCTTCACCCGGACCACGATACGATCTCCACGTTCCGACAGCGTTTCCTCAAACAGATTGAAGGTCTGTTCGTGGAGATTCTCGTCATTGCCCAATCGATGAAATTCATAAAGGTTGGAAACGTCAACATTGACGGGACGAAGGAAAAGGCAAACGCTTCCAAGCACAGTGCGATGAGCTTCGCGCATATCGAAAAGTTGGAGAAACAGTATGAGGCGGAAGTGAAGCGGTTGATGGAACTGGCTGAAGAGGCCGATTCGGAGACGGTTCAGGATTTGGACATTCCCGAGGAGTTGAAGCGCCGCGAGGATCGTCTGGCGAAGATCCGAGAGGCAAGGAAAGTGTTGGAGGATCGGGCACAAAGAACGGTACGAGGAGGAAAAGAAGGCCTACGATGAGAAGATCAGGGACCGTGAAGAAAAGGAAAATTCCACTGGCAAAAAGCTCCGGGGCAAGACACCTAAACCACCGGAAGACGAAGGTCCGAGGGATAAAGACCAGTACAACTTTACCGACCCTGAATCTCGTATTATGAAGACGTCCAATGGCTTCGACCAATGCTACAACGCCCAGGCGGCGGTGACCGATAATATGCTGATCGTTGGGGGATATGTCACCGATCATTGCAACGACAAAGAGGAACTTGAGGAGGTGCTGAACTCGATTCCCGCAGAATTAGGAGAGGTAAAAACCCTCACCGCCGATACAGGATATTTCAGCGAATCGACGGTAAAGGGGTGCGAAGAAAGGGGCGTAGATGCGCATATCGCCACCGGACGGCAAAAGCACAATGGTTGGCTCGACCGGAAACTTGAGGGTGAAAGACCGGACCAAACTGAGGATGAGACCAGTCCGATTTCAAAAAAAGAGCGGATGCGCCAAAAGTTAAAAAGTAGCGAGGGGCAGGCGATCTACAGGCTCCGCAAGATGACAGTGGAGCCGGTCTTCGGGATCATCAAGGAAATCATGGGCTTCAGGCGGTTTTCATTTCGAGGCAAAGAGAAGGTAAACTCCGAATGGAAACTTGTGTGCAGCGCCTATAATTTGAAGAGGATGTTTAACTTGGAAATAGGCTGAAAACAGGAGGCCAATCCCTCCGAAGAAGGAAAGTAAAAGCCCACTCCTTCAGTGATACGCCCTCTTTAAAGCCAGTTTTCCCAATCGGAAGGCTGGAAAGAAAAAAGAGCAACAGAACGCACCTTGCCGGGCATCTCAAAAACTGCCAAGGTGACCCTTCACAGGGGCTGACAGGAGGGAATTTCGGAAATTGAGGTTGATGTCCGACAGGCTCCTAGAATTTCTTGATTAACAATCCATGTTTGACGATCCACTATTTATGATTGAATAGTAGACTTTCACATTTCTTATACAGCTGTTTCTATAAAAGTGAGCTCAATAATTGTATTTCCCCAACTACAGATTAATAATCCTAAGAAAATATTGTAAGCATAATTCAATATCTTCCCACTGCCATTAGATTTCATCCTTTTAAACACAACAATGGGATCATAACCGAGAACGGCAAGCACAAACCTTTGAATCTCAACTTCTGAGTATTTATTCAATAGCGGAAAAATATCATCATAAACGGCCCCAATCTTATCGACCACTTCAAAAGGATGAATACCCTTCCTTCTTCTGGTCCAAACCTCTTGAAGCATTTTGGGATCGATGCTAACTAAAACATTCCTAAGACCTCCTAATGCATTTAGAGTCTCTTCCCTGTCCTTAGGATTGAAAAACGATAGGGCTTGATCACATAATTCCTGTCTCAATGGTACAGTTTTGATATTTGTAGAAGTACCAAAAAAGAAATTAAAGCGCCAGTTTACTTCACCATCGCTGAAATAGTTTTCTAACTCAAAACGCATTCCACTTCCGAATCTTAATGAAGGTAGGGCTGCCCTAAATTTTCGGGTCCTCGAAAATTTCCTCCCTTGTGTTTCGACCTTCACGAGTTTAGGTAAAACTGTTGGTGTAGCATGTTTATAATCGACTTCTCGCGGCATTCTAAGCTCTTCCAGAGAGGTTTCCTGCATACATTGAGCAATGAAAAAGGTCATTAGTGGTGGGATAGCATTTCCAATCATCTTTATTTTTGCGCCATAACTATCCCCATAGTATTGAAAAGTAATCGGGAAAGACTGGCATAGCCCTCGCTCCCTTACTGTCAATCTTCTTAAATCTCCGGCATCATCGATCACTATGCTTTCTCTTGAAACTCTGGTGCACAAAGCAGTAATCGTTCGTGAGGGTCGATCCTTAGCATCTGGAAACTGCATCTTATTGTAAACTGGGTGGAATGATTTAGATTCCCTATTCATTCGCTCCTCTTCGGGGGATAAAGGTGTCTCCTTTATATGATCGGTCAATTCATCTAATCGTAGCTCATATCCATAAATTGGATCAACAACTTTCTCTGATTGTAATACATCAAGAACATCACCCAAGGTTAACTTTGGAATCTGTGATTTATAGCTAAAGAGGAGTTCCTTTGGGAAATTACCAGCGATCATTCTTCTTCTACGCTGAGGAACTCCGAATTCCGAAATATCAACGACTTCATTTACTTTTACCAAGTCTCGGAATCGATACAATTGTCCTCCTTCATTTAGCTCTCGTTCTAAAATTTTGGATACTCTCGGGACATTCTCCATCGCCCAGTACCTAGGCTTGATATGATCAACTATTAAAAGAAACTTATATACATCGATCAGTCCATCCTGAATATCTCCTTTCCCTCCCCTGTTTGAAAATGAAAACTGAGTACAAGGTGGGCTTCCAACCACAATGTCAATATCAGAGGGAGAAGGAAGTTCGCTCAACTCTAATTTCCGAATATCAACCTCGGCTAAATCCTTGCCAAAATTCATATTGTGTGTATGGTTAGCTTCTTTCCACCACTCATAGGAAGAGACAACCTCAATACCGGCTAGCTTAAGTCCCAACGTCCATCCACCAATCCCACTATAAAAATCTATTGCTTTAAGCATTCAACAAAAATATTGATCATCCATGTGAATAGATCAACAAATAATCCACACTTACCCATTGTCTAATTGAGCTTCAAAGGGAAGAATGAATATTATGAGTGATTATAAATCATTGGCGTCCGGTTAAATCATGACCGTGCCCAAGAATAGATGATTCCTTCA
>CAYGRE010000003.1:0-172962 GCA_964352215.1 uncultured Bacteroidia bacterium
GAGCTCCCACTCAATATGAAGATCATTTTTGAAACAACCTGTTTCAAATTGAAATGATGGCCGGGTAGAAGTTCTTCTCTTTATGTGGTTATGGGGAATATGAAGCTAAACGGCAACTGAGAATACAGAGATACTCCTTCTCCCTTTGATTTCTGCCAAGCCTGTACCAGTTTTGCTCCACTGAATCAACCGTTGTTAAATGCTCGAAATACTGATTACATACCCATTGGTTTTGCTCTTCGTGGTGGCTGCTATGGGCTACCTGGTAGGGCGAATCAAGGTGGGGGGGAGTTCGCTCGGCGTTGCGGCGGTTCTGTTCACAGGACTGGGGTTTGGGGCCTTTGACCCCCGCATGCAAATTCCCGAAATCATCCTTCTGCTGGGCCTTTCTCTCTTTGTTTACACGATTGGCTTGAGTTCAGGGACTGCATTTTTTAAGGCCTACCAAAAGAATGGCTTTCGGAACCTCTCTTTTGTGCTCCTTACCATGACTGGAGTCGGAGTCGTCGCGGCCCTGATGTGGCTCCTGTTTGATTTCTCCGCCGCCTCGATTACGGGTATTTACAGTGGTTCCACGACCAATACTCCTGCATTGGCGGGGGTGATCGACTATATCAACAACTCTTATCCAGCTGACCAGGCCAAGGGGATGGTGGAAGATTCGGTGATCGGCTATTCCTTCTCCTACGTGATGGGGGTACTGGGAGCCATCATTGCGATTGTGGTGATGGAAAAATTGTTTCGGATTGACTACAAGGCTGAGGCAAAGCGGTTACGGAAGATTTATCCGGTCGGGGAAGAGCTGAATTCATGCACAGTAGAGATCACCAATCCTGAGGTGGTGGGGAAAGAACTGAGGGATCTGTTCAAAAAATACGACTGGAATGTGGTCTTCGGGCGTTTGTATCGGGAGAGGGAAGTGACTTTGGTTCAGTGGAGCCAGACCTTTCGCATCGGGGATATGGTCATGGTGGTAGGGAGCCAGGAAGACCTGGACGAAGTGGTTGCGGTGCTAGGTGCATGTATTGACTCCAACCTGGAAAACGACCGCAAGGAATTTGATGTACGCCGAATCTTTATATCTAATTCTGCGGTGGTGGGGCGAACCATTGCCTCCCTCAACATCAATGAAAAATACAATACCGTGATTACCCGTTTGCGGCGTGGGGATACGGAAATGCTGGTAAAGGGCAATACCATTCTTGAATTGGGTGACCGGATCCGATTCATTGCCCGCCGGGAAGACCTCAAGGAGTTGTCAAAGTTTTTTGGCGACTCCTACGAAGCTGCCGGGAAGGTCAATCTATTCTCCTTCGGGGTGGGGATCAGTCTCGGACTCATATTGGGGAGTATCGTGTTCAATTTCGGCTCCGGCATCAGCTTCAAACTCGGTTATGCAGGTGGGCCTTTGATCATGGGACTGCTGTTGGGGGCACTGCGCCGGACCGGGAAAGTGGTCTGGACCTTGCCTTACAGCGCGAATGTCACCCTGCAACAACTTGGTCTGATCTTATTGCTCAGTGCAATTGGGGTCCGTTCCGGCCAGGCATTCATTCAGAGTATTTCGGTGGAAGGCGTCTGGATATTTGTGGCCAGTTGTGTAATCAGCCTGGCGGCCGCTTTTTCCATGTTGGTGGTGGGGTATAAATTCCTGAAAATGCCCTTTTCCCTGCTGGTCGGGATGGTGGCAAACCAACCGGCCATCCTCGACTTTGCCACCTCTCGGGTGGGCAACAATATCCCTTTGTATGGCTATGCGATGGTATTTCCCATCGCAATGATTGCGAAGATCATCATTTCGCAGATTCTGTTTTTGGTCCTGGTGTGAGCTTAGGACTGGGAATGCGAGCGGCAAGAGCACCTCATTTCAGGGCCTTTCCCGCATCCACATCCCTAAGAAATTGGATCACTCCGGAAAAATATGTTTTCTGATCGTCGTATTGGGAAAGGTGGCTTCCGTTTTCACAATAGAGATAGCGCCCATTTTGCACTTCTTCTGAAATCCACTTCATGTGTTCCGGGTCCATGGTGTCGTATTGAGAACCGATGGAAAGGGTTGGTACGGTGAGTTTTGAAAGCTGGTTTTTGACGTCCCAGTTCTTCAGGCTCGCCTCCCCAGTGATCCCAAATTCACTGTATCCCTGCATTTGGACATAAACGGTTGGATTCAAATGGTTGAAACTCCGGTTGATTGCTTCCGGCCAGTCCTCCAGGGGCATTCTGAGCACATGCTCCGTATAATAATGCTCCATCAGGAGTTCCGTATAGCGGGGGTTCTCAAAATCCCCGGCAGCTTCGATCGCCTTGACTTCTGCCAGCACCTCCGGGGGAAGTTGTGGTCCCAATACTTCATTGGCATATACACTGTATTCCGGCACACTGGCCATCATATTGGAAATGATCAGGCCTTTCAGATGCTGCTGGTATTTCAGTGCGTATTCCATTGCCAGGATACCACCCCAGGATTGACCCAGCAGGAAAAAGTTGCGGTCGTCCAGTCCGAGTGCCTGCCGGACCTGCTCCACCTCCTCGACAAACCGTTCCGTCCGCCAAAGGCTGGTATCTTCTGGCTGGTCGCTGTAGGCCGACCCCAATTGATCATAGTAATAGTATTCAATTCCGGCCCCCGGAAAATACCCATCCGCACATTCGAACAACTCATGGGTGCCACCCGGGCCGCCATGCAGCAGGAGCACTTTGATCTTTGGATTGTTGCCCACCCGCTTGGTCCAGACTTTGAATTCTCCACTTGGAGTTTGAATCGGGATCATGCGAATTCCCCCGGTAAATTGGTCCTCCGCCCCGGAAAAGTCATTGTAGGAGCAGTCAGGGGTAACCGTCTCCTCGTTTGCTTTGTCGGTTTCCTGGCCTGCCTTGTCAGTGGATGGATTTTGGCAGCTCTGGAACAACAGAAGTGTAAGGGTAAGGATCGGAATGATTCGGCGCATCGGGTAGAATAATGGGTGAAAATTCTAATGTTTGAAAGTCGAATAAAAGTACGTACAAACTGGGTTGGTAAGCAAGGCGCATCAAGAGAGGACAAGGGTTGACAGCCAGGGTTGAAGGCAATGGCAATTTTGGCCGTTCAACCCTGGCAGGTTCCAATCCCACGAGGACGATGGAGACCAGTTACATTTCTGAGGCAGTTGAATTCTTGATGCAGCGTTCAGCATTTGATGCAGCGTTCAGCATTTAATTCAGGGTATGACCCTGCCGTTCAACCTTGGCCAGCCATTTTTTGCGCACCTCTTCTTTTGATCCTCGAATGGGGCCGAAAGCAGTGGTCCGGACGGGTTTGATACCGGTAAACTTGAGGGTCATCTTCTTGAGGGAATGATAGGTCGGCCGGCCATTGATCCAGCGGTAAAACCATGCGGGTTGGTCAAGGGTAGTGATGATCCGCGCACTGCGTCCCTCGAGCAGCTTGTCCCACCAAACAGAATCCTTGCGGTATTGAAAGGCGAAGCCGGGTAGCAAGGTCCGGTCCAGGAATCCTTTCAACAGGGCAGGCACAGAACCCCACCAAACAGGATGGACCAGTACAATATGCTCCGCCCATTTGATCTTTTCCTGGGCTTTCAGCAGGTCGGGTTCCAATTCAGTTCGCGCTCTGTATCCTTTGCTCAGGTTGATCTGGAAGTCCAGCTCCCGCAGGTTGAGCATTTCCACTTCAGCTCCCCTTTCGCGGGCTCCTTTTTCATAAGCTTTCGCCAGCGCGTTGTTGAAGCTTTCCGCATCCGGGTGACCATTGATGATCAATATTTTTTTTGCCATTTCCTTTTTATCCAAAGGTCAGGGTTACACCTGCAGCGGCAAATCACATGGGTTCAGAAATGGTGGTCAATAAATGCACTTGGGTTAAAAATGTCCGCCTACGCCATTGAAATGCTTAGCTGGTCCTTGAAACACCCGCCTACGCCCTTGAAATGCTTAGCTGGTCCTTGAAACCCCCTCCTACGCCCTTGAAATGCCCATTTCCTAATTGACTTCCCAATTCCCCTAATCAGGCTATCCAAAGTAGAGAACCGGCTACCTGCCAGGACTATAATAGCCTGTTTCCTCAGCCCTGTCAATTAGGGTCTGACCCCAAGCCAGCTAAGTCTCCGCCCTTATTTTTAGGTGTCCGACCCTGGCTGGCCTCGGTCCAGACCGAAGCCAATTGCCTCTAAACCCATATTTAGTAATATTTCCGACTGATCTTTACTCCTTTTGAGATCGACCTCCCCTCCCTGCTATGCACCGTCTGTTAACCCCAACTCCTGATTGCGCTCCCCGGTCGTTGGCATCCCTCCTCGGTCTTGTCCTGGGTTCATTGTACCTCCCCGGTTAATTCTTTGGTCGGATGCTTAATCAATTCCCCCCTTCGGGTAGGCCCATTCACCTCTCAACCGAAGTCAATATTCCCCCGCTCAGAATGAATTGTCTGGGGGCTTTGGGCGATTGTATTTCCGGGGTATTTCGATTGGGAAATCAGGCTCCCCTCAATCTGCAGAAAACACCCTTTTTTTGATCCGGCTCAGTGATTGAGGCTTGACCCCGATATAACTCGCCAGGCATTGTTGAGGAATTCGGTTGGCCAGCAGTGGATACTGTCCGATGAACTTCTGAAACCGTTCTTCTGGGGTAAATTTGTAGAAATCGGTCAGGCGCTGGATGGTTTGCAGAAAAAGGGCTTCTGTCATCCGTCTCGCGATCATACTTCCTTCCGAGACTTTGTTGAAAATCGTTTCCACGCCCATCCGGTCGGCCACCAGCAATTCGCAATCTTCCAGGGTTTGGATGAAATATTCGGAAGGGTCTCCGGTGAGAAAGCTCTCATAGATTCCAATCCAGTCATTTTCCTGAGCGAAATAACAGCTGATATCCTGGCCGGTAGGGCAATTGATCCCAATCCGGGCGCACCCTTTCACCACAAAATAAAGGCTGTGGCTGACTTCACCTTCCTGGATCAGGTAGGAGCGGGCCGGCACCCGTATCCCGGTCAGTAAACTGCGTATCAAGGCTTCGTCTTCCGCATTGAGGGTGACAAGGGACTTGAAGAAGGCGATCAATTGGTCTTTGCCCATGCTGAAAGATAAAGATTATTGGTGGGATGTTGATGTTTTCCGGCAATCCAAAACGCATAATTATTGTGTATTTTGCATCATAGAAATACAGATCTGCTTATGGAAAATTCCCCGCGTCAATTCAGAAAAGTAGTGATCATCGATGGATGCCGAACGCCCTTCCTCCGGTCGGGAACGGACTATATGGACCTGATGTCCTACCAACTCGGCGCCTTTGCCATTCGGGGCTTGCTCAACAAAACCGGGATTGATGCTGCGGAGGTCGACCAGGTGATCATGGGCAATACCATTTCCAATATCCAGACTTCCAATGTGGCGCGGGAAGCGGCCTTGACCGCCGGAATTCCAAATACTACGCCCTGCCAAACGGTAACCCTCGCCTGTATCTCTGCCAACCGGGCCATCTCCAATGGCTGCCTGGAGATCATGACCGGTCAGGCCGATGTGGTGATCGCGGGTGGCATCGACCATGTCTCTGACACCCCGATCCAGTTTCCCCGCAAGATGCGGAAGAAGCTGTTCAAGGCGCAAAAGTTGCGAGGGATGGGCGATTCACTTAAATTTTTGTTTACCCTGCGGCCTTCCGACTTCTTCCCCGAACGTCCCCGCGTCGCTGAATACAGCACCAACCGGACCATGGGGCAGGATTGTGACATTATGGCCGCCCGCTTCGAGGTCAGCCGGGAGGCTCAGGATGAATTCTCGGTGCGCTCACACCACCTTGCGGCCAAGGCACACGAGGACGGCCACCTCACCGCGGAAATGGTACCCGTCAGTTTCGCCCCCCGATTCAAATCCATTGACCGGGACAACGGGGTACGCGCGGATACCAGTCTCGAGAAGGTGAAGAAGCTCCGTCCTGCTTTCGACAAGAAGTTCGGCACCCTCACAGCTGCCAATTCGTCTTTTCTTACCGATGGGGCGGCCGCCTCTCTGATCATGTCCGAAGAAAAGGCGCGTGAGTTGGGCCTGACCCCCAAAGCGGAAGTCGTTGACTTCGTATTTACCGGGCAGGACCTGGATGACGAGCTATTGCTCGGCCCTGCCTATGCGGTGGCTAAACTGCTGGACAAAGTCGGGATGTCGCTGGAAGACATCGACGTCTTCGAATTCCACGAAGCATTTGCCGGACAGATTCTCGCCAACCTGACGGCCCTGGCCTCGGATGAATTTGCACGAAAGCACCTTGGTCGGGAGGGTGCAGTAGGCAAGATCGATATGGCGAAATTCAACAATTGGGGTGGTTCATTGTCGATTGGGCATCCCTTTGGCGCTACCGGTTCCCGTCTGCTGACCACTACTGCCAACCGACTCCACGCAGAGCAAGGCACTTACGGGATTCTTGCGGCCTGCGCGGCCGGTGCCCACGGACATGCAATGCTGATTAAAAAAACAGAAGCCTGAAGCCATGGAATCAACTCAAAATACAACCGGGAAATTGACGGTGGATGAATTCGTCACCATCGAAAAGGAAGATGGGATTGCGACCATCTGGATGGACCACCAACGGGAAAAGCTCAACATCGTCTCTCCAGAGGTGATCGGAATTTTCGGAGAAGTATTCGATGCTTTGGAGCAGGACGACGAGGTGAAGGCGGTGGTGCTGATCAGCCGGAAGGCTGACTTCATGGCCGGCGCTGACGTGCGGGCCTTTCAGATCGAACAGCCGGGAGAGTTTCTGCCGTTTCAGAAATACGGGCATGAGGCCTTGGCACGGTTGGAAAATGGGAATAAGCCGGTTGTGGCAGCGATCAACGGCACCTGCGTTGGCCTGGGAACAGAATTGGCGCTGGCTTGCCATGCCCGGATCGCATCCAAATCTCCTCGCACTCATCTGGCGGTGCCTGAGGTGATGCTGGGGATATTGCCCGGTGGAGGCGGCACGCAGCGCCTGCCCAAATACATCGGCATTCAAAAGGCACTCGACATGTGCCTTACCGGCCGCAAAATCTATGCTTACCGGGCCAAGCAGATCGGTTTGGTGGATTTCCTGACCGATGAGCACAAATTGCACCACGCTGCGGTCATTCTGGCGAAACAATTGCTCAAAGCACCCCTCAAGCGGAAGTCTCCGTTGAAGTTCAAGGACAAACTTCTTGAAAAGACCCCCCTGAAATCGATCGTTTTCAAGACAGCGAAGAAGATGGCCTTCAAGCAGTCCCAGGGGAATTATCCCGCCATTCCAGCTATTATCGACTGTGTCGAGACCGGAGTCCGCAAAGGAAATGCCGCCGGCTATGCCAAGGAGCTCGAACATTTCGAACGGTTGATGCTGACCCCGGAAAGTGCTGCCCTCCGCGCGCTCTTCTTTGGCATGACCGAGAACAAAAAGAACCCCTTTGGCGAGGTTGATAAGCCCCTTGATTCTCTGGGAATGATCGGAGCCGGATTGATGGGGGCTGGAATCGCTGAGATCACCATCAACAAAGGAATTCATGTGGCATTGAAGGACCTGGACGGTGATACCCTCCGCAATGCACAAAAGCAGATTTGGAAGGGTTTGAAGAAAAAGGTGAAACGCAAAGCATTGAGCAAGACAGGGGCTGAGCACAAAATAGGATTGTTATCGCCCCAATTGACTTACGATAATTTCGAACAGCTCCCCATTGTCATAGAAGCTGTAGTAGAGAAGATGGCGGTAAAGAAAATCGTTATTGGAGAATTGGAGCAGCACTGCCGGGAAGACGTGATCATTGCCACCAATACCTCTTCCCTCTCTGTCACAGAAATGGCCGGGTATGCTAAGCGACCAGAATTGGTGATCGGGATGCATTATTTCTCCCCTGTTCCCAGAATGCCCCTGCTGGAAATCGTCAAAACTGAACAAACGGCTGATTGGGTGATTGCGGCTTGCTATGACTTCGGGGTTCGGCAGGGCAAAACCTGTATTGTTGTCAAAGATGGTCCCGGGTTTTATGTCAATCGCATCCTGGCTCCTTATATCAACGAATGCTTGCTGATGATTGACCAGGGGATAGCCTTTGACCAGATCGACAAGGCATTGATCAAAAAAGGGTTTCCGGTCGGACCTATCACTTTACTCGATCAGGTAGGATTGGACATTTATGCCCACGCAACTGAAGCCAACCGGGAGTCTATCGGAGGCCGTGAGGGGGTAGTGGTCAGTGATGGGGTGATGAATATGTTCAAAGCGGGAAGACTCGGAAAGAAAAACCAACAGGGCTTCTTTAAGTATAGTGGCAAACGTGGGAAAAAGAAAGGCCCGGACCCCTCTGCCTATCAATTCTTTAAGGGGGATGGAAAACAAAGCCTTCCCCTGGCCGAAATACAGGACCGCCCTTTGATGTTGATGCTGAATGAAGCGGTGACTTGTCTGGAGGAGGGAATCATTGACAATGTAACCGACGGTGACCTGGGGGCAATATTCGGGATTGGATTTCTGCCCTTTACTGGTGGGCCTTTCCGGGCCATGGATCAATGGGGGATTAAGCAAGTCGTAGATCGGATGCTTGAACTTGAGCAGCAGCATGGAATAAGGTTCAAGCCTGCGCAAACCTTGGTTGACCTCGCAGCACGAGGGGGGAAGTTTCATGAATAAAGCCTGGCGTGCCCATCATTCCTTTATAAGATATTTCCTGCTGATCGGTCTCTTGTGTTTCTCACTGGTAAATCTGTATTCCCAGAGAAGGCCCTCCCAAACAAGGCCCTATTCATTGGCAGCACCCTCACATTATTCAAACCGGATCGACAGTCTTCTTTCGAGCTGTCAAGCCAGCGGACTCTTCAATGGGGTCGGGCTGGTCGTCGACGAGGGGAAGGTCATCTTCCGCAAAGCCTATGGATATACCAACCCGGACACCCTCCATCTGTTGCAGCCTGACGATGTATTTTGCATCGCCTCCATTACGAAGCAGTTTACGGCATTTCTTATCCTCAGAATGCAAGAAGAGGGTTTGCTCAATATCTACGATCCAATCACCCAGTACCTGAAAGAATTCGCCAGCCCAGCCTACGAGAAGGTCACTATTTACCATTTGCTGACCCACACTTCAGGGCTTCCCAATTATACCGCGCTTCCTGATTTTGACCAGGCGGTGGACTATTCGGAGGAGGAGATGTTCTTGCTGATGAAAAAGCCCTTGCAGTTTGAGGCCGGTAGCAAATACGATTACAGCAACTCCGGGTATTTTTTATTGGGGAAGATTTTGGAAAGGGTGAGTGGCTTGTCCTTTGCTGATCTGCTGGACAAAGAAGTATTTGCCCCCCTGCAAATGACCCGTTCTTCAGTGAAAGATACTTGGCCTGAAACCGGAATCGCCCAGGGATATTGGCGAACCATAGACGGAATGGCCCCTATGCCTGGTTATTCGTGTAAAACCCTCTTCTCAACAGGTGGTATATTCTCTACCGTTGATGACCTCCTAAAATGGGAACAAGCATTGTACGATGAGACCTTTCTTTCCAAAGAACTCAGAGAGATTATGTTTACCCCCTATAAAAACGATTATGGCTGTGGTTGGTACGTGCGAAAGGGGTATCACAACGATGGGAGTTACTACGAACGCCATTTGCACGGGGGAATGATCAAGGGCTATCACTGCTTTATTTTTCGCCGAATTCCCCAAAAACAAACCATAATCCTGTTTGACAACAACCACAACCAGGAAATACAGGAGATCAAGAACTCCATTTGGCGTATCCTGGAAGATGGACCCACCCTGATTCCACAACCCAAATTGTCCAACCTTCTATTTCAGGCAAGCTCTGAGAACCACCTCCTTGTTGTGATCGATTCCATTCGGTCTTCTCCGAATTCCTTTAGGGAGGTTTACGAATTTGAAGAATACGATATCAATACGGTGGGATACCGGTTGATGGAAGCGGAGCGGTATGAGGAAGCAGAGGCTGTAATGAAGTTCAATATACATTTGTTCCCGGAGGCCTGGAATGTCTATGACAGCATCGGAGAACTGTATTTTGCTAGGGGGCTTTGGGAGGAAGGAAAAGAGATGTATGAGAAGTCCCTTGAGTTGAATCCGATGAATGGTTCTGCTCGGGAAGCCTTGGAGATGGTCAGAGAAAAGGATGGAGAATAGCTTTTATTTCCCACCGCAGATAGCTTTTTGATCCTGAAAAGTGGATTGGGAGAGATTTCCACCTGGGTAAGCCTTTGGTGTTCATGCCTCTTGGGACAAGTATTTGAATGATTTAAATTCTAACATGGGGTTGATTGAAATTAAAACAAATGATACCTTTGTGGGGTGGAGAAAAGACTGTCACAAAATGACCTTGGAGGAAGGATCGCATCGTTGAGGAAGTTGAAAGGCTTGTCACAATCCGATCTTTCCACGGCATTGGGGATCTCCAGATCTTCGGTGGCCCAGATCGAGTTGGGCAATCGAAACATCTCCGTCATTGAGTTGATTAAGTTGTCAGAAATACTCGGATTTTCGATGGACAAATTTTTAGCGAGGGATTACCAAGCGGTGGAGGAAGTTGTAGCAGCAGAAAAGGCCCCTTCTCCATCGTCCGGGTTGCGGATATCCATTCCGAACCTGAAGGTAGAGAAGTTCAGGAATGTGCTGCTCTATATATTGGAACGATGTGCAGGAAAACCAAACGTGGGGGAGACCGTCTTATACAAGCTCCTTTACTTTTGCGATTTCAATTATTACGAGACCTATGAGGAGCACCTTACCGGGGCTGAATACAGGAAGTTACCGTTCGGACCTGTGCCTCAAAAGCTGGATGCTGTGCTCAAGATGATGATTGATGCGGAGCAGTTGGTGCGGTTCAAGGCCGATTACCACGGATTTATTCAGTCGCGATTTCTCCCCCTTGAGAAAGCCGATCTCAGGCTTATCAGTGGTGCAGAAAAAGAAGTCATTGACCAGGTCATTGATCGGTTTTCTGATTGGTCGGCCAGTGCCATCAGTGATTATTCCCATAAGGATATGCCCTGGAAAGCTTCTCAAGATGGCGAGATCATTGATTATGAGTTGGCATTCTACCGGGAACCTCCTTTTTCAGCCCGGGTTTATGATGATCAACCAGAGGAGGCATGAAGTTTGAGAAAATCATCCTGGTAGAATTGTACTATAAGAGTGATAAGGAAAATGAAGACAGGGTTCGGATAATGAATAATTTTTCAGACCCGGAACCTGATAAAGTGTTAATTTGACAATTGCCCTGAGTGTGAATTTGACAATTACCGGGAGTCTTAGTATTTTGTGTTAGCGATTTGTTTATCGATCAACTTTTTAACCTTTGACTATGTATAGTTCTTCTTTCATTCGTGGCCTTCGGGGCTTGGTTTTAGTAGCCTTTGTAATGTTCTCCGGATCTCTGCTCGCCCAAAACGTAGGTATTTTCCAAACATACATCGTGCTTGATATCAATGGAAGCAGCAATCAGTTTCTGGCTGGTGGCATCAATGCTGATGGGGCTCCCAGCTTTGACGGTGGTGCTTATGGAACCGTAACTTCCCTGGTTCTGAATGGGGGAGAAATGAAGACTTTCAAAAATGGTGGTGGCGATGTATTCGGTGCTGAGCTTAATTACCGGGTTTATGAGCAAGCAAGCACCCCCGGAGGATTTAATCAGGTTAACCTGCCTTTTGAAAGCAATCTCGCCAATCCCGGTGATCAGAGGTGGCAGGAAGCTTTGGCGGGCATCGACCTCCTGAGTGGTCTTTCTGCAGGCAACTATGTCCTGGAAGTCTTCTGGCGTTCACCCACCAATCAAGGTGATCAATTCGATAGCAATTTCGGTAACAACTTCAGCGCGACCTTTAGTGTTTCTGGAAGTGCGGTCGTTCCCACCATGTCACAATGGGGATTGATCCTCTTCGGACTCACGGTCCTCTGTATTGGGGGAATCTTCATTGTCCGGAAAGTCAATCAGCCGGCCACTGCTTAGAAAACTTCCTTCCTTTAGGAATAAAAAAAGCTGTCACTCAATAGGGTAATGACCCATTTTGAGTGACAGCTTTATTGTAAGTATCTCATCTGATACCTGAAATCAGAGTTCATCATATTTCAGGTTGGACCCTCTGGCCTTATCTACCGGATACTTCTCCCCATTTTTCCTGAGCTTGTCCATTACGATTTCCTTGACATCGAGGTCCAGTTCGTGCGCAAGAAGGAAGGCGATGTTGAGCACATCGGCCAATTCCTCCCTGATCTTGTTGGTTGAGGCTTCTTTTGGAGATTTCCAGAGAAATGCTTCCAGCAATTCACCCGCCTCCACACTCAAGCAGATCGCCAGGTCCTTTGCATTGTGGAATTGCTTCCAATCCCGGTCGTCCCTGAACTTGACGATTGCCGCCTGAATTTCCTGAATATCGGTCATCTTAACCTCTGTATTTATGGTTTTGGTGCCACTCTATGTACTGGAGGGCGGGTTTTGCATAGTCATCTTTGGGAAGAATAATCTCGCTCCCCTGAAGTCGGTAATACTCTTTTCCATTGTTAAACTCTTCCTTGATCCGGGCACTTACTTCCACTCGGAAATCATTTGTCAGAGTCAAGTATCCTGCATCATATAATTTGTGCAGGTCAGCTCGGAGAAATAACCCATTTGAAACGGCATGTGGACCTGACTCTGAATAGTCTTTGATATGGGCGGCTTCCAAAACTGGCAAAGTCTTCTCTCCGGTAATTGCACATTTTCGGCTATATTTTTCCATCACCATGGTCCTGAAAGCACCTTGCCCAAGGCGGACCTTCTGATTGTGAGAGAAACCATAGCGGACCTCTTCATTTACTTCCACCACGTCCTTCCAAGACCGGGATTGATCCATATAAGCAGGCAAAATGGTTTGTACCCGCTCCCATAGCTCCTTTCCAGGAGATTCAGATATTTGGTAACTCTTTCCCTGGACAATACTTCTGTTCCAATTGTTGGGCAGGTCTATATAGTCTTTTTGATCAAAAAATATAGGGTCAGTTAACACAATGCAGCCAATCAGAGGGTCCAACTCCTGGACCTTGCCCCTTTGGTTTCGATACTTTAGGATAGAATTTCTAAAATCAATGAAGGACTCATTCCCATTCCTTTTTCCAAAGAACTGCCAAGCCATGGAAATCGGCATTTGAGAATACTGAGCAAAAAAACCTACCCCTCCGATCTTATTGACCGGAGACTTGAGCCGAAACAGAAAAGGAGATAAATGAGAAATCGCTTTGAAACTTCCTCCCCCGGGTCGCCAAAAGTTAATGTCTTCCGGGGTGGGTTCCAGTTGGGAGAGGTGGTTAAACCAATTGAGGTCCGTGTTTCCGATATAGAGCTTCAATGAATCGTACTGTTCCTTAGAATCCACCGTCAGAAGGGGTGTCCCAATCTTCGATGTCATCCAAGTCATCTTCGTCATCTTCTTCCAGGATGATATCATCCCAGTTTTCATCGCCACTGCTGCTGTCTTCAAACAGGTCGGAATCATCATCGTCGGCCTCAAAGAGGTCCGCGATGTCATCGTCGATCAGTTCCACGTCGTCAAAGCTTTCTGACTCACCACGCATTCCGCCAGTAGTGACGGGGGCAACAACTGGATCCGGGTCTGAGCTTGCAACCAAGGTCTGATCCGCTTCACTGTGATTGATGTCGACGGAGGATACATAAGCTCCGGCAAGGCTATAGCGCATGCGCTTGGTGGTAGTCGTATTGCTGGCATGTACCTCGTAGTACTTTTGCTTGGTACGGGAAATGACCTGAAAGACATCTTTCATTGCATAACCGGAGAAGTTCCCTGCCAGGTCTGTATTGATCGAATTGGGGATTAAAATGGGACTGACCTTCTTTTTTTTGATCGTAAGTTGGCCTGCCTTTGAATAGACATAAACCAAATCCTGACCGGACTTATTGAAATGCGCTTCATAGACGTCCTTGGGGCCAAGAGTCCAGCTCACATCTCCGGAAAAGCTACTTTCGAAAGCAGTTTTGACTTCCTGTGGAACACTGGAAGCCGGAATCTCCTGAGCCAATACGGTTCCGCCCAGTACCAACAGGGCGCCGACCACTATATAAAACCGCTTAAGGGTTGATAGCGCTTTCTTCATAAGACTAGAGAAAAAACGGAGTCAACTTGATTAATCCAGTCGTCAAAATAGGGATTTTTTTTTATTCTGATACACTGTATTGAGAATATTTTGTGCCTGACAGACACCGACTTAGTTTTGATCAAGCCAGGTTTTGCCCAAACGGTTGTGGAAAACCTTATTGCGGACTTGCTTGAAGGCTCTTTTTTATTTTCATTTCAATATGAAGTTCGGAAAGTTGTACGACGTCAAAGGTGTAGATTTTTCTTTGCCTCCCGATCCTATTCAGACTGAAAGGGTCCTGGCCAGATATAAAGATTCATCCCGGCAAACGAAGATTTTCCTGGGGGCTACCGGCTGGGGAAACAAGGAATGGTTGGGCAAATGGTATCCCTCCAGGACAAAGCAAAACGAGTTCCTGAAATACTATGCCCGTCAGTTTGGTACCATTGAGTTCAATACGACCCATTACCGGGTTCCCAATGAGGCTATTGTCGCTCGTTGGTATGACCTGGCCACTCCCGAATTCAGGTTTTGCCCCAAGCTTCCTCAACAGATCAGTCACTACCAACGACTGCTGGGCTCCTATGAAAGCACCACTGCTTTTCTGACTTCGATCAATGGCTTGAAGGAAAAGCTGGGACCTGTCTTCATGCAGATGCCGGAAAATTACGGTCCTGCCCAAACGGCCTACTTGCTTTCCTACTGCCAGGATTGGCCGCGAGACCTTCCGCTCGGGGTAGAGTTGCGGCATCCGGATTTTTTTCGGGGGGGACACCAGCAGCAAGGAGTACATCAGCAGGTAGGAGCCAATGAGGGAGAAGAACACCCCGCCTTCACCGGCCTCGAAGCAGCTGGCCAGGGAACGGTGATCACCGATGTTGCCGGACGCCGCGATGTACTCCACATGCGCCTCACCAACCCGATTCTCATCCTACGATTCGTAGGCAATGGCCTCCACCCCACCGACTACACTCGTGCGGTTGCATGGGCAAAACGCCTCCGGTCCTGGATCGAACAGGGACTTCAGGAGGCTTACCTGTTCATCCACCAGCCTGAAATGGAACTCGTTCCGGAATACACCATCTACTGGGCCAATGCCATTGAGAAGTATTGCGGCATTAAAGTAAAGAAACCGGAATTGGTGGACGAAGCACGGCAGGGGACATTGTTTTAATTGATAACTTCACGCCATGGGAGATCTCGGAGAATTCGAATCCGTATTCAAACGTGCACTGCGAGACCAGTTTGAATACAAGCGCATAGAGATAAAGAAGATTTTGTTGATTACCGACCTCGTTGGGGACGGGGTTGCCACCTATGCAGCAGAAGCCCGCCAATTTCTCGCTCCTGAATTCAAGCCGGATACTTTTGAGCTGACGACGCTGTCTGGAAATGATTGGAGCAACTGGGCGGAACTGAGGGGGCATTTGAATACCCACCAGCCCGATCTGGTGGTTACCTACCGCCTCCTCCGTGCCGCACACCCCGAAATGCTGACCAGCCTTGGCGTCTATGTTGACACCCTGACTCAGGTCACTCCTTATCCGGTGCTGCTGCTCCCCAATCCACGTTTTAAGGATAGCATCCATTCTCCCAAGCAACTTGGCACCGTGGTGGTCGCGACCGAGCACATGTATGCCGATCACAGCCTCGTCAATTATGGCATTCGATTTACCCCCGTCGAGAACAACCTTTTCCTTTGCCATGTCGAGGATGAAGACACTTTTGAATACTATATGAAGGCGGTCGAAAAGGTGCCGGAACTGGACAATGACCTGGCCCGTGAACGGTTGACCGAACAGTTGACGTCTATGCCACGGTATTATGCGGAGTCGGTCCATCGGAAAATAGAGGAAAACGGAACCCGGGTAAAACTTCAATCGATCATCGAATTTGGTCGCATCATTGCCAAGTACCGGAAGTTGATCGCCAAAGAACCCGTATCCCTGTTGGTTTTTACCACCAAGGACGATACCCAACTGGCGATGCATTCCCTGGGCTATTCTTTGGCGGTAGAGTTTAGAAATATGCCCGTATTGCTTTTATAACAGGATATGCGATTCAACCTCTTCTTTTTACAAGCGAGTGTACCGGGGCACGGTGAAGTGCTTCCAGAAGGTGATGGCTACGGTTTGGCAGCCTGGCTCAACCTGGGATTGCTGGCCCTCATGATCCTGGCCCTGGCCCTGGAGCAAAAAATACACGCTCACAAGTCGATCATCACCGGCCTGGCGGCTATGGTGGCCCTGATCATGGGAGAAGCTCTGGGAGTATTGCCAAGTCTGGACGACCAGGAGGGGCATGTCCCTTTCTTCATCGAGTTTATCGACTGGGGGGTGATTGCGATCATCCTCGGCTCCAGTCTCTTCGTCGAAGTCGCCTCCAAATCGGGCATTTTTGCCTGGCTGGCCATCAAGATCACCAAAGCCACCCAGGGGGACCCCTTCAAACTGCTGGCATCCTACGCCATGATGACAGTCCTCTTTTCCGCCTTGTTGAACAACGTGACCGCCATGATTATTGTGGGCTCGCTGACCGTCGTATCCCTGGACAAGCTCAACAAGCGCGACCTGCTATTGGGCTTCCTGCTCTGCGAAGGACTGTTAACCAATATCGGTGGCCTCCTCACCCTGATCTCCTCGGTTCCCAATATCATCGTTGGTAATGCGGCCGGGATCACCTTTGCTGAATTCTTCTATGTATCTGCGCCTTATGTAGTTATCGCAACCATTGTGACTATTTTCATGGCCGCTTATATGTTCAAGATCAAACGGCTGAAGACGGACATTGAAAAGGCCCAAGCCGCCCGACTCATCTCCGCCTTTGACGAGAACGATGCGATTCCCTCAAGGGCCTTCTTCATCAATTCCTGGATTCTCTTTGGATTGTTCATCGCAGCCATGGCGACTACGGATATGATTCCTTATTTACGCGATCTGGGAATCGGATTTGTGGCAGTTGCCTTTGGCCTGATCATTATGATCCGGGAAAAAAGCAGTACGGATAAAATTTACGCTCAGATGGATTGGGACCTCCTGTTCTTCTTTGCCTTTCTCTTTGTGGTGATTGGGGTTATGGAACATGCCCAGGTACTGGACATGATTGGAGGCCTCGTCACCGGATTGATTGATTTGGGAGATGGGCCGGGTCAAATTACCATGTTGTGGTCAAGTGCAGCGGCGAGTTCCGTCACCGACAATATACCCTTGGCAGCGATGTTGGCCAAATCGGTGGAACCGATTGCGGCTGCCGATCCTGCCTTCCCCACCAATTACTGGTGGGCCATCATTTACGGTGCAAATCTGGGGGGCAATATTACCCCGATCGGTTCGGCCAGTACCGTGGTTGCCGTAACTGTGATGGCCAAAAACCAGATCAAGATGGGATTTGTGGACTTTATCAAGCGGGCCATTCTGTTTGCATTGGTGCAATTGATTCTTGCCAGTGGGTACGTGTATTTGCTGGGCGTGATATAAAGTTATACGCGAACGATAAGTATTAATGGGAAGGTGTCAAATCCAAATTGGCATCTTCCCTTTTTTTTAGGGAATGCTCAGCTGAGAGGCTTTTCTCAACAAGAGATTTTACCCGATATGAAGTTCAGATAATCGAATTGGGAAACCTATTTCTGTTTGAATAAAGTCCTCGTCTTGCCCTTGTGAAAGCCATAACGCCGGGTACCCACCCGGTAACGTAGCATAATGGTCGGTTCAATGGCAATGCTGCGAAACGGGAAACTGGTCAGGCCAATTCCGGAATAATAATTTCTTTCTGCTATCCGCTCCCGGTTGCTCCAGATAGGGGTTCCTATCTGCAAACCAAAGTCGAGAAGAAAACGCTGGAAAATGGTCTTTTTCTCAAATGGATTCCAGGTGTAGCCCAGTCGAATTGCTCCACTGATCACATGCAAATCCTGGTCGATCCGCACCAGGCTACCGGAAGTGTCGCAGATACCAGTAACTGCACTTTCATGGTGGTTGGTATAGACCGCGAGCAACTCCCAGTACAGGTGGCTGCTGTGGTTATTGGTGGTGAGATCATTGCGGGCTCCGGCACGAATGTGCCAACCTCCACTTTTCAAATTGTCAATGCAGTCTTTGGTCTTTTGGGGAAAGTAGGTCCGGCCATCCAATGTATATCCTGCACTTACTGAAGCTGCGATCCAATCCTCACTGTGGGGGTAGTAGTAAAATTGTAAATCAGCCGTACGCCCCCATAAAGGGCCAATATTGGGGCCAACATAGAGCTGGGCCTGACCAAACAAGCCCAACAACATCAAGCAAAGGAAGACGGAAGCAGCACGCATCATATCAAAGGTAATAAAAATAGGTAGCATGGACTTTCCCCCCTTTTAAGTAGTTTTGTATCGGAATTAAATGATTGAACGCTATGCCGCGAATTTCTGACCGGGGTAATGAAATGCCCCAATCGCCTATCCGTAAGTTGGTCCCCTTTTCAGAAGCTGCCAAGGCCAGGGGTACACATGTATACCACCTGAACATTGGCCAGCCAGACATTGAGACCCCTCCTTCTTTCTTTGAGGCGATCCGCAACATGGACATGAAAGTGCTTGAATACAGCCATTCTGCCGGGATAGAGTCTGTACGCAAGAAGTTCATTGAATACTACGCCAACCACAATATTGAGCTCAATCTGAACCAGTTACTGGTCACTACCGGAGGGTCCGAAGCTCTGGCATTTGCCTTTATGAGTTGTCTGGATGCGGGTGATGAGGTCATTGTTCCAGAGCCTTTCTACGCGAATTACAATGGCTTTTCTGTAGCTTCGGGCACCAAGATTGTCCCGCTTACTACCCGACTGGAAGAGAACTTTGATCTCCCTGAGATTTCCGAATTCGAAGCTGTGATCACCGACCGCACCCGTGCGATTCTGATCTGCAATCCCAGCAATCCTACGGGCAAGCTTTACTCAAAGGAAGCCCTGGAAAAGTTGAGCGAGGTCGTCAAAAAGCACAACCTTTATTTGTTTGTGGACGAAGTCTACCGGGAGTTTGTTTACGATGGGAAGAAGCACTTTTCGGCTTTGAACCTGAAGGGCATCGAGCAGAATGTGGTGGTCATCGACTCCGTTTCCAAGCGTTATTCAGCGTGTGGAGCCCGGATAGGAACCATCGTTTCTTACAATACCGAGGTCATTTCAACCGCACTCAAATTTGCCCAGGCCCGTTTGTCTCCGCCTTCCGTAGAACAGATCGGGGTAGAGGCAATGATCGATACCCCGGCCAGCTACTTCGAAAAAGTCAATACCGAATACGCCTCCCGGCGCAATACCCTTGATGCCAGCCTCCGGGCCATGCCCGGAGTGGTCGTGCCGGAAGCCAACGGCGCCTTTTACATGACGGTACGCCTCCCGGTGGACGACACCGAGAATTTCTGCCGCTGGATCCTCGAAGACTTCGAGTACAGGGGTGCCACGGTGATGATGGCTCCCGCCTCCGGGTTTTATGCCACTCCCGGCCTGGGCCGGGACGAAGTCCGGATTGCCTATGTCCTCAACGAGGAGGCCCTGAAGAAAGCCATGACCTGCTTGGCAGAAGCTCTGAAAGCATATCCGGGCAATACGTTGCACACCCTGGAAGCCAGCCAAAGCCACTGATGCCATGGCGGGCATCTATGTCCACATTCCATTCTGTCGGAAAGCCTGCACCTACTGCGACTTCCACTTCTCCACCAACCTGAGCCGGCGGACCGATATGGTCCGGGCGATTGCCCAGGAAGCATCCTTACGCCGAGATTTCTTCGGGGATGATCGCCCCCTCGACACCCTGTACTTTGGCGGTGGGACACCCAGCCTGCTGGAAGCAGAAGATTGGGAACTTCTATTGAGACAATTGCGCCAGGACTTCACCTTTCGGGACGGGTTTGAATTTACGGTAGAATGTAACCCAGATGATTTGGACCAGGAGCGGCTGGCTATGCTGAAAGGGTTCGGGGTAAACCGGCTTTCCATCGGCGTGCAATCGTTTCGGGACCAGGATTTGGAGTTGATGAACCGGAGCCACCGGGCCGATCAAGCGGTGAATGCCATCCGTTGGGCCCGGGAGGCAGGTTTTGAGAACCTGACTGCAGACCTGATCTATGGAATTCCGGACCTGGACCTCGATGCCTGGCAAGAGAATGTGGTGCAAATGATCTCCTCAGGGGTCAACCATGTCTCCGCCTATGCCCTCACGGTGGAAGAACGAACCGTGCTGGCCAATCAGGTAACCAAAGGTTCAGTTGCCATTCCCGAGGATGAAGTCTTTGAAGCCCATTATTTCCTGCTGATTGACCTGTTAGAAGCAGCTGGTTTTGAGCACTACGAATTGTCCAATTTTTCCAAACCCGGCTACCGCTCCCGCCACAACTCATCCTATTGGAATGGGGCAGCTTATCTGGGGCTGGGGCCATCGGCGCATTCCTACAAAGTTCATACCCGCTCCTGGAACCTGAGTAACAATGCCAAATATCTGCAACGCATGGAGGCGGGAGCGTCACCCATTGCGTCTTCCGAAGAACTGACCATCAAGGACCGCACCAACGAATACCTGATGACGGCTTTGCGCTTGTCTGCCGGGGTTGATCTGGTCAGGCTCGCAGAAGAATTTGGCTATAATCTTGCGGAGCAGGAGGCTGGTCTCATCGAGGCTTATCGAAAAAGTGGGTTGTTGGTGAGAGAAGGCCAGATTTTGCGGCTTACCAAGAGTGGGAAATTACTCTCGAACGCTATCATCAGTGATTTTTTTCTGGATTGATTCAGGCGCAGACCAAATCCATTCAAGCACGAGGCGAATGTATTCGGGAACCGTTTTAAATTCGTTCCGTTTTCTCGAAATCCGATCTGCCGCCACACCAGCCCCTGTTCAGATACCCACCTTACCCATGGCATTTCTTGTACTTCTTTGCACTTCCACAGGGGCATTGATCATTCCTTCCAATCTGAGGTTTTGCATGGGTGCCGTGGCTGTAACGCCAGCGGCCATCCTCTTTGAAGAACAGCGACCTCTCCCGGATACATTCTAATTTTCCGTGTTGTAAATACCAGGCTTGAAATTCGACTACCCCACGGTCATCTCCGGGTTCACCAGTTTCGGTATCGAGAATATCGAGGCGTTTCCAGTCGGCGGAGCGGGCAAATTGGGCAATCCCATCCGGTTGGTGATCCATTCTGCGTGACTTGACCACGGTATCCACGAGGTAGGGGACCTTGGTCAGTGCATAAGCGGTATAGCGGGAACGCATCAATTGCAAAGCCGTAAGAGGAAAGACACCTTTTTCGAGAAAAGGCTGACAGCATTGTCCATAGGGTTGACCGGAAGTACATGGACAGGGTGATTCGGAAAGCATGGTACAAAATATAGAATTCAGGCTTCACACAAAATAGGTTTCAGGTCTCTTGAACAGGGTTCGTCAGACGCCCCGCAGAAATACCTGGAGATCATCTCCCCGCTGAAGGTCCAATTTTTTGCGGAGTCGTTTCCGGGCCTGCTGAATGGCTCCCTCAGTTACATTCCGGTGCGCAGCTATTTCTTTGATCTGCATCCCAAGCCGGACCATGCCGCACAATTCAATCTCATATTGGGTCAGACCGGGGAAACGCTCCAATAATCTTGACCGAAATTCGGAATTCACCACATCCACCTTGTCCTGGAAAAGGATGGAACTCGATTCTCCTTGTAGCTGAAGCATCATTTCATTGAGAATTTCCCTGATCTTTCCCCGGGTGATCTGTTCTGGCTTCAGGGTCTTTAGCCGTTCCCCCAATTGCTGGAGTAGCTCTCGTTTCCGCTGGTTGTCAAGGGCAAAATTGGTTAAGTCCTGATCTTTGAGGGAAAGGTTCAGCTCCAGATTTTCCTTGTCCAACCGCTCCCGCTCTACCTTTTCCAGCAGGTATTGGGCTTGCATGGTGTTAAGTTCAAGTTGCCTGCGGAACCTTTCCGAACGGTAACGATACCAGCGATAGGCCAAGAGCAGGATGAGCAAAAAGGTGACAATGCCGAAAGTGATCCAGATTCGGGTATAGCGGGCTTGCACCTTTAGATTCGCAACTTTAGCCCTTTCTTCATTGATTTTTAACCTTTGAATCTCTTGGTCTTTCCGGAAATCCCGTGCCTTCAGCAGCGCCTGGACATGGAAACTCTTCTCAATATTTTTGCGCAGCTTATCTTCCAAGCTGTCCTTGAAAGCGCTGAATTCGTAAACGGACTGCTTAAGCAATGAGGCATCTTTCTTTTGTATGGCATATTCGACCTGTTGCCTTAACCAATCCTCCTCCAACTCCTCCCGAAATTTGGGCAGTACAGATGGAAGCAATTTCCCAGCATCATCCAGTAAAGGCTTGGCCTTGGTCGGCTGACCAAGGTGCAAATGCATTTCTGCGGCTCCAACTTGAGCCTGTACCAACCCCGCTAATTTTCTCCCCCGGCGGTGTTGGTAGGTCTTAAGGTTTCGTTGGTAATAGGTCATGGCCTTTCCATACTGTCCCTTCCTTTTCGCCACCCGGGCGAGATTGTCACGAATACTGCCGGGAAACAGAGTGTCATTGGCCGGGTAGGTTTGGTAGTGGGTGAGGGCTTCCCCGAAATAAAAATCAGCGCTGTCTAAATCCCCTTTCTCAAGGTATAAAATGCCCATGTTGTTGAGCGGTGAGGCCACCCCGGAAGTATCTTTTGCCTCCCATCTCCCCTGGATTCCCCGCTGAAAATAATGGTACGATTCCCCCCATTCCCTGGCCTTCATATAAGCAATGCCCATTTCTGAGAGGAGATAGGTATAGTCAGCCCCATACAATCTGGGGAAAATCTCCAAGGAAGTTCTGAAGTGCTGAACAGAGAGGTCGTAAGCCTCCATTTTGCGAAATATCCGCCCAAGGATTAAATGCAGTTGTAAGGTGAGAATTTTTAAGAGAGAAAATAGCCCGCAATTTTTGAATGCCCAACTCCATTCTATTATGAAAACCCACGTCGAAGAAAAAGCTGGCCAGGAACAAGGCCAATCAGAAGTTGGCCTTGCCATGGCACCTCCGCCTTTTCAATTGGTTTCCTCCCCCATTGATCCTCCTGCTGATCCAGGTGGAGATGCCCCGATTCAACGGGTGTTAGGGGAAGAAGAAATGGAAGTCTTTACTGAATTCGGACACAGTCACCGCAACCCGGATTTGAATCCGGACGAAGTAGGGGAAGACGATGGGGGAATTCACCATATTGACAGTGTAGAGGAAGGCGCAAGGCCAGAGGATGCACCAGTGGTCAATGAATTCCGGGTCAGTTTCCACAAGCTCCACAGTGCCAAGCTGCTCCTGGAGCAAGATTTCCCCGATATTTATGCCACTCTGGAAGAGGATCATGGGTTTGATGTCGCCAAGGAATTGTCTGATATGGCCGCTGATGTAAAGACGGCATCCAAGAATTATAAGAAGAAGGTCAAGGACATGGCCACCGATACCTCCATTGCTGACCTCAAGGAAGAATATCGGGGAATTCTGTTGGGCTTCGGGGATCGGGCAATGGCCCGTGCTGAGGAACTGCGTCGAATCATCAGTGATCAATCCGGAGAAGAGTTAGAAATGGATGCTATGCACAGTGCGGGAACGGAAATCTGGCGGGACAAATGGCACCGGATCATCATGGCCGTGAATACTGTTCTCCACAAGCGCTGGCCTTTCTGGAAAAGCAGGCTGGAGACCTGGACCGAACAAAAAAGAGTGGAACTGGGGCAGGATTACCTCGATCCCGCAGGAATTCTGGGGCTTGATTACATCGGGTCGTTGGCCAAAGGTTACAAAGGGCCTCCCAAACAGGCGGTTCGTTTCATGCCGGAACGCTTTGATGTTGATGCTAACCTGAGCGCCCCACCCCTTGCTGCTTATGCCATCATGGAGGAAGGTGCTATGGTAGACCGGGGCAGGATTTGGAGTAAGGATGCCGGTATACAAGTGATCATTGATATGGAGGAAGATATCCAGGCACACCTTGTGGATGCTGGATTGGAAGAAATGGGTATGGCCAGAGACGAACCCTTTGAAGCTGTGATCGATACAACCAATTTGGATTCCCTCCCCGATGACGTTGGTGCAGATGGAGCCCTTGCAGTCGGTAGAATTGCTGAATTCACACAGAAAATCCGTGACCTGATCTTCTGGCAACGCCATGAGGATATGGACACCTTCACTCGGATGGCGATTGATCTGGAGGCCGCAGGACTTGCGGTCAGGGATGAGGATGGGCACGTGACCCTAAAGGACAACGATGAAGAAGCTGGTGAATACGCCTACGATCAAAAAGATATTTTAAGATTCATCAGCATTCTTCGTGGCTACGGACTTGACCCTTTGGAAGCAACATGAGTTTCTTAAATTAGGGGTTATGAAATCTTCTTCCATAACCGAGCCGATGCAGGCCTATGCTTCCAAAGCAGACTGGCAAACGGCTGACCCGGCATTTTGCAGAAATATACTGGAGCAGGTCCGCTCAGGAGAGCCGGGAGAAGCGGCCTGGCAAATGGTCGTGGATTTGTTGGGTGCTTGGCCTGAGGTGGAAGAGGTTTCCGCCTGGGTCCGGGACCTGGAACCGGATTTGCTGAAGTGGCCCTGGCAGATCAGAACTGCACAACTGGGGCAGAATGCATTCAGGAATGGCAAACTGGACGTTTATCGGTTGGTTGGCTACCTCTATATCAGCAAGATCGAAGATACCTTCGGGCAAAAATTAAGGCGTTGGGCCGCAAACCCGCATTGGGTGAATTTACGAGGCTTGCACTTTTTTCAGGTCGAAACCGATCCACAATACCTGGCCGAGTTGACCGCGAGCCCTTACCTTCAGGGGTTGGAGATGCTCAGCTTCCAGGTCGTGGACCATCTTCGGGGAGGGCTTGACCTCATCTTTGCCGAAGGAAGATTGCCTCACCTACGGGACCTGCGCCTGCGGGGTCTGGACTTGACCAATGATGATTTTCAAACCCTTCTGTCCCTGCCCATCTGCCAGCAAATTGAATCTCTGGACTTGAGAGGCAACCTGATCTCCCCGGATGAACTGGAGCAACTCTTCGATGAAAAACTATTTCCAGAACTCAAGGTGCTGGACTTAGGTAGTTGGAGTGTTCAGTCAGGCCCCTTGCTGGAATTGCTGGAATCAAAGCGCCTGCCCAATTTGGAGGAAGTTCGGATAGGGGATACACCTGCTTCAGACCAATTGGGACCTGTTTGGTGGCGTTGAGTGAAGCGCATTTTTGGGATAGAAACCTTGGGCAGAAATCAGAATGTTTTATCTTGCCACTTAGTTGGCCATTGAGTCGTACAAAACAACCTTATTTTGATCTTAGTATTTATAAAAAGAGCAGGTTTGGTGATCCTGTTGCTGGGAACTATTGCCCCATGGGTCTCCGCTCAGGTTTCCAAGGCTCCCGTCCCCGAATGGGTAACCGAGTTGGAATTCAATCCCAAAACGGAGTTGGATGAGGATGATCTCTGGGGAGGGACGGTTGATTTACTCTACGACCGCCAAATCCATGTCGAAAAGGAAGTGAGCTACCTGAAGGTCGTCAGGAAGTTTACTGACAGTGAAGGGGTAGAGGAATTTTCCGATTTCTCAGTCGACTTTGATCCCAGCTACCAAAAGGTGGTGTTTCATGAAATCAAAATCCACCGGGATGGTTTGGAGATTGACAAACTGAACGCCCAAAAGATTCAAACACTCCAGCGAGAGACTGACCTGGAAAGGCATATTTACGATGGATCCGAAACAGCCCTGGTCAGCCTTTCGGATGTGCGGGTTGGGGATATCGTGGAATACAGTTATTCCGTGAAAGGCAGAAATCCGATTCACCAGGGTAAGTTTTTCGGGACCTGGTATGTAGGCATGTATTCCCCGGTTTCCGAAATGCACCTTCGATTTGTCACCTCCCCCAATCGAAAAATCAAGTTCAAGGGGCATCCCGAACCTTTGGAATTAGAGACCGGATACCTCGGAAATGAGCGAACCTACACCTACCAGGCAGAAAATATCCGCCCTCCGGAATGGGAAGTCAATGTCCCTGCCTGGGTCAATTTATACCCTCGTATTGAAGCTACCGAGATGGGGAGTTGGGGTGAAGTGGTCCGGTGGGCCTTGCCTCAATTCCAGATAGGGCAGGCCGATGAGAAGGCCGTTTCGGAATTGATAGAGACCATGCCTGAGGGGAGGAAGAGCTATTATGAACATGGAACTGATTATACCAAATGGGTGCAAAATGAGATCCGCTATCTGGGCCTCGAATCAGGGATCGGTAGCTATAAGCCCAGGGCTCCTGCAAAGGTGATCAAGGATCGGTTTGGGGATTGCAAAGACAAGTCACTCCTGTTGAGCACCATGCTCCAGCAGCAAAATATCAAGGCCTGGCCCATGCTGGTGGAATCTACAGAAGGCCGGATGCTCCCTGAAATGCTGCCGAGCCCGGTGCATTTTAACCATTGTGTAGTCTATGTTGAAACTGGTAATGATACCTTTGTGGTTGATCCCACGATCAATTTGCAGGGGGGGGCTCTTTACCGAAATGTATGTGCCTGATTATGGCTATGGTTTGGTGGTTCGACCTGGAGAGACAAAGCTGACTCCTTTAAAAGCTACCGGTGAATATACATTGAAGATGGAGACGATCGTTGACCTGGGGAAAGTCGGTGATACGGTAAAATTGGAAGTGAAGACGGAGCTGATCGGTGGTGCTGCAGATGAAGCACGGCAGACCTCAAGTGTGATTAGCCAGAAGGAAAGGGAAAAGAATTGTCTTAGATTCTACCGCAGTTTTTTTGAAAAAGTAGAACTGGCCGGAAATCTGGAGATCGAATTCAGGGATACATTGGGACAGAATGTGGCCACGGTGACAGAAAGATATGCGATTGCAGACTATTGGAAACCCGATGATGCAGAGAACCCCGAAGTCTGGACCGCGGACCTGATTCCCTTTGAGTTGGTCGGGTATCTCCACCTAAAATCTGTGTCCGGACGTAAATTGCCCTATGCATTGACGTGTCCATTGAAGGTCAAACAAAGTATTGAAGTACGCTCAGATCCTTTTGTTTCTTTCGGCGATACCAGAAAATATATTAAAGGGCCGGGCTTTAATTCTATCTTTTCTAGCAGTGTCAGGTTTGGAAGGAGCTTTTTGTCTTATGAGTATACCCAGACGGAACCCTTCATTGATGCCGAATCGGTACCTGCCTTTTTTGCCAGGCAAGAGGAGTTGTCAGAGAACATGAATTACTTCATCCAATTGGGGGATGAGGGAAAATTGTCGGCCGCTGGAACCAACTGGAGTTGGTTCAAATACTTGTTGACTGCCCTGACATTTGCAGGCATGGGGCTGGCATTTTGGAAATGGGGTTACCGATATGACCCTCCCTCTAAGGTGCCCTGGAGCTACCAGAGGTCCATAGGCGGCTGGATCATCTTACCGATTATCGGGCTCTGCTTTTCCGTCCTGATAACCTCTATTCAGTTGTTTGGAAAGGCTTCTTTGTTTTCGGAAACGGTTCTGAGAATGCTTTTTGATACGGAGTTTGCATTTCATGATCCCGTCTATGGCATCTATTGCGTGTTTGAAAGCATTGTTACCATTGGGATATTCGTTTTGATGGTAGGGAACCTGATCCTCATCTTTCAACGCCGGACCAGTGTGCCTCGCATAATGACCCTGATGTACATTACAAGATTTGGCTTTTTGGTGATCACGGCATTGGCAATAACCTACTTCAACAGTCAAGGGTACTCAATTTCTTATGCGGCGAATGTTGGCTGGGCCGGGGCTGGTATGGGTTTGTTCATCTGGGTACCTTTGTTATTGACCTCACAAAGGTCAAAAGATACGTTTTCGGTTACTCTGAAGCCTGAGCCTGCGGGTCCCACTCCGCCACCTGTCCCAACTCAGATTGTGCCAGGCACGCCTCCGCCACCTGTCCCAACCCAGACCGTACCTCGCACACCTCCGCCACCGACTCCTTTTGAGGCCACAACAAGTCCTGACACCGGGGAAGAAGAGTAAATACCTCTCTCTACTTTTGGGCAATGGCTTCGAAATCACCAATTTCGTAGAAAGCACGTAAGCAGAAAAGACGATATATGAACCTCCAAACCATCGCAAGCGATCTGGAAATCCTGATCAAGGCTACCGGGAAATTCATCCTCCATGAGCGGGAGCTATTCTCAAACGGAAAAGTTGAGTACAAAGGAGGGCGTAACAACCTTGTCTCTTATGTAGACCGAAGTGCTGAAGATCGCTTAAGTACAGGCTGTGCAGCTTTGATCGACGGTTCGGGGTTTATCCGGGAAGAAGGAGGCGATTTGAACCCGGAGGCGAAGTTTCGCTGGATCATTGATCCCCTGGATGGAACGACCAACTTCATCCACAATGTTCCTTCTTATTGCATCAGCCTGGCCCTTCAGGAGAATGAGAAAACGGTGCTCGGGGTCGTTTACGATATCCCACGGGACGAATATTACCAGGCAATTCTGGGGAATGGGGCAACCCTTGATGGGGTACCGATCTCTGTTTCGACAGCTTCTTCGATGGCGGAATCCCTGTTTTCTACTGGGTTTCCCTACGCGAATTCCGATATTCTCCCTGACTATTTGGCAGTTATTGCGCAGGTAGTAGAGGGTTCCCGTGGCATACGACGATTTGGTGCGGCTGCCCTGGATTTGGCCTGGGTGGCTTGTGGGAAAATCGAAGGATTCTTTGAAATGGGCCTGCAAGCGTGGGATGTTGCTGCGGGAGATTTGCTGGTTCGGGAGGCTGGGGGCGTGGTAACTGACTTTTCCGGAACTGACAACTTTATATTTGGCAAGCAAATTGTAGCAGGATGCCCGTCAGTACATCCAGACTTCCTGGAGATCATATCTACCTTGGCATCAGCTCCAAAGTAGGCTCCTTTTTGGTCGTGGTCATTGTTAATTATTGACTAACTTTACAGCCTTGAAATTACAGCAGCAAATATGCTCAAATACATAGCAAAATTATTCGGTGACAAGCAGGGACGAGATCTTAAAGATTTACAACCGTATGTCGGCAAGATCAATGCAGAGTATGATAAGTTAAAAAACATTTCTGACGACGAACTGCGAGGTAAGTCTGATGACCTTCGGAAGAGGATTCAGGATTATGTGGCGGATATTACCGCTGAAATCGAATCCAAAAAGGCTGAGGCCAAGGTGTCGGAGGACCTGGAAGCTTCTGAGCGGATGTACGAGGAGACGGAAAAGCTTGACAAAAAGCGGAACGAGAAGTTGGAGGAAGTCTTGGATCAATTGCTACCGGAAGGGTTTGCAATTGTCAAGGAGACTGCCCGTCGTCTGACGGAAAACCATGAATTGCGGGTCACCGCAACCGATTGGGACCGGGAAATCGCAGCCGTGAAGGAGAATGTTACCATTGAGGGTGATCAGGCAGTTTGGTCTAATAAATGGCTTGCAGCCGGTGCTGAGATCGAATGGAATATGATCCATTACGATGTGCAGTTAATCGGTGGGGTGGTTTTGCATAAAGGCAAGATTGCGGAGATGGCAACTGGTGAAGGTAAGACCTTGGTGGCAACCCTTCCTGTGTTCCTGAATGCATTGACCGGACGTGGGGTTCACCTGGTTACGGTCAACAATTACCTGGCCCGACGGGACAGTGAGTGGAATGCTCCTCTCCTACAATTCCACGGAATCTCTGTGGACTGTATCGACAACCACGAGCCCAATACCGACGAGCGACGCAAAGCTTATTTGGCTGACGTCACCTATGGCACCAACAACGAATTCGGGTTTGACTATCTCCGGGACAATATGACCTCCAATCCGCAGTACCTGGTACAGCGGAACCATCACTATGCGATCATTGATGAGATCGACTCGGTCCTGATCGATGAGGCGCGTACACCTTTGATTATTTCCGGTCCGGTTCCCAAGGGGGATGTGCAGGAATTCCAGCAACTCAAGCCCCGGGTAGAGCGCCTGATGCGTGCCCAGCAGAAGTACGTGAACAATTGCATCACGTTTGCCAAGAAGCACCTCCATGGCGATGACAAGGAGCAGGCCAAAGAAGCGGGACTCCTCTTGTTCCGTGCCCACAAAGGGCTTCCCCGTAACAAAGCCCTGATCAAGTACCTCAGTGAGCCAGGTGTAAAGACCGATATGCTCAAGACGGAGGCTTTCTATTTGCAGGACAAGGGAAAGAATATGTTCATCGTTGACGATGAGCTGTTCTTTACCATTGATGATAAAAACAACCAGGTCGAACTGACTGACAAGGGTCGTGACCTGATTACAGCTCAGGGTGAAGACCCTGAATTGTTCGTGCTGCCCGATGTTGGGGTAGCCTTGAATGCCATTGATGTCGATCCAAGTCTCAATGACGACCAGAAGGTTCAGAAAAAAGACGATCTGGCCCGTGATTTTGCTGAAAAGTCAGCCCGTCTCCACACCATCAACCAATTGGTAAAGGCGTATTCACTCTTTGAGAAAGAGACGGAGTACATCGTGGTAGATGGTAAGGTGCTGATCGTGGATGAGCAAACCGGTCGGGTGCTTCCCGGACGTCGATACTCTGATGGTCTTCACCAGGCGATCGAAGCCAAGGAAAATGTAAAGGTGGAGGATGCCACCCAGACTTTTGCTTCGGTGACCTTGCAGAACTTCTTCCGGATGTACCACAAATTGTCCGGGATGACAGGTACAGCAGAGACCGAAGAATCAGAATTCCACGAGATTTACAAATTGGACGTTGTGGTCATTCCGACCAACCGTCCTATTGCCCGTAAAGATGATAACGACCTGGTCTATAAGACCAAGCGTGAAAAATATGCCGCTTGTATCGAAGAAACGGTCAAACTTACTGAGGCAGGTCGCCCGGTTCTGATTGGTACCACTTCAGTAGAAGTTTCTGAATTGCTGAGCCGGATGCTCCGGATGGCAAAGGTTAAGCACAATGTACTGAACGCAAAGCAGCACCAGCGTGAAGCTGAGGTTGTCGCGGAAGCTGGTCTTCCCGGTGCGGTTACGGTTGCAACCAATATGGCTGGTCGTGGTACCGATATCAAGCTCGGTGCCGGCGTGATTGAAGCCGGTGGTTTGGCGATTCTCGGTACAGAGCGTCACGAATCCCGCCGTGTTGACCGCCAGTTGCGTGGTCGTGCCGGTCGCCAGGGTGACCCTGGTTCCTCTCAGTTCTTTGTCTCTCTGGAAGATGACCTGATGCGCCTCTTTGGTTCTGAAAGGATTTCCAAGATCATGGACCGATTGGGGATCAAGGAGGGTGAGGTGATCCAGCATTCGATGATTACCAAGTCGATTACCAATGCACAGAAGAAGGTGGAGGAGAACAACTTCGCCATGCGGAAGCGTCTGCTGGAATACGATGATGTTATGAATTCCCAGCGCGAGGTGGTTTACAAGCGTCGTCGCAATGCCCTCTTTGGGGAACGGATGCGGGTAGACATCGACAATATGCTTTTCGACCTCTGCCAGAGCATTTCCGCGAACCACTATCCGATGCTTGATGTTGAAGGTATCCAGCGTCAGGCCATCCGCCTTTTGTCGGTTGATCCGGGTGTCAGCATTGATGATGTCAACTCCCTGACCCAGGAAGAAGTGGGTGACAAGATCTACCACGCTGCGGTGGAATTCTACAAGCGGAAGAACAAGCAGTTGGCGGAAGTGACCCTGGAAGGTCTGAAAAATATTCAGGAGCGTCACCAGCACGTGGAGCGGGTTGAGATCGGATTTTCGGATGGCAGCAAGCGAATCCGTATTCTGGTTGACCTCGAGAAGGCCATTGCTTCCGAAGGGAAAGAAGTGGCCCGCGAACTTGAAAAAGCGGTGATGCTCGGCATCATTGATGACAACTGGAAGCACCACTTGCGTGAGATGGATGAGCTTCGGACCTCGGTCCAGAACGCATCGATCGAACAAAAAGACCCCTTGGTGGTCTACAAGTTTGAAGCCTACGAGCTGTTCCAGCAAGTGCTGAACAAGGTCAATGAGGAAGTTATTTCCCTGATCTTCAAGGCACGAATTGAGACCAGTCGGGACAATATGCATGAAACGAATGAAGAGCCCGATCGGGATGACTTCAGCAAGATGCGTGCCCGCCATGGCGACCTGAACCGTCAGCGACAGGCGGCCACTCAGGGACTGGCCACCAATTCTGCTTCTGGTGGCGGAGGCGAGGAGCGCCAACTGAGCCGACGCGAACGTCGCGCCCAGGATCGCTCCAAGCCAAGAAGAGGATAGCAATTCTCAACCAAGTTGGAGAATCATACATAAAATATAAATCCGCCTCCCTAACCGGGGGCGGATTTATTATTTCCCAATAAATTATTTCGCACGGTTTTTATTCAGGAACATTCCTATATATTGCCCCAACTTTAATGACAAAGACATTGGAAAAAATCAAGCAAGTCATGCCGGGTGAATTTGACTCGGTCAACCATTGGTACCCTAAAGCATTGAGTGCAACCATCCATCCGATGGTGAGCTTTTTCTTCAGCCTTTCCAATGAGAGGATTGTAAACCGTTATTGCCATTTAAGACCCCTTGTCAATCCTGATACCTTACATGAGATCCTTTCCTACCGTCCCCGCCACTTTCTTTGGGCCGGAGCCGACCTGTTCAATGTAACAACGGAGGAAGGGAAGCGGCAAATGGTAGTTATCGAAAACAACTCTTGTCCTTCCGGGCAGAAGTCGATGCCAACCTTGCAGGACCATGAAGAATATGGAGGTTACAAAATCCTCATGGAGCAATCCTTCCTCCCAGCCATGAAGTCCAGGCGTTTGCCTCCGGGGGTGCTTGCCGTCATTTTTGACAAGAACTATATGGAAGCCTCAGGGTATGCCGCTGCTCTGGCTGACCTGATGAAGGAACCTGTTTACCTGATTCCATATTACAAAGCTGAAGTAGGTCAAAGGGTTCGGTCCAATGATGGGGTGATGGAATTCATAGGTGAGAATGGAGAATGGACCCCGATCCGTGCAGCCTTTCGGTATCTGACGCAAAAGCCCTGGAATCGCCTTCCGGTCAATCAGAAAACCTTCATCTACAACCCTGTGGTAGCTTGTCTGGCCGGTGGGAGAAACAAGATGATGGCGGCCAAAGCATACGATCTTTACAATGGAGAGTTAGAGGGAAGCGGTATGAGCATCGCCACCCCTGAAACCATCTGGGATGTTGGTAAACACGAGGTTCCCCTTTGGGTCTCCAAAATGGGAGGACAGGCCGTTGTCAAAAATCCATACAGCAATGCCGGCCAAGGTGTCTATACCATTGTCGACAAGCAGGAATTGGATCGGTTCATGGCCGATGAATATGAATATGAAAAGTTTATTGTCCAGAGCCTGATCGGCAATTATAACTGGAGTTCGGTCACTTCCAAAGGCAAGTTCTACCACGTAGGTACCCTTCCCAATAAGAAAGGAGAGACCTTCGCCGCAGACCTGAGAATGATGGTTTGCGGGACGCCCAGTGGCTTCCGCCCTTTGTCGATCTATTCCCGGCGCGCAAAGATGCCCCTGGCCAATAGCCTGGTCTCTGGAGAGGATTCCTGGGATATGTTGGGAACCAATCTTTCTATCAGCCTGGGAGATGGGAAATGGGATTCCGATACCAACCGGCTGATGCTAATGGACCGGAAAGACTTCAACCGGGTTGGGGTTAGTCTTGACGATATGATAGAAGCTTATATTCAAACCATTCTTTCTACCATTGCCGTAGACAAATTAGCCCGTAATCTGTTCAATGTAAAAGGAAAGTTCCGGGTGCGACTGTTTCAGTCAATGAACAATGATCCGGTCCTGCTCAATGAAATACTACGGGACTAAATGAAAAACAAATTTCGAATTCTGGTTCTCACCGACCACAGCATACATTCTCCCTGGGAGTCCATTTACCCGATCGCCAGAAGCTTGTTGAAGAACGAAGCTTGTACAGATGTCCATTTTGTGAGCAGACACATGGAGGGTAACCAGGCTTTCTTTCAGGAACCCAGTAGCGATCCGGTCTGGGCTGTTCAGGTGACAGATGAATTTGCCCACTCCACATCGGGTGAAGCATTTCGCAAGAACCCATTTCAAACTTCAGTGCTGGATTACGATGTGGTCATGCTCCGTCTGCCCCGGTCCAACTCCATGGAGTTCTTCGGGAAGATCGACAAGGTGATTCCTCCCAAGCGGATGATCAACCAACCAGCAGGTATTGTTGCCACCGGTGACAAACAGTACCTGATGAACTTCCCTGAGTTTTGTCCTCCGATGCGCATCTGCAAAACAGTAGGTGATGTTCTGGAATTTGCAAAGCAGTTTCCGATCGTTCTCAAGCCCTATAACAATTCAGGAGGGCGGGGAATCGTCAGGATTAATGGGGATCAGGTTTTCACCGGGAATGAGGCGCAACCTCTGGATATGTACATGCCAGAATTAGAGAAGAGTTTAGTGGAAGGAATGTTGGGGATGAAATTCCTCAAAAATGTAAGCCAGGGAGACAAGCGGGTCATCGTGGTCAATGGGGAAATCGTCGCGGCTTCTCTGCGAATTCCAGCTCAGGGCTCCTGGTTGGCCAATGTTTCCCAGGGCGGAAGCTCAGAAATGTCTGCTCCTGATGAAGAGGAGTTGGCAATTGCACGCGGGGTAATCCCCAATCTGTTGCAGAAAGGGGTGGTGCTATTTGGTTTTGATACCCTGGTAGATGACCAAGGCAAGAGAATATTGTCGGAGTTGAACACTTCATGTGTCAATGGTATATATCCAGCCGAGCAGCATTCCGGAAAACCCATCACCAGGATTACCGCTGATCTTATCATCGAATACGTTAAAAAACATATTTACAACGACAATTAATGGAAATATCTTCAGTTGAAGTTATTCGTGATCTTGATATTGATTCTGTTCCTGCGGGGACGAAAAAAAGATTCTGGATTCAACTCGCCACCAATGGAATAGGTTGGCCGATCTCTGTACCGGTTATGGTCGCTAAGGGGAGAACCCCTGGTCCGGTAGTAGGTCTGACTGCCGCCGTTCACGGCAATGAACTGAATGGCCTGCCCGTATTGCAGCGGTTGTTCGATGAGGTGAATCTGGAAACCTTGAAGGGCACGCTGGTTGGGGTATTGGTGGTAAATGTACCGGGGCTTCTGCTGGGGCAACGGAAATTCAACGATGGGATTGACCCCAATCACATCATGCCCGGCAAGCCCAACGGAAACAATTCTGAAATCTATGTTTACCGCCTGATGGAGCGGATTGTCAACCGGTTTGAGTACCTGATTGACCTGCATACCGCCAGCTTTGGCCGGATCAACTCTTACTATATCCGTGCTGATATGGACGATCCGGTGACGGAGAAGATGGCTTTGCTTCAGAATGCCGATATCATCGTGCACAATCCACCGATGGATGGGACCCTGAGAGGTGCTGCCGATGACCTGGGCATTCCTGCGATTACCCTGGAGGTTGGTGACCCCAACCGGTTCCAGAAGGGCATGATCCGTTCCGGGCTTACAGGTATTCACAATTTCCTCGTGCATTTTGGGATGACGCCGGGAGAAATTGAGCAGCCAGATGCTCCCGCGATCCTCTGTGAAAGTTCGTTTTGGACTTATACGCAGGGGGGGGGAATCCTGGTGGTCCCGCCTCAACTGCTCCAGGAGCTTAAGCAAGGAGAGCCTATGGGGTCATTGAAATCAGTATTTGGCGATACGATTGTTCAATATACCGTACCGGAAGACGGGGTTGTAATTGGTAAGAGTATCAGCCCGGTATCGCAGTCCGGTAGCCGGATATTGCATTTGGGGATTGTTAAGAAGTGATTTAACAAATTCAATCTCTAAAAGGATACTTTCTATATCCAGAATGTATTTCAGCATTCTGTCAGGCTGCATACAGGGAGACTTTAGAGCGTTCGACTTCGTTAATAATAACTTGATTTTTCAAAGCGCGGTAGGAGAGTAGATCGACCTCGGAATTGAAAAGAGTTTTTAATGAATCCAGAAGAGAGAAAAAGTTATCTGCAAAATCAACCGGGTCAACATCATCCTTGAATTCAACAACAAAATCGAGGTCGCTCGTACCCGGAATAAAATTATCGGTTGTTGCTGACCCAAATAGAAACAAGGCTTTTACAAAGTGAGCTTTGCAAAGCTGCTTGATGGCATCTTTGTTATTGTCGATAAGGTCAATCACAGAACAAATGTACGAATCTTGATCATGTGAATGGTCCTTGTAGGACTTTTCGCATTTGGATCGGAAAGGACTCACTTGGATGGGCCTCTTTTTTGAGTACGTTGATCCCTGACCCGTCAGCCCCCAAAGTCTATCCGCACCCCGGCTGCTTCAGTCTCCGCATGCGGTAAAATCTCACAATTATCCCAGACTCCGGTTCGGAGGGTATGGGCGTATGCTTTGGGCAATGGCTCTGCCTCCATCAATGCGGCAGCCGCCGCGAAGTTATATTCAAATGAATGCTGGGTGTAGTGTATGCCACCACGGTGCACCGTCTTTGCCACCGCATTTCCCCCCTTGACACCCGCTACAACCACATCCTGCTGCTTATCCCCCAACACCAAATACCAAACCCTGGTCGTCCCGTCATTCGCGGGCATTCCGATCACACCGGGATTCAGCCAAAGTCCTTCCATACCCTTATCCACAAAAGGCAATCCGCAATGCCCTGCCAATACCAGATCAACCCCGGCAGCATCAAAATTTCGTTTTTTCTCCTCCCAGGGTGTTGATTGGAAGATATATTCGGCAGTATTGAACCAGGATCCATGCACGACCAGGCCTTGGTGCCCGGCATATTCGAACCGGATAAAATCCGGTAACCCGTCCATCCAATCAATGGATGCCTGGCTCAGCCGCTCCTGGGCATACGGAAACCACTGCATGGAGAAGATATCACAGCGGCTCCCTTCTTCGAATTCGCAGCCACAGTCTGTTTGCCCCTCTCGCAGCTGGATTTCAACATTGCCGGCAATGACATGAATCCCCCAGGCGCGGACTGCATGAACCACCTCTTCAGGTTGTGCGCAGTAACCCACCACGTCTCCGGTATGGATGATATTAGAAGCAGGGATGCCCAGATCACCGGCAATGGCCTTCATCTTCTTCAACGCCTGGAGATTGCTGTATGATCCGCCGAATACCAGAAGTGGCCCTTCCAGGGTGCCAATATCAAGGGTGCTTTTGACTCTTTCCATGCGCGAAGATTGTTGGAATAAAGAATAAGATAAAACAAAGACCGATTCCCCAAAGGTTAGAGGAGAGGAGGTCTCCATATTTCCCCTCAAAGAAGATCAGGGAATCCGGAATGGTATTTGTTGCCAATAAGATACCCACCAGGATACCGAAGCATACCGGCAGGTAAAAAGACCAGGGGTTGGACCGGATGTTCCAGAAGAGGAAAACGGGCGCGAGTCCCATGACCATGGTGCCACTGACCGTGGTTGCGGACAAAATCTCCGCATCGAGAAAGACGGGCAAAGTCCCCAACAAGGTCAACAGCACCATCATCCAACGTCCCAATGAAACGGTTGGGATTCTTCTTCCACCCAGGTCCACCACGAGCAATTTGCTAAAAGATGAAAAGGCCGAGTCGAGGGTGGATGCTGCCGAAGTGATCATGATGAAGTTCATGGCGAGCATCCCCACCACACCCAGCACCTTGCTCACCTCCACCGCTGCCTGTCCCTCCATCCCTTCAAATTGAGCGTATACGCCAATAAAGCTAAAGGTAATGATGCAGAACATTCCGATCCCTCCAGCTGCCAGAAAGCTCCGCAGCGTTGTCCGGGGATCGCTGATGAACCCCCGGTCGGTCATGACCGAATCGTGGAAGGGGTAGCTGAAAACCTGAATGAATGCGGCGAACAGGAGGTTCAGTCCAGAAGACATGTTCCAGTCGCCGGAAGAAATATAGGCACTGACCGGCTGCCCTTCTCGCCCAAAGATGAACCCGAGCAATATGAACAACAACAGGCCAAAGAAGATCATCTGGATCGCATCGGTCAGCAGGGAACTCCGCAAGCCCCCCTTTAGCGTATAAGCAAGGGTCAAGCCCGTAAATATCAGAATGGCTGCATAGTAACCGTTGCTGCCTGACTCCCCAAAGTAGCTGCCGATCACCATGGTATTTGACCAGACCTCGTTGAACAGGCGAATTCCGATCAGAACTGAGAAGATGATGACCGCTACCCGGCCAAACCTGGTTTCCAGAAAGTGGTGGATACTGCGAAACCCACCCTTCACCCTCAAGCGGTAGATGATGATCCCCGCTACAACAAAGGACAGGTAATAGACCGAATACGCCACCCCACCTACAAAACCAAAGGCCAGGCCAAGATTGGCAGCATTGGTGATCGACTTGGCAAAAATCCACGAGATCACCAGGCTGCTGGTCAGGAGCAAAAAGCCCGGTTGCTTATTCCCCTTTGAGGTCGCGCTGAAAAATTCGGAGGTGGTCCGGGCCAGTGGGGCCAGGAAAAAGAAGACCAGGCCGAAGCCGATCAGGAGAATCCATTGTAGGGTGATTGCTTCCATTTAGTTCACGTCCCACCAAACGCGGGCGTTGATGCTGTTCCCATTGGTGGAAGTGGCAGTATTGTAATTGGCTCCATTGAGGGCTGCTTCATCGGTTGGATAAGGCAGCCGGACAGGAATCAGGTCGTTGTTGAGGCTGGCCGAGATGGTTTTCAGGCGGGGAAATCCGGTTCGGCGGTACTCGATCCAGCCCTCGTAGCCATTGATGATATTGGCGATCCATTTTTGGGTGATGATCTGCTCGATCAGATCTGCACCATTGAGCCCGTAAGCGGCATCACCTGTTGTCAGATAGTCCGCTGGTAGGGGCGTATTCCAATATTCAAATGCCAGCCGCACCCCGTTTTCATAGTGCATTTGGGCATTTCCTGAGATCAGTCCTCGCTCGGAAGCTTCCGCCAACCAGAATTGAGTCTCCCATGCTGTAAGGAAATTGGCATCGAGGGTGCTGGTGTTTTCCCGAAAGATGGTCCCGGTTAGCGAATAGTCGGCCACCGAAATAGACGTCTGGGAAGCATCGGGGCCATTGAGCAATCCCGTATAGATCGTTCCGGAAGGATCATTGCCAATGGGGCGGAAAAAGACCTCCTGGCGGGGATCGTTCAGGTTTTCGAGGATTTCCTCGATGGTCTCCGACATGATGAAGAGGTTGAAGTCCCCGGAACGGAGATTCGCCATGCGGAAGTTGTTGGGCTGACTACCGCTAAAGTCAAAGGCTGCATTCTGTGCGTTGGTCAGCATATAATCTCCGGTAGCATAAACCGCCTGCAATTCAGTGGTGACATTGGTAGCATCGGAGATGCGCATCAGGGCCTTGATCTGAAGGGATCGGGCAAAGGTGATCCAGGCCGCGAGGTCGCCACCAAAGAGAACATCGCCTTCCAATCCAAGGCTCCCGCCATAATTTTCCAGGGCCAGGATGCCTGCATCAAGGTTGCTCAATATCCCATCCGCATCTGTATATATGGTCTCCTGGAGGTCATAGGCCGGGGTAACATTGCCGTCTTTACCCTGAAGTGCTGCAGAATAGGGGACATCGCCGAATATATCGGTAAGCGCCATGGTAAGGTACGCTTTCAGGACGAGGGCGGGACCCTCATAGACTTCATAACTGGCATTGCTGCGGGACAGGTCGAGGAGGATTTCGTTGTCCCGAAGATTGGTGTAGAGTACCGGCCAGGGATTTCCCCCAACCTGGGCATCACCGAGACTGTGACGGTCAAACAGGTTGAAATCGATCATGGTGAAGTATTGGCCGAGCAGGTTACCCGCGACAAATCCTTCGTAGGACATCTCTTCCCCGTAGTCGTAGATCACCTGCCGCAGCAGCAATTCAGGCTGGACATTGATCGGGGCATTGGGGTTGGTATTGATCTCTTCAAAATCCTTCTTGCACCCGGTTAATATGAGCAGGGTAAGGCTGAGGAGTATGTAGAATGTGTTTTTCATGGGATGCTGGTTAAAAGTCAAAACCGATTCTAATGCCATAACTGCGGGTCGTAGCGTAGGACATGTCTTCAACGCCACTGACAAAGCGATTGCCCTGCACCGCGCTTTGTTCAGGGTCAAAGTGGGGTATTTCGCTCAGAGCAAAGAGGTTGCGGCCAATCAGGGCAATGCTCAGACTACCGTCCCGTTTGAGAAAAGTGGGATTCGACCAGGTATAGCCCAATGAAACCTGCCGCAATTTGAGGTAACTGGCATCGTAGACATTGTTCACCTCGTGGTTGCGGTCATAGTACTGGCGGTAATAGCTTTCTGCGGTGATGGCAGTGGTATTGGCGATGTATTGGGGTTCGGTGGCGGTACCGACATTGACCACCCCGGGGGCGATAATCCCAGCATCAGGGCGCTCTTCCGTTTCGATCAGTTGACCACCCACCCCGGCAAGGCTGAGGGTGCGGGACACCAGAATACCTCCCTGGCGCCAATCAAAGAGGAAACCAAAGCTGAAGTCCTTCCAACTGAACTGGTTTTGGATGCCCAGGATGAAATCGGGATTGTAGTTGCCCAGGAGTTGAAGGTCGTTGTTGGCAATGAAGTTGCCGTTGTCATCCAGAATAAATTGTCCGTCTTCTGTTTGCTCGTAGCCGGTGCCATACATATCCCCAATCTGGCCACCTTCCTGAACCTGGAACCAAACAGTCTGGTTTAGATTGTCATAGACGCGGGAATAAGCCAGGGTAAGCGTGCCTGCACCATCGGGGAGAGATTCCACCGTAGTGATATTTCGGCTGAAATTCAGGGTTACATCCCAACGAAATTTTTCGTTGAATACCGGCGTAGCGCCGGCAATAATCTCCAGACCTTTGGACCGCACCTCGCCTCCATTGACGACGCGTTCGGTATAGCCGGAAGAGATGGAGATGGGCAATGAAATGATCTGGTCCCGGGTGAGCGCATTGTAGGCGGTGATGTCAAAGCGGAGGCGGTCTTCAAAGAAGCGAATGTCAGTGCCAATTTCGATGGAAGTGGTGCGTTCTGGCAAAAGTGCCGCATTGGCGATGGTACTTTGATCGCTGAAGGTCGGGAGTGAATTGACCGGAGTTTGTGCGGTAAAGGTTCCGGCTGTCTGGTAGGGGTCGGTGTCGTTGCCAACCTGGGCCCAACTTGCGCGGACCTTGGCAAAAGATATGGTACTGGGAAGGTCTACCAGATTGGAAAGGATAAAACTTCCGGAGAAGGAGGGGTAGAAGAAGGAAGTATTGGCAGCTGAGACAGGAGTCGCGAGGGCGCTGGACCAGTCGTTGCGGGCAGTTACATCGAGGTAGAGGAAATCCCGGTAGGATAGCTTCAACAATCCGTAGACACTGTTGATCCGCTTTTGAGAATCATACTGGAAAATCTCAAGTGGAGATGCAGCATTGGACAGCTTGAATATACCCGGCTGGGCCAGGGAGAGGGCTTGGGTTTGGGTAGTGGAAGCACTTTGGTCCATGCGGTTGGCTCCGGCGGATATCCCAAAGCCAAAGTCGCGGAATTTCCGGTTGTAGTTGAGCAGGATATCTGTATTGTTTTCACGGAAAGAGACGTCGTGCTCGGCATAGGCTCCGCTTTTGAAACGGTTGGAGCTAAAGGCACGGCGAAACTTGCGGCGTTCACTGGAGAGGTCCATCCCACTGCGAAGGCTCAGGCTCAGGTGGTCCGTGAATTCATAGGTGCCAACGATATTGCCAAATATCCTGTCCCGGTTGAAGGAGTTGCGGTTCTCTTTCAGGATGAAATAGGGGTTGTCAAAGAAGGTGTAGTTGAAGGAATATTGTTGGACATTTTCCAGGCCGGGTTGCCAGTAATCTTCCAAGCTGGCGGTATTGAGGGACCGCGGCCCCCAGGCGACCAGAGAATAATTGATGTTCTCAGAACCATAGCCTCCGGCCGGGCGGTTGTCGCTTTGGGAATTTACATAATTGATGGTCGAAGAAACCTTGAGGCGTTCGGTGGGGCGGAAATTAAAGCGGGCGAAGGCATTTTTCCGGTCCAGGTCAACCCCGGGAATGATGGACTTGCTGCGGGTATCGGTATAGGACAAGCGGAAATCGCCTTTGTCAAATCCCGAGGAAATGGCCAGGTTGTTGGTGGTGGTAAATCCGGTCTGGTAAAAGTTTTTCAGGTTGTCCGGTTGTGAATTGAAGGGGGTAGGCGTAATGGGAGCCCCTCCATGTACGGCCACATCTCCACCACGGACCACGGTTCCGTCGTCCAGGGTGACCGGGCTGTCAAATTGAGCAATCAATGTTCCCTGGTCCAATTCTGGCCCCCAACTGTAGGTAATATTGTCATTGGTTCCACCACCCAGCCCGTCCACAAATTCAAATTGCCCCAAGTTCCCCTGCCCATACCTGTTTTGGAATCCCGGCAATTGAAATGCTTGTTCCACAAAAGTGGAAGTGTTGAAACTGACCCCGATCCCGGGCCGAACGGCGCCATCTTTGGTTGAGATGATCACCACCCCGTTGGAAGCACGGGTGCCATAGAGGGCGGCTGCACTCGGACCCTTGAGGATATTTACCGATGCGATATCGTCCGCATTGATCTCCATGCCCCCATTGCCAAAGTCAACTTCCTGGAATCCAGATGCGGCATCGTTGGTAAAATTGATGATCGAGTTGTTGTTGATGGGGGTGCCATCTACCACAAACAAGGGGTTGTTGTTGGTGAAGGAGGCCTCGCCACGGATCGAGATCCGGGAGGTGGAACCCACCCCGGTAGCTCCCTGGGAAATGGTGACGCCCGCAACTTTGCCCGCCAGGTTGTCGATAAAGTTGGGGGATTTGACCTCTGAAATTTGTCTTGCATTGAGCCGTTGTACTGCATAGCCAAGGTCTTTGGTGGAGCGCTCCAGGGCGAGGGCGGTCACGACCACATCCCCGACCTGGATGCTGGTAGGTTGGAGCCAGATGTCGATCCGGCTGCCACTGCTGGCACTGACCTCCTTTTTGGCATAGCCAAGCAACTGGAAGACCAGGACAGCTTCCTGGCTGGAAACGTTCAGGGTGTATTGACCATCTTTGTCGGAATAGGTACCTGTTTGGGTGCCCTTTTCCTGGACAGCAACCCCCGGAATGGCTTCCTGGGTTTCAGCATCGCGGAGGGTTCCACTGATGGAGAAGGATTGCGCAATACTGTTGAGGGTCAGCAGACACAGTATCACAATGAGGGAAAATATTTTCATTGAGGAGAAAATCGGATTTGGGGTCTCTGAGGACGAATATGAAATGGAGCATGTATCCTCTCCTAAGGCGAAAGCATCTGTTGAATCAGGTGGGAAGCCGAATTAATTCAGCCCCGCACATCTGATTTCCAGCATGACCATTCAATAGAGAGAAATGGAAGGATGGGCCAGGTCAATGTGGGGGAGCACGCAGGGAAGGAGTGCGGTGGAGGACCGCTGGGCTCAGAAGGGTGTGGGAATAGCTATTGTGTACGGCGGTATGGCCGAGAATTTCGCTGATCTCCTGGCGAAGGAGGTTTTGCCGGGGCGCATCCTGCAGGAATTGATGGAGGTCTTCCGCATGGTCGAGGTCCTGGAATTCATTGAGCCAGGTGATAGAACAGCCATAAGCCTTGAAGGCGCTCTGCAACTGCTCGGATTGCCAGGCCAGGGCCTGGAACTTGCGGGGGTTCCACGCTTTCCGATCCACACCAATCAGGTAGACGCCTCCATCGGTGGCCGGTCCCAGGACCATGTCCTGGGTGCGGAGACGGTTCCGCGCATCCAGCAAGAGGGCTGGAGTGATGGAAGGGCAGTCATTGCCAATGGTGATGACCTGGTCGAAGCCTTGGGCGAAGATGGCATCAATCGCATTGGTAAGGCGTTCACCGAAGTCCTGACCGACCTGTTGGGAGCTGAAGCAGGTGAATACCGGAAGTCCCGTCTTTCGTGCAGCGGTATAACTGTGCCGGATCAGAGACCGAATGATGGCACGGTTGCGCTCCATACCCTGACCAGGGTCCAGGGATTTGATCCGGGATTCCTCAATCGCAGAACGCGAGAACAGCAGAATTGCTGTATCAGGATGGTGATTGGTATGCAGCACTTTGTAAATAAAGAAAGGATTCCCCAGAACCCCAGTCAATTCCATGACAATTTAATTTACCTGATTGTTTGATTCAAGGAAATAAGTAATACGTAATCAATTTTGTATATTGAGGTATAATCAACACAATTTAGTCCTGTCATATTAATATCTGTTATGAAAAAACTTTACTTATTGGCATTTCTACTGTTCTCTTACGGGGCTATAAATGCACAAATCTTCTCTGACAACTTCGATTCCTACAACGTCGGTGATTACCTCGGTGTGGTTGGCGGCCCGAGTTGGACCACCTGGAGTGGTGCGACCGGTGGAGCGGAAGATGTTCAGATTACGAATGCCCAATCCAGCAGCCCATCCAATGCGATCTACTTCTCCTCCGCCAGTTCCGGTGGCGGTCCTCAGGATGTGGTTTTGAGCTTTGGACAGCAGTACACTTCAGGCATCTTTACCTTTGAAGCTGACTTCATGGTAGAAGCCGGAAAAGGTGGTTACTGGAACTTTCAGGCCAGTCCGGTGATCGGGACGACCTGGGCGCTGAACTGTTACTTTACCAATGGTTTCATTGACCTGGACGGATTTGTTTCTGCTCCTTATACCGAAGGCCAATGGTTCACCTTGCGCATTGAGGCCAATCTGACCCTTCAACTCTGGAAATTGTATATCGATAACAACTTCGTGGGTACTTGGAACAATCCAATCAACCAATTGGCATCTCTGGACCTCTATCCCCTTTCGGGCGACGGGTTCTATGTAGATGACATCAGCTTCGACCACCAGACCTATACCCTTCAGAGCCTCAATGCAGGTGTTTCCGGGGTGGATATGGTTGGAAATGTAGTTGGCATGACCGTCAATCCCTCCATGAAAATCGTCAATGCCGGTATGAACCCCATTACTTCTTTTGACCTGAGCATCGATTACAATGGCAGCCAGATCACGGAGAATGTTACCGGTGTCAATATCGCTTCTCTCGGTGATTACCAGGTTGATTTTTCCGGTACCCTGAACCTGATCGCAGGTCAGAATACCGCAACTGCTATTGTCAGCAATGTCAACGGCATGGGAGCTGATGACGATGTCAATGACGATACTTTGATCCTGAATGTCAATCCAGTTGTTCCCGCGCCGGGCAAAACTGTGGTAGGTGAAGAAGCCACCGGTACCTGGTGCCAGTGGTGTCCTCGTGGTGATGTCTATATGAAGCGTTGGGCCAGAACTTATGGCTCCTACTTTGCTGGCATTGCAGTTCACAACAGTGACCCCATGGCTGACGTTGCTTATGACAGTGGCATCGGTGCCCTGATCGGTGGCTATCCAAGTTCATTGGTGGACCGACTTCCTGAAGTTGACCCTTCCAGCATGAATCCCGATATCGCTACCAGGCTCCAAACTGCCCCGATGGCGACCATCGTCAATGGTGCGATGTGGGATCCAATCACCCGTACTCTGGATATATCCGGGACCTATACCCTGGCCCAAACCATCCCCACGGGTTACCGCATTGCTTGTGTGATTTCTGAAGATTCTGTAACCGGTACTTCTGCAAACTACAACCAGGTCAATGCGTACGCTGGTGGTGGCAACGGACCAATGGGAGGATATGAAAACCTTCCCAATCCGGTTCCCGCCGCTCAGATGGTGTATGAGCATGTAGCGCGTGGCATTGCTCCAAGCTTTATCGGAGTGCCTTACGCAGGTGCCACGACCGGTGGGTCTAATTACACTGGCAACTTCCAGTTTATCCTTGATCCTTCCTGGGATGAAACCAAAATTGAGATCATCACCCTGTTGATCGATCCCAATGGTCAAATTGACAATGCCTCCGCGACTTCAATTGACGATGCCATCAACAATGGCTTCATCGTTGGTATCGAGGAAGAGGGCGCAGATTACCTCAGCAGTACCCTGAATGTCTATCCAAACCCAACCGAAGGTGCCGCTTATGCCAGCCTGGAGTTGACCGGAACCTCAACCGTGGTACTCGATGTCTATGACATGACTGGCAAAGTCGTTCGCCACCGTGACTATGGTGTGCTGGACGGAGCCCAGGTGTTCCCATTGAACATGGAAGGCCTGGCCAAAGGGCTCTACACCGTCACTGCTCGTGTGAATGGCAAAGCCTACAACAAGAAGATGATGGTCCGCTAAGGCGTTTGAACAATGAATATGGAACGGCCCTGCCTTAATAGGTGGGGCCGTTTTTGTAGGTTATAATAATCACGACACGCATAACCGGGTTGTGCAAAAACCCTAACCCACTTGTATCCCGACCCCAAGTTAGTTGGGGTAAAACCATTACCAACTTCCACTCCAGCCCCAACCTGGTTGTCTGCCCCGGACAACTGACTCCCCTCAGACCACTACCACCTTGTCCCCCGGATAGAACCCGGTTGAGGTCCAAGGGGAACAAGGTTCACCTCCCAGCCCAACCCGGTTTACCTCTCCAACATACCGCCGCTATGCTGAACTCACAACCGGGTTGAGGTTCCACCCACAACCTGGTTCCCCTCCCCGGACAACTGGTTCCCCTCAGACCATAACACACTTGCCCTCCAGCATGAACCCGGTTTACCTCAGCCCCCTAACCGGTTGGGGTTCCAGGGCAACCAACTTGTACCTCCGACCACAACTGTCTCCCCTTGGACCTCAACCAACTTGTACTTTTACCTATACCGGGTTGTGTTCCCGACCTATACCAGGTTGTGCTTCTGACCTATACCGGGTTGTGCTCCCGACCTATACCGGGTTGTGCCTCTGACCCTAACCCGGTTGTCTGAAAACCCCAACCCGGTTGCCCTTTTTGCACAACCGGGGGGGTCTGTCTTGACCCCCCTTTTGGGGACACATTTCCAACTGATTGTCCAGCTATTCCCAGCTCAATGTTCGGGGAAATCGAAGAGCCTGCCGATGGGATGTCAAAGAGGAAGGGAGAGGCGAGAACCGAGTCATCGAAGTATAGCTCTCACTCCACCACCAACCGCACCACCCTGCGCTGCTCCCCTACCAGAACCCGCACAAAATACAATCCAGCTAACCAGCCCTCCGTAGGGAGTTGAAAGGCATGGTCACCTGCTTCCAGGAACCGGGGTGCCTGAATAGACACCAGAAGCCTCCCGTCTGTAGAATAGACATCCGCCTGAAAAGTAGCTGGCTGATAAAGGTGCAGTTGCAGGGTCGTAATGTCCTGAGCCGGATTGGGATAGACAAATGCTTTGAAGGGACGGGAATAAGGTTCGGTCGCCTCAACTCCCCAGCTGTCCATATCCGCTTCTTCACATGCCGTGGTCATTCCCTGGATCAAAACAGCACCTCCTATCTGATCGGTAATCCGAACCACCCAATTCGTCTCCTGAAAATACAAAGCCCCCTGATCCGAAGTCTGCAAACCCTCCCCGGTCCAGACAATCTCATAAGGAGGAATCCCACCCGTAATACCCAGGTTGATTCTCCCTGCCATTTTAAAACCATCCTGCGGTAGCATTTGACAAGGCTCAATGGTGGCACTTGCGTTGAGGGGGGCCGGGGTATAGCATTCGAATGTATAAGCCGGAACGGTCATGGGGCCGGCACTCAGGTAGCGTTCTGCCGCGGGCAAGGTAGCGGACGCCGGACTACCCGGACCAAACAGCGGCCAGTGAGCAGCTTCGAGATAGGGGGGAGGGTCATCAGGATAAAGGATCGAATTGCCAATGGGTTCGGAGTCGTCATCGTCCCCATTGCCGCAACAACAGAGAAAGCCATCCTCTTCATTGTCCCAGCTGTCGTGGGAATTTCCAACCAGGGAAATGCATTGCTTGCTTTCATTGCCCACTACTGCGATCTGGTCTCCGGCTCCCAAGGGCCAGGACCCTGCCTGCACATTCTTCTTCCGCACCCGATTGCGAAAGACAATATTGTAAGGACCATTGTTGCATTGGCGCAGGTCAAAATGAAGGTGCTCGACCGAATTTCCCTCCACCAGATTCCGAAAGGCATAGCCACCGTGGAAGATCAGGTCGTCCTCCCCATTCCCATCCCGGGAATCCGTACAGAAATTGTAGGCGACCACATTGCCATTGGCCCCCCGCTGCATCAGGATGGCATGGCGCAAGCCCCGGAAGATATTGTTCTCGATCCGGCATTCTGCGGCCCCATTCTGCATATTGACCCCATAGCCCCTGCCACCAATGAATTCCTGACCATCATGGAAGTAGCAACCACTGACCTCGATATTGGAGGACTTGTTGAGAATGACATGCTGAAAGGCAGGTTTGTAACTTTCCACCCCACGCACCCAACCATTGACCGCAAACTGAAAAGCGATATTGGAATGCATGGTCCCGAGTCGCTCCGCACCCGTATTTTCAGAGGCATCGATGGCGAAGTCTTCAAAACCAATGTTCAGGATAGGAATGAGCTTGTGGACCCGGGCCGCATCTTCAACGGCACCGTAGCGGATGCGCAGCGGTTCGTTAAAGCCCACGGAATTCTCCCAGACACTGTCCACCCTGACAAACTGCCTTAAGTAGGTACTGTCACATTTATTTCCCGGATCGTTGCGGGTCAGAACCGCCCAGTCCCCTCTATGAAAAGCAATCGGAACGTCAGGCATCCGGAAGAAGTAATCCCCTTCGCGGCCGGAGACAGGCACCCCACCCGCACCCAGGGAATCGATGCCAAATACATTGAAGCAATATTGTTCCGGTCCCACCCAATTGAAAATCGTCTTCGCTGGTCCATCGCCCTTGATCACAACATTGTTATTGGCCAGGGTAACGATTTTGTTGATCCGATAAATGCCCTCGGGAAAGTAGAGGACATCAAGGGTGTCGCTGATGGCACCGGGACTACCGATGGCCCGCGCCACGGTCTTGATCTCGTCATATAGATCGTAGGCACCATCGACAAAGGCTGGATGTGGCAGCCCCAGACTGTCTAATTGGTCGAAAAAGTTGAGACAGCGGCGGTATGAAGGTGCTTGACCGTCATACCCGGAAGTGTTGGGGAAGTCGGGCCAGGTATACTTTGCCGGGACAGGTTGTGCAATCAGGTCAGGCACAGTGATACAGAACAAATGGAGAAATAGGAGAACGATTATTTTATTCATGGTTAGGGGGTGTGCTAAACAAACCTCATTCAAATGTCCTCTCAATATAAATTTAACGAAACAATTTTGGATGAAGATGATTATTCCAATGTTATGGCTACTATTACTCTTTCCGGAAACGAGATCCAAACTGCAGGCGAGTTGCCAGCAGTAGGCAGCGATGCCCCTGGATTCACCCTCACAGGCGTCAATTTGCAACCCATCACCCTCGACCAGTACAAGGGTCAGAAGGTCGTACTGAATATTTATCCCAGCGTTGATACCGGTATTTGTGCCATGTCAACCAGAAAATTCAATGAGGTTGCCAATTCCCTTGAAAACACAACTGTGCTCTGCGTCTCCAATGACCTCCCCTTTGCCCACAAGCGTTTTTGCGGTGCTGAAGGTCTGGAAACCATTGTTTCAGCTTCTGAATTCAAGAACAAAGATTTCAGCGATGCTTACGGGGTACAGATTGTCAATGGTCCTATGGCTGGCCTGATGTCACGTGCCGTAGTGGTGATTGATGAGAATGGCAAAGTTGCCTACACCGAGCAAGTTCCTGAGATCGTCCAGGAGCCCAATTACGATGCTGCGATGGCCCACGTAAAAGGCTGATTGAACGGGCCAACTGTGGTTTGGTGACCGGACTCTTCCAAAGTCTGGTAGATGTTCCATCCTGGTTGCCGCGCGATTCAGGAATCCGCTACCTGAACCGGGAGAATTGTTTGAACAGCTCCCGCATATTCTCGGGACTGATGCCAATCCCGTTGTCCTCCACCTTGACAAGAAGCTTGTTTTCGGAACGTAGTACCTGAATGCGGCACCAGGCATCATCGAAATCCTCCTTGCGGTACTTGACGGAATTAGAGATCAGGTTCTGTATCGTTGAATGGAGAACCGTTTTCTCAGTAAGGACCGGGTCGGTGTATTGGATATCCTTGATTATTTTCACGGTGCCAAATCCCCTCATATTCTGAAGAGCTGAGAGGACTGCTTCGATCAATTCCTCCATCCGGACCTCTGTCATAGTGATATTTTGGGAATCGACATTTCCTGAATTCAGGATGTTGGCAACGAAATCCTTCAACTGGTTGAGCCGGTTGTCAATCATGTCCAGATATGGCCAGAGCTGTTCACTGCCTTCGGTTTCACGCATCAGGGTGGTCAATCCCTGCACCGAATTGAGAGGGCTTTTGATATCATGTGAAGACCGATGCAGCAGGGTATTCAATTCTTCGTTGATGATCTGGAGTTTTCGCTCGCTTTCGATCCTTTCCTGTATGTTGACGGTAAGCTTATGGTTCAATTTTCTCAAATTCAACAGGAAAATGACAGCGATTACAATTGCCAATCCCAGAAAGATCATACCTACCAGCAGGAAGGTTCCGGTTCTTTCGGCATTTTCCCGCCGTTCTGTCTCCAGAAGTTGGCCTTGAGTCAATAATTCGATTTCAATAGCTTGCTGCTCCGCTTTGTACTTCGCCTCAAGCTCTTCAGCCTTGGCCTTATTGGTCTGGTTCTGTATCCGCTTTTGCACAGACCGCAATGAATCCAGATAGGTAAAAGCCTTTTCAGGATTTGATTGCCTGTAATTCTTGCTGATTTCTTCGAGGAAATATTGCATCAATTCATAGGACTTGATCTCCTCGCTGATCTTCAATCCCCGCTCCCATTCTTTGATGGCAGCCATTTCCTGTCCCTTTTCCACAAGGATGTACCCCAGATTCAACCTGCTTTCTGCAATCCCGTACTTGTATCCCATCTTTTCACGGTACTGAATGGATTTTTCCAGGGTTTCCATGGCTGCATCCCAGTCCTTGTTTTCGTAGTGAATTGCACAGATATTGTTGTAGAGGTTTCCCAAACCAATGAAGTCGTTGAGTTCATCGTAATAGGATATCCCAATCACCAATCCTGTCCTGTATTTCGAGGACCTTTTCCGGTTACCACAAGATTGCTTGGACTGTAATGTATTATGTCAGAATATATGCTTATATTATACTCAGTGGGTATATTTTTTCATCTTGGACTGTATAATTGTTCGTAAGGTTGGTTGTGAAAGAAGGTAGTGTCAGGGCATCTTGGGTACAGATAGTTTAACCAATTAAGAACACCAACTTATACCATTATGTGCCAGATTTTTACGCCTTTACAGGTGGCTACCACTTTGCATGCCACTGTTACTTTTTGCTTTCTCATTCTGAGTGGATTCATTTTTCAGCCTGTGATCGCGCAGAGCTTAGATCTCGATGATTTTGAATCCGAATTGATAGTTTCCCGCATACCGGGGGTTGGAATGGACTCCCTGATTTTCCAATTGGACATCCGTTGGGACGAAGCCCCCGGCTTTGACCTATCATGGGTCGAAGTGGACCTGAACCTCCTGGAACCTTTGTCTTCCGGCGCCAATCCTGCCTTTCTTGATGGGCTCTCTTTGGGATCCAATCCATCGCGGGACTTTACCGGTAAGGTAACCCTTCCCAATAGTTCCACCTTTCGGATCAATATAGAGCCGACATACGGACCTGCCCTGATTGGCGGTGGTCTCCGTATGACCGCAGCGCTGCTCGTTCCGAAATCTTACCCATCAGGGACCACTTATCTGACAAGTATGGGGGGGATCATTATGGTGGAGAATATGGATTTCAAAAGGCCAGAAGAAGAGTTGAACCCTTCCCTGGATGTTCAGGCCTGGCCCAATCCCTTTGTCAATGACCTTCAACTGAAATGGGGGGAATTCGCGAAAGCCAGGGTTCTGATCATGGATCATGTTGGCAAAGTTTGCTATGACTCCAGGGGATTGGTATCTCTTAACGCCTCACTGGATTTGGAGCTCCTTCCCAGTGGAGGTTATATCCTGCAATTGATCCGCGAATCGGGCGAAACCCAGACCCTTCGGGTGCGAAAGGACTAACAGAAGCCCTTCTTTACATTTCGGTTAGATTTTGGCTAATTTGAGAGTCCATTTCCGGATTGAATACAGACAGCTTAACCGCCCATGTCCGATAGCGAAGCAAAGCAGAAATTAAAAACCCTTTTTGAGGAGCACGGTGCCGGTTTCAGGAGATTTGCCTGGTACCGGACTGGCAACGAGGAATCCGCTGATGACATTGTTCGGGCAGCTTTTGTCAAGCTCTGGGAAATGCGAGACGCTGAAGAGTGGCCCCTGACCCCGGGAGAATTGTATCATATACTGGGTGATCTGGCAGGTGCTTATCCAAACCTCCGGGAAGTGAATATGATATTTGAAAGAGATTCCTATGGAGGTGGTGAAGCTGCAAATCCTGAAGGGTCTGCTGCAAATCCTGAAGGGTCTGTTGCAAGTCCTGAAGGGCCTGTTGTTCCTCCTGAACAAGAGCCTTTTCAGGTCAGGTTAGGAAATTGCATCGCTGGCCTGGTGCCTTCTGCCCGTACTACTTTCCTGCTCCACCGGATCGAATCCCTCAATTATGCTGAGATCGCCGACCGTCTTAATATCAGCACCAAGGCTGTTCATATAAGGATCGGGTTGTCCATTCGCTTGCTGTCTCAATGTCTCACCCAAAAGAGTTGAAGTTTTGGAAATAGGACTTTTAATCAATGAGTGGGCTGAGAGTGGCTTCAGTGACGAAAAGCTGGGGGAACTCAAGCAGCGGTATCCGGAGGCAGAGGACCTGGTCCTTGCGGGTCGGATTATGCAGGAAAGCAGGCAGCTTCAGCCTCAGTTTGAACAGGACCTTGGCGTGCTTTGGGAAAAGATCGAACGGAAAGTGGATGGGGTGGAGGAGCCTGAGCCAGAGGTATCTGAAACTGCCCCTCCAAGACCGTACCGGCGGTTGCAGAATCAGGTGCGGGGGATCGTGGTCACCCTTTTTCTGCTGCTGGTCGTTCTGATCACGGTGAATGGAGGGGGTAATGGTGATTTGACGGAAAAAGTTACCCGAATCGGTGTGTCGGAGGTCATAGACTTTCCGGATGGTTCTCAGGTTTACCTCGGGAGCAGTTCCACCTTGCGGTGGAATCCGGATACCTGGTCGCAGAACCGCTCTCTGGATTTGGAAGGAGAGGCATTCTTCGAGGTGGCGGCCGGGTCACCCTTTACGGTCGGGACCGGAAAATGCCGCATCCTGGTGCAAGGCACGTCCTTCAATGTGCGGGTCCGTGAACGGGTATTGGACATCGCCTGCAAGACCGGTGGGCTATCCGTCAGTTATCCCAATGTGAAAGAGTACCTAAATGCCGGACAATCAATTCGCATTGGTGCGGACAGCAAAGCGGAGCGGGGAACGGTTGCGCCTGGTGCGATTGGCGCCTGGCGGGAGGGCCGGTTTGCTTACCAGGGCGAAGCCCTGAGCAGCGTTTTCGCAGAACTCCATCGCCAGTTCAACTACCAGATTGATGCTTTGGACCGATCCATAGAGGAGATTCCTTTCCATGGATTCTTTACCAACGAGAACCTGGAGTCAGCCTTGAAGCAAGTTTGTACTCCACTTAGCCTTTCTTTCCAAATTGACCCAGCAAGAAAGTGGGTGAATATCCGCCGCTAACATTTCGAATCGGCAGTCTATATCTTATTCTCTTTTACCAAGTCCAAGATTATGAGTCAGAACATCGTCCTTTCTTTACCCACAAGCCTTACCCTTCCCGTTGAGTTTTTTGACAATACGCCCTATATAGAAGGCCTTATGAATGGCAGAAAATGCCGCTTCCTTTTCGATTCGGGAGGGCAGAGCCTGGCTCTGAATGCCAATCGGTTCGATCCGGCAGGCCTGGAGGATAGCGGAGGAGTCATGGGGGTCACCGGCAAAGTACAAACCCACAATGCTGTATTGGAAGACCTGAGCTTTGGTGATTGGCAAATCAAGGGTCGGGAAGTCATGGTGCTGGACATGAAGCACCTGGAGGAAGAAGTCGGGACAGAGATCGATGGGATCATTGGTTTCAAAGAGATGATCAATTTCGATTGGATGGTGGATTATGGCAAGGGGGAATTGCACCTGTGGGAACGGTTCCCGAGAGATGAATATAAACTACTGGAAAGAACCCGCATCCATTTTCGGCATCACTTGCCGATCGTTGAGTTAAAGATCGCCGGGGAGCCCCTTCAATTCATTGTAGATACAGGATGTTCGATCAACTGTATTGACCGTAATCTCATGGAAAAGATCGGTGGTGCGGTGACAGGACTTGAAGAGGAAAAGCTGGCCAGTGCCAGTCCAAATGAAATCGACGTCCTAAGTGGGACTCTGGAAGGGTTTCAGGTTGGGAAGCTTGAATTCGGCCCCTCCGAAGCGAAATATATGGACCTTAGCCAGATGCAACAACGGTTTGGTCACTTTGACGGGATCACCGGTTACCCTCTGCTGAAGCAGTACAAAACCGTACAGAGCTGGAGTTTTAGTTCCTTGTTTTTTCTTGAATGAGAGCGGTAGAAGCAAGGCCTAAAACTCCCAACCAACCCGCAGATCGGCAAAGTCTGCCACATGGAGATGGGTTTTAAGACTGACCCCGACAAAGAGATTTGAGTTGAGAAAAACCAGCAACCCAAATCTTTGGTATACGGGATCATTTACCTTGAACTGATCCAGGTAGTAGACTCCCAGTTCCTGACTGAATACGACCCGGCCCAATAAGAATTGGTGCCCGACGAGAATAGATCCCCGTTGGTGGGTCCCAGGGGCATTGGCATTGTCCATCCGAATCCGACGAGATCGATCCATGACCCATTCTGTCCCCAGACTCAACCCACTCCATCGCCCAAGGTAATAGATTCCTTTGCCGTACAATCCGAAGATAGAATACTGCTTGTTTTGACCTGGGATGGCATTCTTAAAGGAGTAGAAGGTTCCGACTTGCAATCGGAATCTTTTTTCCGGCGGGCTTCGGTCGAGCCTGCGGGCGCGGGTTTTGAAGTCATACGGTTGGGATGCATAGTCGACGCCGAGGTTGATGGCAGGCCAGTTGATGCCCTTATTGGGGAGGTTAACCCCTCCATTGGAAACATGGTTGAAGTCAGCGCCCAGGCGGAGTGTCCATTGGTCGGTTACCCGGAAATGTAAGCCGACGCCAACCGCAAGGGGAACGTTCAGGTAGGTGGAGTAGCTTTGGTTAAAGGGATTGGAGGTGGAATCAAAAGGATTGGTCAGGAAAGCAATTCCCCCCGCCAGCCGGATGGATAGGTTGATCCTGTGGCGGGTGAGGAAGACAGGTTCCACATAGGTCATGGCGGTAAAACCATAGCCAAGAATGGGCCGGTTGTCAAAATCCCAGGTGGTTAGAATGAGCCCGGCCCGGGGATAGCAATTGCAGAATTCCCAGCTCTTCTTCCCCAGGAATTGCCACGCGATATCCGCTGAGGCACCTAAAGGATAGCTGTCTTTGATGGGGCGAAGGTCACGGGAATGGATCAGAACACTCCCATAATGGAGTTTGAGACCTATGAGCTTGCGGGTCTTAACACTGTCATCTCCTACCGCAACCTGAGCCTTTGCACCGGGGCAAGCCACGGCGAGAAGCAGCACAACAATCCCTGAAAGGCATAGCGACCGGATAGAGAATAAACCCATCATAAGGATTCTAAATTAAACTTCTTCCTGATATTATGCATCGCAGATCAGCAGGTATTCCCTTTCGAATAGCTCTACCAAGGGCTCATTCACATAGTAGTTGTTCTTCCCGATTCTGTGCTTGGTCAGAAACCCTCCTTTGGTCAACTCATTCAGGTACCCGGCGGCCGTGGGGCGACTCACATCCAGTTCGGACATGATGAATTCGATCTTGGTATAGGGGTGCTTGAATAGATTGTTCAGGAGATCCTGGCTGTAGAACTTGAATTGGTCCCGGATCCGGTGTTTGTACTCTAACATCAGTCCCCGCATCTCAGTGATGAGCTCGACCGTCTGAATGGCTGTTTTCTCAACCGCGTCGATCATGTACAGCAGCCAATGCTCCCAGGCCCCCTGATCCCGAACCGCCTGCAAATAGCGATAGTACTTGCCTTTGTGTTGGTTGATGTACCGACTCAGGTAAAGTACAGGGATGTTCAGGAGCCCCTTGAGAATCAGGTAAAGGATATTGATGATTCTGCCAGTCCTCCCATTTCCATCATAAAAAGGGTGAATACTCTCAAACTGGAAATGAATGACCGCCATCTTGATCAGGGGGTCAACATCGGAAAGCGTCTCATCATTGATGTATTTTTCCAGATTGGACATCAGCTGGACGATAGTCTCAGGATTTTGAGGTGGCTCATAGACCACTTTTTGGGTCTTTTGATTCCGCAAGGCAGTTCCTGGGACTTTTCTGTATCCTGCCTGATTTTGTTCCAGGATTCGTTGGATCTGGTTGATATGAGAACTGAGTAGCAAGTCATTGGCCGTAGTGAGCTGGAACCCCCGTTTGAGCGCTTCCACGTAATTCCGGACCTCCTTGGCCTGAAATGTATCTTCCGGCTTCAAATCCAGTTCAGCCCGGTAGAGCTCATCGTGGGTCGTCACAATATTCTCCACCGCAGAACTGTCCTTGGCTTCCTGCAATCCCAGCGTATCGATCAGAATAGCCTCATTGGGAATGGCCTGGACCACTCCTTTCAGCTCCGCCAGGGCCCGATGGGCCTGTGGAAGCTTCTTGAGAACAACCTTGCTCTCTAAGTCAACCTGGATCGGAAGTTCTGATGGTTGCCACATAGCCCATTCCCTCTTTGGTATTTGTCATGTAAAGAAAATCAAGAAATCTTTATATGACAAGCATAACGTGTAAAGAAAATGGAAAAATCTTTACATGATTCCGGGTTCATGTAAAGAAAATGGGAAAAACTTTACATGAAGGTGGGCAAATAGAGAGAACGTGTAAAGAAAATGGGAAAATCTTTATATGAAGGTGGGGGAAACCCGGGGTCATGTAAAGAAAATCCGATTTTCTTTACATGAGAAACAACACGTGTAAAGTTTCTTTCTATGACTTTCTCAGCATCAGTCTTTAACAACCATGACGCGTTTTATCGTTTTTCTATCCCAGGGATTTTCCATATCTTCCATTTAGATATTGTTATTCTGAAGTCACAGTCTGAACTCCGTGTCCTTTATTCGCTCAAGGGAACTTTGATAGCCATATTGCCATGAAGAAGAATCATCAACTTACTCCCTCAGGCAGGGAATCCCAATCCAATAATCTTGGCGCCAATTTTGGTGCTCATCCCATGGAAGCCAGGTCTGCTGATCCGGTCCAGATGAGGACCATGTCACCTTCTCTGGTTCAGGACAATGAAGTCGTCCAACGGAAGAAGGAAATGGTCGGACCCGAAGCCATTCCCGATGCCCATGTCGGCTACGAATACATTGCAAAGCTGGCCTACAGAGATACCGCGGAAATCCAAACCAATCCGGAGGTTGTCCAGTTCCTTTCGAATTTTGGCTATTCGGCAGCTGGAGCCCAGGTGATCAAAGGATCAAATGGACTTGCCATGCTGTATATCCCGGCGAGTCCGGAAGGCGGAAATCCCCCCATCATTGCATTCCGGGGAACTGAACCAACCGAAATCTCGGACTTGTTGGCAGATATTGACCTTTCCTATATCGGTGAACCTCAATTCACCAACAACAAGGAAATGATCGAGTCTACGATGGAAGCCGCGGGCTCGCAAGTGGTCCTGCTAGGTCATAGCCTGGGTGGTGCTTTAGCACAAAAAGCCTCCCTGGAATTTACGTCCATGACCAAAGAGGTCGTCACCTTCCAGGCCCCGGGCCTGGGGTTGTCAGAGAAAGGAGAAATGGATGACCGGGAAGATCTTCCCATGTCCACGCATCATTTAGCGGAGCATGATTTGGTTGACCGCGCGGGCCTCGCCCATACCCCCGGAGAGGTGTTTATTCACGACAGCTCCTTGCTGCCATTGACCTCACACACTACTCCACTGTTCGGTACGAGTCAGTTTGCTGACCAGCGGGAAGCGCTCGGAATCCCTACCAAAAAAGACGAGAAGGGCAACGAGATCGACGGAATATTGGGCAATGAGATTCGCCAACAGGACCCTGAAAAGAAGTACATAGAAAAGGAAGAAGATTATCCCGGCTTCAGAAGACTTTCCGGATTGTCCTTGGAAGTCATCCGATCAGCATTTGGTGCTGTCAAAGGCGCTGGTGAATTGGTCACCGGAGCTGGGAAACTGCTTGGAAAGGGAGTAAAAGCAATCGGCAGTGGAATTGCCGGGTTGTTCGGAGGGGATAAAGAGGAGGACAAAAAGCCCCAACCAACAGCTCCATAATCTCAGGCTTGGCTTACATTTTAAGCCCCTTTCTATAAGCTGACCCTGCATATATTCTCAGACCCTGCCCTATTACCTCAGACCCTACGTATATTCTCAGCCCCTGCCCATTTGCCTCAGAAAATGAAAGTGGCTTCTCAATGCTCCCCAGAATGTTGGAAATTCATGGTAGGGGACTTTGAACTCACGGGCGGTTTCCTTTACTATCCTTGAGATTCGTTTGTAGTGAATATGGCAGATATTAGGAAATAAATGGTGCTCGATCTGGAAGTTTAGCCCACCAATGAACCAGGAAAAGACTGTACTGTTACAAGCATAGTTAGCGGTAGTCTTCATTTGGTGGATCGCCCAGCTATTTTCGACATACTTCCCTTCCTCCGAGACATATACATCCGTGTCCTCCACTGCATGGGCGGTTTGGAAAATCAATGCCAGCATCAGTCCAGCCAGTAAATGCATCAAAACGAAACCGATCAATATTTGCCACCAAGGGACACTCATTACGAAAACAGGCACCACAATAAGCAATAGAAAGTAGGCTGCTTTATTGAGAATAATATTGCGTCGGGCTTTGGACTCGCTGATTCCCTGCTTGGATAACAAACCCTCACGGGCATACCTTTTCACCAGGGTGAAGTCTCTCATGGTCAACCAGAAAAGACTCATCAGTGAATAAAGAAAGGGGGCATAGATCGCCTGAAAGCGGTGAATTGGTTTCCGCTTTTGGTCCAATGTGGTTCGCATCGCCGGTGGGTCAATATCTTCGTCCAGCCCATGGATATTGGTATAAGAATGGTGCAATACATTGTGCTGGACTTTCCAGTTGATATGGTAACCTCCGATGCTATTCAACAAGGCACCCAGGAACTTGTTAACCTTTCCATTCTTAGAGTAAGCATTGTGGTTGGCATCATGGGTCACAGCCAGGCCGAGCCCAGTCATGCCAAATGCCATCAGGCTCCATAAGAGCAGGACAAGGCCAAAAGAAGAAACGACCCCGGAAACCATCAATACCCACGGAACAGCATACAAACAGACCATAAAGCCTGTTTTGAACCGCATATTGAAGTTGGCATATTTTGAGATTTTCCGGTCTTTGAAGTAGGCATTGACCCTATTCCTTAATTCCGGGAAGAACTCTGGATTATCTTGACGGTTGAAACTCGAAAAGGATTTACTCACAAAACAGGGGCTTCGTTCTTAATACTATTCCAGTATACGGAATAAATACTGGAAACGGATGAATCCAGAGAAGATCGAATCACATATTCCGCATCCCGGAAGCCACTTTCAACTTCCAATTCCTGATATTTGTCTTGCGGAGGTCAAGATTGGCCGCGAGGTAGTACAGTCGCTGCCCGGCACTCCCCTTGGCAGTCATAAACCGATCGCGCAAATAATAAGGTGGGATGGACTGGTAATACAAGGTCGCCTCTACAGAAGCTGCCTGGATTCCTTCCGGCAAAGTGATCTGATAAGTGATGCGGTCTCCCCCTTCTCCAAAGTCCTTGTCTTTGACCGCCTTTCCTTTGGGCCAGGTTGCTTCCAATTGCTTGGGGTCCTGGATCGCATTGGTGTATTTTTTCCACCCCTTGGGCAACAAGCGGTTGTCCTTGACGTGGTCATAGATCGCGATGAAGCTGGTGGTAAACCTCCCCTCATAATTCTTTACCAATTCCTGGTAGATCTGTACCTGGTCCTCGCGGGTGATCACCTTGTGGTGGGGTTGATACATCTGCTCTTTCGTCCGGGGATCTTCATCGAAGAACTCGGAAGGCAAAGGCTTGCCATCAGGTCCGAGGATCACCCCGACTCCATTCGTCTTTCCGGAAATCCAGACGACTCTACCGGAAGCATCCTTGACTTGGAATTCCAGGAATGCACGTCGGAAACCAACCCCGGAAGGGAATCGGTGTCCAACTTTACTGGTCACCTTCACTTCTGCATCGACTTTGGTACCTTTTTGGCTTAGAGAAAGGACTTCGACATCCGCCGTATTCTGGGTTGCCAAAACCTGAGACGAATGGATGGCCTGAGGAATGACAGGCGAACCGGTCATATAGTCCAGTTTGTAAATACCAAGGATGCTGTCAAACTGGTTGAACATCTCAAGGCCAAATTGATTGATCCCCAAGAGTGTATGGCGGTGGAAAGTGTCCCGGCGCGCTACGAAGAGAGAGTCAAAGGGGGCCAGGTGATCCGCTTCGGGATAACTTTGGTCCTGAACATTGGCGATCTGGGTGTTCTTGATGGGCTTACCACTCTCGTCATACGGAAATGTGGTCGGCATGTGGCAGGTTTGGCAGGTCTTCACATCGTTGCCAATCGGTGCGGTTTCATTCTGATAGGCACTGTTTTGCCATTCGAGATAGGTGGATTGTTCATAGATATTCTTGTATCCGGTCGGATCTTTGGGGTCTTTGACGGGCTGGCCATCTCCTTTGAATACAGGGAGGTAGACCGTATGGCAACTGGAGCAGAGGCGGCTTTCTTTGATAAAGGAACTGTATTTGGGGCGTATGCCCAGGCCCTCCATCATCGGATGGGTAGAGACCTCTTCATAAGGACCGTAGATCCAGGAAATATCCTTGCCATCCTTTGTCTCAAATTCACCGGGAGAAGAGACATTGAATTTACCGGTAGCAATGTCGATCAAGGGCTCATCCTTGTTTACGATCTGGTGACAGACCATGCAGGAAATGCCATCCCGCGAAAGGGAGCCGTACAGGGAATAAGGCTCATCATCCTTTTCAAAAACAAACTTCTCCTTGTAGAAATGCCCCTTGTCATCGTTGTGGAATTGGCGTTGACCCATCACTCCATGGCAGGAGAGGCAGGTATTCTGCAAAAATCCTGGTAGTGTATCCTGGTCGTGGATGGCCATTTCTGATTCCAACTGGGCAAAGAAAATGGGATCGCGACCGGCAAGACCCATCATAGAACCCTGCCATTCTCCATAGGGAGATACATTCCAGCCCTTTTCGCCGGGCGCAGTAGTATCCGGAATAAACATATTGACCCCATAGGCGGTGGAATTGGAGCCTGAATGACAAGGCATGCAGTTGTCCGAGGAAATGAACTGAAGGGGACCGGAGGGCAGAGAAGTCACATGGTCAAAAGTTCTGGGGGGAATCACCTGAACATCTGATTTTGACACCGCCTGCTGTTCTGTAAAGAAATTGGTGAACTGCTTGTAGTTGGGGTTTTTGGCTCTGGCGGTTCTGCGTTTTGCCATTTTGTAGGCGATGTTGTCGTGGTGGGCCGGGGCATGTTCACCGTAGAAATCATCCGGGACCGTATCGGCTGGCATCCAGGATTGATCGTAAGTGTATTGAATAGGGTTTCCCGGTTGTCCTTTGATATTGTCAAGTGCTGAAAAAGTAAGGTCGTCTTCGGGAGCGGCATGACAGCGCATACAATAGGTGGCAAAGCCTGAGTGTGCAGGACGAAACCCCTTTTCTGGGTCGTAGTATTCAGGGTCATCAATCGCCTGGGCGGGATTGCTTCCATGTGGGCCATTGTAGGAACCCCAGTACCAACCATCCCAACTCGCTCCGGAATCCCGGATCATTACCGTCCACATATAAAGAGAGTCCACGATTTGCGCATCCGGCATATTGTGGTACTTGATCGCTGGCGCAGGGAGCATTTCCTTTACGATGACAGAACCATTGGGGGGATTTCCAACCCGGCCTCCCTGAAGCCATTTGAAAAACCGGGGGGAATAATACATCCTCACCGCAGGGTGAACCCCATAATAAACATTCTTGATGAAGGGGCCGGTATCACGTACCCGTTTATCAACCTGCCAGCCTGGCATCGTCGCATAAACCCGGTCTTGCAACCAAGGGTATAGTTTTGCCTCAAATTCTGCATTTGAGAGGGAAGAAGGTTGTGGCAGTCCGGATTCCCCGGTCCATGCATCTCCCCGAAAGAAATCCGGTTTTACAGAAAAACCAATTGTGATAATGAAAAGTAAGGTCATCAAGACGACCAGGATGCGATTCCAATTCATAGTTATTCGATTTATAGGCCAGTAAGGTAGCCGATGAAAAAAGCCCTTTAGCTAATAGTAGTCTTACCTAAAATAAGAATTGGGTCACCCAAATACAAAAAGATATTTATGGGAAAGCGAAGGATTCCGCAAAGGCCTCAATGATTGGAACAGGCTAGTTTTTCGTTTCTTTTACCAAGTGTCTAACCACAGTGTTATGACCATCCCAATGAATTACCAGATAATAGGAACCGGGAGCGAGGGTGGTCATGTCGAGATTGAACAGACCTCCACCCAATCCCTTCCGGGCGATGATTTCCTGGCCCAGTAGATCATAGACTGCCAGGCTGAAAGCACCCGTAATCAGTTCCGTATGAATGGAAATCCGGTCGCTAAATGGGTTGGGAAATGCTGTGATCCAACCACTGCTTATTTCTGGAATTGCTGTAAATGGTCCCTGGATATATCTGATTGCATTATTGTTGACATCGACCACATAGAGACGGTTACGTGCCGGGTCCATGGCGGTTGCACGTGGGAAGTTGAAGGTGGCCAGGGAATCGATACCGTTGGAAAATCCAGGACTACCCGATCCTGCAAACGTAGAAACATTGTTCGTGGAGTCAATGATTCGAACCCGATGGCTGGACCCATCCCCCACGAAAATTATCCCGTCATAGGAGACATGGACAGCAGTAGGGGTATCGAAAAGCGCCTGGTTTCCGGGGCCATTCTGAAATCCTCCCCCTGACTGACCCGAAATACCACTTCCTGCGACTGTGCTTACCACTTGGTTGCCATCAATCTTTCTGATCCTGTGGTTGAAGGCATCCGCCACGAAGATATTGTTATTAGAATCGATTGAGATTTCCGTGGGGGTATAGAACCGGGCTGATGTATCGGCCGCATCAACATACCCACCCACACTCTGAACTCCGATTGAAGTGCCTCCTCCGGCCCAGGTGGATACCATCCCTCCAGGAGTAATCTTGCGGATCCGGTGGTTCCAGCTGTCACTGACATACAGATTTCCGGAAGCGTCAATACAAATCCCTCTTGGGTAATTGAATTGTGCGATGGAATCGGGTCCATCCAGATACCCGGCTACCCCAGTGCCAGCGACGGTGCTGACAATTCCAGAAGTGGAGATTTTCCGAATGCGCTGGTTGAGGAAATCGGAGACAAAGACATTTCCGGCAGGATCAATGCAGATATTGTAGGGGTCATTGAAGCGGGCAAATCCAGACGGGCCATCTACATAGCCAGGCTGGCCGGTCCCGGCCAGGGTAGAAACAGTTCCACCGGTAGTGATCTTTCGGATCACATGGTTCCCACCATCGGCAATATAGAGATTCCCGGTAGCGTCCAGCACGATCCCATGAGGGGTGTCAAAAGCAGCAATGCTGGTGTCTCCATTCGTGAATCCGGGAAAACCGATCCCTGCGTAGGTATGAACCGTGTTTTGCGAGAAGACGAAGGTAAATGTGAGCCCTATGAGGACAATGAACGACCCCAATCGGGTAAGGGTATTCCGGGTATTAGCTGTGTGCATAGAGGTAAGAGAGCTGAGAGCTTAATGATTCAATGCGTGTTGGCCGAAAGCATAACCGACCCAAGTGTGATGAACGAATATATTCAACAAAGGTCAGTCAATCAATCATTAAGTCTTCACCCGATCCGGATCTGATCGAATTTACAGCCCCTCTTACAGATACTACCTCAACCGACGATCCGAAGGCAAGCTCCGCCCCTGCGTATACGCCTGGAACTGGTTGTTGCGGCCTTCAGGATGCGCATCTTTGATCTCCTGGTAATAACGGGACGCGCTCATGTATGAGCGTTGTGCGGCTCCATACTTCTGTAAAGCCCTGGTCAGTAGGGAATTCAAGCCACTGTCCACTTCAGATTGAGTGGTGGCGGAGAATTCCAATTCGCTGCGGCGGGTTTGGTAGTCATTCCAAGCCGCTTCAGCTGCTCCCCAGGCAGAATTGGCGCTGTCCAGGTGGCTTTGGGCAATCCTGTAATCATCATAATGTTCATCATTGGAAAAGATGCCGGACTGTCCCCAGGTATCAATGGCGGACCTGGAGAAACAATATGCTCCATATACCTGAATCCAATGGTGACGACGTGCAGTATTTCCAGCAGTTATCGCTTCCCCGCGTTTTGTTTCGGTACGTTGAGCACCCGCTTCCACATTGGCCCAGATATTGACCGACTCTCTTACCGGTTCTTCAACTTCAGGAGCTTCACAATAGCCACCTTCTTCGTTGTAAGTACTGGAAGTGGTATCCTCACAAACTTCTTCGACCTCCGGTTCCTGAGCAGCTTCTTCAGCTTGTTGCTGACGGTAAGCCGCCAACGCACGGGTGCGCAGATCTTCCAAGGTTTCGATCTCTCTCTGGCTGCGGCGGACTTCGCGCTGCCTCAGCTCATGCGGAAGATCGGGATAGCGATTCGGATCGCTGATGGCGGTCAGGCGCTCGCGCTGCTCACCCAATACCCGTCCGACCCTGCGGCCCAGGGAACTGAGATTATTGTTCTGTGACAAGCTCCGTTCAAATCCTCTGATTTGGGTAGCGAGTTCACTGTGTCCACGTTCACCCCGCATGTAGGGATCACCCTGCAATTCCAGGTTGTAAGTCGGTTGTACCCCGATGGTATTGCGAATCAATTCGAGTCCCCGGTCTCCGGTTTCGGCTACGAAATCGCTCAAGGCGCGGTCGATCCGGTCCCAATCGGATCCGGCGGCTCTTACTTCATCGAGGAAATCCTCACCGTGTCCGCTCTGATAGATCAGGCTGTGGTAGTTAAAGCGTCCGGCCCGCATTTGAGATACGAGGCGTTCAATCTGGGTATGTGAGAAGGAAGAGGTCACACTCCAGCGGCGGTCGGATTGGTTGTCAAGAGAAGAGGAGGGCGTATTGCCATGGACCCCGGTAGAACGGGCCAACTCTCTGTTGACATCTTCGGTGCTGGAAGCATTGACAGTATTGGAAACCGTATAGGAACGGTTGGCTGCCTCTGAGTCATCAGTGGCGGTCAATTCGTCCGATTCGGAGAAGCTTCCTATCAGTGGGATCGTCACATTGGTTGATTCATTGCCCTGGCGTTCTTCAACGGTGCGCCCGGATTCATAAGTGGTGACGGATTCAGTGGTGGTGCTGGAACTGGTTACCGATGCACCAGCAATGCTGACCCCGGAAGTTTCTGTCCATGCTTCACTTTCGGTTTCGGCGACCATGGTATAGCCACTGCGAGGCAGTGAACCAGCCGTGAGTAAATATTGATAGGCACCCTGTCCTGCTGAATTGTTCAGGTCAAAGGTGACAATATAGCCTTCTGAAGATGAGCTGGATACCCCACCTGACATGGAAATTCCGGGAGCACCCAAGGATCCTGACCCACCAAGGACGGCGGTATCGGTCACGCGCACACTGATCCGATGGTCACCCAGACCGGTCACTTGTACGGAGCGGTTGCTACCAACCGTGATGGAACCACCGATGGTTACACCCATGAGCTTGCCATTGGCACCAAATTGCAGGTTTCCACCACTGGTTTCGCTGACCTGATCGCCTTGGCCTAAGCTACTGGCATCAGCCGTATCGATTTCACTCCAATCTCCGCTGGTATAAAAAGCCTGTGCTTCTTCTTCGGTGGCGAAACTTCTCGAGCCCGTCGTAGAATCTGATACCGAAACCGAACCGGAGACTCCCCGGTCATTGGCACTATGGCCTCCACCGAGGGTACCCGTAACGCTCCGCGTCCAGGTGACATGCCAGCGTCCATTACGAGCGCGTGGAGGTTCAGCAGAAACTACAATTCCGCCTCCAATATTAACTGAAGTACCATTCCGACTGGCCGTCAGGGTGCCACCGCCACCTTCGATCTCTCCTCGACTGTTCAGGTCGACATAGCCATTGGCACCGACACTGCTGGTGTCCCTTGTCGTCCCTGAGCCATCAGCATTTTGGATTTCATCCGTTTGGGAATAGGTAACACCGCCACCTAAATGCCCATTATTTACGTTGAAAGAAGCATTGCCACTTACCCCGGTTGAGGAGCTGTAAAGCGGATCTCCATAAGGATCGTCTCCAGGAACGGTAGAGGTCATGGTCCGCGAACCACCCAGGGAAACATTGCCATCTGCACCCAGGGAGCCGCTGGGGCTATAGGAAGGCGCATCGGGATCAACCGACATCATCAATTCCTCATCCTCTTCCCGTTGCAAAACGGAAGCATTGGGGTCTTCGAGCAATTGAAGCGGGGGAGGTGATTGGGATTTGTTGCCTGAAAAGGCCTGGAGAGGGGCATTTTGCGCATTGGTATCCTTCTCGGAGGAACGGTGGGTTTTCATGACGGCTCTAGCTTTGTTGGTGTTGACGAAAGAACATTAAAGTTAAGAAATTTACGTACCCCTGTCAAGTTAGTTGTTTCGTAAATGGCTATAAACCAACTTTTTATGGAGTCGTTATTTTGGTATATGCGGACTGTTAAGGTCGCGTATTCACTTACTGGGAGAAAGCCACTGGGAAGGAGGAGAAGCCACCACTTGAAAAAAATATTTCTCTCTCTGTAATAATCTCCAACTTCAGCCACTAACCAGTTAAAAATAAGACGAAATTCAGCATACCAGTGAGCAACGATTTTTACAACCAAGCGATCCTCCCCTATGCACCCATCATCATCAAGTTGTGCAGGGCGTATACGAATACCGAAGAGGATTTCGAGGACTACTACCAGGAAGTCTGCTTACAGATATGGCGAAGCCACGACACCTTTCGGGGAGATGCGGACCGATCCACCTGGGTCTATCGCCTGACCTTGAATGTATGCCTCACTTTACTCAAGAAAAAGAAGAACAGTCCGGTTCATTTTGCCTCTGATTCGCTCCCGGAGCAATTGGTGGAAGACAGCCAGGCCTTTGCAGACGAGGACCTGAATCAACTTTACATCGCCATACGGAAGTTGTCGGAAGTGGATCGGGCAGTCATATTGCTGTACCTGGAAGAGAGAACCTACCAGGAAATTGCAGAGATTATCGGCACGAATCCCAACAACATCGGGGTGCGCATCAGCCGGATTAAAGAACGCTTAAAAAAATTATTACATGGAAAGATCTATTGAATCTATTTGGAAAGAAGGGTTTTTGCAGGGGGACGAATTGGTTGCCCCCAAGATCAATGACCTGTACAATCAGAAGTCAAGCGGCCTGATTAACCGGTTTCGGAAGAAGTTCCGATACAATCTGATCCTGCTCGTGGCCATGGCCCTCGGTGCCTTGCTGGTTTCGATTTTGGAGGGAGTTCCCATGGCAGGAATTATCATCGCTCTGATGTTTGGGGTTCTGATCGTGATTGGAAAAAGAGCAATCGACGGATTGGAAGAACTGGACAACAATTCCAGCAGCTATGATTACCTCAAATCCTTTGATGGATGGTTGAAGCGGTTCATGGCTCTCTACGCCAATGTCTACCGGTTCTTCTACCCACTCATCTTTTTGGTCTTTGGCGTGGGATACTGGTTTTCAAATTCTGCAGCCGGAGTTCAGGAAAGGGTGCTCAATGATCCTGATATCCTGACCCTGTTTGGAGTTCCACTTTTCCTACTCATTCCATCTGCTATTTTCCTTCTCTTCCTGAGCTATTTCAGTGGCCGCATCTATAAATTTGATATGAAACTCGCTTATGGATACGAGATGAATAAGTTGGATGAGATCATTGCCGACATGGAAGAATTACGGGAATAGTTGGTTTCGAAGCCGAGACTGTTCAGTTTCCTGACAGCCCCGTTGCGACTTTGTACCCACAGCCATTCCTCTCTTTCCAACTGCATCGAGCTGGAAAGAGAGGAATGCTGTTTTACAGAAACAGGTACCAGGTCGAGGCCTGGGAAATGACCCAATCGGACCACATTGGGTAGCTGTTCACAAAAAATTGCCCTTTGGTTGTGGAATTCCGGCCATTTTGTCATCCATTCCCTGTACCTAAGTTTTTTTGGTTTAATACAGCTAACACCAAATGGGCAATCACAAATTAACCCCTCAGAACGATTCCGTTTCTGTCCAGGAACAGGAATCTTCAGGCCTTCAAGGGCCGAGCTTATCCCCCCCGCCATTTTCGCTTACTTCCTCTCCGGCTCAATTGACCGAAAGCCCGGACCAGGAGGTGGAATCCGACCTGGAAATGATGGGAGGAGGAGATGGATTTACGGCTGCTGGTTCAGGAGATGATTACTTGCAGTCAGGCATGGAATCCATGGCGTCTTCCTCACCTTCCGCGATTCAAAGGACGGTGGGTCCCGGTTCTTCCAATCCCCATGGCCAGGAATACCTCTCCTCCGACAAAGGAATGATCCACAATGGCAGCAACCTGCAAAACCTGAGCAATGCCGGTCAGGGTTCCGAAGTCATCCAGGCCAAGTTCAGCCTTAACCTTGGAGGAGGCATGGATAAGAATCCAGTTTATCAATCCCATGACGATGTCAAAGAGGACCGTGGACGTTTCGAGAAAATCGCCCACGAGTTGGGCTACGATGAGTCTTATTATGATGATCTGATTCTTGAATTGGGTCTGTGGGCCAATGGTCCCGACCAGGGTACCTGGAATGCCGATCGTCTGGTGAGAAATTTTCTCTTGGATATAGCCGATCACCGTGAGAAGAGTTTCTTTTTGAAGGATGTGGCGAAGAAGACCGGATTGAATGTGGATTGGATTCCTCTGTTCCACCAGGTGATTGTACACATCGATCATGTCCGGGATTTTTTGGAAGAGGAAGAAGAGCTTGAAGAACTGGAGGCGTATGAGACCGAAATCCGAACAATTGGGAAAGGGTTGCAGGACTTAACCGGGCAACTGCAGGATCCAAAGATCGATTTAGATTTAAAAGCTCAACTCCCTCAATTCATTGCACATGAATTTCTCCAGCTTGGCCAGAGGTTTCAATGGCTCAAGTCATCTTATCCGCTGAGCGACGGTGGTTTCAGCGCCAAGGGACGTGCCCATGCTATGGATACACAAACGGTTCCTGCCATGGGCTATGTCAAAGATGACACCTTCCTGCAGAATATCACATTGGATGGTACCGCCTTGACCAATACCAAATCAATTTATAAGAAGGGAGCTCAAGTCGCTGAAGCTGCCAGTGATGCCAGTATGCCAGCAAGCGTGAAAAAAGTTTATGATGAGCAAGGTAGGGCAGCTGCACTGATCAAATACGAAAATGAACTAGCTACTGGTTTGAATGTCCCCGGCCCTTTTACCTGGTCGAAAACACCTCCCAAACGGGACCGAAACGGGGGGCAGACGAAAAATATGAACAATACCAATGCCTCCGCTTATGCGATGCTTGCCAATGTAAATGGCTACCAAGGGAAAAGGTGGGAATGGTTGCACATTAGAGCCTCTTCCCTGGACGGACCAACCGATGGAACCAATCTGGTGGTAGGTACCCGCGATGCCAACACACAAATGATGCCCTTTGAAGCAAATATCCGGGCACTGTCAAAGCTGGCGGGAGAACACACCGATTACAAGCACCTTAAAGTCACTTTTGGGACCGGAGCTCCCGATGCCAGTGCCAAGCACAAGGTGCCCGAAATCTCTATCAAATGGGAACTGGTGGCATCAGACATGGTAGAAGAAGCAGAAGACCTTTCCGGTGAAGCCAAATTCAACCCCTTGTCGGTTGGGTCAAGTATTTCCAAGGATGAGATCGGTATCATTGAGGAAGCTTTGAAAGGGAAGCGTGACAACCTGACACCTGAAGAAGAGGAGGCCTAAGCCATGAGCAATATAAAAAATGGTTTTTTACTGGAGGAACCCGTGCGCTTTTCGGAAAGCATGATCTGGGACCTGCAGCGCAAGTATTTCGCGGGGGTAGGAATCGAAGCCTGGCGCCAAGGCCAGGTCCCACATTATATCACCAGCAATCCCTTCATTGCCAAATCCTACGCTGCCATCGTCCTGGCCTACTTCCAGGACCGGGACCGCCTGGGCCTCAGAGATGAGATGACCTATCTCCTGGAATTGGGGGCGGGCTCCGGCCGGTTTGCCTTCCACTTTCTCAAGGAGTTGGAGCACCTGGAACAATTGACCGGCTATACAGCTCCTCCATTCTGCTATATCCTCAGTGATCTTGCCGAGAGCAATGTGGAGTTTTGGAAGCAACATCCCAGGTTTCAACCCTATGTCCAATCTGGCAGGGTAGATTTTGCTCAGTTCGACGCGGTCAAAGATGAAAGGATCGACCTGATCCAGGCCGGGCATTCACTGACGAAAGGAAGCGGTACCGCCCCGCTCATCGCCATTGGAAATTACTTTTTCGACAGCATCCCCCAAGACCTCTTTCGGTTCGGGGACGGAAAAGTTCAGGAAGCACTTCTGGGGATGGGAACCAGTGAAGACCCGGAGGGAATGGGCTTAGGGCAAATTTTGGAGATTCTGAAGCTCAACTACCAATTCCAGGACACAGAACTTCCGTATTACCCGGAAGATTACCTGAACCAGGTGATGGCGACCTACCAGGAAAAAGATTTGAATGCCCATCTTCTCTTCCCGCATACCGGGTTGCGCTGCCTGCACAATCTGCGCAACATCTTCCCCGGGCTGGTGCTTTTGTCTGCGGACAAGGGGGATCACCTGCTGGAACATATACAATGGTCTGAACCCCCCTTTCTGGTTTCACATGGAAGCTTTTCCCTGAATGTGAATTACCATGCCCTCAATGAATATTGTAAGCAGAGCCATGGAGCGGTCATGACTCCCCAGCAGGTCCATTTTCACCTGAACATCCAATGCATGCTTTTCCTTGAAGAAGCAGATTCGTATCAGGCCGTTCGCAATACTTATGACCAGCAGGTAAATACCTTTGGTGCAGATGACTTCTACGGCATCATGCAAACCCTGATTGACCTCAAGGATGGATTGAGTTTTCGCAGATTGACTTCAGGATTGCGCCTGAGTAGTTATGATCCTCAATTGTTCGGGAAGTTGCTCCCCCGGATTTCTGAACTGGTACCTAACCTCACAGTCAGAGAAAGGATCAGTTTGATCCAAACCATCGCCAGGGTATGGCAGCGGTTCTATCCCTTGGGAGAAAGTTGGGACCTGGCCTTTGACCTGGGGACTTTGTTGTACAGAATGCGCCATTTTGACCAGGCACTCAATTATTTCCGGATATCTGAAAAGATATATGGGGAGTCCGTAGGGTCGCTCTACAACTCAGCCCTGTGTTATGAACGCTTGGGGCAAACAACCGAGGCAAGGGACTTAGGACGGAAGGCACTTCTCTTGGAGCCTGAGCATGAACTGGCCGGGGACTTGATGGAACGCCTATCTGTATTTTCCTGATTCCTGGCTCCGATTCCTGGCTCCAGTGACCTGACTCAGGGCTGCAGATAAAACCTTCGGACCAATACTTCCGAGCCGGCATTTAAGCGCAAAAGATAGACTCCCTTTGGCAAGGGGCCGATGTCCAGCCGGTGTGTACCCTCACCCTCCAGCGACTTTTCCCGGATCATTTTCCCATCTATGGTGTAGAGGGTTAACGTTCCCCGTGGGCTTCTGAGAGAAACCTCGGCGGTATTTCCTCGCAATTGCAGGGCCGAAGACACTGGGTCCAGAAGGGCGACTTCCACCACCTGACTTTCATGCCGCTGTCCATTTTGGTCAACCTGGATCAGCCGGAAATAGATGGCGGGCGAAGAGGTAGCTGTTGAATAAATGGCCTGCGAAGAGGTAGCTGTTGAAGAGATGGCCGCATCATAGATGAAGTCATAAGCCTGCTTGCTATCAGTCGTCCCATTTCCCGATACGGTTCCCACCTCCTGAAAATTGAGCCCCTCCAGGGAGGCCTGGACAATGAAATAAGCATTGTCGGTTTCAGATGCCGTTTCCCATTGCAGCAGGATATCGTCGGTCCTTTTTTGGCCGGTAAAATAGAGGTATTCCACCGGGAAGGGAGCCGAGCAGATGGCAAATTGGGAGGTGCTGTTTCCGGGAGTCGTCTGGGTCGCGGAGACCGCGGTGGACTGCTGAGGGGTTAGCCCCAGGTTGTGAACCAGGGTCCAGTTGCCTCCAATGACGGTTGTGCTGCCGACGTAAATCTCTCCTTCACAGTTGCAGCCGGGGCCCGTAGTTGTATTCCGATAGACGTGAATCGTAGTACCAGTGGTGCCGGTGCCGGTAATATCGTTGGGATTAGAAGCGGTAATCACCGAAGGGGCAATATTTTCATTCGAAGTACCCAGACGGAGAATTCCTTCGCCTGCATTGCAAAATATGCTGTTGAAAGTGATCTCGTTGAAGTCTCCAGCCGTCCCTCCAACTGTGATCCCGTCTCCATTCACGCCCGGCCGTTCACCCCTGGTATAAGCGATGGTATTCGCATTGGCTAAACTACCACCAATGGTATTGGAATTGGTCCCATTGAGGGAAATGATGATGCCAAAGTCCCAGTTCCCAAGCGGACTGCCATCAGCGGCAATGCCAATTCTATTCCCGTAGATTTCAGTGTTGTCAACCCCATTGTAAATCCAGATCCCCTCGTTGCGATTGTCAGAGATCAAGTTGTTGACCACCAAATTACTGTCACTGTCGTCATTGATCGAGACACCTGCCCAATGGTTGCCGATCCCAATCAATCCGCTGGAATCTGTCCCAATATAATTGTTCTCAATATGGTGGTTGTCGGTTCCCAGGATTCTAATCCCATCCCCAACAATCCCATCGTCCGGATCCGCATTTACGACCCACTGCCCATTGCCGGAAATCACATTCCGCTCCGGAACGGTAGGCCCGCCAATGGTCATATTGTTCGCAGTACCAAGGGTGACGATTCCATTATTATCGTTTTTCAGAACGGTAGCCCCATCCACACCGATCCCGATAAAATTCGCCTTGATGGTGGCATTGCTGGAAGACCCTTCCAGGGCAATGCCGTTCAGGTTGTTGCCGCTGATAATGTTGCGGCTGCTTCTCGTCAGCCCCCCAATGGATATATTGGGTGAATTGATCAGGAAAATACCGTTCTGGCCATTTCCCAAATCCGTCAACCCAGTACCATCTACTCCGATATAGTTGCCCTTGACCGTATCGTTACTGCAATCGACTACCCGAATCCCATTGCCTGCATTTCCTGAGATACAATTGCCTTCATTTGTCCCAGTTCCCCCGATCAACCCATTGTCCGAACCACTCACACCTTCAATCCCTGAAAAATTATTGCTCAGTTGGGCCAGGGCATTGGCGGTAAGTCCAATCGTATTTCCCTGGATTGCAAAGCTGTCACAGTTGACCAGGTAAATACCCCGTTCATTGTTGCCAGAAATAACATTTCCTGCATTGGGATTGCCTCCCCCGACCACAAACCCAGTCATGTTTTGTGCAACGATCCCATTCCGGTTTCCCAGATCAGAAGCACCATTACGTCCTACCCCAATATAATTTCCCTGGACGGTATTGTTGGTGGAGATTCCTTCGAAACGAATCCCCTCCTGACCACAGGCCCCAATGACATTTCTGTCGATCAGCCCCCCGGTCCCCCCAATCAAATTGTTACTGGAATTCTCACAACGAATCCCATGTTCGGGAATGGCATTTGTGGCGGGAGCATTGCCGGAATTGTCTACCCCAATCCAGCAGCCGGATACCCGGTTTCCGTCGCTATTGGTGGCCACCCGCACCCCAATATTGGTCCCATAAATGATAAGTCCCATGAGGTGCGAACCAGATGAACCGCCAACCAATTCGATGTTGTACCATTTGCCGACGGAATTTCCATTCAACTCAACCACGGGATTGCCAGGGGATGCTCCTGGTTGGGAATATCCATCCATGAAGACGGGGTCGGTCAAGGTGAACCAGCCCCCCCCACCGGGAACAGAGTTGGTAATCATATTGGAACCAGGCAGATTGAAAAGGATGGTGTCCAAGCCGATCAGCGTGTTTGCCAAACGCACACATTTTCGCAGGGTGTTGGTCCCATCCGCCGGGGTATATCCCAAAGCATTGTCAGAATCTGCATTGGAATCGACGGTAAAGGTGTTGCCCAGGGCTGGGGTACAGTAAAGAAGAAGAGCCAATAAAAATGCAATTCTGTACATGGGCGCGAGTTGAAGCGAACAGAGACTATGCTCAATTTACTAAAATACAGGCTTATTGTTTGAATGAACATAACTACCGAAAGGCATCCTTTTTCCCATTTCAACGTAGATTTAAGGAGCTTAGGGAGACTGGAAATGACTTGCTTGGAAAAGTAAATTAAAATTGGTGTAAATTTGTACCGCTTAAGGCGACCCGATCAAATGAAAAAGCTGCATACCCTGTTAACCGTTTTTATCCTGCTGATAGCAGGCACGCAAACCACTTTTGCCCAAGGTGAAAAAGAATCCGTAGACCAGTTCCGGGTGGAAACCGATTTCCATATCCCGGTGATGGCCATGCCCGCGGCCAGCGATTCTGACTCTACGATTCAGGTCGAACCCGTGGCCATGATTTCTCCGGATTCGTTTGGCATACACTATACAGCGCCAGAGGGTGTCTTTAAAATGATTCAATTGCACCGGGACGTCAACGATGAAATTGAAAATACCAAGGGCTACCGGATTCAGATTTACGCGGGTAGTAGCCTTGAGGTCGCAAATGATGCCAAAGCCGATTTCCTGATGTCTTATGATGATGAAAATTGCCCCGTCTATCAACTGTGGAACCCTCCGCATTTCCGGGTGCGGGTAGGTGACTTCCTGTCCCGCAGTGAGGCGATGGCCCAGGTGTCAAATATTCGTAAAATCTTCCCGGATGCATTTATTGTCTCGGATGAAGTGAAGGTCCCCAAGTTCAAGGACAGAAAAGTGCGGGAAGAAGAAGTGCATGATACCGGAATGGATGACATAGAGAGTCCTGAATAAAGAGAGTCCTGAATAGTAAGTCGCAGCTTCCCCTATATTTTCGGCAACTCGAAAACTCTTCAAGCTAAGGAGTTGATCCGGCTACCTTCGCAGTACGAGACACCTGGAAAAATCCCCAGAAAGTTCCCAACCAGATCAGTGAGAGCAAAGCAAAACCCGCCATTGAAATCATGGCCAGGAGATCACCGCTCGTCCCCGGCACCCAGACCGGAATCAGCGCAGTCATAGTCAGCAGCCGAATGGTTTCGGCTCCCAAGGCCCATTTACGCCCCTCCAGCAATCCCCCCAGGCTGGCAATTCCCAGGAGAATCAGCCCACCTGAAACTATTTTCCAGATCCAACCCGTCTCCGGTCCATAAAATTCCGGGAACATATCCGCCTTGAACAAGAACAAGCTGGAGCCGCCCAGAATAACCACAAACTGCAGCAAGACGTAAAAATTCAGACCTTTAGGTACCTGGACGTTGAATTTGTGGAAGGACCGGGCATCTACCGGACCCGGTTTTTGGGGCCCACCCAAGTAGTCCGGTCGCCAGCCGGGCGGCATGAAGAATACCTTGAAGAAGTCTGGTAGATTTCGGGTCTTGAAAGCTACCCGCAGCACATCCCGGATATAATCGAAATTGGCCCAGACCGCATTGAAACTCTGCAAGGGTTTGGTCACCCCATAGACTACTTCTTCCTCCTCTTCCTGAAAAGTGCCAAATATCCGGTCAAAAATGATCAGCGTACCCCCATGGTTCTTGTCGATGTATTGGGGATTGATACCGTGGTGTACCCGGTGGTGAGAAGGCGTATTGAAGAGGAACGAAAAGACAGGGTGAATTTTACCGATCGCTTTGGTATGAATCCAAAACTGGTAGAGGGTCTGGAACTGGTTGACGATGACAAAAGTGATGGGGTCAAAACCAATGACTGCCAGCGGGAGGTAGAAAATCCACGAAAACATCACCTGAAAGGCTCCCTGGCGCAGCGCCACAGAAAGGTTGTACTCTTCGCTTTGGTGATGGACGATATGCCCACCCCAGAGGAGGCTGATCTCATGCGAATAGCGGTGAAACCAGTAATAGAAAAAATCCACCCCGACAAAGAGCAGTAGCCAGGTCCACCATTTGTCGGCCGGAAAATCAAGCAAGCGGTAATTGTTGTAGAGCCAGATATAGCCCAACAGCAGGAGCGTTTTGATAAACACACCGAGTACCTGCTGGCCGATTCCACAGGAAATATTGGCGACCGCATCATTGAAGCGGTACATATTGGCCTTGGTAATCTTTTCTACGATCAGCTCAATGCCAATCAGAAGAAAGAAAACCGGGATCGCCAGGGCAATGTAATTCGCAGCACCGTCCATAGCGAAAAGATAACCAATCAGGGAGAAAGCATCAAGCAGGAAGCCTGTCCCGGAAACCGTTCGGTGAAATTGGATGCCATAAATTGATAATTCTGGAATTTCATTACCTTTAACCATGCTAGAGCGCCTTCGCATCCAACCGGAAGATGCCCTTACAGACTTTCGCGATTGGCACCGATTCCTGCGTGTACATCTGGCTATTTTCCTGGTCCAATTTGCGCTCTTCAGCATCTTCTATTATTGGCTCGAAGCCAATATGGAGAATCCCTACTTTAGCTATTTCCACCAAATGCTCAGCCACTTCTTTGTGATCGTTTTTTGCGGTCAACTCTGGGTGATGGTGGTTGAAAACTGGGGGCTGTTCAAGCGGGTGTTGGCTGCCTTCCTTTTCAGGATAACTTCACCTTATAACCTTGCCATCATGCGGGCGACGGTGATGGGTATTCTGGCGGGCCACCTGGCATTTTACATTCCCAGCCGTCTTGCCCAGGTCGCCGCCCTGCCACATTCCTCCCGGGAGCCATTGCCCGGCATTGGCTGGCTCATCGACATCCTGCCCATCAATCCGGAACTTTACGCCTTTGTAGGCTGGGTGGGCGTAGTTCTCTGCCTGATGGCCATGTTGGGACTATTCACCCGCTTTTCTTTGATTGCCTCCACCCTGATCCTCTTCTATATGCTGGGTGTACCTCAGTTTTTCGGGAAGATGAACCATACCCACTTCATGCTGTGGGCGCCTGCTTTTCTGGCTTTTTCTCCGGCTGGAGATGTGTTTTCCCTGGATGCCCAAATCCGGCGGTGGCGGGGAAATCAACCCGAAGTACGGCCCCATTACCGCTACGGTATCGCCATGAAGTTGATTTTCCTGCAACTGGCCCTGGTCTATTTCTTTTCCGGGATGGGCAAACTATGGCAAGGGGGCTTCGAGTGGTTTCTCAGCGACAACCTGGTACACTTGATGCGCCTCGAATGGCTGGAGAATTACGGAAATGTGCCCGCCATTCGCCTCGATAACTATCCAGTTCTCTGCCGGATCGGTGGCACCGGGATCGTCCTTTTCGAACTCTTCATGCCCTTCCTCATCCTCACCCCCAAGACCCGAGTGGCAGCAGCCGTCGGAGCCATCAGCTTCCACAATATCACGGACTACTTCCTGAACATCGACTTTATTTTCCTGCAAAATCTACAGGCCTTCCACCTGGACCTCCAGGGCACTTTGGACCGCATTTTGCGTAAGCCGCCTTGGTATGTGCAGCTCATTCTGGCGTTGATCGCATTGAGCGTACTGTTGTGGTTCAGCATCGTCCTGGCGATTGTCCTCTTGGTCTTTTTCGTCTGGAAAATGCTGCAACGCCGGAAAGGAAAACCCGCCAATCAAGAGGGAGCAGGGATTTCACAATCCATAAGCCCCTGGCTCTGGCGGGTTGGCCTCTTTATCCTGGCCGCAAATTTCTGCTTTGGCTTCACGCAAACGAATTCCTGGCCCTTCTCCGCCTACCCTTCCTATTCCTTCGTACGGGAGGGCTATGTACATTATATCTGGTTCCAACCCATCCTCCCCTCCGGGGCAGAGGGAGATCTGAACGCCATGGGCGAACGCGCTGGATTCCAAAAGGAAAATATACTTCCCATGGGAGAACGTGGGGCCTACCTTCATAAGTACGGTTCAAAGGAGGAGTTTCAGACCCACGTGCTCCGCTTTTGGCTGCGCTTCCGGGAAAAGGTGCCGGAACTTAAAGCTTCGCTGAAGGCATACGTACTTTTCCAAACCTTTAGTACAAATCCCGACCATTTGGATAAACCCATAATGGAAAATATCTTGGGGGAAATACAATTAGCAGAGGGAGAATGGACTTTTATTCCTCTATCGCCCTGAAAACATGAATCTGCAACTGACACCCGCCGAATGAATTTTCAACTGACACCGGAAACATGGATCTGCAACTGACACCCGCCGAAATCCGGCGGTACAATAAAAGCAGGCCCCGGAGTGCCCGTGGCAGTATCTGCCATGCCCCATCCAAGAGCCTCTATTTCGGAATGCGTGGGGAAGTGATGCTGTGTTGCGCCAACCGGAGCCACCTGGCAGGCCGCTATCCTCAGCAGAGCATCCGTGAAATCTGGGGCAGCGCCCAAACCATCAAAGTAATAGAAGCGCTTGCCAAAGGGGACATGTCACAGGGCTGCAAAGGCTGTTGCGAATTGATCAAGGGAGGCAACTACGCCAACATGCCAGGACGCATCTATGATGAGATTCCTGCTTCACCCGGCGGCTGGCCCAGCAGAATGGACTTTGAACTCAGCAATACCTGCAACCTGGAATGCGTCATGTGCCGTGGGGAACTTTCTTCTGCCATCAGGAGGAACCGCGACAAACTGCCTCCCATCCAGTCTCCTTATGACAATGCATTTCTTGAGCAATTGGAAGAGTTTATCCCCCACCTCCAGCAGAGTTATTTCGCAGGAGGCGAGCCCTTCATGATCCAGCAATACCTGGAGATTTGGGACCGGATGGCTGTACTCAATCCCGACCATCAACTCAGCGTCCAAACCAACGCCACCCTCATTTCTGACCGGGTCAAGCGCCTCCTCGAACAATTGCGCATCTCAATCGCTATAAGCATCGATGCTGTCACCCCGGAACGCCTCGAAGCGATCCGCGTCAATGCAAAATGGGACACCGTGCTGGCCAATATTCATTATCTCCGGGACTACTGTATCCGCAAAGGCACCCTCCTCACCGTCTCGTATACGCCCATGACCCTCAATTGGATGGAACTTCCGGAGGCCATTCAATTCTGCAACGACCTGGACATCAAAATCTACTTCAACAACCTTTCCTACCCACGTCCCCTGGCCTTTGCCAATATGGCTGCCCAGGAATTGGAAGAAGTTGTCCGTCATTTGAAAAGTTACAAGCCGCCCAAGCGGGGAGAAGTACAGCAAGCCAACCGGAATTCTTACCTAAACCTGCTCTCACAGATCGATTACTGGCGGCAAGAAGCGTGGAAAAGGGAGCGGACCGTACCCAGGAATGCCAAACCCAGAGGAGAGGATTATTTTCAGGCTTTCCAGACATTTTTGCAAGAGAAATACAATCCCGAGGAAGCCACAAGCCTGTATGAAGAGATCGCCCCCAAACTCAGGGAGGTTTTTGCGATAGCCGCAGAGGAGGAGCGGACAGAGCAGGTCTGGCAATTGGTTGGGGAAACAGATTTCGCGATGTTGTGCACCTATATTCCCGGCAAAACGGTTGCAGAATTGGTCGCTGCCTGGCGGACAGCAGGATAAAGCATCCGGTAGCAGGATAAAGCTTTAGAATTCGGTACAAACCATCAGACAGGGGGTTTTTCCCTGAGCAAAACGATGGAAAACCAAACCATCGCCACCAGAATGACCCCAATCCCGGCCCACAAAAACGCCTTGTTCTTTAACAACGGCACCACCTCTTCTTCTTTTTGCTCCAATGGTTCATTTCCCGATGTGACGGCACCTGTCCCCTTCTCAGGCTGGTAAGGCTCCATTTTCACTTCTGTTGCTTCAGGGGCTTTTGCAGCCGGTGGCGGAATGTAGGCAATCGAGTCTGCCCATATCTTAGGACGGTTTCGGGGTAGCTTGTCCGCAAAATGAATCAGATCGTATTGCGGCGCCATTTGGTTTTCCTCGCTGAGGACCATTTGATAGTTCGCCCCCTTCTCGAGGCGGGCAGTAAGCGACATTTTCAATTGATAAGCCCGGACCCCGGCGATGCGAATAGGGAGATCGTCTTTGTTGTCAATCGTCAACCTGAGCTTGCGGCTGCGCAGGTCCTCAAAAACCAATTGAGACACTTCCTGCGAACTCAGTGTGAAGGATTCATGCAGGGTGCCCCCTGAAACGGATTCCAGGGTCGCATTCCGCAGGTACATTTCCGGGCCGTCCACAACCAGATGCAAGCGGTCCAGGTAATGGTTTTCACCCAGATCGATCTCGACATAGCTCTTCTTACCCAGGCTGTCATCCGATTGGGTAACAGAAAGCCCCTTGATTTCCTGGTAATGCCCGGCCTTGGATTTGACGTCATAATACCCAGCTCCCATGATATTGATAGGCTCCCGCCAGGTATGCTTCAACTCAACCTTGTAGTAACGGTAATCGACCGGAGGGAAATTCAGGGTGAGGAGGTTGTAAGTGGAGGCGGGATCGTAATTGGAGTTGTAGTGAAAATTTTCTTTGATGATGTACCAGTGATTCATGTCATCGCTTCCACTCAACCAAAACCGCTGGGCCACATCCGCATTGCGGACTTTCAATACGATCTCTTCGATGGCGTCTTTCCGCGCATTTTCAAAGATGGCTCGGGTATACCAGTGGCGGTGGTAGTTGCCTCCGGTTTGCTTGTACCATTTCAATTGGACCGATTGATCCACATGGGATTCCGAGGACTTGATATAGGGCACTTCGGTACCATTGCTGTCATAGATGCGGATATTTTCCCCGCCGGGTGTGCTGTGGCAGGTAATCTCCGGGGGAAGATAGATATCGTGGTAGGCAGATTGTCGGGTAGGGGGTAAGGGGCCTTCCCAGGTTTTTTGTGCAGTGGTAGCCAAAGGAAAGGTGAAGAAAGTGAGGGCAAGGAAAAGTATAGATAGGGAAATGTGTTTCATGGGTTCTGGTTGAAAGGGCGATGGGATTTTTCGCACAGTGAAGTAGGGAAATGGACCCGTGGTTAAGGGCTCTGCAACATAGGGGACGGAGGTTCATGACCAAAAGGACGCGTGGCTCAGGAGCGTAAGTCAAATAGAGGACCGGAAAGTTGAACAACTCTCCGATCCTCTTTTCATATTGACACTAAGCCGCATTCTCAAGGGCAGCCTGGGGATCGTCCTCTACCACCAGGCGCTTGATGCGCTGGTAAAGGAAGGAGACCACCAGGAGCAATACACCCAGGGAAATGAAGGCCGCGATCTTTCCTCCGGTCGGAATGGAGCGGATGTCATAGACAAACAGCTTCACAATGATGAGCAGGAAGAGAGCCAATCCGGCGATCCGCAGGTGGCGGAGGCGGCTTCTGAGACCCGTCGCGATCATCGCGAAGCCAAGCACACCCCAGAGAATCGGATAGCCGATCTTATGGGCATGGGCTGCAGAGACGCCACCCAGGGCCAGTAGCGTGTCCAATTCCATGCTGAAGATGAAGACCAGGATGATGGACAGCCCCCAGAGCAGGAGGTTATTGCCGTCGGGATTCTTGTCGAAGATGCGTTTGCCGTGAACGAAGGAGAGGCCTAAGAGCACAAACAGACCAGGGGCCATGAGGAAGTGGTTCATGAAGCCATCGCCTTCAGGCAGGCCGTTGAGGTACGCCAATCGCATCGGAGCCATGAACATGATCTGAGCCGCACAAGTGGCGATGAAAAACAAGATGCTCAGGGTAAAGGCGAAATTGCCGAACTCATGGTTCTTCGCGATGCGGGCCCAGACGTGCAGGCCGATCAGGAAATACACGGTCAGGGTAGAAATGCCGATCACGGTCAGTCCCGAGTTGTTCAGGGGAACCAGGTGATCGAGGGTTTCCAACAGCGAGCCAATATAAAGCAGCCCAATTCCCAGGAAGCGGTACATATCAGATAGGTAACCATTTTCCTTGTTTTCCCTTCGCATGCGGTAGTTCAGGAAAGAAATCGCAAAGAAGGAGCCGACAGCGAAGAGGGTGGTGAGGAAATCTCCATTCAGGACTGGGCTATTGTCTGAACCCAGGTGGGCCAGGTAGTTCATTCCCCAGTCGCGGAACAAGGACCCGATGGTCAGTACGGACAGGAGAATGGTGGCATTTTCCAGCAGGTCCATCTTGGTCTTTCTGGCCAGGATAAGCAGGATCACCGCTTCCACGGCCCAGAAAATGGTCAGGTGGCTTCCTTCGAGCTGGATGCCGACCGCAGCCGTGACAAATGTCAGTACCAGACCAACGAGGACTTTAACGAGGCGGTCGTCAAAGGCAATCCATTTCTTGGCCGGGAAGATAAAGGCAAAGTGAAATACTCCCATTAAGGCAGAGAATATTCCCATATATCGCCCTTCGTCAAACCAAAAGAGGGTCAGCATCGTGACCGCATAAAAGAAAGCGGAATTGCTCAGGAGCAGGATGAAATCCAGGGACTTGAGCTGCATCTTGTTGCGGACGCTGAAGGCGACATTCATAGCGAAGAAGACCACGAAGAAAGCCGATGCGAAGGCAATGGTACCACCGACGACCGGGGTATCAAAGTAGGTCATGTTTAGGGCGACCCAGCCACCGAACAGTATCACAGTGAGGCTGTAGCTCAGGATGCGGATGGCTTTCCAGTTCTTGAACCAGGCCAGGGCCATCGCACCGACATTGAGGATCAGGATATAGGAGAATAGGCTTATATAACTTCCCTCCCCTTGAGAGACAAGGAAAGGCGTGACAAATCCACCCAGCAGGGCGATGATCCCGATCTCTTGCCGGTCGTATCCAATGGCCATGATCACACTGAAGGCAGTAATGATGGTCATAATGGCAAAGGCCAGGGGTTGAGACATCAATCCATAGGTCTGGAAAGCAATCGAGATGGAGAAATACAGGGTCGCGATGCCCCCACCGACCAGCACCGAGCTGAAGGCTTTGTATTTTTTGCGGAGGAAATGGGCAACTCCCATCAGGATACCCCCGGTCAGTACACCGACCAATACCCGGCCAATATGGCCGATCCAGTCCTGGTCAATCGCGTATTTCACGAAGATTCCGATTCCGATCACGAGGATACCAATCCCGATCTTATTCAGCAGGTTTTCACCGATGAATTTCTCCATGCTGCCCCGAGGCTTTGAGGGAGCGGCTTTGGCAGCAGACTTTCTGCCAGCGGGAGGACGGTTTTCAGCCCGCTGGGCGGGGCGACGGTTTTCGGCCCGCTGCGCCGGTGGGCGCACCGGAATCGGAGGAGGCGTGGCTGCCGCGACCTTGGGGGGCGCTGGCTTCGCACCAGGAGCCAGAGGCTTCGTATTCTCAGGAGCCACCGGCTTCGCCACCGGCCCTGCATGTTCAGGAGCCACCGGCCCTGCATGTTCAGGAGCCACCGGCCCCACATTCTCCTCAGAAGGAACAATTCCTTCCAAAGGCTTAGGACCTTTATTGACGGATACGTCAACAATATCCCGCCCTGCATCTGCATCACGGGAGACCTCCTCCGGCGTAACCACTGAAGGACCTTCAACGACATGCGTTTCTGTTTTTTCTTGTTCTGTGATTTGAGGGTCAGCAAGAAGTGAAACCTGCGTTTCCGCTTCGGGAGGCAGGGACACGATGGGTCGGACGTGGGCAAGGGAGTCAGAAAACAATTCTTTGAGGCGGTTGCACTCATAATTGCATTCGCGGAGTTTTCGCTGGATCTCATCGATCCTACGATCAAATTTTGCTTGCAATTCCATGACGGTTCTGATTTGGGTTCACAGTTCTTATCACACACCGAAGTGTGTTGGGGGTTTCTTACTGAACCTCAGCGGTAAGGTTTCAAACCTTTTTCTCAACCCATTGACCATCAGTTAATTATATTTTATAGCGTAACCCGAGCCCCACCTTATGCGTAAGGCGGCACAACCTGCTGAAAACCAACCGCTTGTGAAATTCGGGTCTGGAATATTGTTCAGATTTCGAAATGTATTTGCCGTGAATTAAATGTAACCAAGCCGACAGTCAGTTTTCAGATCGGTAGGATTTACATAAATTCAGCCCACAATGAAGCAACAACAGATTACCATTGCTATCATCGCTCACGATGGCAAAAAAGCTGAAATGGTGGGATTTTTGAGGGACCATGCCGAGACGCTGAGCCGCAATGAAATTGCATTAATCGCCACCGGGACGACCGGGGAGCATGTAAAGCGGGCCGGATTCCAGGTCAAGCGGGTGCAGAGCGGTCCCATGGGAGGTGATGCGCAAATTGCCAGCCGTTTGGTCGAGGGAAAAGTACAAATGGTTATCTTCTTCCGTGATCCGCTGGGGAAGCATCCCCACGAAGTAGATGTATCCATGTTGATGCGTCTCTGTGATGTCCATGATGTTCCCTTGGCGACCAATCCTGCCACCGCCCGTCGACTGATGAAAACCTTTGACCTTTGAGAAACCTTGAATCCATGAAGTTCTATCAGCTCACATTTAGCTTCTTCATCCTGTTAATGGTTGCCAACCATATCCAGGCTCAAGGGGGCTATGTTGAACCCCCAACCCCATGCTCCTCTCCAGAGTATCGCCAGATGGATTTCTGGATTGGGGAATGGGAGGTGTTTACTTCCAGAAATAATAAGGTAGGCAAAAGCCGAATTGAACAGGCTCTCGGTTCTTGTGTCTTAATGGAGTATTGGGAACCAAATGCAGGAGGTCGTTCACAAAGCTTTAATGTATACAATTCACAAAATCATCGTTGGGAACAGACCACCGTGGACAATGGTGGAAATGTATTTTATTTCCACGGTAACTGGAATGAAAGCGAGGGACAAATGATCCTCTCAGGAGAGTCAGTTATCGAAGAAAATGAGGTCTGGCTGAATAGGCTTAGCTATACGCCCCAAAAAGATGGATCTGTTCACCACCTTTGGGAGGTTTCCCGTGATTCTGGAAAGAACTATTTACCTTTCTGGGAGTGTACTTACCGCAAAAAGAAATAAACCTAAAAGATGCAGTCACCCCCCCCTCAGGCCCACGCACCCTTCAGCCTCTCCTACAGTCCCAATATCCCGGAACTGTTACAGCAGTTGGATTGTAGCATCGCCATCAGTACCTATCAAGCCGGAAAGGTGATCTTCCTTTCTCCCAAGGATGAAAATACCCTGGTGCAACTTCCCCGAAACTTTCACAAGGCGATGGGGATCAGTTTTGAGGGGGATAAAATGTTGGTGGCCACAAAATCAGAGGTGCATATTTTAAAAGATTCACCTGACCTGGCGGTCCATTACCCCCGAAAACCCAAGACTTACGACGCACTCTACATGCCCAGAGCGACCTACCATACCGGAGTCGTAGACATCCACGACATTGATTTCGGGGCCGATGGCATCTATGGGGTCAATACCTCCTTTTCCTGCCTGGCCCGGATCGATCACGAATTCAGTTTTACCCCCGTCTGGAAGCCACCCTTTATTTCGAAGCTGGTAAGCGAAGACCGCTGCCACCTCAACGGAATGGCGATGGTCAACGGAAAACCCAAATATGTCACCGCATTTGGCACCGGAGATACCATTCAGAGTTGGCGACCCACCGTCACCGAGTCCGGGATCCTGATGGATGTCGAATCCAATGAGATCGTCGCTTCAGGTTTGAAAATGCCACACTCGCCCCGGTTATTCGATGGCCAGTTGTACTTATTGTTTTCTGCAACGGGTGAATTGGTCCGGGTTGATCCTGAAAATGGAACCTATGACGTAGTGCACCGCCTGAAGGGATTTGTACGCGGATTGGCCAAGCGAGGGGAATATGTATTTATTGGTTTGTCCAAGCTCCGCAAGAACTCTTCGACCTTTGCCCGGTTGCCGGTGGCCGATATGGCAGACCATGCCGGGGTAGCCATCATCCATTTGCCTACGGGTGCCTTTGTCGGTGAATTGCGCTACAACAGCTCGGTGGACGAGATTTATGACGTGCAGATTCTCCCCGGTAAAAAGCGTCCGGGAATCCTGAATACCGATAAGGTTGAGCACAAATTAGGGCTGCATATTCCGGGCGCCACCTTTTGGGCCCAGCCTCCCGAGGAATAGCAAATAGCTCTTCACCCTGATCATTTGATTTCTGGAAAATTTTGCAGAAAAGCCCCAATGGAATGTCCTGGGGTGGTATTCGGTTATGTCAGCCCCCTTAACTGATTGTGTTGCTGGGGATATCTGATTAGGGTCTGCCCCCTTAACTAATTGTACTGCTGGGGATACCAAGTTAGAGCCTCACCTTTAACTAATTGTGATGCTTTGGATAACCGATTATGGTCGCATTCTCAGTTAATTATATTGCTGGGGATATCTACTTATGGTCGCACGCTCAATTAACTGTGTGCTGGGGATAACCGGTTATGGTCGACCCCTTAATTAATTGTGCTGACGGGGGTATCCGGTTGTAGCTGCCTCCTTAACTAACTGTATTGCAGGGGATACCTGATTATGGACGCACCTTTAACCAACTATATTGACGGGGATACAAAATTCAGGACGCACCCATAAATCGTTGTATTAACTGGGATAACAGGTTAGGGGCGTACCCTTACTTTATAGGGTCGAGGGGATATCAATTAAGGACGCCCACTTAATTAATTGTACCCATTCCCCCAATCGATTATGCGTTTTTTGAGCGTATTCTGATTTTTTTCTCTGGAAGATCGGGCTATTCAACCACCATCCTTTGCGTCCTGACCCCCGACTGCGAATTTATCCGAATCAGGTAATTTCCTGCCGCCACTTCACCCAGGGAAATGCGCTTCTCATTCGGCCCCGATGCGACGGTCCATTTTTCCTGGTGGATCAATTTTCCGGACATGTCCCAAATTTCAAGCTGCACATCCTGGGCGACCTCAAAGACAGCTTCCAGGCGAAAAGTGCCAGAAGATGGATTGGGGGCGATTTGGAAAATTATTCCTTGGGGATCAGGGGCCCCGACAATATTGAGCACCACCGTATCGGTAATGGTATCAGAAGTACAGCCATCGGTGGCGATCAGGGTAACGGTATAAGTACCAGAAGCGATGTAGGTATGCACGGGATTGGCAACAGAATCAATGTTTCCGTCCCCAAAGTCCCAGGACCAGGCGGTGGCATGGGTGGACTGGTCCGAAAAAGTCACCTCGTCGTTGTTGATGTTGCCAGAAAAATCAGCGACCACATCATTGGCACCGATCCGCCACTGGGTGAGGGAGTCCATGACCACGGTGGAGGCTATATTTTGCAGGAAAGTCGCAGTGGTTGAATCCAGAGAACCGTAAAAATTGAGTCCCACCGGCGTTTTGCGGAAGAGGGTCGCATAGAATACGCAAGCTGAAAGGTAGCTGCCTGCATAAGAGGGGTGAGATTGGTCCGAACTGTAGAGCTCAAGGCCGGGGTCCTGCAGGCGGGATTCCCAATAGCCGATTCCACAGGGGGCAACGGTGCAGCTGTTGTCGTTGGCCATTTGTACATAGCTGGATTTGAGGCGGGTCTGCATCCCTTCATAGGTACATACCGGAGGATAGGCGCTACAATTGGACTGGTCTCCATTCTTCCGGCCCCAGGTCATGAAAAAGACGGGTTCGGTACAAGGATTGGCAGCCCGGATAGAGTCCACCAGGATTTTAGCATAGGGAAATACCTCATTGGCAACCTGGCCGGGGGAAAATGACGGGCGCTGGCTTTGTCCCTGAATGGTGACATAGTCCCAGGTGCCCTGGGCGATCTTGGACAAGGTGCTCGAATTGGTGGAGTGCCCTTCCATCGTATAGCCGCCAGGGGTGCTTGAATCGTGGATCAGTGAATCCCCACCCGCCAATGCCAGATTGGACAAGATCACCGGCAGGTTATTGACATACGTATAGCTATTTCCCAGAAACAGAACCCGGTAGGTAGTTTGGCTGAAGCCATTGAGTTGCAGGCAAAAAACAGTAAGCAAGACAGCGATCAGGTATCTTATCATATTCGTGCGAATTTTCATCAATATATCGAATTGTCCACTAGCTAAAAAATGTCGAAATTTGAGCTAAACGAGGTGATAATGTTGATCCCGGAATTTGATGTCTTTTTAAGTTATGCGCCTGAGGACAGTGAAGTTGCCCAGCGTCTGGCCTCCACCATGGAGGAATCTGGTATACAGGTTTGGTGGCAACACCATCATCTGAAGCCAAAGGAGTCGATTGCCCTTTTGCAGCGGCAAATGAACGACAACCGGGTGATCATGGTTCTCTGGTCGAAGAATTCGGCAGGATCGGGACGGGTGCAGGCCGAAGCAAGGGTTGGCGCTCACCGAGGTCGCCTGATCGCTACCCGGATTGGACAGATTCTACCTCCAAGAGATACGGCCGCCGTTTTATATGCAGATCTTTCGGATTGGATTGGTGGCAAGGAGCACGGAGCTATTCGCAAGATGTTTACCGTGATCTGGAAGTTGATCGGAAAAGGTGAAAAAGTGGCGCCGCCACCCCCGCCAATTCCCACTGGAGGAGAACCCCCTTCTATGCCTGTGCTCAAGAAGGAAACCGTAAATACCGGTGCCATGACCCCGGAAGCACAATCCTCAGAAACCTCCAACCCAGTGCACTCGCCTGTAGATGGTCCGGAAACTGGTTCGGATTCGGAAGCACATTCAGAGGCGCCAAGTGTTGAGCCTATCAATGCGCCAGCCCCTCACCATTCCCCCAGCCCGGAAGAGCTGGAAGAGGAAATGTGGCAGAGTGCCTACGAGAACAACTCCCGGTCTGGTTACAAAGACTATCTAAAACAATACCCTGAGGGAACCTTTGCCGAAGAGGCCCGGGGAAAGATCGCTCAGAAAAAGAGTAGCAACCGATTGATAATATGGGCGCTGGTTGGTTTTCTGGTGCTTTACCTGCTCGCAGTACTGATCATGGGCATTCTTTCCATTGAATAGTCCAAAATCGTAGCGAATTTCCAAACAAGGGAGCTACCTTATCCGTATATATCTATGCATGGATAAGAACGACAAGTCTAAACTGATTTCCAGTTTCGTAATCGCAGGTGCTGTCAGCATCCTGTTGGTCGTGATTCATTTGGTCATCACTTTGGGTGGAACTTCCCCCGGAATCTTCGGGATTGTTCCCCGTGAGGTCGGAGGCCTGTCCGGTATTCTGACTTCCCCTTGGGTACATGGTGATTGGAGCCACCTGTTTTCCAATCTGGGCCCCATCTTCGTACTCCTGTCGGCGATGCTGTATTTCTACCGAAAAGCCGCATTGAAGGCTTTGCTGTGGATGTACTTCATGACTGGAATCTGGGTGTGGGTTGCGGCCCATTCAGGAGCACATATCGGGGCCAGCGGCATGGTCTATGCCCTCGCCTTCTACATCTTCTTTTCGGGGGTCATTCGCCGGGATACCAGGTCCATCGCCGTCTCCATGGTCATCGCCTTTTTCTATGGTTCGCTGGTCTGGGGGGTATTGCCCACCCAACCCGGAGTATCCTGGGAATCGCACCTGTTTGGCGGCATCGCGGGCGTGGCCCTGGCATGGTTTACCCGCAAGGTTGGGGTCACCCAGCGCAAGCGCTACGCCTGGGAAGACGAACCCGAACAGGGACCAGACGATGACCGTGCCGTATGGAATTATCAAAAGAATTGGAACGGGTCAAATCAAATGTATTATCCGGGAGATCGGTTCAAAGATTGAAACGGACGTTCCAAATTATTCAAGGTCATTGAAAATCATTATCTTTAACACATGAGCGGTGAAATCATCAATCGGATCGCACTGAGTCCACTGATCACCTTTGACCTGGCTGATCACCACGACACCCGTGAGCGGGTGGGACTGGACATCAAGGACCAGCTCTTCCAGGGTATGATCCTTCGGGAGAAGGATTACCGTACCTGGTTGAAAGAGGAGGATTGGAGCCGTTATGCTGACAAGCACGTCCATATTTATTCAAGCGTAGACGCGATAATTCCCGGCTGGGCCTGGATGTTGCTCTGCACTTACCTCGAACCACATGCGGCTACCGTCATCTATGGAAGCCGGGAAGACCTCGAAAAAGAAATCTGGCGTGCCATCCTCGACCAACTCGATTACCAGGAACTCACCGGTAAGAAGATCGTGGTCAAAGGCTGCGGGGACATCAAAATTCCCGATGCCACTTATGTGGAGTTGATCCGTCGACTCCGCCCAATTGCTGACAAGCTGATGTATGGAGAACCCTGTTCTACCGTACCCTTGTATAAAAAACCAAAATCGCGTTAGCCATTCACAAGATATTTTACCTTTAAAAACACCTATGGGACTTTTCAACTTTATCCGCGGCCAATTCATCGACGTCATCGAATGGGTCGACCCTTCCCGGGATACCATTATCTACAAGTTTCCTGACGAGGACAAGGAAGTCAAGATGGGAGCACAGCTTACCGTCCGTGAATCTCAGGCTGCCCTGCTCATCAACGAAGGAAAGCTGGCCGACGTCTACCAACCCGGTCGTTACGAATTGACTACCCGGAACATGCCCATCATGACCTCACTCCGGTCATGGAAGTATGGCTTCGATTCCCCCTTTAAGGTCGACGTCTATTACGTAAATACCCGCCAATTCACCGATCAGAAGTGGGGAACTCCCACGCCGGTATATATTCCCGATGCCAAATTCGGACAAGTTGAGATTCGCGCTTTTGGTGCATTCAACTTCCGGGTTTCCGATCCAGGGAAATTCTTCACTGAGTTTGCCGGAACAGATCACCTGGTCAGAGTAAGCGATCTGGAAGGAACGCTGCGTGGCAAATTGGTCGACCGCTTCACCGAAGTCGTCGCTGAGATGGCCGGAGAAGGGTTGTCTTTTGTCCAATTGCAGGCCAAGAAGACCGAATTTTCGGAAGCCCTGGAGCCACGCATCAAAGGATACTTTGAGCAATTTGGACTCGAGATCACCGATTTCCAGATTCAGAGCATCACCTTGCCACCAGAAGTCAACGAATTTCTCCGCAAGAACACCCAGATGAACATGGTCGGCGATATGAACCGCTTCAACCAGTTCCAGTCAGGTGTCAGCATGGAAGAAGCCGCCAAGAATGGAGGCAATATGGCTCAGCCCGGTATGGACATGGCGGGGATGATGATGGCCAATATGATGATGCAGAACATGCAAAATCAGCAAGGTCAGCAAAACCAGCAGCCCCAGAATGATGCCGGTGAAAAAGAGATGACCCGCGATGAGGTGATGAAGACCCTCAAAGAACTTGGGGAGTTGAAAACCGCAGGGATTCTGACCGAGGAAGAGTTCGACGCCAAGAAGAAAGATCTGTTGGCCCGGCTTTGATTCTTCAGTGTAAGCTGAGGTCAAAACCTCAGCTCGAACGGAAGTAAAACCGTCAGCTCAGGCCGAAACCTAACTCTCAGTTCAGGCTGAGACGCGAGTAGGCTATGATAATAGAAAGATGCCTCATGAGCATGCTGTTATTTGAACAGGGCTCTTGAGGCATTTTTTTGTCAGGCGATCAGCTTCTTTTCAAAGGCCCGGTATCAATTCGCCAGCAATTTATGCGCAGCTGTCTCCGCGATCGTTTCCAGAACCCCGTCTGCAGGATTGGTCCGTGAGACGAGGCGAATTCCCGCCATGGTATTGTAGACCATCAGCGCGAGTGTCTTGGGGTTTTCGGTGGAAGCCAGTTGCCAGCTGTCCTGGGCCTTCTCGAAGAACTTCTCGAACTTTTCCACGAAGCCATTGATATCTTCCCCTACGACCGCACCGATTTGCTCATCGTGTGGGGCCAACTCAACCGAGGTATTCACAGTAAAACAGCCTTTGTGCTCCTCATCTTGCCGGCATTCATCCACCACACCCATGAAGAAGGATTTCAGAAAATCTTCCAGTTCATCTTCAGTTGCAAGGGCCTGGTCAACTTGATGTGCTTGCCGGCTCTGGTACCGGGACAGTGTATTCAAAAAGAGATTGTGCTTTCCGCCAAAGGTGTCATACATACTGGAGCGGCTGATGCCCAAGTGATCTACCAGGTCCTGCATTGAGGTCCCATTGTACCCTTTTTTCCAGAACAGGTACATTGCTTTGTCCAATACTTCTTCTTTGTCAAATGCCTTTTGTCTTGCCATAGGTGAATTGAATTCTGTTATTTGAGCCTTAAAAATACCTTTGTGGAACAATAATTCCGCCACGGTTTATCAACAAGCAGGGTAAATCCTGTGGAAGATCGGCAGACCTGTTTTGACCTTGGGAGGGAAAGATCAAGGCTCCTTTGAACCAAACATCAACTAAATGCGTTTAGCTTGTAATTATGCAGCGTTATTTTAGGGTTTTATTTGTGTTGGCGGGTATCTCCCTTTTTGGGATGGTACAACTTCATGCCCAGGGTGGAGGTAGCCGGCTCGAAGGGGTTTTGCAGAATGAAGCCGGAGAACCGCTTGTTTTTGCACCGGTTGCTTTGTGCTCTCCTGAAGACAGCACCATTTTCGGGGGGACCAATACCGATGAAAATGGTCGCTTCACCCTCCCTGTGGACCTCGGGGCCTACCTGATCAATATCAAATACATGTCCTACGAGGAGAAATGGATCAGCGGAGAGAAGGAGGGACGAGGGGCTACCGATCTGGGAACGATCCTGATGCAGCCCAAATCCATTGATTTGGATGCAGTTGATATCACAGCCGAACGCAACCTGATGGAATTTAAGCTGGACAAGCGGGTCTACAACGTGTCTCAGGACTTATCCAACCTGGGAAGCAATGCCCAGGAGATTCTGGAAAATGTACCGTCGGTAACCGTGGATGTAGACGGAAACGTCGCCCTGCGCGGAAGCGAGAATGTCCGCATCCTCATCGACGGCAAGCAAAGTGGCCTCACCGGGATCAAAGACCAGGACGCACTGCGCAATTTGCAGGGAAACATGATCGACAAGATCGAAGTGGTCACCAATCCATCTGCCAAATACGACGCGGAAGGGGAAGCGGGGATCATCAATATCGTACTGAAGAAGAAGCAGCAAAAGGGATTGAACGGGTCTTTTGATCTCACCGCGGGCTATCCCGAGAACTTTGGGGCCGGACTGAACCTGAACTGGCGCCGGAAGAAGATCAATCTCTTCACCAATGCCAGCCTGAACTACCGGAACTCACCCGGTGGAGGAACCTACTACCAGGAATTCAAGGATTCTACCGGTAGCATCGTGGAAATCTATCAAAGTACCCAAGTGCGCAGACGTGGAGGGTTCAATGGACAATTTCAGTTGGGAACGGATATCTTCCTCGACAAATACAGCACCCTGACCTTTGCGGGATTGTACCAGGGAAGCCGAGGGAGGAATTCCTCTTCTATTCTGTATGAAGATCTGAATGAAAACCTTGAAGTCATCAATACTTCCACCAGAACTGACGATGAGGAGGAGCCGGGAACCGACATTGAAGCGACCCTGAACTATACCCGCAAGTTTCCCCAAAAAGACAGGAGTTGGACCGTTGACCTGAAATACACCCTCAACGACGACACCGAGAGCAATGACTTTGTGGAGACCTTCGGCGATGGTAGTCCCAATCTGATCCAGCGCGGATTGAACACCGAAGACCAAAGCAGTTACCTCATCCAGACGGATTACTACCACCCCATTGGCAAAAAGGGCAAGCTTGAGATGGGGCTGAAAGGCACCTTGCGGGATATCTCGAACGACTTTACCGTAGAGCAATTGGTCCCCAATAATGAATGGCAGGTCCTCGGCGATTTTGACAACCAACTTCGCTACCAGGAAAATATCTATGCCGCCTACGCGATCTATGGGAATGAGTACAAGAAGGTCAGTTATTCTGCAGGTCTGCGGATGGAATACTCTGACATCGGCACAGAACTGGTAGAGACCGCCGAGGTCAACAACCGCGATTACAATAACTTTTTCCCGAGTGCAGCTATTGCATACCAGTTCGATGAGAAGAACCAGTTGCAAGTCAGTTACAGCCGACGGATTACCCGCCCCAGTTTCCGAAGTCTGCTTCCCTTTGTGACCTATAACAACAGCCGATTGATCTGGCAGGGCAACCCCAACCTTGACCCCGAATTGACCGACTCTTACGAAATGGGGTACCTCAGGTATTTTGAAAAGGGCTCTCTGCTTTCCAGTGTCTATTACCGCTACGGCACCAATGTGATCCGCCGCATCAATGTGGTGGAAGAGGGGATCAGTAATATCTTCCCCGTCAATTTGGGTTTCGACAATTCGTTTGGCCTGGAATTCAATATGAACTACGACCTCTATAAGTGGTGGCAGGTAACCGGGAACATGAACTTTTTCCGTTCGGTTGTCACCGGAGACTATGAAGGGGTAAATTACGATGCAGAAGCAATCACCATGACCGCCAGGGGCTCGACCAAGTTCACATTGCCCAACCAACTCCGAATCCAAACCTCGTTTAATTACCAGGCACCGCAGAATACAACCCAAGGGCGCAGGTTGGCATTTTATTCCTGGGACATCGGAGCCAATAAGAAGATCCTCAAGAAAAAGGGGAGCCTGGCTTTCAGTGTAAGGGACGTGCTCAACAGCCGGAAACGCCGTTCAATTATCGAAGGGGACAATTTCTATGCGACTTCAACCTTCCAGTGGAGACTGCGTCAATTTACCTTGTCCTTCAATTACCAACTCAATCAAAACGGCCCTCAGAAGCGTGAACGCGGTTCTGGATATGAAGGTGGCGGAGAAGATTTCTAGTTTAATTAGAGAAATCAACCCAATAATGTTAACTTTCTATTGAGCTTAGAAGATTCTGAATCAAACGAAACGATCCAATTTAGTTCAATTGAACGCAAGGTATTGGTGTGCCGCCTTATTAATACTATTCCTTTCTCTAACGGTTAAGGGACAGAGCGACGTATACTCCTATCTCCCTGACAATTTTGACGCACTTGATTATGAGGCCCAGTTTCCCATTCTGGATTCCTTGCGGCACAATGGAGAGCGACCTTATGAGATCAATGTAGGGATAGCATTGCTGGGTATAACCTTGGGAGAATCCGCTGGCGACCCAGTGGGAATTGCGCAGTGGGCTACCATGGCCTCCCGGCTTTATGGAAATACCGGCCTTTATTCTGAAGCATTCAGCTATGGCCTGATGGGTCTCGAGAATGCACAGAAAGCAAAAAGCCTCAAGCTTGAAGTGCAGGCCCTTACCCGGTTGGGAAGAACGAAAATGGATCTTCGTGACTTTGAGGAGGCCTTTCGCTATGCGGAACAAGCCATCAACAAGGCCCAGGAACTGCCGGATAGCATCGCCGAAAACAGGGGATGGGCATACAATATGGTGGGAGAAATCAAGCGAACATCCGGAGACTTTGAAGCTTCCATAGCCTATTATGAATCAGCTCTGAAAGAGTTCAAGGAAATCAATTTCGAGCCTGGAATGGAAGCCGTCACACACAACATGGGATTGGCAGAAGTGGGGCGTGGCAATTACGAAAAAGGGAGCGAACTGCTCAATGCAGAACTCCACACTTATATTGCTTATGATCCGGTCAGGAAAATGGAATACAGCCTGGCGATGTCGGACCTGTTGGAGAAAACAGGTAGGGTGGAGGAAGGGTTGGATATGGCAAGAGGGGGAAGGGACTTTGCTGATTCAATCGACAATCAACGTTGGATGGTAAAGTTCCTCAATCAAATGGCCCTCCTGGAAAAGAACCGGAAAAACTGGAATCTGGCCTGGGATTTGCGCGAAGAAGCTATTGCCATATCTGAAGAGGTACTGGGAGAAAAGGTGAGGCGGCAAAGTGAAGTGCTGGATGTGCGGTTTGACCTGAAGAACCTGGAGACAGAAAATACGATTCTCTTAGAGCAAAACCGCAACCAGGTATTGTACTCAAGGGGAATGGTCGCCATCATTGTTCTGATTTTAGTGATCGTTTCCATCCTGATTTTCAACTTTGTGAAGACGCGGCGCTATACAAAGGCCTTGTCCGCCCGCAACAAGCAACTCGATGGGTTCATCCAGGAAAAAGATATCCTGATGAACATCATGGCCCATGACCTGAAGGCCCCGCTCCATGCCATCGGGGGGATGATGGAGTTGATCGGTGACCCTGAAACTCCGGAAGCAGTCAGGAATGTCTGTATCGAAAAGATCAATGTTGCTCTGTACCGGGGCACGACGCTCATCTCCAATCTGTTGGAAATGGCCGCTCTGGAGAGTGGAAAGGTTGGAGTCAACCTGAGTGAGGTGAGGATCCAGGAGGTGATGGAGGATGTGATTGAGGACAATGCGGCACCGGCGCACCAGAAGGGCATATCTCTAAACCTGGAGCCAGCCGGAGAGGTCCTGGTCAAAACCGACCCGGTTTTGGTGGGACGCATCCTCAATAATTTTCTGAGCAATGCGATCAAATACTCCCCCAAAGGGAAAGCGGTATCGATGCGGATTCAGGAACAGGCAGATGGGGTATTGATCCAGGTGGTGGATCAGGGTCCGGGGCTCAGTGCAGACGATCAAAAGAAACTGTTCCAGAAGTTCAAAACCTTGACCGCCAAACCAACTGCGGGGGAAAATTCTACTGGTCTGGGCCTGGCTCTTTCCTTGGCGCTGGCGCAAAAGATCAAAGCAGAGATTCAGGTAGAAAGTGAATTGAATTCCGGGGCCATATTTGCCTTGAAGATTCCCAAAGTTTCCTGATCTCCCTGATCAGTTGAGGTCAATTTCAGCATCCTGATCTCCCTGATCAGTCGAGGTCAATCTCAGGATTCTGATCCTCCTGATCAGTCGCGGTCAATCCGATCAATATCGCCCTTCACATCCTTGAGGTAATCTGGTCAGGAATTGACGCGTTCACCAATATGGTGCATCATATCAGCGGCCATTTTTTCCAGGTCATACTCAATCTCCCACCCCCAGTCTTGCCGCGCGGTGCTATCGTCGATACTGTTTGGCCATGAGTCTGCAATCGCTTGCCTGAAATCCGGTTCATAACTGATCTCGAATGAGGGTTGATGCTTTTTGATTTCTTCCGCGAGCATCCGCGGGTCAAAACTGATCCCGGCAAGGTTGTAGCTGGACCGCACCGTCAGCTTTTCGGATGGCGCTTCCATCAGGGATATGGTGGCCCGGATCGCATCGGTCATATACATCATGGGAAGTGCGGTGTCTTCCTTCAAAAAGCAAGTGTATTTGCCATGCGCAACAGCTTGGTGAAAGATGTCAACTGCATAGTCGGTGGTGCCTCCACCGGGCTGTGATTTGTACCCGATCAATCCGGGATAGCGCAGTGAACGCACATCCACCTCATAACGCTGGTGGTAGTATTCGCACCACCTTTCGCCTGCCAATTTCGAAATTCCATAGACCGTATTGGGGTCCATGACCGCCAATTGAGGGGTATGGTCCATGGGGGTGTTGGGTCCAAACACCGCGATAGAACTGGGCCAGAAGAGTTTGTCGATCTTGAGGTCACGTACAGCATCCAGGCTGTTGAGCAGCCCTGCCATATTCAGCTTCCAGGCCAATTCAGGTTTTTTCTCTCCGGTAGCGGAAAGGAGAGCTGCCAGATTGTAAATCTGGGTGGTATTGAAATCCTCTGCTAATTTGAACAGTCGGTCCCGGTCCTCGACGTCCAGTATTTCAAAGGGACCGCCCTCATTCAGGGCGGGGACCTCACGGATATCTGTCGCGAGAACGGACTCGCCTCCAAACTTCTCTCTGAGGGCGATCGTCAATTCTGTGCCGATCTGGCCACCAGCGCCAATGACCAATATCCTTTCACGTGTTTCCACCATGTATTTCCAAAATGAATGATCTGTACTAAAACGCTACTTCCAGCCTAATATACAACTATTCTACACGATAAAGGTTCCATTTATTTCCCCGGCGTTCCCAGGACAATTTTGAAACCTCCCCGGTAGAATCCCTTCTGAATATCAAGTTCCGTGCATATTTCTCATTGAAGAAGGTTGTATCGGAGGAGGGAATTCCGATCCAGGTCTTGTTAAACGAGGACGTCACCTTCAGACCTTTTCGGGTGGCGCTGAGCACCGCTTTCTTTCCATACATGGTACTGTCTCCAAAATTGGAAACGCCAAAGCCCCAGGTTCCGGTGAGTTTCTCCATGTTTTCCGGAGCCAATGTAACCGGAGCCGGCTTTTTCTCGAGGCCTGAGATACGGCGGAAGATATCATACCAGGGGATATTGGGATTGATGCGGTTGCCCAGCCTTACAATGACGGTATTGGTCGAGGGAGCGATATAGGTAAACTGCCCCAACAAGCCTTCCATATAGAAATCGTCTTCTGCAGCCGTAAGGTAAAATGTGTTCTGGTACCGTTGGCGGGAACCCTCCAATGTATCCAGCCGGGTAGATAACCGCATCCATTCTTCCGGGACCAGTTGTTCACCTTTCCAGTTTCCTTTGTTCTTCAACAACAAGCCAAAGCGGGCAAAGTCCCGCGCCCGAGCATTGAGGCAGCAAAAGGCTTTTTCCACCTGGGTATCTTCGTGCAAGCTCCATCCGGCATCTGCCTCCATTCCCAGGGGCCCCCAAATCTTTTCCTCTAAGTACTCCGACAGCGTCCTTCCGGTAGCCCTTTCCAGAACCATCGCCATCAACTGGGTATTGATATTCTTGTAGTCCCATTTTGTGCTGGGAGCATATTCCATCCGCATCCCCGCGATCAATTCATACAAATTGTCCCCATAATAGAGGCGGCTTGTGGTCCCCCAGGGACTGAAATCGGATTTGTTGGTCTTGATCCCGGAAGTCATCTGTAACAGGTTACGAATCTTGACCGCGCAGAGGCTGCTGTCAATCAGATCGGGAATATAATGGTAGATGCTTTCGTCGATGGATTGAATCCACCCCTCATGAATCGCGATCCCGGTCAGGACGGAAACATAGGGTTTGGACATGGAAAAGCTGTTGAAGCGGGAAGTCTCCTCAAACTTCCGGTCGTAGTATTCATAGAGCACAGTGTCTTCACGCAGGACTACAACCGCCTTGGTGCCCGTTCCCCGCCAGAAGTCCTCATAAGCCATGCCTTCTTTGTACCAGCGCCCCATACCCCAATCTTCGATCGGCAGGATGCCCCGGTCATGCCCGGCGACCAGGCCACTCACCTCACCGGATCGTTGGATGGGGCGCTCCTCGAAGTATTTGAAATCCTCTATTCCTGGTTTTCCATACCGCAGTGCCCGCCAACCCATTTTGCAGCCTGACAGGAGGAGGCTGAACAGGAAGATACTCAGCAAAACTTGCAGAGATCGTCGGGAATACCATAGGAAAGATTGGGACATGGATGTTTCGCAGGGCTTGAAAAGCAAGGGTAAAGAGTCTGTTCAAAATTAAACAAAAAACTGAGGAGGCTGCCCTTTTGAGACAGCCTCCTCTTAAAACAGTATGTATTTTGAACTATTTAACCGATCAGCCCTGCGATTCGCAGAACTTGAGTCCCTCGCCCGCACCTGGATCTTCAGGATTGTCATCCAGGATATGCTGCCAGTAGGGGATGGCGGTTTTGTATTCTTTGGAGACGAGGGTGTGGTAGGCACCCAGGTAGCGACATGCTTCCAGGAAGTCCTTCTTGAATTTGGTTTTGTTTTCTTCCGTATTCAGAAGCTCATATACCTTGTTGTAATCTTCGAGTGCGAGACCGTTGGCACTCCTGTCATCCTGCTTGTCGCGGATACGGCCGCGCCACAGGTACCCAAGGTAGAGTTCTTCCTTGTAGTTGATCATCTTGGTGTAGGTAGAGTCACCATTGGGCCAGTCCTCGGCGAAGTAATAGGCACGGCCCAGGTTAAAGGTCTCCTTCAGGTTAAAGCGTTCCTGCTTGTCCAGGTATTGACTCAGGAATTTGGCCTGGTTTGCATAATCCTTCAGGTCCTTGAACTGATTGGAAAGGTCAAGCAGCAGGTCGCTGCTGGGTTCGCCTTTTTCATCCAGCATCTTGATAGCCTTTTCGTATTCTGCGACCATACCTGCCATGTCACCTTTCATACCAAGGGCAGCACCCTTATTCTGGAAGTCTTTGGCGATGTACCACTTCTCTTCAACTTCCTTGAAGTACTGTGCAAAGTTCTCCAGAGCTTTGTCTGGATCGGGATTCTCTTTCTTGACATAGCTGTAAGCCAGGAGACGGAGAACAACCGGATCTTCAACCCGACCCTTGATGGACTCAAAGACCTCGATGGCATCAGGGTATTTCTCCCCCAGGTAAAGGAAGATACCTTTACGCTTGATCGCATTGAGGTCATCTTCACCCATGATCTGCAGGTACTTGTTCATGTATTCAAGTCCCTTGTCATACTGCTTGATGCCATAGTACATCTCTGCCATCGCGATCAATGCAGGAGCGTATTTGTTATCGATGTCCAGTGCCTTCTGGAATTCCTTGGCAGCTTCGGTGTAGGATTCTTCTTTTTTGAGGATGGTTCCCAGGCGGTAGTGGCCAAGCACATACTGGTCATCCATTTCGATGGACTTCAGATAATAGGTTTTGGCCAGCTCGTCTATACCCTTGAGGAAGTAAAGATTTCCGAGCTGAACATATCCGGCCGGATTCTCGGCATCCTTGGCAGTGACCTGGAGCAGGAGGGCTTCCGCTTCCTTGAGGAATTTGGCGCCTTCCATGACTTTGCCTTCCCATCCAAGGTAAGCTTCTGCCATCATCAACATGGTCTCAGAAGACTTGGCTTTGTCTACTTCAAGGGCCTTGTCCAACTTCTCCTTGGCAAGGTCAAAATTCTTTTCCTTGACAGCGACTGCCCCGAGACCAACATAGTTGCTCGGCTTGCGAGAGGCATGCTTGGTACCTTCTGTGAACTGCTGGCGGGCCTTGCCGTAATTCCCTTTCAGGAAGGCAATCTTACCGAACCGGTAGTTTATTTCTTCATTGCGAGGGTCTTCTACCTGATCCTTTTTCAGGATGGCTTCAGCCTCGTCGTACTTTTCAAGAAGGATCAATTGGTCTACCTCCTGAAAGTTTTGGGCTTTGATCTGTCCTGAAAACAGGACAGCTACCATAGCCAGGAGCAGACTCCTCAGTGCTTTAATCATCATCTTGTTGTCCATAATATTCATACTGTTAACGCTTTAATCATCACTTTCATTGTCCTTTTCAGGGAAAATAAGGTACCTCGGCGGTGGGTTCTCCGGGTTTAAGCCGGCTTTGAGTACAATCCGTTGACCTTGTTCTCCTGTAGCGAATACTACAAACCCCGTGCCCAATCCTGAGAAGTGCTCCCGGCTGTGCGCATAAAAGGTGCGGCACAAGGGGTAACGCTTCAGAGCAATCTCCGCCTGAAAAGGGCGTACAAATTGACCGGGAATGTCGGAGGATTCGGGGGCCTCGAGGCGGGCCTGCTTGACCTTACTCAAGAATTCTTTGACCAAGGGCTGGTCACGGTCGGTGATCCAGCTTGCACCGATAAAGCCGATCGCATTGGGATTGGTCGCAATATAATTGACGAGGTCTTCGTGTCCCTTTGCGGCATAAGCCTTGCCCCGGATCGTATCGCTTTCAGGTAAAAACTGCTGCTTTAAGAAGCGCAGGGTGCCGGTCTTGGCCTGGTCAAAAACCAATACCACTTCACCCGTCTGATTGCTGTCTATTTCCCCCCACTGGGTGAGTTCGCCTTTCAGCATCCTTTCCAATTGAACCCTGGTCAGGCTGTCGTGGGGATTGTCCGGATGCATCACCACCACCATGGCATCGGTCCCCAAAATTCTGGTCTTTGGAATGATCTGATCCCGGGAAATCCGGTTTTTTTCTGCTTCAGTGAGATCCCTCCCTGCCAGGATCAAGCGGACACTGTCTTCAAGCAGGCTCTGGAACAATACGTATTCCGGCTGGTACTTCACATGAACGGTGGCATCGGGATAGAGATTCATGAATGCATTGACCATTTGGCGGCCAATGGGACGCAAAGTTTCGTCCACTCCAATGGTTATTTCCCCGGTTGTAGCATTTTCCTTGACCTCAAGTTCCTGATTCTCTCCCCCTACGCTCGTACCACTGGTGGTCGTCGAGGAGCCGCAGCCGGAAATAAGGGCAGCAAATAGCCAAATCAGGCCTAGCAGGGCAACTGAATTAGGGAGTCGTTTCTGTTTCGGGAGTTCCGTCATTACCAAAGGAGGTACGAATTTATCACTTATAATCGTATTTATCCACGCAAATCCGTGACCAGGGTTCCTAGAAAATTGATTAATTCATCGAAGTGAATGATCCCCAGCCAGAGGACCAGGACTGCGAAAACCACTGACAGCACGGGGATCAAACCGTGAAATCTATGGGAGATTTTAATGGGAGAATTCTGAAAGATCATCCGGGCCGGAACCCGGAGGTAATAAAACAGAGACACTACCGTATTGACCACCATGAATATCATGCCCGCCAATACGACAATGCTGCCCTCCGATTGGTAAACCTCCAGGCCTGACAAGAAGATTTCAAGTTTGGCAATGAAGCCTGCAGTCGGAGGTAAGCCTGTCAAGGCCACCATAAAGATTACCAGTAGAACCCCCAACAAGGGCACAGAAAAAGCCAGGCCCTTGGTATCTTGAATGTCGTCGATGCCCATTTCTTCACTCAACCAACCGGCGAGCAGGAAGCTGCTGAAGTTCATGGCGATATAGACCGTGAGGTAAAATACCGCTGCGGCCCAGCCAAACAGAGTCAGACAAGCTACCCCCAAGAGAATATACCCGGCCTGGGCAATCGAGGAATACGCCAGCATGCGGCGGAAGTTGCTTTGGCGGAGGGCGGCAAAATTACCTACGGTCATGGTGGCAATTGCCAATACGCCCAGTACTACCACCAACTGGTCCTTCAGGACCCCTTCTTCGGGGAGGAAAGACAAGAACCGGATCAACATGGCAAATCCAGCTGCCTTGGGAGCAACCGTGAAAAATGCCGCCACCGGATAAGGGGCACCTTCGTAAACATCGGGTGCCCAAAAATGAAAAGGCAGGGCTCCGATTTTGTAGATAAACCCGGCCAGGACCAGTATCACCATGAAAAGGACTGTCCAGGTGGTTTCTCCGGTGAAAATATTCAAGTAGGCGGGATCGCTCAGGTCGAGACTCCCGGTCATGCCATACAACCAGGAGATGCCGTAGATCATGACCCCACTGGAGAAGGACCCGAAGATCACATATTTCAGGGCGGCCTCAGCAGACTTTCCATTGAGACGGGTATAGGCAGTGAGGATATAGCTCGGCAGGGAAACGAGTTCCAGGGCGAGGTACATCATCAGGAGGTTGGTTGCCATTGACATGAAATGCATGCCTACCACCATCGCCATCAGGACCAGGAAGTATTCCCCCAGCCCCCGTGATTGGTTCCTCAATTGTTTGGAGCGCATGGAGACCAGAACCGTGAGGATGGCCACGCCATCGAAGAGGAGGTGGAAGTAGCGCCCAAACCGATCCGAATCGATCATGTTCATAAAGAGGCCTTTTGGACCCTGGACAAGGCTCTGGGCAGGTGTCCAGATTTCCCACAGCGCGACGACCAATCCTCCGGTCAGCAGCAGACCGATCACTCCAGCGACCGGAACCACATTCCGGTTGCGCTTCCCAAATACCAGCTCCAGGATGATCATCAGGAGAAAAGCACCGACCAATACCAGTTCCGGCAAGATGAAACTGACACTGTCTGCCAGTTGGGCCAGCATTTCCGCGAGGGAATATGTGGGGGTGCCTTCCATCAGGGAATCAATTGCTCGATGTTGGCGGCTTGTTGCAGGAAGCCTTCGGTAAATGCGGTTACTGATCCGTCAAAAAGGTCCAGGACCAGGAAGGGGAGGATTCCCAATCCGATCATCAGCACTGCGAGGGGGAGCAACATGGTAAATTCGCGCCGGGTTAAATCAGTAAGGGAAGTCGAATCCCCTTCTCCGGTATAACTGAAAGTGCCGAAGAACATGCGGCGGAATGTACGGAGGTAATAAACGGCTCCCAGTAAAATGCCCAGTACCGAGAGGCCAGCGACCCATTGCCCGAAGTGTCCTTGGTTGGCAAAGGCGCCAAAGAAGACCAGCATTTCCGAAACAAAGCCATTCAAACCCGGCAATCCCAGGGAAGCGAAAAAGGCAATGATTACCAGAACCGAATAGCGGGGCATCTTTCCCCAGAGGCCACGGTAGCTTTCGATCTGACGGTCATGGGTGCGATCATAAAGTACGCCCACGATCAGGAAGAGGGCCGCTGAGATGATGCCATGGTTGAACATTTGAAAGACAGCGCCATTGACCCCGCTACTTTCCAGACTGGCTATCCCCAGGAGCACAAAGCCCATGTGGGAAATGGAAGAATAGGCGATCAGGGACTTGAGGTCTTTTTGTGACATTGCTACCAGGGCGCCATAGAGGATGGACACCATGCCCAGAATAGCAACGAATGCAGCAAAGTGTACCCCGGATTCCGGGAAGATGCCATAACAAATACGCAGAATTCCATAGCCACCCACTTTGAGCAACAGTGCCGCCAGAATGACGGAAACCGGGGTGGGGGCTTCTACGTGTGCATCCGGGAGCCAGGTATGTACGGGTACAGCCGGAATTTTGATGGCAAATCCGATGAAAAGGACCAGAAAGGCGAGGTCGCGGCTACCCATCCCAAGCAGGATACCGTCAAAGTAGAAGATGCTGTCTTTGACATAATTCGCAGCGTCCATCATGTGGAGCATGTCAAAGGTATAGACCGCTTCTCCGAGGGTGCCGGTCAGTTCCGGGTCGGTGACGCTGAAGGCCAGTCCGACCATGATCAGCAGCATAAAGACCGAACCAAAGAGGGTGTAGAGAAAGAATTTGATGGCCGCATATTCTCTTCTCGCACCGCCCCACAACCCGATCAGGAAGAACATCGGGAGCAGCATCAGCTCGTAAAAAATATAGAAGAGGAAGAAGTCGAGGGCCATAAATACCCCGATGACAGAGGCATTCAGCAGGAGGAAGAGGGAGAAATATGCTTTGGGGCGTTTCTTGATCTGAAAGGAGGAAATAGCGGCAATCGGGAAAATGATTACACTCAGCATGACCATGGCCAGCCCCAGCCCATCCAGGGCCAGGTGATACTCAATGTTCATGTACCCCATTTCCCCGAGGTCGAGCCGGATCCATTGCAGTTGCTCCACCAGACGGTAAGCCTCCTGGGTTTCCTGACCAAAATAGGCGGGCAGGATGGCCGCAAAGAAAACCGTCGCCTGGGCCAGGGTCACTCCGAGGGTGAGCCACTTGGCTACATGCCCCGAGTCTTTGGGAATGAACAGTGTGAGAGCCATTCCCAGTAGCGGCAGACCGATCAGTAGGCTAAGTAATCCCATTTAAGCAAAATAAATCAATGCGCCCAGCAGGAGCAAGAGTCCCAGCAGGGCATACAATACATATCGTTGCAGGTTGCCACCTTGCAGTTTTCTCACTCCCTGTCCGAAGGAGAGAACGACCGCGGCAATCCGATTGACAATCCCATCAATGATATTGGCATCAAACCAGGCCCCTGCTCTCGAGAGGGACCAGCCTCCGTCTTTGCGGACCACCGCTGAGGCAATTCCGTTGACGGCTCCATCGACAATGCGTTTGTCGAACCTGGCGAGCAGGTCGGCGAAGTGGAGCACCGGTTTGGCAATCCCTTTTTCGTAAACCTTGTCGAGGAAAAAGTGGTGTTTTGAGATGCGGTAAAGAACGCTTTCACTGGTTCGGTCTTGTTTTCCAAGGCGACCAGATCGCCACATCCAGAATGCCACCCCGATTCCGATCAGCGCAAGTGCGACGAAGACAGCCATCAATGCTGTTTCGGGGAGGGCACCGTGGTCGGCGTGGGGGAGTGCCTTGAAGGAACGGGTCTGGAAAACGGGTTCCAGAAGGTATTTGATCAGGCCGAGTGAACCGATGGCAAGCAAAAGGAGGGGGATGCGCATGGTCCAGTTGGTGGAGCGGATATGGGGAAGTGCTGATTCCGGGGTCCGTTGTTTCCCGAAAAAGATCAGCAAAGCATGGCGGGTGATGTAGAATGCGGTCATGAGAGAGGCAACCAGCGCAAAGATTGCCGGTCCCCAGGCGGTTCCGCCTTCAGCCAGGCCATGCTCAATGGCTCCCATCAGGATCCCATCTTTCGAGAAGAACCCTGAAAAGAGTGGTAAGCCGGCCAAAGCTCCGGCAAATACCAGATAGGTCCCCACCGTGAAGGGCATTTTCTTCGCCAATCCGCCCATGAGGCGGATATCCTGGGCATCGAAATGTGGTTGTCCTGTGGGTTCAGTGTGTCCCATGTGCCCCATGTGTCCGGCCTGTTGGGCCTGGCTTTCCTGTTGAGCATGCCCTTCCTGAGCTGCATGGAGTTGGTGGATGACCGCACCCGCCGCGAGGAAAAGACCACATTTGAAAAATGCATGGGTGATCAGGTGGAAGTATGCGTAGAAGCTGGCGCCAACCCCGACGGCCAATACCATGAATCCCAGTTGAGAGATGGTGGAGTAGGCGAGTACGCCTTTGATATCGTTCTGAGTGAGGGCTGAAATGGCAGCAATTAGAGCGGTGAGTCCGCCGACCCAGGCCATCAGGTCAAGCACGGGGGCCGTGAACAGGAACCCGGTTCTGACCAGGAGGTAGACTCCGGCGGCGACCATGGTGGCAGCATGGAGCAGACTGGAAACCGGGGTCGGGCCAGCCATCGCATCGGGAAGCCATATTTGGAGTGGGAATTGGGCTGACTTGCCCATAACGCCCAGCAAGAGGAAGAAGCCGATCCAGGTTGAATCAATTCCTTCGATGGTATTGAAGGAGGCATCCACCATTGGGCCTACGGCAAGACTGGCCTCCTGGAGACCGAGGTCTATGCCATTGGCAAACATCAGCATCAGGGCGATGATGAAGCCCAGGTCGCCGATGCGGTTGACAATAAATGCTTTCTGAGATGCTGGTCCTGAAGCTGGTTTTTCAAACCAGAAGCCGATCAACAGGTAGCTGCAAAATCCGACCAATTCCCAGAATACAAAGATCATGAAGAGGTTGTCGGCCAATACAACTCCACACATGGAAAAGGCAAACAGTCCCAGAAGAGCCCAGTAGCGGGGCAATCGGGGATCGTTTTTCATGTATTCAAGGGAGAACCAGTGGACCAGGAAGGTAATGAAGGTCACGAGGGCCAGCATAACTACGGAGATTCCATTGACCAGTATCCCGGCCTGGATGGACAACCCTTCCACGGCAAACCATTGAACCCGGACTTGAGAATCAAAAGGAAGGGCTAAATCGGGTACGTACCAGGAGTCATAATTGACCGCCATCAGCACTGCGATGATGCTCGCAGTCAGGCTCAGCCCAAGACTTAGGTATTTCCCAGCCTTACCCAGTCGTTTGCCGAGCAATACCTGTAACAGAAAACTGAGGAGAAAGCAGCCCAATACCACCACCGCCAGCAGGACCCCCAGAGGCTCCGAGTTGACAACAATTTTGCTATGGAAGTAGTAGCCTTCCATTAGTCTTTGAGCGTATCGATTTCGTCCATATTCACGGTTTTGAACCGCTTGTAAACATTCAGAATGATGGCCAGGGCTACCGCGACTTCAGCGGCGGCGATTACAATCACGAAAAGCGCGGCCATTTGGCCATGTGGGATGCCTGTTTCCCGATTGGAAAAGAGGACAAAGTTGAGGTTGGCTGCGTTGAGGATCAACTCAATGCCGAGCAGGGCCATCACGGCATTTCGCCGGGTGATTACCAGAAATACCCCTGTGCAGAATAGGAAGGGGGATATCAGAAATATCCAGTCACTCCAGTTCATGGGGTTTCCTCCCTTGATCTTTGTGGGTTGAGCAACCTCAGTGGCTTTTTCATGACACAGCCTCCTTTCCTTTGGGCTTTCGGGTCAGGTAGGCAGCTCCGATCAGCACCACCAACAAAAGGACCGAGGCCAGTTCAAAGGGGAGTAAATATTCTGTCAGAGTTCCGACCCCAATCTTTTCAGCATTGTTATCAATTTGCACGGCGGCACTTCCCAGATCGAGTTTGTCTTGGGCCAGGGTGTCAGCAAAGTCCATTTCTCCCACAAAAACCACGAACACCGCGAAAAGTCCACCGGCCAACAACAAGCCAGGGATCAGGTTGACGATTTCAGTTCGGGGCTTTAGGTCTCGCAGCTTATGGGTGAGCATCACCCCAAAAAGGAGGATGACCAGGATTCCACCGACATAAACGATGATCTGCGAAACCGCGAGGAATTCCGCTCCATAGAAAACATACAAGCCGGCTACACCAAACAAGACTACGAACAGTAGAAAGGCAGCGTAAATGATGTTTTTGGTAAAAGCCAGCAGCAGTCCGCCCAGCAAGGTTACCCCTGCAAAAGCGATATGGGCGATCTCGATCAGATCAGGCATCGTCGCCCCCTTCCTTGTTTTCTTTTGAAGCTTCTTCTGAATGTTTTTCAGAAACTTCCTCACGACCTTCAGCTTTATCCTTTTCTTCGGCCTCAATAGGCTTCCGCTTCATCACAGGTCTGGCGCGTTTCTTTGGCGCAGGTTTAGTGGCTTCTTCTGAATGTTTTTCAGAAACTTCTTCGGTAGCTTCAGCTTTATTCTCTGCCTCAGCCTCGACAGGCTTGCGCTTCATCACTGGCCTGCTGCGTTTCTTGGGGGCAGCTTTAGTGGCTTCTTCCTTGGCTTTAGCCTTGTTTTCATCTACCGCATCTACCGCATCTACCGCATCTACCGCATCTACCGCACCTACTGAATCTCCACCCTTCCCATCTCCACCCTTCCCATCTCCAACCGCAGCATCTCCCCCCTTCCCAGCTCCAACCGCAGCAACTCCACCCGTCACCGGCCTCCGCCGCATCGGCTTCCGTTTTCCACCGCCAGCTTTCACTTCACCCCCCGCCTTCGCCGCCTCAGCATCTTTCGCAGCTGCGGCCGCAGCCTTTTCAGCCTTCTTCTTCGCCAGGGACACCAGCGTCTCCTCCCGAATCTCCTCTTCCTGTTTTGGACTGTACGCCCCAAAGTGATAAACCAGATTGTCCCGGTCAAATTCGCTGAAGTCGTAAACCTTGGTCATAATCAGGCACTCCGTTGGGCAAACCGTGGTACAGAGGCCACAGTACATGCATTTGCCCATATCGATATCAAATACCGGTAAATGCAACCGTTTGACCGTTCCGTCACTGGTTTTACCTAAATCCCCATCAGCCCGAAAGGTCTCAATGGTTATGCAATCCACCGGGCAGATCCGGGCACATTTGTCACACCCGATGCAATCTTCCGTCTCCATGTGGAGGCGATAGCGCCCCGTTTCTGGAACCGGCACCCTGGCAGCCGGATATTGAATGGTAATCGGCCCTTGGTTCTGTTCGAAATAACCAGCGTCCTCTATGCCCAGAGGTTCATTGGGGCGCAGGCCTTTGCGGAGGTGCTTGGCAGAAAGCCCCATTCCCTTGACCACCGTTTTGGCGGCATGGGCAATCTCACCGATATAGGTTCGTTTCTTGCTCATGGGAGGTGACCATATACTTCCAGCAACTTCCAGATACCGGAGATGATAAATAAGACAAAGGCTACCGGAGTGAGGACTTTCCAGCTGATCTTGAGCAATTGGTCAACCCGGACCCGCGGCAATGTCCACCGAATCCACATTTGTACAAATACCGCAAAGAAAGCTTTCAGAACGATCCAGAACATACCCCAGAGTGCAAATCCCCAGGTTCCCGGTGTGCCGCTGGTAAGGTAGCCGAGTTGCCAATTGCTGAACAGCTCTCCGATGGACATCTCAGCTGCGACCGCTGGATCGATGGCGGTAAAATTGGGCAAGGGAGTATTCCAGGCACCGAGGAAGACCACCGCTGCGAGAATGCCAACCAGAAACATATTTGCGTATTCAGCCAGGAAGATGACGGCAAAACGAAATCCGGAGTATTCGACATGGAAGCCGGAGACGAGTTCGGACTCAGCTTCGGGCAGGTCAAAGGGAGAGCGGTTGCATTCTGCGAGCGAGGCAATGAAATAGATCAAATAGGCAACCAGTAAATGTGGGTAGCGGAAAACACTCCAACTCAACACTCCACCGTAGGCTGTCACATCCCAGGCTCCGAAGAAGTAGACCTTTTCCGGACTATGGAAACCCTGGAAAGCAGAGAGTTCGCCGAGGTTCAGGGTGCCAAACATCATCACCGCTGCCAACAAGGCAATCGCTGCCGGGATTTCATAGGAGATGATCTGGCTCACCGCGCGCAATGCTCCCAGAAAAGCGTATTTATTGTTGCTGCCCCAGCCCGCCATGATCAATCCGATCACATCAATAGAGACGATGGCCATCAGGTACAGCAATCCAATATTAAGAGAGGCTCCAACCACCGATGGTCCCAGGGGAATCACCGCATAGCCGGCAAAAATCGAGACGAAGATGATGATGGGGGCAAGGATGAACAGCTTTTTATCGGCTGCGGTGGGGACAATGCTTTCCTTGAATAGCAGTTTTACAATGTCGGCCACCGTTTGGAACAGACCATAAGGCCCCACTTCCATCGGACCCAATCGATCCTGTATATAAGCAGAAACCTTGCGTTCAGCATAGACCGCTCCCAAAGCGTAAGCCGCAATGAAGCCGAGAAGGATCAGAACCTGCAATATTTGAGGGAAAAATTCCATTGCCTACCTCGTAGAATCTGGGTCGCCCATATAACTCCCGTACTCCGGGGATGTTCGTCATGAGCCCTTCAAATTCCGGCAAATATACATATAAAGGCTTGGAAAGGAGCTCTTTTAGGGGGGAATGAAGTGGAACGGCCAGGGAGATCATGGATCAATGCTTCTCGAACTCCATATGTTCTACCACATCCAATAACCCCAGGTACTCTGTTACCGCCACTTGCATCTGCTTCGTTTCTCCGGTAGCAAGAAACTTTCGCACCGGCACTTCCTCTCCCTGGTTATCCAGGCCATTCCTTTCCAGTCGGTATTTCAGATGGCTCGCGACCGACGGTGCAGGATCAATCAAATGCACCACCTTCCCAGCGATTTTCTCAATTACCCCCCGTACAAACGGGTAATGCGTACACCCCAATACAAAGGTATCGGCACCTTTGTCAAGCATCGGCTGCAAGATTCCACGCAACAACTCTTCCGTCACCGCCGCCTCTACGGCTCCGACTTCGATCAACTCCACCAAGCCCAGGCAGGGATCCTCCAGGATATCCACCTCATACCCATAGCGCTGCATCAGGTCCGCGTACCGCGGACTGCTAAAGGTGGCCCGGGTGGCCAGCACCCCAATCACCCCGCTCCGGGTCGCAGACACGGCTGGCTTCACCGCCGGCTCCATCCCCAGGATGGGGACATCCGGCCAGGTCCCCCGCAAAAGGTTGATCGCGGCTGCGGTTGCCGTATTGCAAGCCACCACGATGGCTTTGCAACCCTGCTCCAATAAATATTGGCAGATCTCCAAAGAAAAAGCCCGGATGTCCTCCAGGCTTTTAGGCCCGTAAGGCATACGGGCAGTATCTCCTATGTAGATCAGTGATTCCGAAGGCAGCGTATCCAGAACAGCGCGTACCAGGGTCAATCCCCCCATGCCACTGTCAAATATTCCAATTGGATCGTTGCGCTTCATCCGGCACCGACCAGTTATTCTTCAGTCTGAATACCGAGCTTTTTTGCAATTTTTTCGGTGCAGTCACTGGCTTCAGAGCCATAGAGGATGGTAGGGATACCAGAGCCCATAGCATTGTTAAGGATATAGGTATAACCATTTTCCTTAGCGACTTCATCGATTTTTTCTTGCATCTTCTTCTGGATCGGATCCAGAAGTTGCATCCGTCTTTTGAACAGCGCATCTTCGGCCTGCTTCAAACCTTGCTGTACTTCAGCCTGGAGCTTTTCCAATTCCTGTGCGGGAATCTGGAGCTGCTCATCGGTAAACTTGCCGGACTCACGGGCTTCCATGAATTCCATCAGCTTGGACTGATAATACTTTTGCTTGATCTCAAGTTGTTCGAGGAGCTTCTCCTCCATTGTCTTGAGTTGTTTTTCCATTTCCTGAGTCTCAGGCATGTAAACCAGGATCAGTTCGACATTGGTGTAGCCGATTTTTGTTTGTGCTTTCGCAGCAAAGAAACCGACCGCCATCAGGACCAGGAATAGTGATATTCGCTTCATAAGGAATTTCATTGGGTTTCCTGGGATTATTCAGTTGGCATTTTCATGCCGAGTTTGGTAAAGAGAGCAGCGGTGATGTCCGCTTCTTCAGGGCCGAACAGAATCGTAGAGACCCCGGCACTGGTAGTCTGGTTCAGGATATAGTCATAGCTCTTTTCTGCAGCAATGCCGTCGATGGCATCCTGGAGCTTTTTCAGTACAGGCTCAAGGAGGGTCTGCTGTTTTCCAACAAGCTCTTCCTCGGATTTTGCGGCCAGTTTCTGAACTTCCCCGTCCAGCTTCATAAGCTCATCTTCAAGGCCCTTGAGTTCAGCTTCAGGTGCGCCTTGCTCCTTGCGGGAAAGGTACTCCTGGTACTTTTGCTTGACATAGTCATCCTTGACCTTGAGGCGTTTGGTCAACTGGCCCTGGTAGGTTTCAAGTTGCTTTTGCATAGCCTTAAATTCAGGCATATAGGCAAGTACAAACTCGACATTGGTGTAGCCGATTTTGCTCTGGGCATTGACTTGAAAAGCAGTAAATGCGGCAAAAAACAGTACCGCTATGTAGGCTTTAATCTTCATCTTGAATCAAATTTGGTCGAAAAACAGGGTATGAAATTGTGTAGGTATAAAAGGTCAATTACTTAATACCCAGTCGGGTCATGACCTCATCGGTTTTGTCAAATACGGCATTGGTATACAACATGCCTGAGTTACCGGATTTGTCAAAGATCACATCCAGACGACGTTCTTTGGCCATTTCTTCAACGGCAGCAAAAATCTTGTCCTGAACCGGGCGGATCTTTTCATCCTGTACTTTATAGAGTTCTCCTTCGTAGCCGAACTTATCTTTTTTGAACTCCTTGGCCTTACGCTCTTCAGCATAGATGGCTTCCTGGCGTTGCTTTTTTACGTCCTCGGAAAGGAGCACTTCTTCCGCCTGGTAGTCCCGGTACATCTGTTCGATTCGGGCGTGCATCTCCTCCAATTCTTTTTGCCAGCGCTGAGAAAGGCTTTCAATTTCTTGCTGGGCTGTGCTGTATTCGTCCATTTGCTCCAAGATGTACTGCGTGTCGACGTAGGCAAATTTTTGTGCCTGTACGACTCCAGTGAAAAATGTAAAGCTAAGAAGGACGATGGCAACAAGTTTTTTCATGTTGATTTTGTCTGTGTGTGTTTAGAATTCTTGTCCGATGATAAAGGTGAACTGACTGCCGTGGCGGGTTGGGGAAGAGGGGACGACTTTGTCAAAGCCATATCCCCAGTCAACTCCCAGGAGTCCTACCATTGGCAACATCACCCGAACTCCAACCCCGGCGGAACGCTTCAATTCAAAAGGTTTGAATGATTCGAAGCCCAGCCAGGAATTTCCTGCTTCTGCGAAGCCAAGCACCCAGATAGGAGCAGCCTGGTTCAGAGAAATAGGATAGCGAAGTTCTAAAATGTATTTGTTCAGAATGTTCCCCCCAACTGATTGGGTACTTTCACCGCCGCCAGCAGGACGCGGACCGATGGAATTGTCAGGGTAACCACGCATACCGATGTATTCCCAGCCATAGAAGTTGAACTGGCCGAGACCACTACCACCGAGGTAGTAACGTTCAAATGGGGAAATACCGTAGTCTTCATTGTATCCACCCAGGTATCCGATCTGCACCTTGGGACGCAGAACGAGGTTTTTGGCAAGTTCAAAGTAGAAGTCACCGGTAAATGACCACTTGTGGTATTCGAGGAATTTAAACTTTTCTGCGTCAGAGATTTCGTTGTAGTCTTTGCCGTTGACCAGGCTGAAAGGAGGGGTTGCTTCCACTGAGAAGGTCACCCGTGATCCTGAGCGGGGGTAGATGGGGGCATCTACACTGGTACGGTCAATGGTTTGACGCAGGGAAATGATATTGATAAAGGCATCGTCAAAGTCCAGGGCCGTAAAGGCCAGGTTACCATTTCTGATGTCATAGTACTTGTAAGAGAGGGAGGTCATGGAACGGAAGAAGTCATCCGGCCACTTCATGCGCTTACCGTAGTCAAATCCACCACCAATGGTTTTCATGCTGAATCCAGTGGTAGGGCTCTGGTTGACGGTATAATAAACGCTTGATCCGAGAGAGTTAGGCTTCTTGCCACCCAGCCAGGGCTCCAGGAAGGAGAGGCTGTAGTTTTGCCAACCCACACCGTTCATCTGAACTGCGAGGTTCAGCCTCTGGCCATCACCAGCTGGAATCGGGTTCCAGGCGCCTTTTTTGAAGAATTTCTTGGTAGAGAAATTGTTGAACCCGAGCTGGACCGTACCTACGAATCCACCACCGACGACGTTGCCGTCGAGGTCACGGATCTGGCCACCCCAACCTCCTTGAATCTGCAATTGATCCGAAGGCTTTTCCTCTACGATATACTTGATGTCCACCGTACCCTTGACTGGGTCAGGGATAGGGATCATTTGCAGGGTTTCCTGGTTGAAGTAACCCAGATTGAGGATTTCACGCTGGGAACGGATCAGGTCCGCACGGCTGAACTTCTGACCGGGTATGGTCCTCAGTTCCCGCAGAATTACATAATCACTGGTCTTGGTATTGCCCTCAATGATGATCTTGCGAATCGTTGCCTGAGGCCCTTCGAAAAGACGCAACTCCAGGTCGATGGAATCACCTACCACTGCAACCTCGACGGGTTGCACATTGAAAAACAGGTAGCCATCGTCAAGGTAGAGACCGGAAATATCCCGGCCGGTCATGTCCCCGTTCAGTTTGCGATCGAGGAGAGCACTGTTGTAGATGTCACCTTTTTCAATCCCCAGAATACTGCGCAGAGAGTCGGCAGTGTATTTATAGTTGCCGGAGAAGTCGATGTTGCGGATGAAGTATTGGGTGCCTTCATATACCTTAACGTCGACGTCAACCGTCTTTTCGTCGTAATCGTAGAAAGTATCAGAGACGATTTCAGCATCGCGGTAACCGTTTTCCCGGTAGAAGTCGATCAGGTTCGTCTTGGACTCGTCCATCTTCTTCTTGAGGTACTTCGACTTGGCCCACAGGCGCCACCACTTCTTTTCCTTCAGCTGCTTCATCTTCTTCTTGAGACGCTTGTCACTGAAGTCCTGGTTGCCGGCAATCTTGATCTCGTGAATTTTGATCTTATCCCCCTTGTTCACCGTAATGGCAAGGCGCTTTTTGCCTTTTACCAAGGGGTCATCCACCAACTCATACTCTGCGCTGGTCTTCAGGAAAGACTTTTCCATGAAGTAATTCTGGATGATCCGGTCAGAGCGCTTCCGCTTTTCAGGTGTCCAGATCCGACCATTGATGAAATTCATCTTTTCGATCAGGTCATCCTTCTGACTCTTGCTACAATTGGTAAAAGTGAAGGAGACCACGGTTGGACGTTCCGTGACTTTGATCAGGAGGAAGACCTTGTCATCAACAATATTATCGACCGTGATGTCGATGTCATCAAAAATATTTTTTTCCCAGAGCTTGTGGATGGCATCGGCCAGTTCCGGTCCAGGCAAAGTTACCTGATCGCCCAGGGAAAGTCCTGAACTCAATATCACTGCATTCTTCGTTGCTTGCTGATTGCCCTCAACGTCAAGACCTTGGATGGTATAGACAGTAGGAGAGCCAAGGTCGAAGTTGACCTGGGCCTGGAGGGCGGTTGCGGAAAGCAGGAAGAAGAAAATTATCTGGATCGTTCTTCTCATCATGTAATAATTTGTTCGGAAATCATTCCAAATCTCCTTTCCCGACTCTGGTAATCGACGATTGCTGCATAGAGGTCTTCACGGCTGAAGTCCGGCCAGAACTTCTCGGTGATGTAAATTTCAGCATAAGCCAACTCCCAAAGAAGGAAGTTTGAAATGCGAAACTCTCCTGATGTGCGAATCATCAATTCAGGGTCAGGCAGGTAATGGGTACTCATCTGTGAACGAAGATCTTGTTCCGTGATCTCTCCCGGCTTCAGTTCTCCACGCTGGGCCTTCTCTGCAATTTTGTTAACAGCACTCAATATGTCCGACCGTCCACCATAACTCAGGGCAAGGGTCAGGGTCAAACCTGTATTGTCCTTAGTGAGTTCCATGCTCTTCATGAGCTCCCGGTGAGGGCGGCGAGGCAAGTCATCCAAATGTCCAATCGCCCGCAGCCGGATATTATTTTCCAGCAACAACGGGGTCTCTTTTCGAATGGTATTGACCAACAACTCCATGAGCGCCAGAACTTCCGTCTTAGGTCGCTTCCAGTTTTCTGTCGAGAAGGTGTAAAGCGTGACATAACCCAATTTGAGTTCTACTCCCGCTTCGATCACTTCCCGGACAGCACGCAAAGCTTCCCGGTGGCCGAAAATACGCCGATTACCCTTCTGCCTGGCCCACCTCCCATTGCCGTCCATGATAATGGCGACATGTTGAGGAAGAGCCTGCAAATCTATATTTTCTTTAATGCTTTCCATTGGGAAAAACAGAAGCGCAATTTACGAAAGTTCCTGCACAATTACATGCAAAGACCTGAACACTGAGGCATACCTTTTAGCCTTTTTCAGTGTTTACTTCCCATTCCTGTAAAAACAAAGAGCGTATTGGCTCTTAACCAATACGCTCCTCGTTTAGAGATAGTATATATTTCCTAACGGAATTTTGGACATTTTACCCAGTCAAGGATGTAGGTAGCTGAAACCTGAGAGATTACGTACCAGTCTTGTTGGGTATTGTCACCACGGATACCATTCCAAAAACGGCCTCCCTGGGGATATACCGCACGGTCAATCCGGTCGGAAAGCAGTGCAGCATTAGGATTCTGAGCATAAAGAGCTTCGTAATCAGCATACTGGCCGCTTACGTCGTCCAAATAGTCAGTGAATGTCTTGCGGAGTCCAATCTCAGCACTGATGTCGATTTTGTCGGTCAGGCGATAGCGAAGACCTACACCAAAGGGGATGGAGATATTGACCAGTGAATAAGGATCGGGGCAGTCAGCATAGCCACAATTGTCACCGAGGTTTTGGCCTTCGGTACCAAGCGGCTGAAGATCATACCAGGTGTCTTCCAACTTTCCTTGAGGGTTGAATGCAAAGACTGCAATCCCACCAAAAATGTAAGGAGTATAAGTCGGGCGATACTGGAACTTCCGGTTATTGGCAAAGAATTCGTACTGGAAGGTCAGTGCTGCTTCACTCAAAGGAGAGCGGAAGCTCAGGTTGCGGCGGCGACGTGGAATGTCACGTGCAGCTTTCGCATCAGACGCGCCCATCCAACCTTGGTTGAATGTCAGGCGGGCAGACATGTGTGGGGTAAATTTGTATCCACCAATGAAACCCAGTCCGGGCTTGGTGAATTTAAGGGTGAAGTTGTCGTCAAGGTCACCTTTGTAGTTGGTTGCTCCAACGGAGACACCAACATAGAAATAACGCGTCCGCAACTGGGCAGTAGCATCATTGATGGCCCAGCAGAAAGCGAAGAACGCCAACAAATACTTAATGGATTTCATAGGAAACAGCTTTTTCACTAACTAATCAACAGTAATCTCGTCCAATCTTTGAAGTTTCGGCAATCAAATATATACAGCAGCGCATATAAATGAAAATTATTCACCGGATTTTAGAAGACGAAAGAGATGTTTTTCGAGTCGCCCTCTGGGCTTTTCTACAATTCTACCCACTTCATCGTCCCCACGGTAGAATATAAATGTAGGGATTTTTTCCAATTTAGCAGCCTTCCACAAACCTTTTTCATCTTTTTTCGTAGTGTCGACCGAGATAATTTCAACATTACCGATGGGGAGGTCTTCTTTCAGGCCATAAAATCGGGGGACCCATTTCTTACTGTCAGGACAATAAGACCCCAAAAACAATTGTACACGCAGATCCTCAGTGAGTTGAATGGTTTGCAAAGAATCCATCCATTTCTCTTTCGGTTTATACTCTTTGTCAACAAAGTTCTCCCATTTGCACTCCTTTTGATATTCCTCATAGGTATAGTACCCCACAAGGTATTGCTTTTCCTTGCAGGAACTGACCAAGAGTACAAAAGCCGCAAACAGGCCTGTTAGGATACGTGTCTTCATGTTCTTCTGGATTAGCCAATACAATCAGGGAACAAATCGCCCTTATCCTTTCCTTCCAATCCTTTCCCGCCAGTTCCGACTATCTTTCCCCCACATCAATTTCGTACGCAAAGTCTCCAGGTAATTGGTAGAGTGAACCCTCAACAGCTTGATTTGAAAATCAGCTTTCCGAACCGCGATGTCAACTTTGTTGTCCACTAAAACCGTTCGCGTATCAAGTGAAAGCATCGCAGCTCCGGTACGGGACTCAATGGAAAATGATATCACATACTCGTCGGGAATTACCATCGGGCGAACCGTCAAAGAGTGAGGGGCCACCGGCGTTATCACAAAAGAAGGGGCCTGCGGGTGAATAATCGGGCCACCACAAGCCAAAGAATAAGCAGTGGATCCGGTGGGGGTGGAAATGATCAATCCATCTCCCCAATACGAATTCAGGAATTCGCCATTCAGGTAGGTGTGAACCGTGATCATCTCATTGGACCGGTGCTTGTGAATCGTCATGTCGTTCAGACCAAAATTATCTTTTCCGAACAATCCATCTACGCTCGTCTCAACCGTAAGTCCGCTGCGGGTATCCAACCGGTACATATCCCGGCTCAATTCGTCGGTCGCTTCCAGCAACTCTTCCCCCAGAATAGAGGTCAGAAAACCCAGGCGGCCAAAATTGATCCCCAGCAAGGGAAGTTTGTCCCGGACTACCCGTGAAGTTTCCAGAAAGGTCCCATCCCCCCCGAAACTGAAGGCAAAGTCACAACTGTCGAGCTCTTCAATCTCCTGCAGGAGAAAGGGCGCAATGTCGGTGAGGTAATTGTCATAGTCTGCGGAAAGGTCACTGGCATAGGCAGAATGAACCGCATACTTAATTTTCCGTTCCTGCAAAAAGCGGAAAAAGTCCCTCAGCACCTGAAGGTTGGTATTGTCCGATTTACGTCCGAAAATAGCAAGTTTCATTGTATTGAGACTAAGCCGCTGATGTAAAAGCCACGTTGGCCGAAGTGGTTAAAGCTGTATTCGAACCGCATCATGAAATCATAAATGGTGATCACGTTGAGGCCCATGCCATAACCGGTCAGAACTCGGTTTTTCAAATAGTTGTCCTGGTTGTTAAACGTCCAGTCACGTACGTAGCCGAGGTCCGAGTAAGCACTAATATACAAGCCAAAGGGGAAATCCTGGAACCGTTTCAGAGGAATCCAGTCCCAATGGTGAATCTTTCGGGGGAAGATGCCGAATTTCCACTCCGCTTTGGTCAGATTGATGAAGGAGCCATCGATCACATACCGTTCATATCCCCTCAGAAAGGAGCCAAGCCCAACGAAATACTTGTCGTAATAGGGCACCTTCTTCCCTGCCAGGATAAAATTTTGCGTTCCATAAGAAAAGTTCCACCGGTCACTCAAAGCGATGTGGTGGGAAAATCCTGCGGTGAATTTTCCGAATTTCGAGGTGCCTATCCCCGGTAATCCATTCATGGCTGCACTGCCACTGAGCTTGAAACCCGATAGTGGAAATGACCGGATGTCCCGTTCGTCCCGCACATAGGCGGCCCGGATGGTTGGGTAATGCTCCGCCTTGGCCCCGTCGGTCAGGTAAAGCTCGTTGAAGTAGACAATGCTGTCATTGGGGCGGAAATAGCGGTAGCCCAGGCTCCACTGGATTTGCTCCCTCGGTGAGAGCCTTTTGTTAAACCCAATCGACCCGATATAGTACCTGCGCATGGATTCGGATTCCAGCCGCGCCAATTGCAGGACGCCCCGTTCCGTTCCGTAACCGATCTCTTTGTTGTTGACGTGGAAGAAGCTGACCGTGCCGTCGATCTGCGGTTTGGGAAAGAGAAAAGGACGGCGGTACTGAAGGGTAACCCGGCGGGAATATCCCAATTGCCCATAAAGGTACATCTGATCATTCCAGCCGGTAAGGTTGCCCCAATCGAGTCCGGCACCTACGACCAGGCGATCCAGGTCTTTGTCTTCCCACCATTCGTTGAAGGTCCGTTCTTCCAGATTGACGTAGGGATTGGGCCAGACGTACCAGCGTTCCTGCACGTCAATGGTAAAAGCGATCGAATCTCCGGTGAGGACATGTTTCAGGTCCGTGCGTGTGAACAGCCCGGTATTGTAGACATTGTCCTGGTTGGTTTTGATGAGTTCATCCAGGTCATCCAGACTGATGGTATCCCCTTCCTGGAGGGTCATCATAAAACGGACCAGCTTGGGTTTGGTCTTTTTGACTCCAGTGACTTCGATCCTGGAGATGACCGCTGTTTCACCAGTTGGGGGATGTTGAGCCAGGGAAGCAAAGGACAGACCAAGCAAAAATATAAATACCCAGAGCAATCTCTTCACCCCTGGAAATTCGTTCATCCACCGCAATCTCTTTTCCCCTGGAAATTCATTCATCCACCGCAATCTCTTTTCCCACAGTGATTCACTCCCCCCGGGTGGGTGGTGCAGATCAGGGGAGTATTTTGAGAATATCTTTGACAAATTGTCTGGGGTCAGGGGCTTTGCAAAAGGCGGAGAGGATCGCGACTCCATTGGCACCGGCCTCAAAAACGGGAAGGATGTTTTCAGGGTTAATCCCACCGATTCCGATTACCGGAAAGGGAGAGGCTTCACAGATCGCCCTGAGATTTTCCAGCCCCAGATCAGGTAATCCGGTTTCTTTGGACTGTGTTCCGTAGACTGGTCCCACGCCGATGTAATCAATGTTAAGTCCCATCAGGGCGGCCAATTCATCGAAGTTGTGGACCGTGGCTCCGATCACTGCATCCGGACCCAGCAATTCGCGGGCCTTTTTCGGAGAACCATCCTCTATTCCCAAATGTACACCGCTTGCCCCAACTTCCAAAGCCAGTTCCATGTCGTCGTTGATGATGAGGTGTCGTCCCATTTTCCTGGCCGAAAAGGCAAGGCTCTCCAACTGCTTCAGGTCTTTGCTGCGGTCAAAGTTTTTGTTTCGGTACTGCACCGCTGATGCCCCCCCGGCGTAGGCCTGCATTCCCAAATAATAGTGACCAAACCTGTCCTGAATGGTGGTGTCTGTGATGAAATGAAACATGGTAGAGGATGGGATATGTCCCGGTTAGAGATTGAGGAAGCGGATCAGATTTTCATACCGCTCTTTGTAGTCATCGAGTTGTTCGGAGTCAAAGACGACATTGTGAATCGTATAATCGAAGCGTTCGAAGGTCGCGATTACACGGCTCATTTCCCGAATGTTCAGTTTGACGGAGACGTAAAGGTGGTTGGGGTTCGGCGCATTGGCGACGGTCAGGCTGAGCACCTTGGCATCGTTGGATTCACAAAGGCGGGCGATCTCACTCAGATGATAAGAGTTGTGGGACACTTCAAGGATGATGATCCCACCTGGTTCCAGTACATTGAGCATTTTGGCCATGGATTCGACGATGTCATCTTTGGTAATGACCCCGAGGAAGGTATTGTCTCTGGTTTTTAAGACCGGGAGTACGTCAAGGTGAAACATGCTGGCGACGCGAATGACGTCGTAGATGTGCGCATCTTCATAGACGTGGGTCTTTTCCGGCAAGGACAAACGGACATTGCCAATCGGATTGTCTTCGTCACTGATCTCCAGCAGGTCCTCCTCGGTGATAAGTCCCAGCAGTTCCTCATTGTTGACAACCGGAAGCTGATTCACCTTGAATTCATTCATCCAGTCCATGACCCGCTTTGCGGTGTCGGACGTCTTGAGAGACGGTACGGTATCGGATATGAGATTCCTGGCGATCATGATTTTCAGGCCATTTTAGGCTTAGGGTAAACTGTGTTCAGGAAATCCTGAAGATAGAGATTGAATTCTTTCGGTTTTTCCATCATGGCTGCATGGCCACATTGGTCGATGAACCGTAAGGTAGAGTTGGGCATCAGTTTGTGAAATTCGTAACCCACATTGGCAGGAGTGATATTGTCATTCAACCCCCAGACCAGAAGGGTCGGTACCTTGATCCTGTGAATCTTGTTGGAGAGATTTTCCCGTTGCGCAGCCCGTGCTACCCTAACGACCCGCAGGGCTTTGTAATTGTCATTGACAATGTCAAACACCTCATCCACCAATTCTTCGGTAGCAGTTTCTGGATCGTAAAATGTAAATGCAACGCGTTCCCGGATATAAGGCTTATTGCCTCTGCGCGGGAAGGTGCTGCCCATACCGGATTCAAAGAGGCCGGAAGAGCCAGTGAGTACCAGACCATCAAGACGTTCAGGGTTCTCAAGGGCAAATATGAGAGCAATATGTCCTCCCAGGCTGTTGCCGAGGGCACAACATCTCTTGACTCCGATGTGGTCGAGAAAACCCTTGGTATAGTTGGCGAGCCCTTCCACGGAAGGCTTGACATTGGTCTTCTTGTAGATCGGAAGCATGGGAATCAGAATGCGGTAATTCTCACTGAATTCACTAATTACCATCTCCCAGTTGCTCAGGGCACCAAAAAGACCATGCAACAATAACAGGGTAGGCCCCTGGCCTTCATCCACGTATTCGTATTCTCCGTCTTTTTTGATCTCGATATCCATACAATCCGAATTATAGTTCTCCTTGCAGGTGGCTTGCGGCTGTGCCTTATGATGTATTGGTTCCCGGCTCTATACTGTACTTAACCAGTTTTGGATTATTTGTTCTCCAAGTTCGGTTAAAATAGATTCAGGATGGAATTGGACCCCGGCAAAATTAAGGAAATTGTGCTGAATTCCCATTATTTCCCCATCCTCAGTCTCGGCGGTAACGGTAAGCTCCGCGGGAATGGCTGAGTTCTCCAATAAGAGAGAGTGGTACCGCATTACTTGCATCGGATTGGGGATTCCCTGAAACAACCCTTTTCCAATGTGTTTGATCATGCTGGTCTTGCCGTGCATGGGTTCGGTCGAGTAAATGACCTTCATGCCAAAGGCTTCTCCCAGGAGTTGGTGACCCAGGCAAACACCCAATACAGAAGTGGTGGAAATCAGCTTTTCGACAACCTCCCGGGAAACGCCGCTGTCACTGGGGCGGCCGGGGCCAGGTGAGATCAGAATTCCTTTGGGGTCTTTGTGAAATATCTCTTCCACGGTGATCTCGTCATTCCGATAGACCTCCACCGGATACGGACCCCGCCGAACCAGATCGACCAGGTTCCAGGTAAAGGAATCGTAATTGTCGATGACGAGGATCATAGCTGAGTGATCATTTCCATTCGGGTGAAGATCAAGATTGGGGACCTCCCCTGGGTTTCACGGCTGGGTATCACGGTTGGTATCACGGTTGGGTATCTGGGTTGGTATCACGGCTGAGTCCCCGGATTGGTCCCAGGATTGGTTTCGGATCCAGCACGAATAGAATCAGATTCCGGATAGGGGACACCCTCCCGGGCACTCCGGACCGAATCGAGGTCGACAAAGTAGTGCTCCACATCCTTGAAGACATTGCTGACCTGAGGGATCAACCCGATGCTGTATCCCTGGACGACTTTGCAGTACTTGCTGAGAATGGGATAAGAGACAGAGCTTTCCTGGGTGTCCTTGGAGAGAATCTGGGCATTGATGATCAACGTGATTACCGTACCTACCAAAAATGCCCATTTCGCCGCCCCAAACACGACTCCACCAAGCTTGTTGGGTAATCCCAGTGCGATCGAATTTACAAACCTGTTCAACAATTTTCCCGCCAGCCAGACCGCCAGTACTCCCAGGAGGAAAGCAGTAAGAAATGCCAGCAGCGGGATATAGTTCTCCAGGATGTCAAAATTGTCCCGGTAATAGTCCGCAAAAAGGAAGGAAAGTCGCAATCCTGCCCAGACGCCGACAATCAGCCCGAGGAGACCCGTAACTTCCTTGATGATTCCATTCTGGTATCCCCGGAATGCACCGATCCCGACCGCAATCAGTGCAACGATATCGATCAGGTTCATCCGAGGGATTCTTTGACGACTGCAGAGATCGCTTTACCATCGGCCCGGCCTGCCAATTTCTTAGAGGCGATGCCCATGACTTTGCCCATGTCTTTCATGGAAGTCGCTCCCACCTGTTCGATCACGGCCATTACTTCGGCCTTGATTTCTTCAGGGGTGAGTTGCTGCGGCAGGAAGCGCTCAATGATCTTAAGTTCTGCTTCTTCAACCTCCGCGAGATCGTCACGGCCATTGTCCCGGTACTGGGTGGCAGAATCGCGGCGTTGCTTGGCTTGCTTGATCAATAGCTTCATCTCATCGTCTTCCGACATCGGCTCATCACCCCCCCCTGCTGTCTTGGCAAGCAAAATGGCAGACTTGATGGCACGCAGTGCTTGCAGGGCAGTCTTGTCCTTGGCACGCATTGCGTTTTTCATTTCTTCTTGGATCTTCTTCTCGAGGCTCATAATTGTCTCTGATGGGTTAAGGCGCGAAGTTAGCCATTTCTGGGAAAAGTATGATGATCTGGAAAACAGGCCTTTGGGTGCGTTTTTGAAGGGTAAAACCCTGTCTGAGGGTCGCTGACCCTGAGCTGAGGGGTCCTGAACCTTCGGCTGCGAGGGTCCATACCCATGGCTGCGAGGCTCCAAACCCATGGCTGCGAGGGTATCAATCCATTCGAGAGGGCCTCGAAGGCCCTCAGGCCGGTGCCGGGGACCCCTGAAGGGGTCTCGCCAACCCTCGCGCAGGGTAGAGGGACCCTCCCGCAAGGAGAAGGTCACCCTCCCGAAACTGTTCTCCGTCCGGCAGCCAACTGCCTCAATACTCTCGAGCGGGTCGGTGGAGCTACCGGCCCAGGAGGAATGGCCCTCAGCCGGGCGACCAAACCTTCGGCAGGCAGGACCGATGACCCTCAGCCAAGGCTGAAAGACCCTCCCGCAAGGGTACAAAGGCTCGGCAGCATAGGTGCAGAGGCTCGCCAGCATAGGTGCAGAGCCTCGCGGCCAAGGGTCAGAGACCCAAATCACTCTTTAGGGCCATTTGAGGGAGGTTTTTTGGGGAATTCCCAGGCAATATTTTTAGTAAAGGGGGCTTTTATGAGATGTTCGGGGTATCTACTCCTTCGCAAACTTCACCAAAAGCTCACAATCTGTCTCCGTCTCAAAGGAAGCGGTCCGCTTCCGTGCTTTGTTGTAGACATAGATGCTGGGGACTTCACTGTACCCGAACCAGGTATCGATTGAGAATTGGGTGTCTCGGGCCATGTATACCTTGTTGGGCATTTCCATGAAGTACTTCTTGAAGAAATTGACATTGTATTCAATCTCCATCGCCCAGGAAACCCAGATCATGGTAATTCCTTTGAACAGGTCTGGATTTTCAGAAACCATCTTCGCCTGCTTGTTACAGTGGTCACAATCGGGGTCAAAATAGAACACGATGACCGGTTGCTGAGGCAAAACGGCGGGCGTAAGCGTACTCCCATCAGGTAATTCAAAAGCAAATTGAGGCAGGTCGGCACCGATGTCTTTCAGGGTGTTGACATTGGGTTGCTTTTCATGGGCCTGGGCGAAACCAAAACTTGCGATCGCCATAAATGCCAAAACGAGGAGCGTAGTATACTTAGATTTCATATCCGCGTGCTTTTTTCTACTTACTGAGCAAGGAGTGTGCCAAATATAAACGAAAATAAGGATTGCTTGTTTCTTAGTAGAGAAAACAAAGAAACAGGCAACGAGCACAGCGTATTTGCGTAGGTCTAAATATTGTATCTTTGAAAAAAACGTACTGATTGCATGAAACTGTCCGTATATACTGGTTTGGTGATAGGCCCGCTGATGATTGGTGCTGGCCTGGCCATCCTCGGTGCAGTACTCGATGAAAGGTCATTTTTGGCCAACAACAGAGAAATAGCCCTGGCTATGGCAGCGGGGTTCGGCATTTACGGACTGTTTCGGTTGGTGAGGAGTATCATGGCCCTGATCAACCGAGGAAAAGAGTAGTGCCGCAAAGGACAAGCTTAAAACCATAAGGAATAGAAATAGATGATGAATTCGGTAATAAGGTGGGGAATGGCGTTGGTCTTGCTGTTCGGAGTAAAAGAACTCCATGGGCAAGGTGTAACCGCACGCCTGGATTTGGGACGCAAGGAAGCCAAACCGACCCACATCGAATACGTTCCTGCCGATGGCGGCCTGGCCACCTTTGGCAATATGAGCCGTAAATCCAGCCGCTACCTGGGGGTGACCAAATACGACGCTGCCTTTAACCGGGAATGGTCCAAGGAAGTGCTGGTGCAAAATGGGCGGGCAAATGTGGAACTGGTGTCCATCCTGGGTGGAAATATCTTCGTGTTCCTTTCAGAGTATATTCCCCGTAAACGAGCGATTCAGACTTCTTTTACCCAGCTCGACCTGGAAGGAAATGTCCTCGTGGACCGCGAGGTGATCGACGAACTCCCCAATGAAAAAGAGGTACGGGTTGACCTGAAATTTACCCGTTCGATCAATAAGAAGAAGCTCCTTTGCTACCGGAACCTCGACAATTCCACTAAGAAGGAAAAACTGCTCTATTACCTCTTCGATGCTGAAAATGACGAGATCATTGGGGGTGAAATCGAAATTCCTTACCCTGATGATAAGTTTCAGGTACGCCAATTGATCGTCAGCAATTCCGGTCAGATCTACTTGCTCGGCAAGTTTTACCTGGAAAACCGGGTGAAGACGCCTGATGATTTTGGGTTCAGCCTGTACCGCTACAAGCCAGGGGTAGCCGCGGGTGAGATGGTGGACATCGAATTGGGTGAGCTTTATATCACGGACCTGGTCGTCAAGGTAGACCCCAAAGAAAATATCTTTTTGGCGGGTTTCTTCTCCCACCGGAGTACAGATGAGATTGCCGGTACAGTATTCTACCGTCTGAATGACAAGCTGGAAATGGAAGTGACTTCTGCCCAGCGGTTCCCTGAGGGGTTCTTTGGGCAGTTTCTCAATGAGCGTCAAGTTGACCGGGGAAAGGAACTGCGCAATTTCTTCCTGGACAATATTGTGCTGCGCTCTGACGGTGGGGTCCTTCTCATCGCGGAGAAATACTATACGACCTACAATTCCTATATGGACATGTATGGGTACTGGGTCGATCAACGCATCCACCACTACGATGAGATCATCGTCAATTCAGTTGCTGCCAATGGCGACCTGGAATGGAGCGCGATAGCCGACAAGCGGCAGAGTTCTGAATTCCGTGAAACCCTTTCTTACCTGGATGTGGTCAGTGGAGCCAGCCTCTTCCTGATCTATGGAGACCAGCCCCGCCGGGCCCCGCGTACCTTGTACTACCGCGAAGTGGGCCTGGACGGTGAAGTCAGTCCCCGGGAAATCCTACTCGAAAAGCCTTCCGTAGATGATTCTTTCTACCCCCGCTTCTCCGTACAGATCAGCAATTACGAAGCATTACTGGTTTATTACAAAGAGAAGGAAAAGGTCTATTCGGTGGTGAAGATGGAATTCTGAGGATTGCTGGTTCGAAGAAAAACGGTCGCTCCGAGGATAGTTCCTTGAAGCGACCGTTTTCTTTGGCTCTGTCCGCGATTCCCAGCGAACGCTTAATTCTTCTTAACAAATCGGAAGGATTGTGAAACCGGCTCCGTACGACTCTGTACCTGAATGAAGTACAGCCCATCCGCCAGTTGATCCACCGGGATGCTCAGTTCTGCGGCACCGCTTCCGATCTCTTCGCTCCAGTCCATGACCAGCTTGCCCTGTGCATCCATCAATTTCAAATCCAGTACCTGGGCCTGCTGGCTGTAGAAGCCAATATTGACATCCTGGGTGGCAGGATTCGGATAGAGTCCTGAGAAAGTCAGGCTCTCAGGTGAACCCCACAAGGTCACGATATCAGAGTATTCGTAGGCACCATCGAAGTCAACCTGGCGAAGACGGTAGTGGTACAGTGGCGCCTGGAGATTGTTGTCCTCGTCAGAGTAGTAACGGGTCTCGTCTGAATCACCATTGCCGGGGATGCGGGAAATGGAGGTGAAGTTTTCACCGTCCGCAGACCGCTCCAGATCAAAGTAAGCATTGTTACGCTCGACTTCAGTCTCCCAGGTCAGGAGGTTGTATTCCCCGAAGTGCTCACCTCTGAAGACCGTGAGGTCTACTGCCAATGGAGAAGCCTGGGCCACCCCAAAGTTGGAGAAGCCGTTCATCCCCGTTCTGCGGGTAATATTGGCTGTACTTGCCGGGTCGCAAACACCGTTTTGAAGTGCCCAGCCACTGCCGTTGTTCCGCATGACGGTCCAGAATGCGCCGGGATTGGTGTAATTGTTGTTGTAGAGGGTTGCATCATAGGTGCCCGAATTCGGGTTGGCACCAGCCGTCAGAATCCAGTTGCCATGGTTCAGGGCCGGAAGGTCGTAGGTGTACCCACATTCGAAATTGCCCAATGGTCCGGGGAGCACGCCATAAGGTGCGAAACTGGCATCGATGAAGGGGATCGTGGTTGCGCCTGTAAAATTAATATTTGCCCGTTGGTATCCGGTGGTCGCTTCTCCGACCGGGAAGTCAAACGCTCCGGTGGCGGAAAGGAAGCGGCGGAGGTTGCCCTGGACATAGCTGGAAGCATTGCCAGTGGAGACGGAGCCGGGGGCGGTGTTGTTAACGACCACACTGAAACCACCGGTGATGATAGGCCCTTGTAGCAGGGTCAGGTTGCCACTGGTACCCAGTCTCATTTCGGCATTCAGGTTCACCCCGGCACCGGTATTGTTCATGGTCACATTGTTCAGGACCAAGGGGCCACCGGGATTGTATTGCTGGAGGCCGTTGCCGGTGAATTCCAGGGTGCCGGTAGTACCGACATTGGAGAAGGTGACGCCAGCCGTGGAATTGGTGAAGTCACCCCCCACTGAAATGTAGCGGCCATTGGTATTGAAAATACTGGTAGGATTGGGGATGGTGAATGACCCGGTCATCTCCAGGTTTCCATTCAGGTTGACGACACCTGTGGTCTTGTTGATGGTCAGGTTGCCGAGGCTGTTGGCACCGGTGAGGTTGCCACCGATCTCCTGAACACCAGCGCCCACCATATTGATGGTCGAGGTGGGATCACAGACGATGGACCCCAGGTTGAAGAGATCGCCACAGACATTCAGGGTGGCTCCCGGACCGAGGGTCAGGGTGGCACCGGGGTTGATGGTCAGGTTGTTGACGTTCTCGGTACCCGTGATGATCGGCATGTTCAGTGGACCTCCGACGATAACCCCGTCGGTTCCACAAGCAGGTGCATTGCAATTGCCCCAGTTGCCTACATCATTCCAGGTGGTGTTGATATTTCCGCCCCAGGTCACAGAAGTAGGGGGGGCGTAGTTGATGACACCGACGGGTGTATTGGAAAAGTCGAGTGAAAATCCGGAGGAGTTCCCTGAGAAGTTCTGTACGCAAAGGATGAACTGGTCGCCGGGGAGGACGGCTACGCCGGGGGCAAAGGCAGGATCAAAGCAGTTGTTGTAAGGGGCGGGAGCGGTACCGGCACCATTGGCTCCGGTGACACCGTAAAAACTGTAGTTGCAGGCGGCGGCGCCTCCACCTCCAGAGGTGTTGATGGCCGCACAATTGGTAGCACCAGTACCGGCAGTTTTCCAGAGGACAAAGTCATAGTCGGTTTCCGCACCACAAGTGGCAGGACCACCGTCATTGGGGAGAATCACGAAAGACAAGTTTCCGGCAGCTGCGATGTCAATGGTATACCAGGCTGAGTTCAATTCGCCCGTCGTACAATTGCCAGCGCCACTGAAGTCGCAGGAATTGCCGGTGCCGGAGAATCCGGGGTTGCCCACCGTCATCACCTGGTTACAGGCACTGATCGACTGGGTGATGCTACAATCCTGACCCGGTACGACCGGGTAAGGTTGGGTGCCATCTACGGCGACGATGGAGAAGATGCCTTCGGTAGAACCGTTGCCATCAACAGCGATATAATAGGTAGTGCCGGGAGTCAGGCCGGTGGCCTGGATCTCAGATGAAGTCAGGTTGTTTCCGCACAGGGTCATATTGACATTGCAGAAGAGATTGGTCAATGAACCACAAGGGCCGGAATAGAGGCCGATCTGGGTATTGGCGAGGGTTCCGGAGAAGGTCCGGACATTGATCTGGCCGGAGGCTGGTGCAATGAAGCTGTACCAGACGGTGTTGACACTGCCGGTAGACCAGCAGGCGGGTGCCGCAGGTTCGAGGGCTGCTCCTGAACAGCTATTGTCTCCAAAGACAATGGTTCCGGCGGTCAATGCGGTCGCATTGCAGGGGACATCGTTCGGTTGGCCGGGGCCGTTCGAGGTGATGTCGATGTCGTAGTTGAAGTTGGGTGTGCCCACCCAGGAATCAACAATGACATAATAGGTGCCAGCCGCAGGCAGGATCACGGTTGCAGTTGCGGTGCCGGCTGAAGCAGGGCCACCGGAACCAATGCAATTGGTGGTTCCTACGTCAGGGCAACCATCGTAAATCTGGAAGCCAACATTGTTGTCGGAGGTATTGCTCAGGGTAACGGTAATGCACTCATTGGAACTGGTCGTCTTTACATATTCGTAGACCTTGTCCTCTGAATCTTCATAGAATGTACCGCAGGACCCAGGGTCGGCATTGGTGTAGTCATTGGCCATACACTGGGTGCCTTCTCCGGTTTGGGAATAAGGCAGGCCGGAGACGACCACCGGGTTGGCACAGTTGGTACCCGCAGCCCCGGCCGCCGAGCTTGTAATGTCGATGTCAAAAGCTGTACAATTGACGGTGGTGGTACTGGATACCAGAATGTAATAAGTACCCGGAGCGGAAATGGTAGCTCCCAGGGTAGGGTTTCCAGAGGGAGAGGTATTTTGACCGATACAGACAGCACCGACTGCATCCGGACAAGCGTCCAGGAGGAAGACGCCAACCCCGGCTCCGGGAGTGGTATTGGTGACATCAATGACCAAACATTCACTTCCCGGAGAGGTGTATTCGAAGACATAATCGTCTCCATCCATATAGGTACTGCCGCAGGCATCCGCATTGTCGTATTCATCACCATAGCAACAGGTGGAAAGTCCGGTATTGGTATAGGGCAATGAGGCGATAGTCTGAGGATTGCCGCAGGTACTTCCCGGCAATCCTGCAGCAGAAGTGGTGATATTGATGTCAAAATTGGTGAATTGATCACCGGCGCAGAGGGGGTTGGAGGAGATGACGAAGTAATACGTACCCGGTCCAATCGTGATTCCTCCGAAAGAGGGGTCCTGGCCGGTGGCAGTGGCGATGCAGTTGGTTGCCGGGTTGTCAGGGCAGCCATCAAAGAGGAACAGACCTCCACAGGTAACGGTGTTGGTCAGGGCCGCACTGATACATTCGGTGGTAGCCGTCGTGTAGGAGTAGACGAAATCGTTTCCGGTGATGTCGTTTCCGGCACATGTGACGGTGAAGTCGTAATTGTCACCATAGCACTGGGTAGAATTTCCCGTAGAAGTGAAAGGGAGGCTTGCGATGGGAAGAGGCGTTGTGCAGGACGATCCCAGGGTGCCGGGCTGGGAGGTAATATTGATATCAAAGTTTACAGATTGGTTGACAGAGCCAAAGCTGGAAACGATGATGTAGTAGGTACCATTGGTAGGCAGGGTGATACACAGTGGAGGCGGTGGGGGCGTGGTCAAACTGGTGGAGGCTCCCAGACATGCACCACCCGCATCCGGACAGCCATCCAATACAAAGACTGCGGTATATGTGGTGGTATTGGAAAGGGTAATATTCAGTTCGGTAGGCCCGGAGGTATTGACAATCTGGTAGACATAATCGTCACCGGTCATCCAAAAACTGCCACAAGACATGGTCTCGTCGTAATCGTCACCTGTTCCGGCAGTCGTCTGACCAACGGCAGTATAGGGAAAAGCCGCAATATTGGTTGCGGTAGCACATGTATTTTGAGCAACGACATCGGTTGAGAACAGCAGGAGCCATCCCAATAGCAGCGGGTAAATTTTACTCATTTCAATCTAATTTTCAGCGAAACACTTCAATAATACGCCTTCACACTTCATCTCTTCTTCACAAAAACTAAGCTAGCAGTGAACTGGTTTTTAGCATTATAAGGAGTTTCAAGTTACGAACTTTGCAGACAAGTCGGAACTTTTGGCCGTTTTGGCAAGGCATTTTAGTATTTTAGGGACCTGAAAAGCAGGCATTAGCAATCTTTGTGACGCTAATTTTTAAACCTTATGAGTGACTCAAGCAACAACCTCGCCCTTAACCTGGACCATTGTTTTTCGACCGACTGGACTTTATGGGAAGGGCTTCAGGATTCCTGGTCCGGGGATGATGTAAAGGGTTATCTAGAGAATTTTTCCGAATCGACCCGGCAGGAATTGTTGGGGATGGGGCACGTGCTGACCGAATACCACACTTACGAGGGCCATGGCAGCCCCGGTAAGTCCCGGGCCTGGATGCGGAACGGAAATCTGCTGATGTTGGAAGTGAATTACCCTCAGGTGGGAGTGGCTCCAGCAGAGATCATGGAGGCCTGGGGAAAGCCCGAAGGGGAAATGGACTTCATCGATGGGGTCATGGATTATGAACGTATGGCCAAGGTTTATGCGTCGAAGGGGATGTGCCTGATGCTGACCATGAGTCAGAAGTACATCATGCGGGTACTGTTTTTTCAGCCCTGTTCTTACGATGATTATTTTGGAAGCCTGGCACCTTATATGCATACCGGGGACAGGATTGGGAACAGGTATTAAATTTTCAGGTTGATTTGAAATCCCGGCGAGTCCATTTAGAGGCCACGGTGCCTTATCACTTGAAGTACTTTTAAAGGGAAGACTGATGCTTTAGGACCAGCTTTTGAGATTTAGAATAAATTTGAAATGCAAAGATCGAATCATGAAGATTGAACATATAGGAATCGCGGTAAAAGACATTGCCAAATCCAACGCCCTCTTTGAGACCATTTTCAGAAACGGGCCCTACAAAGAGGAATTCGTGGAATCTGAAGCGGTAAAGACTTCTTTTTTCCAGTTGGGAGAATCCAAGGTGGAACTGCTGGAAGCAACCGCGGAAACCAGTGCCATCCATAAGTATATTGAGAAAAAGGGAGAGGGAATTCACCACATCGCCTTTGAAGTAGAAGACATTCACGCCGAGATGGAGCGTTTGCGTGGCGAAGGGTTTCGTATTCTCAATGAGCAACCTAAACGTGGTGCCGACAACAAGTTGGTCTGTTTTGTCCATCCCAAGGATGCAAACGGGGTTTTGGTGGAGTTGTGTCAGGAAATTCGGGAGTGATTATTTTTTCATATTCACGACCCAAACACCGGCCAGGATCACTGAAAAGCCGAGAAAATGCTGCCAGTTGAGGGTTTCATGGAGGTAAAAGACACCCCAAAGTACCGCGATGATGGGTATCGTATAGGTCACCGACGAGGCAATGATCAGGTTGGAGATTTGCAGGAGTCGGTAGAATAGGATCAAGGCAAATGCAGTTCCCACGGCTCCTAAGAGGGCAACATAGGTGAATGACTCCCAGGCAACCGGGTTTGTTTCCATCGTCTCCAGAAAATGAGAACTGGTCAGTATATAGATCAGGGCAGGAACTCCCACCGAGAAAAGGGATATCGCGGTAATGCCAATGGGGTCGGTATCCTGAAAATAGGTCTTGGTGAAATTGACCGAGAGGGCGTAGAAGACGGTCGCAATGACGATGTAGCCACAATACTGGATGTAGAGCCAGGTGTCTGTTTCTTCTCCGGCGGTTAAATCGAGGCCCCCGGCAGACATCAGCAGGATGGTCCCGGCCAGGCCGATGAAGATCCCAATCAATTTGAGCATCGGAAACCGGGTGTTGAAGAAGATGGCTGCGATGACCACGGTAAAGATCGGGGTCATGGCATTGAGGACTCCGGCGACGGCGGTGGGGACCACTTGTTCCGCCATGGGGAACAGGATGGCGGGCAATCCACTGCCAGCGATACCGATGATTGCGAGGAGCAGTATCTTTTTGGGTGGGACTTTCCGGATGTATTTGAAGAGGAATGGGCTGAGGAGCAGTCCTGCGATGGCGAGGCGCAGTGCGGCAATTTCAATGGGGTAAAATGATTCCAGGCCCAATTTCATGAGGAGGAATGAGCTGCCCCAGATGACGGACAGGATGGCCAGGAGGAAGATTGCCAGCAGGGTATTGGAGCGGTTTCCCATGGGTCAGGGTTGCGGGATGGTCGTGGGTTGTGGCAGGTGTGGGATCATGAGTTGCGACGGCTTTGGAAGAATGCGCGCATCAAGGCGGCGGCTTCCTCTGCGAGGACGCCAGTGACAATCTCTGTCTTGGGGTGAACGAGTTCACGGGAGAATCGGCTGTATCCGAACTTGGGTTCGGTGGCGCCGAAGACGATGCGGTCGGCGCGGACCCAGCGGAGGGCGCCGGCACACATGGCGCAGGGCTCCAGGGTGACGAAGATGGTACAATCGTCGAGGTATTTGCTTCCGAGGTAGTCCGAGGCGGCGGTGATGGCGAGCATTTCCGCGTGAGCGGTGGCGTCCCGCAATCGTTCCACCTGGTTGTGCCCCCGCCCGATCACCTTGTTTTGGGAGACAACGACCGCGCCGATGGGGACCTCGTCTTCTTCAAAAGCGATTTCGGCCTCCTGCAAAGCCTTCCGCATAAAGTATTCATCGGAGAAGATCCCGAATCCATCGGTCAATGACATGGCGCGAAGATAGTGGATTTTGGGATGGAATGGGAAGGAATGGAGAAGGAATGGGGATGGAATGGAGAAGGGAAAAATGGACGTAGAACTTAACTTAAATAAAACCTCGAGAGGTTATACTCTTCAATAGATATCGTTTAATTGATCTCCTTCTTCAACCTTGATCATCAACTACCTACTCATCCTCTTTTTTTGCCTTCCCTTTGTCACTTCTGCTTAGGCCATTGACGCCCTGGTCATGCAGGATTTTGAGCTGTCACCAGCCACTCCGACATGGACCTACACCGGCACACCCAGCGATTTCCAAACCGGATTTACCACCGCCAGCCAAAATCCGGCCAACAGCCCCCTTGGCATTGGGGGATCCCACGCCTGGCATGTCCGGACTGTATCTTCAGGCAATCCCCTGACCTTTTCCAACCGTCTCCAGGTTCGGGGGGGGGGCAACTGCCAACAATTGTACATGGGCTTACAGTGCGACTGGTTTTGCCGTTCATTTCTTCCGCTAGTTAGTAGGTACACGGTTTGTGTCCGTTCAGAACTTACTCGGAGTCTGTAAAGAACATACTCGATCCGAGCAGAGAAGTGACCCCGATATTGTTGCGGACTCCCTCGGAATATGCCCTGAGTAGGTATAAAGGCTACTTTTCGCAAACGCTGAATTTGTCCGACGCATTCTCCGAGTAGGAATTCCAGAGAGTCGGGCGTTTTGACGAGCTCTGTGCAAGCAACTGGCCGGGAATCTGGATATTTGCAGTGTTCACCTTTTGGATAACTAAGACAGAAACCTGGGCTGATCGGAAAAGGGTCACTTAAAGAGCCTGGTGGGTATTTTTACTCACCTGTCCGAACATGAATCGTAAGAAAAGTACACGCTGCTGTTAGCGAATAACTATTCATCACTAAGAAAATGTCTACCAATTTTAAGTACTTTTCTTGAAAGCAGTATGTTTTTTACTTGGTAAGAGTAAGTTCGGAGCTTACCAGGAGTGAGCTCTGAGCTTTCTTGGAGTAAGTAGGTTACAGTCTTCGGTTACCGGACTCACTAATTCAGGCATTGCTTACTCTTTAATCGGATTTTGTCGTGATCAATCTCCAATAAAAATATTCTGATTGTGGTAATCGATATAATCTTGTTTGATTCTCGGACCCACCAATTCCCTGCTTAAGCAAAGAGCACCGCTATCACACTGAACATGACAATTTGGGCAAAGGATAATGATATTGTCGTTGCTATCCGGCCCCAAATGGATACCACCAAGAGGCTTTACATGGTGACCTTCTGAATAATATTTTCCTCCACCTATTTCAAGTCTAAGGTTGCAAAGCTGGCAGGTATTGTTGTGGTCTTCTTTTAACGCTTGTACAGTTTTGGTGTTTCTTGGGATTCGATAGATAATTGATTCTACTCTCTTTTCTGCGGGACGGCTTTCTTGAGAATCGGAAGTCGTCCTGCTATGGGGTATTTGATAATCCCTTAAGCCCCAGTTTCCAGTGCCAGCTTCAGAAAGGTAAAACAGGTCCTCGCCCCGAGATTTAGTTAATGTATCTGACGAATGCTCCTGAAGGGTGCGACGAATTGTAGATTTGACGACCCCACCAGTAATCTCCTCATAAACTTCATAGATATCCGACAGATGGGCGTATCCTCCCAATTTATTCAAAGCCAGAACTATGTTGTCTACAACCGCCATTCCCCCCCCCCTAAATCTTCTCATTCCTCAACTCCCGAATCCGCTTCCGAACCGCTACGATGTACAAACTCCCGGTATAGTTCCGGAGAAAATCGATGTACAGTTTCATGGCTTGCTCTTTGTCATTCAGGGTGAAGTCATAGATCTGGGCCTTTTTGTAGAGGGCGTCGTCGCCGTGAATATCAGTCGGGAATTCTGTGATGATCCTTTCCAGGAACCCAAGGGTCTTCTGGATGTCGTTCTTTTGCTCAAAGATCGAGGCCTTCTCCCAGAGAATATCATCGGTCAGGGTGTGGTTGGGGAAAGCAAAAAGGATGGAATCCAACAGTACCAGAGCCGGATCAAAGTCGCGTTGGAAAACCAGGAGTTGTGCCTGGGCAAACCGCTCCAGGGCAGTAGTGGTGGTGTCCAAACCGATATTGTCCTGGATCACCAGGAAGAGTTGAATGGCGTCGTTGGAGATGTCATTGGAGGTATTGTCCTTGATGGTCTTGAGGCGGGCTTTGGAATATTCGAAATCCCCTTTGAAATAGGAGAGGCGGCCTTGCTTGAACTTGGCCATGGCTCCGATTTGTCCGTCTTTGAAAGCCTCGGCAACCATATTGTACCGGAGTTTACTCTTGTTGTACTCTTTTTGCATCAGCAAAACGTCCCCATAAAGAAGGTTGGCTCTGGCAGATGACTGTGGGGGAATGCCCAGATTGAGCATCTGGTTGAGTTCTGCGGTCGCCCCCTCCAGATCAAAAAGGTAAAAGGCCTGCAAATTGGCCTTGCGGTACATCGCCTCAAAGTACTGGGGAAAGCGGCCCCGCTTGGTGAGGAGGTCCTCGTAGGAATTGACCGCGTCCCGGATCAGATTGGTGTCCAGGGGAAGGGTTTCAAAGGCAACCAGTTCAGTATTGACCGTCTTCTCCTGGTAAGCTTTGTCACCATAGGAAGTATTTTCGTAATTCTCAATGATATAATCCAGCGCCTTGTTGCTCAGCCGGTACTCCTTGTTGTTGCGGAGGGTCATGGCAAAATTGTAGACCAAAGCCCCCTGGTTGTTGTTGAGCCGGTCAATGGATTTAACCTGGATGAAAGCTTCGTAGAAATTCTCCGTCAGGACGTAGAATTCATAGATCAGGCCCCGCAGTTCCCGGTCCCGTGAGTTTTTCTGCACCTCTTCCAACAATACGGTCTCGATCTTTTCTTTAGAATCGTCATTGACCAGGTTGAGCACATTGATTTTAATGGTTTCGACCCTTTCGAGCCGCTTTTCGAGCATGACCAGGTATTCCTGAGTAGCCAGCGCGTATTCTCCTGCCTGACCGTAAAGATTGGCGATTTCTCCTGAGAAGGCATATTTATCCCGCATAGTTTTCCGGGCCTGGACATAGGTTTCAAGTGCCAAATCCTGCCTGCCCCGCTGGTAATTGTACCCCCCTGCTTCCATGAATTCAGCTTCTGTACTCAGATCGTTGACAATCACTTTGTTTTCCAGGGCTTTTGCGCCGTCAGCATCACCGGAAAAGCGCATCAGGTCTGCCTTCATAAAGGGAAGCACATGGTCGTCGGGGGTTTTTCGCATGGCTTTGGAAAGAAAATCAATCCCCTCTTCGTACTGTTCCAATTCACCATAACAAGAAGCAATACGCTGGTTAAAGAGCCGAATGGAGGGATCTTTTTTCTGCAGCTTACTGTACAGGTTAAGTGCATTTTGGAACTCCCCGTCTTTGTAATATTGCTCTGCCAGCTCCACTTCGCCCGTCTGTGCCAGTAGCCAAACCGGTAACAATGCCAGTAGCACCAACAGAATGCCTTTATTCAAATTCATATTTCGCGTTTCTTTAGAGGATAACGGCCCTGCCGTCCTCTTTATTTTGCTATCGCTAAACGAAGATCGCGGAATCAGCCAAGCCAATTCCGCGATCAAATATACACAAACCGAAGCTTACTGACCGATTTGTTCTCGGTATGCTGCTACGTCCAGCAGAGATTCTACTTGTGAAGGATCGGTCAATTCAATCTTGATCAACCAACCGGCTCCGTAAGGATCTGCGTTGACCAACTCCGGCTCGTCAGACAAGACTTCATTGAATTCCAGAACCGTTCCGTCAACCGGCATGAACAGGTCGGAGACCGTCTTGACCGCTTCGATAGAGCCAAACGCCTCTTCTTTGGCGAGTGTTTCGTCTACGCTTTCCACATCCAGGTAAACGATGTCACCCAGCTCGGAAGTCGCATAAGCGGTGATACCGACGGTTGCAGTATTGTCGTCATGTATACGGAGCCATTCGTGGTCCGGGGTGTACTTCAAATCTTCAGGAAATTCCATATTGAAATGCAAAATTGAATGAGGTTCGAATCTAGTGCTTTTGCAGGAAAAACGCCAACCCCAATCACTCAATTGAAACACTCAACAAAATCACTCAATTGAAACACTCAACTGAAACTTACCAATTCTCCAGACTCTTGGCTTTGTCCTCACCGAAATGCTTGACAAATTTCTTACGCCAATGCGCCTTGGACTTGGTTCCACTCCATTTCCAATTGCGATAACTGGATGCATCGATATGCTGCCTTCCGGTATTGTAAAAGCCTAATCCCATATTTTCCTTCTTACCGGCGGTGAGGTAGAAGAACTTTAGCAGAGCTTCATTTTCCGATTTATCTCCTTGTGGATTCAGGTCAAGGCCGAGGAATTTCATGTGGGCACTTCCTTTGGCACCACCTGCGTGAGAGTTGACCCGGAAGGAACGGTAAGCACTGGCGACCTTATAAGTCATTCCCGTAACTCCCTGGATCTTCTTGATCAACTCAAGCGATTTCTTCATTTCGGGCCAGAGGTCAGGCGGAGGTAGCTCTTTGTATCCGGGATTGTGGGTTGTAAAATCTGAACTCAGCACTTTCAGGTCATCCGCAGCGATTCCGGATGGGAGAGCGGAAGAGAAATAGGCATCGAAGAGGGCATTGTTGTCCTTGTCAGATTCAAGCCAACCCCCTTCACCGGCCTGGTGTCCGGTTGGGCTGGTCAGTTTATTGATGTTCTTTTTCCTGATGCCGATTGATTTTTCCCGCCACTTCTTCTTGCCATCCCCATCCGTGTAGCGCTCATTGTTTTGGGAATACATCTTGTCATAATCCTTCCGGGTTACCTCTTCAGGATTTTGTTTTTCACCCTTGCGTTCTCTGAGGGTGTCTCTATAGCGGGTAATAAGGGTAATGTAGTAGTGGACCTGGGCATGAGTCGAATTGTCCTGTATCCATTGTTGGAGCAGGTCGATTTCTTCTTGCAATTGCTCGTCGGTCCATGGGTCTATATGAGGACAAGCCTTGATAGACTTAGGCTCTTTCTCCAGCTGAAGAGGATTTGCCTCGAGTTGTAAGGTGGGGGGCGCCTTGGCCTGGATGGGGCCATTGGTTACCGGGGCCGGGGTTTTGGGTGCGTCTTGTGGGATGCGCATGGCAATTGTTACGTTAAGATTGGACGAATGTTCCGTCAAGAACGTGTCAATAACGGAGTCGGACGACAAGGGGAAAGTTGATTTACAAACAAATATAACAATTGTGGAGAGTGATTACAAAATGGGTTACTTCTTCCTATCGAACTGCCATAAAGAGACAAATGAAACAACTAGTAATTTCCATGAAAAAAATTCAAATCTTAATCCTTCTTTGCTCTGCTCTGCTTGTTTTTCAACCATCCATCGCCCAGAACGCAATTGATCTGGATGGAACGAACGATTATATCGACTTGGGAGACAATTATGGGTTCGATTCCAATGATCCCTGGACGGTCGAAGCCAGGGTTAGAATTGCTCCAAGTTCATCCAACAGTCAATTGATATCGAAACTGGATGGTGGGCCAGTGGGGTGGGGGATTCAGATCATGCGGAGCAACTTTGGTCTTCCCGGTACGGTATTGGTATACCTGGCCAATCCCTGGCCCAGTACCATGGCTGCGCGGTACGGAGATACGAACATTCGGGACAACGCCTGGCACCACCTGGCTGTCACCTATGATGGCAGTGGCAGTGCGGCTGGAATCCGTATTTTCCTCGATGGCGTAGAAGAGGTTTACCATCCTTCTATTGACAATCTGGCTGGTTCGATCACCACCAGTGCCAATTGCTTGATTGGCGCCTGGGACAATGGAGGTGCTACCGACGACTTCCTGGAAGCTGGAATCGACGATTTCCGTATCTGGAACGTGGTTCGTACCCCGGGGCAAATAGGTTCTATTTCGAACCAGAGCTACGAGTATTGTTCCGGGACTTCCGGGTTGATAGGGCTCTACAAATTCAACCAGGGTGTTGCCAATGGCGACAATACCGGAATCCGGGCAAGTGCCAGAGATGAATCCTGGACCCCGGTCCATGGTAATTTGATCAACATGTCCCTCACAGGCAATTCCTCCAATTTTATCGGGCCTCAGCCTGCCATCCCTTGTGCCTTCACAATTGCCAAGCGGGCCGATGTGTTACGCCCTGAAGAGATCAAGGTCTTCCCAAACCCAACCCGCGGAGAATTCTCTGTCGAACTTCCCGAATTGGAATCGGGAGCAGTAGCGATCAGGGTTTACGACGCCATGGGCAAACTGGTCCTGAAGAAAAACGATATCCAGACACGCTTTCAGACCATCGATATGTCTGCCGCTCCTGCAGGGGTGTATTACCTCCACATCGAGCAGCCGACTGGGAAGTCGGTCCAAAAAATTAACCTGGTTAAGTAAACGTTCTCGCCCTAACATCCATCTAAACGTTACGGAGGCTGTCCCCAAAGGGCAGCCTCTTTCTCTTGTTCCATTTTGGGGTTGAGAATTACCATTCCATTTTACTTCAGATTGATAGATTCGAAGTATAATGGGAAAGGTTTTCAAAAACTGTCAATAAACCAATATCCATAACAGAAAGAAGCCGCCCCATGGTTATGGGACGGCCTCTGCTCTTCTTATATAGTTATCGTCTTAATTCGCGAGTGTGAATCGAACCTGGAATCCGACTGCGGTATACGAACTCGGGAAAGAGGTCGAAATCGCAGGCCTGTTGCGGTTGTGTTCGATGTAGAACCGGAGGTTGACCTTGGTATTGAGCACATAGTCAACACTGGGCTTCACAATCAACTGGAAGTTACCACCTGTGATCTCCGAGTTGGCTGCATTGTCCAGACGTCGGTTCCTGGTCTTGGTATCACGCAGGGTGATATCCAGACGGGAGTTGAGCTGGTTTTGCATATTGATGGTCTTGCCAAACAGCTGGAAAGTCTTTTCGAAACGATCCTTCCGGTAAGCCAGGCCAATCGTGAAGTCTTTGCTTCGCTGCTCGGTCAACTGAATATTGGTCATACTCAGGTTCACATTTCGGGTCATTTTCAAGTCGACATTGGCAGACAGGCCGTTGACAAACTTCATATTGACACCCGCCAGCGGGGCAAAGCTTTCTGAGAAAGAGACCGAAGGAACCACATATTGACTCTCAACATTGTAGAAAGTATCTCCGGGGGCGATGATGTCTGCCGGGAAATATTCCGAGGAGAAACCTTCCTCACTACCGGTATAGCGCACATTCTGGGTAAAGCCTCCGACATTGTAGTTACCCCGGTAGCCGTGGCGGATGGTGACCGACCGGAACGTTTTCTTGAGGGCCTCAATCTGGCCCAAACCATTGTAATTGATATTCCAGTTGGGTAGTGGAATGGCCGGGAAGGCAGATAAATCCCCTCCTTCTTTGAACTTTCCAGCTCCATAGGCCAAACGGAATGCCGGGAGCAGCACCTCTTGAGAAGTGGGTGAATATCCCTGGGCATAGCCATCTCTCACAGCCTGGTTGGGGTCTATCCCCGCACTGTCCAGGAATTCATTATAGAAGGGGTTTCTGCCCGCCAGCTCATTGGAGATGTCATCACGCAGGTCTTCCATGGCGACGAAGCTGGCCGAAGCAGGAATGTTCTTCTCGAAAGCTGTACCAATGAAAATATAGCTGGTGGAATACTGCCCATTGAAGAGGCGGTTGTTGTGTGCCCAGCCATCGGTCAGGGTATCATAACTAAAAATCTCTGAATAATTCTGAGAAGAGGTCCGTGAGGCATTCAGGTCGATCTTGAAATCCTTGAACAAGGTCACCGCCACCCTTGGCGACAAGTTTTCCGTCCAGGTCGCATTGAAGGGCGTCACCAGATTGGAACTTGATGAGATCCACCCATTTTCTCCCCATTGATCCAGGAAGTTGGTCGGGTTGTCGAGCTCGGTGATCGCGTTTTCCTGCCAGCCAAATGCATAGGGGATTCCCGGTGCCGTCAGCGGACTTTGGTTCAGATTATTCGTTTGCGCGTCGATGTACCGGTGGTTGAAGTCCAGACCGAAATTATCGGTTTGGGGCAAATAGCCAGCAATCCCGGTGCTCATGCTGCGGTTGTAATCCAGGTTGACACTCTTGATGGACATCAGCAAGCGCCCAATTTGCTTTCCGATCTTCTTAAAGATGGATGGACCCTTCTCTACCGAATCCTGCTCTGCGACCTCTTCCTCAGGTGGATTGGGTTCGCTGGTCGGGCGACGCGGTTTCGGAGCGGTCTGGTTGCTCTTGGGTTCGTCTTCCAAAATCTTTCTCAGGAATCCGATTTTATTGTAGAGACCTTCGAAATTCAGCCGGACATTTCCCTGCACGCTCTGAGAATTGTTGACCTGGTTGCCCAGTTCAAGGTTGTTGTCCGGTGCCGCAGTCCAGTTATAACCACCCTGGTAGGAACCAGAACCCGAAATCCAGTTGGTCAGGTTGAACTGGTCAAAGGGAAGGGTATAATTGATGCCCAGGTTTTGACTGAAGCGCAGGTTCCGACCAAAGTTGACTGTCTTGTCCTTGCCCAATTGATACAGGCCGGTGGTGTCGTTGGTTTCAGCGCCAATGCTGAGCAGGTTGCCCCACAAAGAATCCTGATTGGCTTCCGTCAATTCTCCAAACGGCTCATCTACCCGACCGGTATTGTTCGCGGTATAGTTCAGGCTCAGGCTCTTGGTCAGGTCCCAGCGGAGGTTGTAATTCCGACTGAGGGTGAAGTTTTTCTGGTAAGTCGGCCGGATCGGAATACCATTGGCAGTGGGCCGGATGATGTTCTCCTCGTAGCGCCGATCCCCTGCAACCGTCATGGTAAAGGTTTTGGGCAGCAGGTAGAAATTAAAGGCTGTGATCAGGTTCTTTTTCTTCGCCTTCTTAAAGGGTTCAATGAGCTTCGGATTGAAGTTGTAACTGTATGCCAGCGAGCCCCGGTGGTTCCTTTGCAGATTCTTCAACAGCCGGTGATTGGTATGCAATACCTCGTTGTAAGAAGCTGAAAGGGTAAAGTTCTCGATGGCCCAGGGGAAGGTTCGGTCCTTTTCGTTCGGTTTGGCCCCTTTCTTGGGCACCTTGACCTTCCGAATATTGTTCAGAGAGATACTTTTATTGACCCTTCGGTCGATTAGAGCTGCCAATAGGGTATCCTGTACCCCGGCTTCAGAGTTCTCGATGAAGTTGGTCATCAGGACGTCCGCTTCGAGGGGATTGAACTGTGGGGTAATGGTTCGTTCACCATAGGTCACATAAAGGGGGAGTTGGATGCCCCATTCCTTCGGGAAGAATTTCCCCAGGTTGAAATTACCCGTCACATCCCAAATCGCAGTTGTCTCCCGCGATCGGTTGTTGATCCGTTGTTCAATGGAACCGAATCCCGGAGTCATATAACTACCGGATGCACTGATGGTGGCAAAGTCTGCCAGCTTGATGCTGGCCCGGGCATTGGCGGCCCAGCCGGAACTTTCATTGAAGTCGACGAGCCGCAGCTCATTCATCCAGACCTCCGCGCAGATATCTCCTTCGGCGTCATTTTCGTTGCGAATACCTACCATGATGGTCTTGACTTCACTGAGTTTAGGCGTACCCACGATATAGACCCGGTGGGAATCCGGTATGATCGAGTCCTGCCCCCCTTCATAGAGGAAGCGGTTGATCACCGGCCAGTTCTGGGCATTTCGAATCGCCTTGATATCTGGTAGTTCCAGCAGGTTGATGTCGAATTCATTGCGCCAGATATTCAGGGTGTCACTCGGACCCGATATGTCGGAGGCCCTGAGGGGAATCTCATATTCATAATAGTTGCTTCGCGTATCCGATCCCAGTCGGATAAAGGCTCGAAGCTCGCCTTCTTCCCACATGCGCTCCCCGCCCACATGTTCCGAGTGGACCCACATTTTCAGCCGTTCGTACGATCGCATGTCAAAGTTGGTGAGCTTGAACGCGCCCCTGGCATCGCCGTCGTCGAGCCCACAGGCCCGCATCACGAGCGATTGCTCATTTTGCAGGAGTCCGGGCTGGGGACTGGAAACCTGCTGTTGGCGCAGGATGCCGGGAGGGAGGATATAGTTAAAGGGCTCGCGGTTGCCATTCTGCTCGATGTTCACGGTACCAATCTCAAAAGTGCTGTTGGGGTTGGGGTCGGGAACCAAAGTATCGCTCTCGATACCAAGGTAGTCGCGGTAGGTACGCCAGGTGGTAGATACCAATTGGAAACGGGCAAAGCGCAGAACCACTTCCTCGTCCCATCCCTTCAGGTACATCCGGACAAATTCGATGGCCTTGAAGTTCTGGATATTGTTGATCGGCACCCCGGCTTGCAGCGGGATACGGAACTGGTACCAATTGATATTGTCGGTCTGACCATTGACCAGGCGAATCTCAGATTGGATCTTGTCCACGATGAAGTTCTTGCCAATCTCCATTTCGGAAGGACGCAGGTTCATCTTGTATTCGTAATATTCCTCATTGGAATTGAGGGTACCATTGAGGTTGAGGTCCTCCGTATCGGGATTGGGTGATCCCTGGATAGAGAAGCCATTCTGGGTGGCGTTGAGAGGGGTATTGCCCTCCTGTCCATTAAAAGTCAGATAGCGGTCCAGAATGCCGAGACCATTCCAAATATCTCCCCGGAAGTATTCGTAATTGTCTCCGGAAGGGTCAGTCAAAGCCTGGGTGTAGGCAGGAGATCCGGTTCCATGCAGTGCTGCCAGGGTATCAACGTAAGTCCTGAAGTGTACCAACTCATCTTCGGTGCGCAGACCGTCCAGACCTACGTCCTGAAATTCGCGTGCTTCCGGCTCATTGTTAAATGAGTTGGTCGGAGGCGTGGTATTGGGGTAACGGCCCCAGGCGGTGACACTGTAACTGTTGGTGTCTCCCGGATCGGCTGGCAATCCGTTTTCAAAGTTCCGGTTATTGTCTTTGACAACATCTTCACTGATTTGACCCAGGTCGATAAAGAATTCACCTCCGTTAGCCGGTTGTCCGGTAGTGTCGATGAAGGGGTCTAGCATCCAGAATTCGATAAATTCAAAGTTGGCGGCCTCAAAGTCTGTATTGCCACTGGTTCGGCGCTGAATACCTGCCCAGGAGAGGGTAGGATCCACAAACTTATTGTTGGAATTGATCAGATTGGAGTCAACTGCATAATTGTAAGGACCACGTTCTTCGGGGAGGAAGTGGAGGTCAAAGGTACGCTGGAGGTTGTCACCGTTAATATTCGTTTGGTTGGGGAATACCTCGGTTGGAGTGACCTGGCGGGTATAGTGGTTGCTCAAGTCTGCTTCCGGGAAGTCTTCGTTGTTGTTGCCATAGTAGAAACTTGGATCAATGGAATACCAGGCAAGCTTGGCGCGGCTGAACCCGGGGGCAAGGGTATCGTTCCAGCCCGGACCTGGTTCATACAAATCATTGTAGCCATTGTCACCGGGGAAGGAAGCATAGTTCCAGGCCCTGAAACCGGTCAGGTCAAAGGTCGTCTTGGCACTTTCAAAGTCATCCACATACGCGATTCCTTCTTCCCCATCGACAGCGATGGCCTTGGGGTGACCCGGAACCAGCATGGCAAACTCACCCCCGACGTTCAGGGTGGAGATCTCATTGGTTTGAATCAATGGAATTTTGTCGACCAGCTTGGTCAGAAAGCGTGAATCCTTGCGGACGTTGCCATCAACACCCCAGATCAGGTTGGACAGGGGCTCATCACCGATATTGACCTTGTTGGTCAATGGACGCTCATTGAGATGGAGAACCGTCGCACCAAATTGGACATCCTGGCTGACAATATAATCGAGGCGGGTACCAATCAGGGTCTTGGTTTCAATGCCAAACAGGGTGACGGTTTCAAAGTCAACCTTGATTTCCTGCCCAGAAGTGAGGATACCCTGGTTGAGGATGGTGATTTTACCAATATTGTAATCTACCTGGTAGTCAATTCCCTCGTTCAAAAGAATCCCATTCGCAGTAACCCGGACTGAACCGGGCGCAACATTGATCGAGTTCAGCGCGATTTCTGAGCTGCTGGATCCCTGGTAGATACCCTGGATATAATAGCGGTCTTTGTCGGTGGCATAGTTCAGTGCATCCTGGCGGGTAGAAGTGTACATTTCCTTAAAAACATACTTGTCAATTTCTTCCTCGTCAAATTCCAGCTTCCTTTCAAGATGAGAGCCAAAAGGTTCCAGAACCGGAAACACGATCAATCCTTTATCAGGTTGAATGGTGAGGTCGGTGAGAAAGTCGAAGATACCATCCGGACCGGCCTGGTTGTTGTTCTGGACGGTGTCCATACCAAATACCTGAAGCAGGGGAACATTCTTTTGGGCTCCGCTGGGCAGCAACGGAATATCTCCGGCAGAGGTCCGGGAATCGAACATGATCTCCAGGCGGAAATTATTGGCTGTGATCCCATAACCACCGATGTTGTAGATGTTCTTCATCATCAGGTCCCAGGTAGGGAAAGGATCGCCATTGTAAAGAGGGCGTACCTGAGCTGGCTTGAGCATCTTCAGGAAGAGGACATTGGAGTTAAGCTCATTGGCCTGCTTGCCATTGTCCAGGGAGAAGTCACCCACCTGATAGACATTGCCACCCAGCATGTATTCATAAGAAACAAACAGCACCTGATTGGCTTGCAGGGGAGAATTGAGGGATACATACCCCAATTGCGGATGGAACTTGAATTCATTGGGATTCAGTTTCCGCATATTTTCCACCTTCACAAAGTCGATTCCATTTTCCAGGCCAACATTGTCCTGCAGTGCCTGGTCAACCGTAGATTTCTCGGAATACACCGGATCACCTTCGAGAATGCTCTTCAGGATATTGGCATTGTTGTCCGGGTAGGAGTTGAAGCTGGTCAGGGTATCCCTGAAGAGAACACCTCGTTCATTCGGGTAGCCAGGGTTGGGAATCTGCTCAGTTTCACCAAGGTCCACAAAGCCGACTGCATTTCGGTTGTCAATGGTCGAAGATGAGTTGTTATTGGTGATCCAGGCTTCTACCCGCGTAATGGTAATGGGAGCATTGACCGTCGGACGGGTTTTGAGGGCACGCTCGTATTGAGAACGAAACCAGTGACTGATAAAGAAGTGGCGGTTTTCATCGTAATCAATGGCCTTTTTGCGAAACTCAGTTTCCTGGGCACCACCGGGAGCCTTGATACTCTGGGTCCTTCCCTTTTGCTGGGAGGCGATGGCGGTAACCATCAGGGGCCCAAACTTCAGCGCAACCTTTACCCCGAAGAGATTTTGCCCACCTTGAATCAGGGAGCTGTTCAGAGGGAGGCTTACATTACCCGCTTCAATCTTTTGCAGGATTTCATCCTCGGTTCCGGTGAACTCCAGTTTGAGCTGGTTTTCAAAGTCAAACGTTGCCTGGGTATCCCAATTGGCATTGAGGCGAAGTTTTTCACCGATCTTACCGACGACATTGAGCTGGATATTCTGATCAAATTTAAAGTTGGCGGTACGTTGTTGCCGAATAGGGAGGGATGGGTTGCCATTGCGGTTGAATTCCGCACCGAGGTCCAGGAGGGCAGTACCATTGGGGCGGATTTCTACTGATCCACCACCAAAGATGTCCTTGAAGGCTTCAGAGTTCACCGCAAATTTAGGGGCCAATGCACTGTTGGAAACTTCTTCTGTACTTCCGGCGGCTCTTGCTCTCCAGTGATCATGGATGGAGTGGGTCTTTCTCCAGTTAATATAGTCTTCGTTGCTGATATAGCTGGGAGGAGAAATGTCGATACCTCCCACGCGTTCGTGGATGTAAAATCCATCGCCCTCGGGTGTCATCTCAAAGTCGGTTTCAACATTGCTCGGTGGAGGAATGTTGAAAGGATTGTCGTCCAGGGGGGCGGTGGTAGGGTCTCCATTGCCCAGCGAGGGGTCAGGTGGAGGGGTATCGGTGGGCATGACAATCAGGAGATAGTCATAAAAATTGCCGGTATCGTAGCTATTGTTATCAGAATAGGCTAAGAAGTTGGCACCCCACGCATTGTTTTCCTCTGCCCCTGCCAAATAGAGGAGGAGAAGCAAAGCAAAAACGGAAATTCTCTTGAGTTGGATCAAAACTATATCGCTTCTTTGGAACAAAGACTTCTACTCATTCAAAAAATATGTATGAGAGGGTATAGTTTTAGATCATAGGCGAAAAGGGGGTATTCTATTAAAGTATTTTCTCGATTGTAGATCGTCGCTTTATGCGTTCTACAAATATAGAATTTTTAAGCATCAAGGAAAGGGCAAAAAACGGTGGAGGGTATGGGAAATGACACTCGGGTTAAATACCGGGAGGGGGACGCTCCTGAATCCATGGCTCTGCGGGTTTTTGAGCAAAGTGGGGATAGGTTTTTCACCAAAAGGGAGGATAGATTGCCTCAAAACAGAAGCGGCTATCCTTTTGAGACGGCCGCTTCTGTTATTATTTACACAGATGAAAGAGTCTATTTTTCAAATCCTAGAGCTTGGCCTCGATAAAGTTTTCCAACCTCTCGTCAATACCAACCGTGAAGTGACCCGTGATCAGATCTTGGGGAAGGTCGTGCATGTCAAAGCGCATGCCCATATCATAGGCGTGGCTGAGGATTGCGATCATAGGGATCAGCGTCTCGATAGAGGAATGATGGCCGAAATCTTTTCTGAAAGCAATAACTTCTTTCAGGGTGAGATTCAGTTCATCCTGGTTGCCTTCCAGTACCGGCTTCCACAGTGGGAAGTAAGAATGGTAGTGGGTGGCATAATTCATGGGAATCTTGGTCAAAACCTGAGCCGAACGGTTCAGGAAAATTGGCATTTGTGGGGTCTCCAACTGGCGGAGAAAGTGGTAATAAATTACCCGAAACTCATCAAAGATATTGTTCTGTAAAAACTGCCGGGTGTAAGGAAGCATCCGGAAGTCCGACATGAGCATGCGTGAGCGACAGATCAGCCCGAAGTAGAAACCCATTTCCCAAACCTTGTGGCTGCGACGTTCGCGGGTATAGACCTCAAAGTCCTTTTGCTCTGCGCCAAGCTGGAAATTGAGGGTGCCTGATTCTTTGGCATACATGTGTGCCTCCAGGCGGTAACTCTGCTGAATCAATTGAAGAGCGGCTTCGACCTTTTGAAAATCGACGTTCATCTCTTTTTGAGCTTCCAGCACGTAATCGGTACAGAGGGCAATGAGGTAATCCAATTCCGGGTTGCCGTTAAGGCAACGACCAAATTGAAGCGGGATACGCTCCTCACACAGACTCTTTAGGCGGCTATCGCTTTGAACCGATTTAGTTGAGTTTAATTGGGTAATATTTTTGACTTCGGGTTTCATGGTGAGAATCGGGGCGTTTAAAAAATTACTCTGTCGTTGATTTGATGATTCAATATAGTGATTTCCACAAACTATGGCCCATGGTCATATAGGAATTATTATAAAAAGGAATTGATTTGCTTGGTAAAAAATGGCCCTCAGTGGCACTATGGGATAATAAGCCTAATAAATATTAATTAATTAGCAGCTTACTCAATCTTTTCCACATTTTTGTTCGTTCAGGACCGTTGGCAATGGGGATAAATAATGTCAATTCTGCTTAAGTGCTTCTTTAATAAGCTGTTCGAGGGTGACCTCTTCGGTTGCATTCTTCAAAATAGTGTCTACCCTTTTCTCCATTGCCGTCTTGGGCAAGCCCAAACTTGTCAGGGCTGAGATGGCTTCCGACCTTATCCCCGACATGGCACCACTGCTTCCGTCGGCTGAATCCTCCGTCACCAATTTCCCCTTGAGCTCCAAAATGATCCGTCCGGCGGTCTTGGCACCGATCCCTTTCACCCGTTTCAGGGCATTCAGATCTTCATTCTCTATGACCCGGTACAATTCTGTGGGGGAAATGCTGGAGAGGATGGTCAGGGCAGTATTGCCTCCGACCCCGGAAATTGAAATCAGTTGCTGAAAAAGGCGCTTTTCCGACATCTCAAAGAAGCCATACAGCTCATGGGCATCGTCTTTGATCATCAGGTGCGTGTGCAGCTTGACCTTTTCCTCTTTGATCTGCGTAAAGGTTTGCAGCGATACCCTGATCTGATACCCTATTCCATTGGCCTCAATGATCACAAAGGCTGGGTCTTTGTGGGCAAGCCGCCCGGATACATAAGCGATCATTTACTGGCTCCTTTGCTTTGGGCTGCTTTTCTCCCCTTGGTTTGGGCATCGACCACTGCAATCGCAGCAATATTCACAATGTTCCGAACGGAGCTACCAATCTGCAGGATATGGACCGGGTGCTTCATGCCCAAGAGAATTGGACCAATCACTTCTCCGTCTCCCATTTCATCCATCAACTTGTAGGCAATATTGCTCGCCATCAAGGTTGGGAAGACGAAGGTATTGGCACCCCCGTTTTTGGTGAGCAGGCTGAAGGGGTAATTCTCTTCCAAAATATCGGGGCGCATGGCCACGTTGGCCTGGATGTCTCCGTCCACAATCATATCGGGATAGGTTTCCTGCAAGATGCGGGTTGCTTCCCGGACTCCTTCCGTCTCTTTGTCGATGTTGGATCCAAAATTGGAATAGGAGAGCAGGGCTATCTTGGGTTTGATCTTAAAGGAGGCTACGGAGTCAGAAACCAATTTTGAAATGGCGACCAGGTCCCGGGCACTGGGAGTTTTGTTGACAGTCGTATCGGCAAAGAAGAAGGTCCCCTTTTTGGTTTTGACGATGTGCATACCTGCGACCAGGTGGGTGTCTTTCTGCCGGCCAATGGTTTGCAGAGCAGGACGGATGGCGGTCGGGTAGGATTTGGTCAAACCAGCCACATAGGCATCCGCAGCCCCGGTCTGAACCATCATGGTGCCATAATAATTCCGTTCGCGCATAAAGCTTTCCGCATCGGCGAGGGTGGTTCCTTTGCGCTGGCGTTTCTCGTAGAACAATTTGGCAAACTCGGAGCGCTGTTCATCTTCTTCCTTGGGGTCGATGACCCTTGCATCGCCGAGGTCCAGGTTGTGGGCTACGATCAGTTCTGCAATCCTTTGTTTTTTACCCAGCAAGATAGGAATGGCAATCCCCTCTTCCTGAATGATCTGGACTGCTTTGAGGACCTTGAAGTTGTCAGCATCACCAAATACGACCACTTTGGGGTCGTCCTGGGCCTGGTGAATAATTTTTCTGGTCAGGCCACCGCTCAATCCTACCCGGCGGTTGAGTTCTTCTTTGTAAACCTCAAAGTCTGCGATCGGCTTGCGGGCGACCCCACTGTCCATAGCTGCTTTGGCAACGGCCATGGAAATCCGGGTAATCAGGCGTGGGTCCAGGGGCTTGGGAACGAGGTAATCATAGCCAAAGCTCATTTCCGTTTTGTTGTAGGCCATGAGTACCGATTCGGGAACCGGTTCGTGGGCCAATTCTGCAATGGCCTGGGCGGAAGCCACTTTCATGGCCTCGTTGATGGAGGTGGCCCGTACATCCAGGGCACCCCGGAAGATATAGGGGAATCCGAGGGCGTTGTTGACCTGGTTAGGGAAGTCGGAGCGGCCGGTGGCGATGATGGCATCGTCACGGACTGCCCGGACGTCGTCCGGGTGGATTTCTGGATCGGGATTGGCCAGGGCCAGAATAATGGGCTTGGGAGCCATGGCGGCAACCATTTCCTTGCTGACCACGCCTCCCTGGGCGAGGCCGAGCATCACATCTGCTCCTTCAAAAGCCTCTTCCAGAGTCTTCGGGCCCGGCAGGTTGGCGAAGCGCTCTTTGTATTTATTGACCCGTTCACGTCCCTTGTAGATCAGGCCCTTGCTGTCAAACATAAGGATGTTCTCCACCTTGACCCCCATTTCGACATAGAGGTTGCCACAGGCAATCGCAGCTGCACCGGCTCCGATCACCACTACGACAATGTCCTCAATCTTCTTTTCCGCCAGCATCAAACCGTTCAGCAATGCAGCCGCGGAGATGATTGCGGTACCGTGCTGATCGTCGTGCATCACCGGAATATTCAGCTCCTCGCACATCCGGCGCTCGATCTCAAAGCTTTCGGGAGCCTTGACATCTTCGATATTGATGGCACCAAAGGTGGGTTCCAGGGCCTTGGCGACCGCGACAAACTCATCTACCGTTTTGGCATTGATCTCGATGTCGAAAACATCGATGCCTGCAAATTTCTTGAAAAGTACCCCTTTTCCTTCCATGACCGGCTTGGCGGCCTCAGGGCCAATATCGCCCAGACCCAGCACCGCGGTGCCATTGGTCAGTACCGCGACGAGGTTGTCGCGGGCAGTATATTCATAAACCAGGTCGACGTTTTCAGCGATCTCCAGACAGGGAAATGCAACCCCGGGAGAGTAAGCGAGTGATAGGTCACGTTCTGTAGAGACTGGTTTGGTAGGATTTACCTCGATTTTGCCCTTGGGGCTACGGCTGTGGTAGGCCAGTGCGTCTTCTTTGCGGATGCTCATGCTGCAAGTATAATGAAAAAGGGGGAGGATTTATCCTCACATTGAGTACCTAAATTTTCCAGAAGCCATTGTTTTTCCACGGTTGCTTCGGTCTGTTCGATCTCCTTCCTTAATTTCTAGAACCCCCTGTGTAAAAACAAAGCTCAGTCTTTAACCACACGCCGCATAACCGACCGTTCGCCTACGGTAAGTTGGACCAAATACATCCCAGCTGGCATATTCGTCAAATCCAGCTGTGTCCCAAGCCCCCGGAAAGTGTGTTCCTGAAGCTCACGCCCCGTCAGGTCAAAGACCTGAACCTGCCGGGCCGCCCCCGGGGTCGCAACCCGAACCTCATATACACCAGAAGATGGATTGGGAAAGATTTGCCAATTGATTGCTTCCCCTGGCGAAAGCGAGTTTGGGACAAATGGCAGGTCAAGGTCCCAGGCGAGCATCGCGACACCTTCGGAATGGCTGATCGGGGAATAGGTTGCAACCGCCGGCCCAGGATCGAGGTCAGTGGGTCCGTGAATATCAAAATTGAGGTCTACCCTGGTTCCCGTCACCATCATATTCCAGGCCCGTTCAACATAGGAAGGTGACTGGATCGTCATGGTTTGCAGGTGCTGCCCCTGGTAGTCGAATACGCTTAAGGCAACTGCATCCTGCGCATATATATTGGTAATGGTGGTGTCATTGGCCAGGCTTTGGGTGTTGATTTGCTCGTGAAATCCATAAAGGACATAAACGGAGTCTTCCTCAACCGCAATATTATTGGACGTTTCAAACCCATTTCCAGTGATCATGGCATGCCACTGGTAGTTCCCATTTCCATCCAACTTTTCCAGCAGCATTTCCGGGATGGAAAATGGAATGGAGGCAGAGTCCCCATTGTCCAGAACAGCTCCGGGATACACCTGGCCAGTAAAGTAAATATTGTCTTCAGCGTCCGGTTGAATGGTCCGACAGGATATTTTGGGAGGCAGTTGGTAGCCCCAGAGCAAATCGTCATTGGAATCGTAGCGGGCAATGAATCCATCGGAATACAAAACGGGCTCTCCATGGGCAGCCAGGACAGTGGGGTTGTTGCCATTCAGGTCCAGGTCGATGGAGTCGCGGAATAGCCCTCTTAAATAGTAGCCACCAGAACTGGTGGGCTCAATTTGCCACAGGCCATTGTCGTAGGGGTAATCGTCATAGACCTTGACAGAGATGTAGTTTCCAGACGCGTCCAGTCTCAGAACAAAACCACGACCAAAATCATCGCTGGTTCTGATTTGGGTGCCCGGACCGGGGTCAAAATCGGTGGATTTGAAAAAGCCACCCACTACGATGAGGTCACCATTGGATGCTGAACAGATATCAAAAATGCTGTTATAGGCCGGATCGGGAGAGGCGAGCTCGAGTTCCTTGCTCCATAAATAGTTGCCACTGGAATCCAGCTTGAGGATAAAACTTTGGGCTCGGCTGTTGCTGTCCGTACCGATAAAGGGCCCACCGTTCCCAATCGGTGGCGGGTCGACATCCGCTTTGCCCTGGGTATAACCCGTGAGGTAGACATTGTCATCCTGGTCCACTTCAGCCAAATCAAATTGCAGAAACCCTGTAAGATGATTGTGGGGGTACCATTTGCGGAAGGAGAGCAATTCCTTGTCGGGATTCAGAACCCCGAAGAAGCCGTTTTGGGTATAGTATGTGGCATTGAAATGGTACTGGGTGGATACCCCATTGTAAACATGGTGGAGTTCATCCCGGGTAGTTCCGACCACCACCATATTGCCACTGGACAACAAAGCGGTAGAAGACCAGCCTATCCTCGCAGTTGGTCCCTCGAAGGTTGAGAAGGCGATAAGTTGTTGGCTGGAAACGTGATTGAAAAGCAGGAGCGTAAGGAAGAGAGATAGAATCTTGTATATCATAGGTTATGGTAAAGTAAAAAGGTTAAGGCACTGAATGGATAATAGGTTATGGTATTTTTACATTGTCTGTTAGGATGGGTATATTATTGGACCCACGAGTGTGAATTTAAAAAAATATACAATTATATATCCAATGAGAGCCCGAAATATTCAAAACCGACTTGTTCAAAACAGACTTCCTATCGAACTGTACAGCAAGCGTCATTCCTGGGCTGTGAAATGGAATTTATTCAGGGTTTTTCTCCTGGCGTTCACAGTTTTCCTGTCTTTCTCCACCCATTCTTTCGCTCAGGTTGGTGGGCGCTACCAGATCGGTCTGAGCCTTGGAAACGACTGCGAAGGGAATGCGGTAGACACCATTTCCGGTTCACCCAATTTTATCACCGCCTCTCAGTACACCACCAACAATGGGACACTTCAGATCATGGTTTCGGAATTGGAACCCGATGGAAATGTGGTCTGGTCCCGCGTTTATGGGGACCTGGATTATATCACCCATGCCTGGGATGTCAAGGCTGCACCGGCAGGAGCTTTTGTGGTGGTAGGGGAAACGATCAATACCATTTCGGGTGACTTTGAGGCTTTTATTCTTCAACTCGACCCAAACGGTGCTATCCAGTGGTACACTTATCATGGTCAACCGCAAAGAGAGGAAGGACTCTATGCCGTGGTAGATTATGATGGGTTTGCCTATGTGGCTACTGGTTCCCGTGATATTTTAAATCCGAACACAGGTATTTCCAGGGATATGAATGTCCTTACGGTTTCTAACAATACCGGGAGTCTTTTTTCAGAGGGGACATTTGGAGGTGATTTGAACGATGAAGGGTATGACGTGATCAATATTGGAGGAGGCTATTTCATTGCTGTGGGCTATTCCCAAAGTTTTTCCACTTCTGGTGACCCGGATGTCTATGTTGTCAAGTTTGATTCCCTGTCCAATCAGATCTGGGGCAAGGTCTATGGCGGGACTGGAGATGATGTTGCTTATGGTATCGTGCAGGTTTCTCCCAACAAGTTTGCCATTTCGGGTGAGACATCAAGTTTCGGCAGTACCGGAGATCCTCAGACCTTTCTCCTTGAAATTGACAGCCTGGGCAATATCTTGAACCAGGAGGTCTATGAAAACTCGAACTATGGTGGATCAGGGCGTGATATCAAGACAACAAGTAATGGCGGATATATCATTTCGGGTGGAACCACCATAACCCCAGAGGCATTTTTGTTGAAGCTGGACAGCAACCGTGCCGTGGAATGGTACCGGCAATACCAGGGCGAGATAATCCGGCAGTTTGAAAAACGTGACGCTGATTATATAGGGGTTGGGCGGGTATTGAACAACGTGACCAACAACGACGAGTTTTATTGTATCCGTACGGGTCCGGATGGGATTGTCGGGAGTATGTGTGGTGATCTCAACTTCAATCTCGTTCAGGTTGCACCCAATTTTGTGACCAATACGGGAACGGTTAGCCAAAGCGGTCCAGCTTCAGGGCAGTGGATTAACATGCCGGACAGTACGGTGAACCTGGTGACAGATGTGAAATGTGCTTCGGTTGGGGTGAAAGAACCGGATTTGCCTGCGTTTTCTTTGTATCCCAATCCGGCGGTTGATCAGGTGCTGGTGAGATTGGAACATGCTGCTCTGGAAGGGTTCAGTTACGAGTTAATGGATGTGCGGGGCCAGCGTATTCTAGGTGGTGTTTCCGACCAGGATGAAGTCCGGTTGGATTTGTCGGAATTGGCTGGTGGGATGTATTTTCTGCGGGTTCGGGTTGGGGAAATGGTGCAGACGGAGAAGTTGGTGAAATGGTAGCAGGTATGTCAGCTTGGATGCTGGTATGATCTTGAAGCATTGGGAAAACCGGATTTTGATCAGTTTGCAGACTGATTTCGCCCTTCATGAGTTTGGATTCTGATCAGCGTGGAGACTGATCTTATACCGAAGCGATGAGGGTTCAGGGGCGAACTTCTGCGGGTTTGGACCCGCAAAGCCGAGGGTGTTGACCCGCAACCTTTGCGGGTCCGGAGGCGCGACTTTGCGGGTATGGACCCGCGTGTCTCGAGCCTCTCCACCCGCGAATCTGCGGGTCTTGACCCTCAATTTTGCACCTCTGGACCCGCGAATCTGCGGGTCTTTACCCTCAACCGTTGCGGGTCTTCACCTGCAACCCCGCACCTCAGGACCCTCAACCCTCGAGGGTATTGACCGTCACCTTTGCACCTCAGGACCCTCAACCCTCGAGGGTCGACACCCGCAAATCCGCACCTCCGGACCCTCAACTGTCGAGGGTCGACACCCGCAAATCTGCACCTCCGGACCCTCACCCTCGCGCTGCCTTATCAGTCCCCACGCTGATACAGATACGAAATGGTTGACACCTTTGACCCGCATACATCCACCCTCCCAAGTGTCATCCCCCCGGGGGCAAATCAGTGCGCACCCTGATAAAAAATGGGAAATTAAAGCTGACAGCTTAGTTGCCAGCGTCCTGATTGACAGCAATCACCACATTCCCTTTTTTATGTCCCTGGTCAACATACCTGTGCGCCTCGACGATCTGATCCAAAGTATAATTCCGATCAACAACCGGTTTAAGCAGTCCTTTTTCAATGATTCCTTTCAAGGCAATCAGCGCTTCGGCCGTCTCTGGTGCATTTTCCCCTACCACAATCTTTTTACCACTCCACAACGAAGCCCAGATCATTGGAAGACTTTTCATGGGCCGCCCAATATTTAAGTAAGTTCCTTTTTTCTGCAGGGCTCGTAAACAAGCTGGAAATGGACACTTGTCTACGGTGATAAAAATGACGTCATAGGTTTCAAATTTCCCTGTAAAATCAGCAGTGGTATAATCAATCACTTTGTCAGCACCCAAGGATTTCACCAATTCCAAATTGGCAGTGCTACAGACCCCGGTTACCTCTGCACCAAAGTGTTTGGCAAGTTGTACAGCATACGTACCAGCACTTCCGGAGGCCCATATTTCAGGCAAACGACCGCTTTCATATTGCTAATTCTGGTTTTGAAGTCTGTTCTCTGAGGTCTTCCAATCCCTTCTTCAGGAATTTATTGACCATTGGTTCAACCAACCACATTGGCATTTTCAGCGGATCAAATTGCACGCTTTTCACAGCCTGGGCAGAATTGTCGTCTGTCGGAGAGCAAATCAATGAACCTCTGAAAGTTTGAACCCGGTTCAGCTTTTTAGAGGGTTGAACCGGACAGTCTTCCCATGCTTCATGCCATCTTACCCCTGTGCCTCCCTCTTCATCGTTGAAGAATTTGTACCTGACACTCATTTCGGTGTCCTTCAATGGAAAAGGTTCATTGTGAATGACATAGGTTAAAAGGCACTCTTCAGACTCTTTTGTGATTTTGTAGGTAGGGTATTTTTTATTTTTCGGATCGTCGGCTTGCTGATAGATATCCTGCTTGAATACAGAAATACAAGCTTTCGGGGATGATTTTACCTCTCCTTCGATTTTATATTCCCGGAAATTCGAGCCAGGGAATTTCCGTTTAGATATCACCCACGAAGGATCATCGCTTTTATCTGTTTTGACAATTTCCCATCCCTGGTTTTCTTCTCCCTTGGAACTGTGATGTCGGCTGGAACTGCAACTGCTTAGCAACAATACCGCAGCTAAAATGCAATAACCGAACGCTGCTTTCAGAGACACTTTTACCTCTGTTTTTCTTAATGAGATCATATTCAATATTTTTTGTTTGGTTTATTCTTCAGAAGGATCAGGATCCAGCCATGATTTTGACGGCGTTGATTCTCCATTCATTTTTTCGCTTTCTCAAACACAATACATGCACAAGTGAAAAGTCCCCTTCTGTAGAAACATCGGTCAGGTAAGCTGTTGCCTTGTTTCCGGAAAGGTTGAAATGCGTTACCGCCATTGTTCTGGGGACGGACGTTGCTGCACTTTCTACCTTGCTTTGGTATTCAGAAAAGGGGGTGGATTCAAATTCATCTCCTGCAACCTGATAGGTAAAATCAACTTTCTCCTCAAAAATGACATTGCTCACATGCGCTTTGCCTGTTTGGGTCCAGTGAATGTATCCATCAAGTATTTGGCGGACATCATTTGAATTGGGGCCGCCCAATATTCCGAATAAGTAGATGATGCTGGCTGCGAATAATTTCATTTCTGCTCTGTATGAATACAAACTTCGCTTAGGGGAAAGCGAATGTCATTCACCCAGGTTAATATCGTAGCGGAAATGAACGGGCAGGACTTGAAAGGGTATTTAATGGACGCTTCTAACGCTTCTGACGCTTCTGATCCTTCGAACTCTTTTAAATCTTCTGATCCCTTAGTCTTTTCCTGATGCGGCTCAGAGATTGTGGCTGAATGCCCAGGTAGCTGGCGATCATATATTGTGGAATCCGGTTGGCCAGGTCCGGTCTTGTATCAAGAAGCTTCTGGTATCTTTTCTCTGGATCAAGATTCTTGAAGTCATCGAATGACAACTGCTGCTTGGCATTGATCGCGGTCATCACCTGAATGCCAATTTCTTTCATTCGGGGTAATTTTTCGAAGAATTCTTCGGTGCGGTCTTGGTCTGAAATGGAGATGATAGAATCTTCGATGCAGGAGATGTAGTAGGTTGAGGGTTGGCCAGTGATATAGCTAACCGGGTTGATGGGGGCAAGTTCAGAGAAAATTTCGGTCACCTTTTCTTCACCCTCCTGAATATAATAGCTTCTCAAAAGCCCTTTGATCACAAAATAGCAGTGTTTGGCATCCTGCCCTTCCCTCAACAACAGGTGGCCGGCAGGATAAAACTTAAACATACTGTGCTCCGCGATAATGTCCTTTTCCTCTTCTGTCAACTCAACAAAATCGGATAGGAACTCGAAGATTTTTTCTTCCATGGATTTGGGGTTCTATCTCAAATCTATTGAATGAAAGGCAGGGAACCAATAGTTGGGGGAAGGATGGGCTTTGATATTGATTGGGCTGGGTTGGTTCATTTGGTTCGGTGGAGACGGTGGGCTTGTTGTGTTAATATTCGGTACACTGGAGCGGTGAAAATTTCGGGTAGGTTGAAGGAGGATTTGGCTTTCTCTACTGTACTATTATTTTTTCCTTAGTTCTTACAAAGAGGACCTATCCCAAAGACATAATATGTAAGTCGGTTTCATGAGGGTAAATCAGAATAGTTAACCTTTCTTACTTTTGATTTGATCGCTAAGGTTCTCAATCTCTTTTAATCCTAGCGTATCCCGACCTGATTGCTCGATATCCATTAGGTCTTCCTCTTGAGCTTGCAGCGCCTTCCTTTTTTCATTGAATTCATTGTATGTTTTCAAAGCGATTTCCTCCATTTGGTTTTTACTCACTTTTCCCCGTCCAGAAAGAATCTTCTTATCATTGAACTGAATGATCCGATCAACATTTTCTCGCCAGAAATCCATCACGATCTCTTTGCGATCCTTGGCTCTGAGTTCAGCTGTTTCTAGAAATACCACTACAAACCGGTTCAGACTATCCAGCTCGTCCTCAGTCAGGTAATTCTTGGCAGTGAAAATATCCTGCTTGCGAACGATTTTACCTTTCCAATTGGTAAGTGCCATATTGGGTTTATCTGGATTGGCACGACTGACTACAATCTCAGCTGCTGTCTTTCCCGTTATGGTGAACAATAGTTTGTTCTGGGTTTCGGCGAAAAACATCTGAGTGGCTTTATCACTCGGGTCATAATCAGTGGACAAGGAGAATAGTTCACGTACCTTCTGGTAAAACCGTTTTTCAGAAGCTCGAATATCCCGGATTCGGGCGAGTAATTCATCAAAATAGTCCGGGCGCCCGTCAGGGTTTTTGAGACGCTCATCATCCATTACAAATCCCTTCACGATGAATTCTCTCAAATGCCGATTGGCCCATTTTCTAAACTGAACCCCTCGTTTACTCCTCACTCTGAATCCAATGGCCAGGACCATTTCCAGATTGTAGTACTGAACGTTGTACTTTTTCCCATCTGGGCCAGTTGTTAAGTATTCCTTAACAACTGAATCCAATCGCAACTCTCTGTCTTCAAGGATATTGTGTATGTGAATGCTTATGTTTGGAACGGAGGTGGTAAAAAGTTTAGCCAGCTCCTTTTGGGTCATCCAGACACTTCCATCTTTTGGATAAAGATATATTGAAGCTTTTCCGTCCTCAGTTTGGTAAATGATAATCTGATCCCCTCTTTCTGCCATAGCATCATTGTTTTTCAAGATTAAAATTACTTGAAATTGGATTGCTTTTCAATAAGTACAGTGGGTATTAATCTAATGTCTCAGAGCAGGTATACTTGGGGATACCAAAACACAATGCACCAAACTACGGCCATTCAGCAAGCAAGCCTTCCAATCCCCCCTCAAGAAACCTAAATCTCCCGCTCAAGGACAATTCTGCCACCAGCAAGGAAAAAACAACATCGTACTGATCAGCATAATAAAAGGCAGTAGCAGAAAAAAGGCAGGATAGGCAGCACTGAAAATCCACTCGGGAACCTTTTCCTTCCGGGGGCTCTCGCTCCCGCGCAGCAGCAGGAGATAGATAGAAGCACCCAGCAGCAAAACACCCACCACAAATACAACGCCCAGTCCCCAGGGAAAATCCATGGAAACTTCAGGCTTATTATACGGATTCATCAGGTCCATGCTCAAAGCTCGGACATGTCATACTGGCAATCAAGTCGTCAAGGCAAGAAAAGTAACCGTCCGGCCCAATAGGGTTGAAATCTGCGAGGGAAGAAACTATATTGTTGGCTATCGTTGTAAGCTCCCAAATCATTGCAATTGAACAAATTATTCATCCTCTGCGCCGCCCTTCTCTGCCTGGTTTCAACCACCTTCGCTACGGGTCACCCACATGCCCACGGAGAAGAGGAAAAGCAGGTTGTCAAATTCGTTGAGAACAACAACCAGTGGGAATCCTTTGTCCATTTTCGGGCGGATATTCCCGGGGGAAAGGTCTTTTTTGAAAATGACCGGATCACCTATGCGCTGCTGGATCTCACCGACCTCCACGACCGGTATTCACATTCACCGGAGGGCAAGGAAGTCCCCAAGGATATTCGGGGACATGCTTTTCAGGTGCGGTTTGACGGGGCCAATCCCCAACCCACCATCACCGGAGGCGACAAACAACCCGAGTACCACAACTATTTTATCGGAAATGACCCTGCCAAATGGGCCGGAGAGGTGGGGGTATATGGGGAGGTGCATTACAAGGATATCTACCCCGGCATCGCACTGGAATTTTTAGGCAAAGAGGAGTCCTTGAAGTACAATTTTCACCTGCGTCCCATGGCCAATCCGGGGCAAATCAAAATGGTCTATGAGCACCTCGAAGATCTGAAACTGGAGGAAAATGGCAATTTGGTCATGGTCACTTCGGTCGGGGAAATCGTCGAATGGGCACCTTATGCCTACCAGACCATCAACGGGCAGGAAGTCGAGATTGCTTGCCGGTTTGTGAAAGAAGGAAATACCGTAAAATTTGACCTCGGAGAATATGACCACAACCTGGCCCTGGTCATCGACCCCAGCCTGATATTTGCTTCATTCACTGGCTCCACCTCAGACAACTTCGGTTACACTGCCACTTACGACGATGCTGGCAACCTGTACGGTGGAGGCATCGCTTTTGGTATCGGTTATCCCATGCTGGGCCCCTTCCAGGGCACCTTTGGAGGAGGAACCGGACTGCCCTTCGGCAACGGATTCGACATCTCCATTTCTAAATTCAATGCTGCCGGAAATGCCCTCATCTATTCGACCTTTCTGGGCGGAAATGACAACGAGCAACCCCATTCACTGATCACCACCCCGGCCGGGGAATTGATCGTTTACGGCCGGACCTTTTCCCCGAATTACCCCGTTGCGAATCCCCATCAGGCGGCACTCGGAGGCGGTTCAGACATCGTGATTACCAAGTTTGACGTAACTGGCGGCGCGCTGATCGGTTCGACCTTTATCGGTGGCAGCAACAACGATGGTCTCAATATCGGCACCACCTTTGCCCCCAATTCCCTCTACCAGAATTACGGAGACGATGCAAGGGGAGAGGTGATGATCGACAATGCGGGAAATATCTACATTGCCTCCTGTACCCAATCCAGTAACTTCCCCACCCAGAGCCCTATCCAGAGTACATTTGGGGGAGGAGCCCAGGATGGTGTCATCTTCAAAATGAATCCCAACCTCAGCAGTATGATCTGGGGAACTTACCTCGGAGGAAGTGCCAACGATGCCGCCTATTCGGTAAAAATAGACAACCAGGGCAATGCCTTTGTCACCGGGGGAACTGAAAGTGCGAATTTCACCACCGTAGGCAATGTGATCAATCCTGCCTTTCTGGGGGGAATCGACGGGTTCATCACCAAGATCGATGCGGCGGGTGCCAATATTACCGCCTCGACCTTCATGGGAACGCCCCAAAACGACCAATGCTATTTCCTCGAGATCGACCTCAACCAGGACATTTATGTAGTCGGCCAAACCCTGGGCGCCTATCCGGTCAGTGCCAATGTCTACAGCAATGCAGGCAGCAAGCAGTTCATCCACAAACTGGACAATGACCTGAGCACCACCGTTTATTCTACCGTATTTGGTTCTGGCTCATCCACCATAGACATTTCCCCCACCGCCTTTCTGGTCGACCGTTGTGGTTTTATCTATGTCGCAGGTTGGGGAGGAACCGTCAATTTCTCGGGAACGACCAATGGTCTGCCTGTGACCCCGGATGCGGTACAGTCCACCACGGACGGAAGTGATATTTACCTGATCGTACTGGCTCCCGATGCCGCAGCCCTGGAATATGGCACCTTCTTCGGAGGTCCGGTCAGTGCCGAGCACGTAGATGGCGGTACCAGCCGCTTCAACCCCAATCTCGAAGTCTACCATGCCGTCTGTGCGGGTTGTGGTGGAAACTCCGATTTTCCCGTTACCACTGGCAGCTGGTCCACCAGCAACAACAGCACGAACTGCAACCTCGGTGTTTTCAAATTCGCATTTGATGCCCAGGATGTATTTGCCGCCTATGTCGCCAACGCGGTTGATTCATGTAGTCCCTTCCCCGTCAACTTTGTCAACAACAGTACCGGAGGGGTATTTTACATCTGGGACTATGGCGACGGCGACCGGGATACCGTCCAGAGCACCGCAGGTCAAAGCCATATTTACACCATACCCGGCACTTACAATGTCCTCCTGATCGCGGTTGACTCCAACAGTTGCAATACCTCCGACACTGCCCTCTCCACCGTGACCGTCTATGCCAATCCCATTGCCAATATCAGCAATGTCGATACCATCTGTGCCGGCTTCGTCACTCAACTGAGCGCCCAGGGCGGACAATTCTACGACTGGTCGCCGGGGATCTACCTCAGTGACTCTACCATCGCCAATCCCACCGCGAGCCCTCCCGTCAGCATCACCTACACGGTGATCGTTTCCGATACCAACGGCTGTGTAGACACCGCCGATGTCGACATCAGCGTCACCTTCTTCGAAGCCGAAGCCGGCCCCCCCGTCTCCTTCTGCGAAGGCACCGGCGGCGCCCAGCTCATGGCCGGCCCCATCACCGGTGCCCCCGGCCCCTATTGGTACGAATGGTGGTGTGACTCCACCAATACCTATTGTGGTCTTGACTCGACCTTTGACAACGATCCCATCGCCCTGCCGACGGATACCACCACCTATTACCTCCAGGTCACCGATGCCAACGGTTGCCTCAGCGAGATCGACTCCACCGTCGTCAATGTCCTCCCCGTCCCCATCGCGGACGCAGGACCTGACGTGGCCATCTGCGCCCAACCTGCTCCCGGAGTCATCCTCAACGGAAGCTTCTCCAATGCACCCGGACCATTTGATTTCTACTGGACCCCCGGCATCGGACTCAACGATTCCCTTCTCCTGAATCCCTTTGCCCGACCGGATACCACCACCATCTACACCCTGATCGGCATCTCCGCCAACGGTTGCACCTCGGTCCCGACTACCGTCGATACCCTGGCCACCGTGATCGTCACCGTCAATCCCGAGCCCATCGCCGATGCAGGGCCGGACATTGACATCTGTTTTGGAGATACCACCCAGCTGCAAGGCACCGGAAGCGGTGCCGGACCTCTCTACGCATTTGAATGGAGCCCCTACACCGGACTTTCCGATTCCACCACCGCCAACCCATTCGCCAATCCACCCATCACCACCGAATACATCCTCAATGTATTTTCCAATGGCTGCCCAAGTGTGGGGGATACCATGCGCCTGACCGTCCACACCATACCCACCCCCGACCCCGGCAATATCATAGAGCTGTGTCTGGGAGAAACGGGTCAACTGGATGCGTTTGCAGATGGTGACAGTACCGCAAATTATACCTACCAATGGTCACCTCCCCAGGGCCTGAACGATCCCACCCTGGAAAATCCACTGGTCACCCCCGATACCGCGACCTGGTACACCGTCGTAGCTACCTCAACCTGGGGTTGTGTCAGTGCCCCCGATTCGGTATTGGCCAATCTGCTGCCTACCCCGATCGCCGAAGCCGGTCCCAACCAGCAAATCTGCTCCGGAGACACCTTTGCCCTGCCCGGATCATTCTACTATACCACCACCGGCCCGGTAACCGATCCTTCCCTGATCTACTACAGCTGGAACCCGGCCTTTACCCTGGATGATTCCACCCTGGCATCCCCGGATGCCTTTCCGGACCAGTCCACCGTGTATTACCTGGATGTCATCTACAACAATTGCCGGACCACCGACTCCATGACCATGGTGGTCATCCCACCGATCAATGCGGAATTGGTTGCCGACACCAATGTCATTTGCAGTGGTGACTCCGTTCAGCTTTTGGCCACGGGCGGCCTGGGCTCCGTCGATTACAGCTGGATTCCCAGCAACGGGCTCAGCGATGCCGGCAGCCCTGACCCCATGGCGGCACCCGATACCACCACCCTTTACCAGGTCGTGCAACTCGAAAACGGTTGCTACGATACCGCCGAAGTATTCATCGAAGTCATCCCCAGTCCGGTCGCTTCCTACCTGACCTCGGTGCGCGAAGGCTGCGCCCCCTTCCAGGTCAGCTTCCTCGACAACAGTACCGATGTCATCAATTATATCTGGACCTTCGGTGACGGTTCCAATATTTCCAACCAACCCGAAGCCCTCCATACCTACGATTCCCCCGGCGAGTATTATGCTTCGCTGACTGTGGTCAATACCGGAGCCTGTTCGGATACCCAGGATTCTATCCTGATCCGCGTCTTCGATCCCGCCACCGCAGAATTTACCGCCAACCCCGGCTGGCCTTCTCAACTGGCACTCCCACAGGCTGGGGTTGAATTCACTGACCTGAGTACCCTGCCTGATTATTGGTCCTGGGACTTTGGCGACGGCGTCACCAGCACCGACATGAATCCCACCCATACCTACCAGCAGCCCGGCACTTATTTTGTGACCCTGCGGGTGTACAGCGAAGAAGGCTGCCCTTCTGAAGTGACGCATGGACCATTTGTGGTGGGTACGCCCGACCTCTTTATTCCGAATGTCTTCAGCCCCAACGGGGACGAGATCAACGAAGATTTCCGGGTGGAGTACAGCGGCTCGCAGCCCTTCCAGGTACAAATATTTGACCGCTGGGGCGTGAAGCACTACGAAAGCCGGAACAAAGAGGCAGGCTGGAAAGGGACGAATCTCGATGGAGTTCAGGTTCCTGAAGGCGTCTATTATTACCGGATCTGGGTCGGGGACAAGGACTATGCGGGGCCGGTGACGTTGGTGAGGTGACGCTGGCGAGGTGATGCTGGCGCATCCCATTTGCCAGGCTGTATTTCTCCAATCTCAAAACGATTGCCTGCTTTGATGCGTTATACCCATTCAGGCTCGTCATTCTGACGTGGCATGTATGAGGACCGATTCTCCAATTGTCACTTTCGACGCGACAAGTAGCAGAACCAATTCCCCAATTGTCACTTCTGACGAGCCAGGTTCGGGAAACAATTCCCAAATTGTCACTTCTATCCGGTCAGCCGGATCACAACATCTTAGCGCACAGATTTATGAATATTCTGAGAGTCACCCTCATTTCTTTGATTCTGGCCTTGGTCAGCCAGATCACCACCGCCTCCAACGGAGAACTCTTACTGTTTCACAGTGGCACCGACCACCCCGTCACCCAGGATTTCCTGAAGAAGTACGCCCCTCAGATCGAAGAGATGGCGAAGTCTCAGGACATTGTAGTGAAGCGGGTGGACGTCAGCCAAGGAACGACCGATCTGGTTCATTTCACCCCGGCCATTGTCTTTCAGAACCACCTGGGACGCTCACTTTATGTAGGCCGCTACCACTACGTCGACAAGATCAAGACTTTTATTCGTACCGTTAAGCGTCTTCCGCAAAAGGATGTCATCAACCAAAAGCATGACGTGATGGTCTGGGAAAACGAATCTGCCAAGGTGATCTCACCTATTAAAGTGACCCCATTGGCGGGAGAATTGCCGAAGGGATTTGACCAGGAAGCATTTCAGGAAAAGGCCTTCACGGCCATCGCAGCAGGGACCAAAAACTACAAATTTGAAAAGCACTACGATGCGAGGCGTGTGGACCGGCTGATGTACACTGCCTTTTACCCCTATCGCTCCAAGGATGGCAAATTGTATATTTCCATGGAGGCTTATTCCCAATTCAATTGCGTCATTCCCGTCTTTAAGCAATTTGACGAGCCGGTCAGCGGTTCCTTCAAGTCCTGGGAAAAGGTGTTTCAGAAAGCGGGTGCTGTGATCGAAGCGCAGATCATAGCTCAACTGGAAAGTATAGAAAATGGAGACGGCCTTTTGCCGGTGGCTTCTTCGACTCCGGTTAAGAGTTTTGACGCATTGGGGTATCCATTGCCGCCGGCACCTCAGGGTGGGAGCGTGACTGTGGTCCCTACCGACCTGACCGTCCCTCAGAAATGGACCGTAGAAGGTCCGGTGGCAGACGATATTCCCCTGATCAATTTCAATTTTCCTGCTCCCTTGGATTCTTATGCCGGCGAGGTCAGGAAAATGGAAGGGGGACTTGAGTTGGGCGCCGGGGCCACCATCAGCAAATCACTGGCTTCATTTACCGCAGTGTTGGAAAGCATGACCATGGGGGACGAATCGCTGGATGAACACGTTGCTGAAATGATCGCTTTGATGGATTTCCCCCAGAGTAGTTTTTCCTTCAGGGAAGTGGAGGTGATTGACCAGCCGGTGCTCAATTTTGGTTCTGTGACCCAGATCGTGGTCAAAGGAACCCTGGATTTCAAAGGACTCAAGGCGCCCGTCACCGTGACTTCTCAGATTGAGCCCGTGCTCAATGAGGCCGGGGAGCCCAGGCTTCAGGTCTATGCGTTTTTCAAGATGCCCCTCAAAGAAAAGTGGGATGTCGATGGCCCGGACGGACCCGAAGCATCCAGTAATTTTCTGGATTTTAATCTGAATTTTCTGCTGAAGCCGAGTGCGGAAGGGCCAGGCACCGGGGCTGTCTTTCCTGAGCATCAGGATGCTGATCCAAACCACAGCGAGCGCGGCAATGCTGACCTGAACCATTCCGGAGGTTATCTGAACCACCGCAATGCTGATCTGAACCATGGCAATGCTGATCTGAACCAGTTGGAAATTGATCCCCGGAAATTGGAGCGGGTTCATCTCCTGGAAAATGGAGCTTCAGGCATCCAGGTCAAAACCATTGAGGTCAACGGGCTCACCTATACCTATCTTGAAAAGGGAAGTGGCGATGCTGTCTTCCTGCTCCACGGCTTTCCGGACCTGGCGACCACCTGGGAAGATACCATGCATGAATTGTCGGGAGAATACCGGTGCATTGCCCCCTTTCTGCGGGGGTATTATCCGAGCGATACCGCCACCGATGGCGATTATTCTTCCCTGACCATCGCTCGGGACATTGCCGGGATCGCCTCCGCGCTGGGCATTGAGGAATATTCTCTGATCGGTCACGACTGGGGAGCCTCGGTAGCCTATAGCCTGGCCAATCTCCATCCGGAAAAGATTGACAAATTGATCGCAGTGGCCATTCCCCATCCGAGTTTTATCAAGCTGTCCCCCCGCCTTGCGATTCGGGCCCGCCACTTCCTCAAGTTCCGCAACTCGAAATCCCTGGAATCCACCCGTAAGAACGACTTTGCCTACATCGACAAATTGGTCCGCCGCTGGGCACCCAATTGGGAGGGAAGAGAGGAGGCCATGGAATTAGTCAAAGAATCATTTCGCCGGTCGGGTCGCCTGGAAGCAGCCCTTGGTTATTACTGGACCCTCGCCAACGCCCCCAAAGATCCGGAGCGGGAAGAGCTGAACGACCGACTCCCCGCCGTGCCATTTCTCGTATTTGCCGGAAAATCGGATGGGGCTTTGGTGATGAAGCCTTTTTATAAAATGGAAAAGGATCTCGGTGACAAGGTGCGGTTGGTGGTTGACGAGGACGCCGGGCACTTTTTCCATCGTGAAGCGCCAGCCTTGTTTCACAAAGAGGTCAAAGCTTTCCTGAAGTCTTAAAGTCTCCATTTTCAGAGCTCTCAGCCCTGTGAACCCAAATAGAAATTGGGCTTTTTGTAAATCAATTCACTTAATCAAAACCATTTCTTCTGTCAGTGTTTCCATCAATCCCGTATTGGGGTCGACCGTCCCCGTAATGCCGCTGAGGTGGAATTCTGTTTCTGAAAGTACATTGGCCTGGTAAGTCGCGGTCTTGTTTTCGGGCAGTCGGTTGAGAATAACCCGCAACGTATCGAAGGTGATCTGGTAGGCAAATGGCTCGTCCCGGTCTTCCCCGTCAATCGTATAAGTCAGCCGACCCGAGGACGAAATGTCTACATATTCATCGAAAGTGATGGTGCCGGGGAATATGTCCTGCCCAAACTGTTCAATAGCGGAGTGTTTGTGCCAGTCGTTGGTGCGGATTTGCCAGACTCCGGAGATGTCGGTACCTGGTAGAGGGATTGGCATTGCTTCTTCTTGACAGGATGGGCATAGGAAAACCAGGGCCGCCAGGGCCAGCATTGTTTGTTGCAGTTTCATGATAAGTAGTTTTACCTAAGATGAAATTGGGGACGGAATGGTTGCATGGGGGGCTTGCCCGATGGGCACGTCAGTCTTTCATCACTTTGCCCCGGTAGAAATAACTTCCATTCGAGACGCGGTAATAGTAAATGCCCGGACGCAGGGTGGAAAGGTCAATTTCTGCCCGCAGGCTTTGGTTGGACTCCCAGGATTTATTGAGGACCAATTGCCCCCGAACATTGAATAAGTCCAGTTTGAATTGCCCTTTAACTTCATCTACCACCATGTACAGCACATCTTCCACCGGGTTGGGATAGACGATCAGGGGTTGGGTGCCGTAGAAGAAAACCTGGATCGCGGGACTGAAATCAAAGGCGCCGCTGCCATTGATGGCCTTGAGTCGGTACCAATTTTCACCAGTGAGGGGTTCATTGTCCCGGTGGAGGTATTCAGAAGCGCTGGTGCTGGTCCCATTGCCGGGGATATCAGCCACCTTGCGGAAAAGCATATCCGGCCCCGAACGCTGCAATTCATAGTTCACGATGTCAACTTCATTGGCGACCGTCCATTCCAACTGCACTCCGAGGTCGTTGATGGTGTGACGCAGGTCGAGGAAATTGGCGATTTCGCCATTGCACCAAGGGAAAATCTCTACTTCATCGGTGCCGGTCAGACCGGCGGGATCGCTGACCGACAAGCTGACCCGGTACCAATAACTGTCCTCCTGACATCCGAATGGGAGGAGGCTGATATGACTAATCGCCTGGGTATCGATGGGCTCTGAATGGTAATGGGTATTGTGGTGGAGGTGGACCTGCCATGCATAGCTGAGGTCGGCTGCCTCAAATTCCAGGTCGGTGACCGAGGCTTCCAGGTTCAGCTCAATGTCTTCGGGGAAAGTATAAAGGTCACCGTCGTTGATGCTGACAATATCTACCACGGGAGGGGTATTGTTCACTGAAATGGTGAGGGCAGCGGTATTGCTGGCGCCGGAACTGTCGGTCACGGTGAGGGTGACGTCGTATTGGGTTGGCTCTCCGATGGGGGCAGTAAAGGTTTCGGTGGGGTTGGCCACGGTTGCGGAATTGCCGTTCCCGAAATCCCAGTGGTAGGTGATGGCCTCGTTTTGCGGATCGTAGGATTCGTCTCCTTTGAAGTCGAGGGTCAAAGGGCCGGCGCCATAAGGATTGGAAAGGGCTTCTGCGATGGCCACCGGGGGGACATTACCGCCATACTGAAGCTTGCGAATCTGGAGAGGATTGTAACCGATATAGTAAATGTTTTCATCGACCGGATTCATGGCCAGGGTCAGGGCAGGGAAGGTATCGTTGCGGAAGAGTCCGATGTCGGACACATAGCCCTGGGGATCGACCTGCATATTGTAGATCTGACCGAAGAAGTCGGTGTGAAAATAGCTGTTTTTGTATTGCGGTGGATAAGCTTCGCCCGTGTAAAACATCCCTCCCAAGCTGGCAGAACCCATAAATGGGGTTCCAGTCGTTGTTGCGCCGGAGTCGGTAATGGAAACCCCCACTGGATTGCCCTCCCCATCCACTCCCGGTACAAAAGTGAGCATCTCCTGGTTGGTTTTGTTGCGGTAACCAACTGCGGGGAGGCTATGGATAAAGGTTGGGATGTCCGAAGGGATGAGCTGGGTGGTATCGCAGGGATTCCGGAAGACCACCTGGTCGTGGGTGGCGGGTTGGATCAGGTCGCTGAAATAAAAATAGTCGGGACAATCTCCACCCGCGAGGGGATTGGGGGCATCGAGGTTAAAGATCGGCAGGGTATCAAAACGGGGAAGCCGCAGGTGGCCTTCATAAAGGGGCCAGCCAAAGTTCATGCCGGGTTCGTTGATCAGGTTGACTTCTTCCCATTGGTTGCCGCCTACGTCACCGACGTAGAGGAGGCCGGGGTTGCCATCGCCGGGATCGCTGCTCCCGGAACCGGGCTTGAGCGTCATGCGAAACGGTTGCCTGAGTCCAAGGGTCCAGACCCTCGAAGCGGCCGAAGTAGGATCATTTGGATCGTAAAAGGGATTGCTGGGGTAACCATCTCCTGTCATGGGATCGATGCGGATCACCTTGCCGCTGTAGGAATTGACCATTTGGGAACGGAAGGTGCCGACATCTTCCTGGGTGCGCATAATGCCCATTTGCAGGGCTTCCAGGGAGAAATTGTTTCCTCCGGCGGCGGAGCCGAAGTCGATCTGGTCATAGTCGGAGCCGTCTCCGGTGCAGACGAGCAATGAGCCATCGTCCCCGAAGATCAACATGCCTCCACTGTGGGAGATGTGCAGGATGGGCGGGCCGTCGCTGATGCCTTTCCCTACCAGAATGGTGCGGCTGTTGGGGACAATTGTGGTGAAATCGGTATTGGCATCCAGTTGGTAACGGGTAACCCGGCCAATGGTGGCGTGGTCAATCTGGGTATGGACTGGATTGTAATTGGGGG